>JAXMMJ010000099.1:0-10904 GCA_034366585.1 Hylemonella sp.
GTATCCCTGATGAAGCATGTCTGGGATCAGGCAACGCTTCAATTGGATGCCGGAGTAAAGATCAAGTTCGCAACCGGAGATGTTGACAAATGCCTTTCCACGGGAAAACATGATCTTTCACTGCAGCTGGATTCTTACAAGACAATGGGAAAAATGGGCTTGTTTGGAACAGTCGGCTGGACGTACAAGGGCAAGCCCCAGATTGGAGGGCAGACAATTGAGTACAGAAACCCCATTTATGCAAGTGCCGGGATAACGACAGGATGGGACGAAAAGTCATCGATAGGGGCCAGCTTTGACTACCGAGAAAAACTACTTGAGAGTAGGAGCAGTTTGCAAGAGATATCGTTCTTTGCAATCCGCAGGGTGAGCCCTACGCTGCGAGTCCAGCCATACTTGATGAAGGGATTCACAGCATCAAGTCCAGATATTGGCATAGGCGTCAACATCCTGAGCCGCTACTGAGCACGCCACAGATATGACGAGAATTTCACCGGTTGACTTTTGCAGATCATCATTGTGATGGCTCAGTATCAGCCCAAAGCCCGCTAGAAAAAAATGAATTCGACTTTGCTATTGGTTGAAGATGACCAAGATCTCGGACTTGGATTGAAGGCAGCCTTGGAGTTCAGGGGATATCGCGTGGTTTGGGAGGTAACGGGGCGCGGAGCCATTTGGGCGGCATCCAATACAAGATTTGGAGCCTGTATCCTTGACCTTGGTCTTCCGGATCTGGATGGCTCATCAATCATTCGGGACCTGAGAGTGGGGGACGCGGAGCTTCCAGTTCTGGTTCTGTCGGCCCGAGATGCCGTGCGAGAAAAGGTCAGGGTGCTGAATCTCGGGGCGGATGACTATGTACTAAAGCCCATTGAGCTGGACGAGCTGGTGGCAAGGCTGCAAGCCATCACGCGTAGAGGCGCCAGGCAGAATCAAGATGTCATTCAGGCCGGTGAAATAACGATAGACATTGGTGGCAGATGCGCAACGGTTGGCGAGACACCTGTCGATCTGACAACAAAGGAGTTTGATCTGCTGCTGCTGCTTGCCAAAGCCTATGGCAAGGTGGTTGCGAGGGAAACCATGCGGTCAGCCTTGGACAAATGGGTAGAGGACAGGGAGAGCAATTCTCTGGATGTACATATCCATAACCTGAGGAAAAAGCTAGGGGGCGATTTCATCGGAACGGTACGTGGCGTCGGCTACATCATCAAGAAGGGTTGAGCGTGAAGTTTCTTGATTCATTACAGACGAGACTTATCTTCATCATTGTGGTTCTGTCGATGTATGTATGGGGCGCAGCCGCGATGCTGACGCTTTATGACACCAGGCACGAATTGGACGAGTTGCTGGACAGCCACTTGTCTCAGACGGCCTCGCTGCTGCTGGCAGGCGCGTCCCAAGCGGCTTCAACGCATGAAATTGATGCTCCATCCTTGCACCGATATGCCCCCAAAGTGGCATTCCAGGTGTTTAAAGAAAATAGTCTGACGGTTCATTCTGTGAATGCATCGCATGCGCCCATGTCAAAAATCGGGAGTGGATTTAGTACGATAGAACTCCAGCCCGGTGTTTTCTGGCGAGTGTTTGGCATCTATCGTGTTGATGGGAATATTCAGGTGTTTGTTGGTGAGGAGAGTGGCGCAAGACAAGACATTCTCTACACGATCCTTCGCAGCGTTCTTTGGCCGATTGCGCTGGCGCTCCCCATTCTTTTGGGCGGCAGTTGGTGGGCGATAAGGAGCGGCTTCTCCCCCATAAGGAATCTGAAGGAGGCCATATCCAAAAAGCAAGCCAGTCCGGGCTTGTCGATTGAGTTCCTGGATACCCCCGCCGAAATCAAACCGCTGGTAGATGAACTCAATGCGCTTTTGAAGAGGCTCAACAAGAAGATCGAACACGAAAAGCAGTTCACAGCCGATGTCGCACACGAACTGAGAACACCAATTGCGGCGCTGAAAATACATCTGGAGGTGCTCACGGCAGAGCTTGGCCCAAGCCATCCAAATTTGCATACGATACAAACACTTCATAAAAGCGTATTTCGAACGGTAAGGCTCGTAGATCAGCTGTTGGAGATGGCGCGTTTGGATGACGAGGAGGGTTATGAGATTTCGTGGACTACCGATGTGCTGCTTGCCGCCGAGAGTGTGGCTGCAGACATCGCAAATCAGACCTTTCAAAAACAGCAGACGCTGATTTTCAATCGCCCAAAAGATGAGACTGGACTGGCGATCCATCTTCGCTCTGAACTGCTTGCAAGCCTCATACGCAATCTTCTGGACAATGCAGTCAAATATGCTGGATCCGGTGCGACCATAGTCATCGAAGTTCGGCGCGATGACAACCATGTCGTGCTCACGGTTGAGGACAGCGGGCCAAGTCTGACGGCTTCGGAACAAGAGAAGCTCGGGACGAGATTCTTCCGGGGGAACAGAGATTCCGCAGTCGGCAGTGGTCTTGGCTGGTCGATCATCAAGAAGATTGTTCAGTTGTCGCAGGGAACGCTGAGCGTTTCCAGATCGCAAAGTCTTGGTGGTCTGCGTGTAGATGTATCTTGGCGTCCTGCGATCTGACAAGAGGACAGGCGCGACTCCCGAGCGGCGAACGCTGCCTTGAGCCCTTGGCTTGACCCGGTGTCCAGCCTTTGAACGCGACGATCCTAGAGTTGCCCGTACTGCGTGCTGCCGATGTCGTTTTTCCCGCCGGCGGCGGTCGCCTCTGCACTGCGGCGAGCCAGGCGCGCCCGGGCGTGGGAGACATCACCCGGGACTTCACGTGTGCGCATGGCCACCCCGGCCTGCTCCGCGCCATCGCCGGCCCGGGCCGGCATGGTGAAGGCATCGACCGATTCGTCGACGCGCCAGAAGACGCCCTGGAGCGTGACGCCCGCGCGGTTCATGGCGCCGGTCATCATGCGCTGCTCGGCTTGGGCGAAGCTGGCGCGCGTGCCGTTCCACTTGGCTTCGAACAGCTTGCTGACTTCGATCATGGCAATGAAGACCTCGTGCTGCTGGTCGACGTTCACCACCTTGAACTTGTACATGTTGGAGAGCACTTCCATGGCCAGCATGCTTTCGCGGATGGACTGGTAGAGCATCTCGCGCCGATAGCGCATGCCCTCGTCGGCCGGCATGCGTTCCGCATGGGCTTCGCGTCGGGCCGGGGCTACGGACTTGTGGCCGAGCAGGGTCTTGATCTGGGGCAGCATGGGCGTACTCCGGTGGCGATGTCGGGGATGGGTGTTGTCTTAGCGCAAGCGGCGCAGCGAGGTGACCGCGCTGCCGTTTTCCTGCAGGGGCATTGCGATGGCGTCCGACCGGTTCACAACGCAGCCTCGGTCAGCTGCTTCTGCTGCCGTATCCGCCGGGTGTATTCGCGCAGGGCTTCTTCGGCCCGGTCGATCTCGTGCGACGGCGTGGCGCGCTGGGCCAGCAAGCAGTCCTGCAGTACCGAGCTCATGGCGGCCAGGGTGTGACGCCAGGCCGTCTCAGCGTCGGAGGCCGGCGGACGGGGGGCGAACTCTGCTTGCGGGTGTTCCATGCGTGCTTCCATTCAAGGGCTGGCACGCTGGCAAAAGTGGGAGGTGGCAAAACACAGAAACGCGCAGGTGGCGTTTCTGCTTGCGACAAGAGCCGGTCCCGATACAGACCGTCTTGAAGGCAACCCCGCTATCGTGCCCAGTGGGCTTAGACCGGAGGCTTTGCGACCCCGACTTTCGTACGGGTGTGCCAAAGGTAAATATCAGGCCTGAATATAAACCAGTATGGGTACTGTGGGGCTTCAAACCTTCAGGTCTGCCTGTGGTGTGCGGGGGGGGGCTATCGAACAGGCTTCCTGATAGCCCGGTCCTTAGCCTGGCCAGGCCATCCACAGGATGGCCAGCCCCGACACCCCCATCACGGCTTCCATGAGTTGCAGGAAACGATGCTCGGGCAGGTGCAGCACCAGGCGCTTGGACAGGGTGGAGCCGATGAGCACGAAGACGCCGATCAGCAGGCCCTGGTCGATGGCGCGGCTGTCGATCACGCCCAACTGGTGAAAGGTGGCGCCCTTGGCCAGGAAGACGGCCAGCGAACTGGCGGCCTCGGTGCCGATGTAGGCGCCTTTCACCAGGCCGTAGGCCAGGAAGAAGGGGGTGTTGATCGCACCGGTGGAGGCGACGATGCCCGTGAGGTAGCCGATGACCGCGCCCACCAGCGCCATGTGGCCGAGGTGGGGTTTCCATTCCATGCGGCGCAGCCAGCGCCGCACCGGGATCATCAGCAGCAGGAAGCTGCCGAGGATGAGCTCGATCAGGCGCGGGTTGAACTGCACCAGGGTGTTGGCGCCCAGCACCACGGCGGGCACGGAGGTGGCCGCATAGACGCCGCAGAGTTTCCAGTCGATGCTGCGCCACCACAGGCCCACGCGCGCGAGGTTGGCCACGATGGCCACCAGCGCAATCACGGGCACGGCCGTCATGGGGCCGTAGAAGTACACCAGCGGCGGCATCAGCAGGATGGTGGTGCCAAAGCCGATCACGCCACCCAGCACGCCCGCGCCCAGGCCCACGGCACAGATCAGCAGCATGGGCAGCAGTTCGCTCATGGCTGCTTCAGTTGCGCACCGTGCTCTCGATCACGAAGCGCTTCACGACCAGCGGGGTGTCGCCGATGTGAAACGCCCGCGCGCGCTCGCGCAGCGCGACGTCGTCGGCCGTCATGCGCTCGAAACGGCGCAGGTGATCGGTCCAGGATTCGTCGACGATGTGCTCGACGTAGACCCCCGGCTGGCTCAGGTCGTGCAGCAGCTCCCAGTGGAGCGCGCCGCGGCGCAGGCGGCTGTGCCGGTTCTCTTCCAGCACGGCCTTGAACGCTTCGGCCTGCGCCGGATCGATGCGGTATTCGATGGTGACCAGGATGTGGCCGGAGGACGGCGGCGTGCTGACCACCGGCTGCGTGTACTCGCTCGCCGGCGTCAGATCTTCCTCGCCATGGTGGCCCGCCCAGTAGCGGCGGGCCAGGAACAGGGTGAGCACGGCAGAGACGGCCGCCACCAGCAGGCTGGTCTGCACGCTGCTCCAGGTCGCCACCTGGCCCCAGACGGCGGCGCCGATGGCGCCGGAGCCCATGAGGGCCATCTGGTACATGGACATGCCCCGGGCGCGCACCCAGTTGGGCAGCGCCATCTGGGCTGAGACGCTCAGGGAATTGGCCACCGTGATCCAGGCCACCCCGCCCAGGAACATGGTGGGCACGGCCAGGTAGATATTGGGCGTGAAGGCGATCACGGCCATCGACGCCGCCTGCAGCACGGTGCCGAAGACCACGCGCTGGTCGAGGTTCATGGCCTGGCGCATGCGCGGCAGGAAGAGCACGGCGACGACAGCGCCCGAGCCCATGGCGGCCAGCAGCAGGGTGAAGGTGCCGGCGCCGCCCTCAGGCAGGCCGCGCGCCACCAGCGGCAGCAGGGCCAGCACCGCCGTGCAGTGGCTGTAGAACAAGGCGATGCGCAACAGCACCACACGCAGGCGGGCCGAATGCGCGACGAACTGCATACCCACCCGCATGGCGCTGAAGAGTTTCTCGCGGCCCAGCGGGTTGGGTTTGTGCTCGCGGCGCCAGCGCATGATGGTGAAACCGGCGATCACCGAGAGCGCGGCATTGAGCAGGAAGACGTAGAGCGTGCCGGCGCTGGCGATCAGGGCGCCGGCTACCAGCGGCCCGATGATGCGCGAGCCGTTCATGGCCGCACCATTGAGGGCCAGGGCCGCCGGCAGCTGCGTGCGCGGCACCAGCTCGGGCACGATGGCTGCGAACACCGGCCAGCGCATGGCCAGGCCGATGCCGTTGGCAAAAGTTAGCAGCAGCAGCAGGGCCGGCGACATCCAGCCCGCCAGGATGGTCACGCACATCAGCAGGGCCACGCCGGCCACCCAGAACTGGGTCAGGATGAAATAGCGGCGGCGGTCCAGGATGTCGGCCATGGCCCCGCTGGGCAGGCCCAGCAGGAACACGGGCAGGGTGGAGGCGGTCTGCACCAGGGCCACCCAGAGGGGGGTCGTGGTCAGCGAGGTCATCATCCACGCGGCCGCCACATCGTTCATCCACATGCAGACGTTGGCGGTCAGCCAGGTGGCCCACAGCATGCGGAACACCGGCAGGCGCAGCGGGGCCAGGGCGGATGGGGGGGCGGTGTTGGCGGGAGAGGGCGCAGTCATCGGAGCGAAGGGTCTGGCACGCAGCAGGGGCAGCCGGGCGCTCCCATTGTGTCAGGCCGCCGCTTCCCTGCGTGCGGCGCCAGCGTAAAGATCCAGGCAACGTTCACGCCAGGCGTGCACCACGTCGTCCTCGGCCAGCAGCGCAAAGGGGCTGCTCACGCGCGCCCACATGAAACCGCCGAAGGCCAGGTAGTCGGCATAACCGGGCTGCTCGCCGCAGATGTAGGGCCCGTGGCCCAGGGCCTGGCGCAGGGGCTGCAGCGACTTGCGGAAGGCGTCGACGCGCTCCTCGCGGCCGGCCTGCAGGTCTTCCAGCGTGGTCTTGTACATCTTCTCGCGCGAAGCGCGGAAGTAGGCCTGGTCGGCCGGGTCCAGGCTGTCGTGCAGGTCCTTGAGGATCAGGCGCGCAATGCCGCCGTGGACCGTGGTCTGCGCCCAGTACTGGAAGAACTTGAGCACGTGGCCCTCGGCGCCGTCGGGGATCAGGCGCGGGGTGTCGGGAAAGGTCGTGTCCAGGTGCTGCACGATGGCCCAGCTGTCGGTGACGAGCTGGCCCGCATGGCCCAGGGTGGGGATGGTGAGCTTGTCGCCACCGCTGTGGATGCTGGGGATGTCGCCGAAGAGCACGTCGCGCACTTCGAAAGCCAGGCCCTTGTGCAGCAGGGCCAGACGCACGCGCCAGCTGTTGGGGCTGAAGTGGGCGCGTTTTGCATTCACCAGGTCATACAGCAGCATGGGCGTGTTTCCTTCAGGGTTCAGTTCGTGCGCAGGCTGCGCACGGCAAACAGCGCCAGGCAGGCGGCCAGGAAGGCCCCCAGCGCGTACTGCCAGGGCAGATTGATGGCAAAACCCATCTCGTCGGTCCACAGCACGTAAAGGCTGTAGAGGCCGAGCAGGGCCACGCCGCGCATCAGCCAGGCCTGCGGCCGCAGGTGGCGTTCGGGAATGCGCCCGGCCAGCCAGGCGCCCGTCAGTCCGCTGAGCAGGCCGGCTGCGGCGCCCACCGACACGTCGGCCGGCCAGTGCGCGCCCACGGCGATGCGCGAGCAGGCCACGCCGAAGGCCAAGACAAAAAGCCAGAGCCAGCGCAGGCGTTGCCGGGGCGCCATGGCGAAATAGATGGCGGCGGCACCGGCGAAGGCCGTGAGGGCATGGCCCGAAGGCATGGCGGCGATGAACAGCGGCTCGCCGATGACGTGGATGCCTTCCAGGCCCAGCACTTCCAGCGGGCGCGGGTTGTCGGCCAGGTTCTTGCCTACGCGTGTGAGCACACCGGCCAGCGGCGCGGCGCAGATCCAGGCCAGGACGATGCGCGGTGCGCGCCACAGCGCGGGCGCAGTGGCGGCATAGATGGCCCAGCCGGTGCCGAAGAGCGAGAGCAGGGCCCAGAAGCCGTCAGGCAGCACCATGAAGGCGCGGTTGAGCGTGCGGAACACGCCGGGCTCGTACCAGCCCAGCCAGAGCGGCGCGGTCAGCGCGGCCACGATGAAGGGAAGGGCCCAGTGCCAGGGGGCGATGCGGCGGTCGGGTACAGCGTCGTTCATGGAAATTCAGGAGGCGTCCTGGCGGCGCGGCGCGGGGCGGCCGGCCCAGACGTCGCAAAGATACAGGCGGAAATGCGAAATGGTGCGCCCGGCATGCTGCACGGGCAGGGTGTCGGCCAGCTCGCAGCGTTCGAACAGGCCCTCGCCCACGGGCAGCGCGTGCGCCATCTGCGACCAGTCCAGCAGCACGGCGTTGGCGCCCAGGGGCAGGGGCCCGGTCCACAGCGAGAACTGGTCGAAGTCCGGCGCCAGCACGTGCACCGGCATGGGACTGGCGTACCAGGCGAAGCGGCTGGCCAGGGTCCAGTTCTGCACGGCCAGGTGGGCGATGTTGTGCTCGCGCGCGAGTTGCTGCGCGCGCGCGCCGGCCTCGTCCCAGCCGTAGAAGTCGGTGAAGGGGTTGAGCATCTCCGGCTCCTTGCTGCCGGGTGGCTCGCCGGCGATCCAGGGCGGGCCGGCCAGCAGCATGAGCACGTACATGCCCCCGGTGAAAAAGGACTGCAGGCCGCCCAGCACCCAGATCAGCGTGTGCCGCCCGCCCGCCCACAGCGCGGCCAGGCCCAGGCCCGCAAAGGGCGCCAGGGCCACCCAGGCCGGCGCCGTCCAGTGCGGCAGGCTGGAGCCGCCGCCCGAGAGATAGGCCAGCACCGCGAAGGGCAGGGCGAAGAAGGCCAGCAGCCAGGCCTGGGCACGGTCCAGCTCGAAGCCGCCCAGCACCTTGTGGCGCAGGCCGAAGATGCCCCAGACCAGCAGCGGATAGAGCAGGGCCTGCGCCAGCAGGAAGACCAGCACCTGGCCCAGTTGCCAGTGGCTGCCCTTGCCGTGCTTGAGCTGGTAGGCAAAGGAGATCCACTCGTGCTGCGCGTTCCACACGAAAACCGGCAGCACCAGCACCACGGCCAGCAGCAGGGCGATCCACGGGCCGGCTTGCCTGAGCAGGCGCAGGCCATGGGCCGACAGCAGGCAGGCCAGCACCGGCAGCGCGGCGAAGATGGCGGTGTACTTGGAGAGGCCGGCCAGCCCCAGCAGCGCGCCCAGCAGCAGCCATTCGGGCAGGCGCTGCGCGACGCTCTCGTCCAGCAGGCGCAGGGTCTGCCAGAGGATGGCGGCGGTGAACAGCATCAGCAGCGTGTCCGGCAGCAGGCCGATGCCCAGGATGTGCAGCACCGGCGCCAGGCTGTAGGCCAGCACGGCCCACAGGCCGGCGGCGTCGGCGCTGCCGGCGGCCGGCACCAGCAGGGTGTGCAGGCGGCGCGCGGTGTCATGGATGAAGAGTGCCGTCAGCACCCAGAGCGCTTCGGGGACGAGACGCAGCAGGCCCTCCGGTGCATCCAGCGCCACCAGCGGCCACTGGACCCAGCCCACCAGGGGCGGGTGGTCGTAATAACTGAGCGCCAGGTTGGCGCCGTAGAGCGCGTAATGCGCCTCGTCGCCCGACAGGCCCAGCACCCAGCCCAGCACGAAGTGCAGCAGGCTGTGGCCCAGCAGGAGCAGGGTCAGCACGTGGGAGGGGCGGGCGGCGAGGGACACGGTGGATCCGAAAGGGGTGGGACGGTGAAGTCTAAACGAGGGCAACGGTTTGGCCACTGGCTAAACTGCAGGCCATGGAGACGCCCCAAGCCGCCATTGACCCCCGCCGCTGCCCCTTGTGCGGCCAGCCCAATGGCTGCGCCAACGAGATCGCGCGGGCCACCGGCCAGGCCCAGCCGCCCTGCTGGTGCACCACGGCGACGTTCACGCCGGAGCTGCTGGCGCGGGTGCCGGCGCCGGCGCAGCGCCAGGCCTGCATCTGCGCGGCCTGTGCCCGGGCGGCGCAGGCCTAGGCCGCTTCGGCCTATTTCGCGCCCTCGATGATCCAGCGCATCAGCGCTTCGCATTCTTCCTGGCTGATGCGTTCATGCGCGGCGATGTGGGCGAAGAGGCCGCCCTCGCGCAGCTTGTCGGCCAGCTGGCGCGGGGCGTCGGCTTGGCCACGGTAGCGTGCGTAGTCGGTCGCCAGCTGGGCCATGTCGGGGGCATTGCGGCGCGGCGGTTCGCCGTGGCAGCTGTAACAACCCTTGGCCAGCGCGAGTTGCGAGCTGGCCTGGGCTGGCAGCGTGAACAGCAGGACGAGCGACAGGCAGGCCAGGGTACGGAGTTTCATGCCGCTCATGGTGCCACCAAGGCGGCCTGCCTGCTAGCATCAGGTTCCCGCCATCCCCGGACCTCCTGCCATGACACGCAGCAACGAAGAACAACGCCAGGCCCAGCGTTCGACCTGGATCAGCGTCTGGGTCAACCTGTTCCTGGCCAGTGCCCAGGTGGCGATCGGCGTGTTTGCGCGCTCGCAGGCCCTGATCGCCGACGGCCTGCATTCGCTGTCCGACCTGGTGGCCGATGGCGTGGTGCTGTTCGCGGCTCGCCATTCGCACGCCGAGGCCGATGCGGAACACCCCTACGGCCATGCACGCTTCGAGACGGCCGCCTCGCTGGCCATCGGCATGATCCTGCTGGCTACCGGTGTGGGCATGGTGTGGACGGCCGGGGTCAAGCTGCACGACGGCCAGAACCTGGACGCCGTGCATCCGCTGGCCCTGGTGGCGGCGTTGATCACCCTGGTCGCCAAGGAAGGGCTGTTCCGCTACATGCGGCGCATCGGCGAGCGGCTCAAGAGCTCGATGCTGATCGCCAACGCCTGGCACGCGCGTGCCGATGCCGCCTCGTCGCTGGTGGTGGCGGTGGGCATAACGGCCAACCTGCTGGGTTACCACAGCATGGACGCGGTGGCGGCCGTGATCGTGGGTTTCATGATCGTCAAGGCGGGCTGGGGTTTCTCGGTCGACGCCTTCCACAGCCTGACCGACCATGCGCTCGACCCCGAGGAGATCGCACGCATCCACGGCACGGCGCGCACCGTCGACGGTGTGCTTGATGTGCACAACCTGCGCACCCGCCGCATGGGCGACTGGGCCGTGATCGACATGCACGTCGAGGTGGACACGCATCTTTCGGTGTCCGAGGGGCACTACATCGCCGAGCAGATCGCCGCGCAGGTCAAGGCCGCGCACCGCGTGGCCGAGTGCACCGTGCACATCGACCCCGGCACGGTGCGCCACCTCGCGCGCGTGCTGGCGCTGCCGCCGCGCGCGCAGGTGCAGGCCAGGGTGCAGGAGGCGCTG
>JAXMMJ010000100.1:0-17473 GCA_034366585.1 Hylemonella sp.
GGCCAGTACCTGGTCGACCCGGTTTCTGTCGACGTCCACCACTTCAAATCGCCACTCGTTGTTGCACTCCTCGCCCAGGCGGCCAGCCTGGGCGTCATCGCGCGCCTAGATTGGCGCGGTTTTAATCACGTTCGCACTTGAGAAATGGGTGTGAGCAGGCCCCGGCCTACTGCTTGGCGGCCAGCGGCAGGTTGAGCAACAGGTTCTGCGGCTTCAGGCGCAGCAGGCCCTGCGCGTTCATGGCCAGGCCCAGGTAGACCGGCTTGCCCGCCAGCTCGGCCTGCATCTGGGCCGGGTCGGCAAAACTCAGGCGGAACAGGCTGACCAGGCGCTGCATGCGCTCGGGCTCCACCGTGCGCTCTTCGTACAGGTCGTTGAGGATGGCCGTGGCCTCGGTGTCCAGGCCGATGTGCCAGCGCCAGGCCGCATCGTCCACACGCGCCAGCGGCTCGATCGTGACCTCGACGCCCAGGAGGTGTTGCACCCAGAGTTCCAGCACCCGCGCCAGCGCCTTCAGGCCGCTGCGCGCGCGGGTCATGCGCAGGGTCAGGCCGTGGCTCAGCTCCTGCTGCACTTCATGCGTGAGGTCCAGCAGGTAGTGGTAACGCTCGCTGCGTTCCCAGTAACGCGCGGCGTTCGACGCATCGAGCACGGCCAGCTCGGCCTCGCGCAGCCGGGACTTGTTTTCCATCAGCAGGCGACCGATCTCGCCCAGGCCGGCGTTTTCGCTGTACAGGTCCACCACGGCCTGGTCGGCGGCCAGCACCTGGCCCTCCTGCACGGTGAGGCGCTGCGGGCGGAACAGCAGCTCGGCCGCACGCAGCTGCTGCGCGTCCTCGTTGTCCGCCAGCAGGCCGCGCAGCATGGCCTGCACGATCAGGTCGATGAACAGCGGGGGGATGGTGATGCGGCCGCTGCGCATGAGCTGCAGGTAATAGGCCTCCAGCGTGCCGGCGGCCATCAGGGCGTCGCGGAAGTTCAGGAAGAGCTGGTAGTTGTCGCGCGCATCGGCATCCTTGAAACGGGCCAGTGTTTCCGGTGCGACCGACTGCAGCGGGTCGTCACGCAGGGCCGTATGCAGCTTGCGCTCGGCCTTGCAGGACTCGGGGACCAGGGCCAGTTCGGGCCGGTCGAGGAAAAGACGCAGGTAGTCCGGCGTGACGAGCAGCCAGCCCTGCGCATTGCGTTGCAGGCGGTCGTAACCGCAGGAAGGCCAGAAGTTCATGGCCGCGGTGCCGCCGGTGCCGGTGCGGTGGGGATGAGCCGGCCCTGGGCCAGCAGGCGCAGCGTGGACCCTGCGAGGAAGGCGATGACCACCGAGGCCAGGGCCAGGCCGAAGGCGGCGACGGCCGGCGGCCAGGCGCCGCGGTAGACCACCTCGATCAGGACGGCGGCAAAAGCCGCCACCGGGAAGGAAAAGGACCAGAAACCGATGGCGAAGGGCAGGTGCCCCCACCACTTGTAGCGTGCCATGACCGCCACCAGCGGCCCGGCTGCGATGCCCAGGCCGATGATGAGCAGCTCACCCGGCAACTGCGGCCACAGCGTGGCCACCGTCAGCGTGCCCACTGTGGCAGGCGCCAGTTCCAGGCCGATGGTGGGGCGCAGGGCCTCGGGCATGGCGCCTTCGAACAGGCGGTTGAGCACGCGGATCTCCAGCAGCGCCCAGCTGACCAGGCCCATGCCCAGGAGCAGGGCGGCCCAGCCCGGGTAACCCAGCACCTGCAGGGCCATGCCGCCCACATAACCGCCGGCAACCGGCGGTACATAGAGTGCCGGGGTGACCGCACCGGCGGGCAAGGAGGCGTTGGTGATGATGGCCACGATGCGGATGGCAATCACGCCCTGCACCGCCAGCGTGGCCAGCAGCAGGAGCAGCCAGCCGACATGGCCGGGTGTGCCGAAATAGATGATGCACAGCAGGATGGACAGCGGCACCAGCGCCATCAGCGAGCCGGCCAGCGGGTGGGTGAACTCGGCGGCGATGGTCTGCGGGTGCCGCAGGCATTTGGCCAGATAGATCAGCAGCAGGACAGCCAAGACGGCCAGGGCGGACCAAGCCAGCAGGTCGCCGACGTCGCGGGCCCAGGCCCAGCCGAATTGCGTGGCACGGCGCCAGGCGCCACCGAGCGCCAGCAGGCCAACGGGGATGGCAAAAAGACCGACAGGAAAACGCAGGAGCCAGGACGGGATATGCATGCGCCCGATGCTAGCAGCACCGCGGGCCGCGCCGGCGGCTCAGTGGCTGCTGAGCTCGCCCGGGATGGTCTCTTCGTCCAGTTCGTCGTCGACCGGGTTGACGGCGTAGGGGATCAGGGGCTTGTCCAGCGGGCGCAGCTTGTGGCGGCGCAGTGCACGCAATGACTTGGAGTGCTCCATGGCCTGGAGCACGATCTCCGGCTCCATCATGAGGCTGAAGGGGTTGAGCGAAATAGGGTTGGTTCTCACAGGTTTTCCTTGCATCACATCATTTGCGGATGTGGTGCAATCACTCTAGGCCCCGTGTCAGCCAACTTGAATCGGCATCTGCCGGTTTCGCGTGTCGGAATTTACCTGACAAGCACCTCTGCTAGGCCTGACACCGGCCCTCAGCCGGCCGCGCGGATCAGCGCGGCGGCCTTCTCGGCCATCATGATCACCGGTGCGTTGGTGTTGCCCCCCACCAGGCCGGGCATGACCGAAGCATCCACCACCCGCAGGCCCTGCAGCCCGTGCACGCGCAGCTGCGCGTCCACCACGTCCATCGGCCCCGGCCCCATGCGACAGCTGCCCACCGGGTGGTAGATGGTGTCGGCGTGGTTGCGGATGAAGTCCTCGATCTGCGCGTCGCTGCGCGCCGCCGCCGAGTCTGGCAGCTCGCGCGCGCCGAAACGCGCCAGCGCCGGTTGCGACAGGATGCTGCGCATCAGCTTGAAGCCGCGGATCAGCCGGTCCATGTCGTCGCGCTCGGCGAGGAAGGCCGGGTCGATCAGCGGCGCGGCCAGCGGGTCGGCGCTGGTCAGACGCACGCTGCCGCGGCTTTTCGGGCGCAGCAGGCAGACGTGGCAGGAATAACCGTGGCCCGTGGTCGTGGTGCGGCCGTGGTTCACCAGCTTGCCCACCACGAAGTGCAGCTGTAGATCCGGGATGGGCTCGCTGGCCTGGCTGCGGATGAAACCACCGGCCTCGGCGAAGTTGGTGGTCAGCATGCCGCTGCGCTGGCGGCGCCACTCGAAGATGCCGCGCACCATGTTGAGCGCGCCCTTGAAGGACAGGCCGAACAGCTCGGTCAGCTGCGGCGCGTCATAGACCAGCACCACGTCCACGTGGTCTTGCAGGTTGCGGCCCACGCCGGGCAATTCGTGGCGCAGCGTGATGCCGTGCTCGCGCAGCTGATCGGCCGGGCCGATGCCCGAGAGCATCAGCAGCTGCGGCGAGAGCAGGGCGCCGGCGCTCAGCAGCACCTCGCGCTGGGCGCGCAGTTCGCGCTTGCTGCCGTTCTGGACGAACTCCACCCCTACGGCACGCTTTCCTTCGAGCAGGATGCGTGTGGCGTGGGCGCCGGTGAGCACATGCAGGTTGGGGCGGGCGCGGTGGGGTGTGAGGTAGGCCTTGGCGGCGCTGTAGCGTTCGCCGTTCTTGTGCGTGACCTGGTACAGGCCCACGCCTTCCTGTTCGGCGCCGTTGAAGTCGGGGTTGTGCGCATAACCGGCCTCCACGCCGGCCTGCACGAAGTCCGGGCTGTGGCGGTTGGGGCTGCGCAGATCCATCACATTGAGCGGGCCGCCGCTGCCGTGGAAATCGTCCGCACCGCGTTCGTTGTGTTCGGCACGCTTGAAAAATGGCAGCACATCGGACCAGGCCCAGCCCGGGTTGCCCTGCGCGGCCCAGTCGTCGTAGTCGCGCGGGTGGCCGCGCGTGTAGATCATGGCGTTCACCGAACTGGAGCCGCCTAGCACCTTGCCGCGCGGCTGGTAACCGCGCCGGCCGTTCAGGCCGGCCTGGGGCACGGTCTGCAGGCCCCAGTTGGCCTGGCCGTTCTTGGCCAGCAGGGCCAAGCCGGCCGGGCAGTGGATCAGCACGCTGTCGTCGCTCGGGCCGGCCTCCAGCAGCGCCACCTGCACGCCCGGGTCTTCGGACAGTCGCGCCGCCAGAACGCAGCCGGCCGAGCCGCCGCCGATGATGATGTAGTCGTACATGAACAGTCTCCCGCTGCTGGCATGTTAGCGACAGACCCCCGGTTGTCGCCCCGGGTGATACCCGCATGCCGGCTTGACTTGCATCAAAAGCCGGGTGCAAACCCCCTGTTCAGTCCGGTCCGGCAAGGCATACTGCCAGCATGCGACTGGCCTTGTTGTCCGACCTTCATGCCAACCTCCAGGCCCTGGAGGCCTGCCTGGCACATGCCCAGGCACAGGGTGCCGACCGGCTGGCCTTCCTGGGTGACCTGGTCGGTTATGGCGCCGATCCGGGGCCCGTGGTGCGTCGCGTCATGGATCTGGCCGACGAAGGGGCCCTGGTGCTCAAGGGCAACCACGACGACATGGCGGCCCATCCCCCCCCGGGCAACACCACCCTGGGCGAGAGCACGGCCTGGTGGACCCACGAACAGCTCGACGTCGTGCAGCGCGCCTTCCTGGCCGGGCTGCCCATGACCGTGCAGGACGATCGCGTGCTGCTGGTGCACGCCACGGCCGATGAACCCGCGCTGTGGCGTTATGTCTACGACGCACAGGTGGCGGCCCTCAGCCTGGAGGCCGCCAGCGCGCTGCAGGGCGTGCGTTACGTCTTTGGTGGCCACGTGCACCGCCAGTCGCTCTATTACCGCGGCGCGGACGACAAGCTCATCTCCTTTGTGCCCACGGCCGGTGTGGCGGTGCCGGTGTCGGCGCGGCGGCACTGGCTGGCCACCATCGGCTCGGTCGGCCAGCCGCGCGACGGCAGCCCCAAGGCCATGTATGCCGTGTTCGACACCACGCAGGCGCAGCTGACCTTCCACCGCGTGGCCTACGACCACCATGCCGCCGCCGAGGCCATCCGCGACGCCGGCCTGCCCGATTTCTTTGCCGACCGACTGGAGCTGGGACGATGAAACTGCTGGAGCCTGGCAGCGAACTGGATGGTTTCGTGGTGGAGGACTGCCTCCACTACGGCAGCATGGCCCACATCTACCGCGTGCACTACGCCAGCGGCGCGGCCGATCCCGGCTTCCCCATGGTCATGAAGGTGCCGCGCATGGCCGAGGGCGACGGTGCCGAGAACATCGTGAGTTTCGAGGTCGAGCACCAGATTCTGCAGGCCTTGAGCGGGCCGCACGTGCCGCGTTTCGTGGCCGCCGGTGACCTGGAGCGCCTGCCCTACCTGGTCATGGAGTACGTGCCCGGCCGCACCCTGGACCACTGGCTGGATCAGCCCGAGCCCACACCCGTCGACGATGTGGTGGCCTTGGGCGTGGCTCTGGCCCATGCCGTGCACAGCCTGCACCAGCAGAACACCGTGCACCTGGACCTCAAGCCCGCCAATGTGCTGGTGCGCGACGACGGCCGTGTGGTGCTGCTGGATTTCGGCCTGTCCTGCCACGCGCATTACCCCGACCTGCTGGCCGAGGAGATGCGCCGCGCGGTCGGCTCGCCAGCCTGGATGGCCCCCGAGCAGGTGGTGGGCGTGCGCGGCGACCCGCGCAGCGATGTCTTCGCCATCGGCGTCATGCTCTACCAGCTGCTCACGCGTGAACTGCCCTTCGGCGCGCCTGTGACCAGCGGCGGCCTGCGCCAGCGCCTGTGGATGGAGCCGCCGCCGCCGCGCCGTTACCGCACCGAGCTGCCGGCCTGGCTGCAGGAAGTGGTGTTGCGCTGCCTGGCGCCCGAGGCCGCGCAGCGCTACCCGTCCGCCGCCCACCTGGCCTTCGACCTGCAGCACCCGGAGCAGGTGCGCGTGAGCGCGCGCGGCGAGCGCCGGCACGGCGCCGGGGCCTGGTTCCTTTTCAAGCGCTGGGTGCGCGCTGCCGGTCTGCACTACCAGCCCAGCCCCCTGCCCGAGCGCCAGATCGCCGAGGTGCCCATCGTGCTGGTGGCCGTGCCGCACCAGGATGTGAGCGACGCCACGCTCTATTCGCTGCGCGAGGCGGCCGCACGTTCGCTGGGCACGCGCCCCGGCGCGCGCCTGGCCTGCGTCTCGGTGATCTCGCCCGGCGCGACCAGTTCGGTCAGCGAGCGCGACAGCGAAACCAGTGTGCACCGGCGCTACCTGACACAGCTCAGGCTGTGGGCTCAGCCGCTGGAGCAGGCGGGGTACCAGACCTCCTGCCACGTGCTGGAGTCGGGTGACGTGGCGCAGGCGCTGATCGACTACGCACGCGGCAACCGCGTGAGCGTGATCGTCATGGGGGCGGCCACGCACGGCCTGAAGACCCAGCGTTTCATCGCCACCGTGCCCATCAAGGTGGCCATGGATGCGCCCTGCACCGTCATCCTCGTCAAGCAGACCTTGCCCTTCGAGCAGCTTGCGGCCCCAGGAGAGAAGGTGAAGGACGACGGTTACGTGCCGTTCTAAGTACTTTACAAGCTGAAGTGCTTGCGCACCATGCGCGTGAGCAAGGCCTGCAGCTGTTCCTCGTCGGCCTCGGTCAGCGTGCGGTAGACCGTGGCGGCCTGCTGGTCGAAGACCTGCACCAGGTGCGGGTCGAAATGCTTGCCGGATTCCGCACGCAGGGCCGCCAGCGCGGTTTCAAGGGGCACCGGTTCCTTGTAGGGGCGGCGCGAGCACAGCGCATCGAACACGTCGGCAATCGCGAAGATGCGCGCCACCAGCGGGATGTCGGTGCCTGCCAAGCCGCGCGGGTAACCGCTGCCGTCCCACTTCTCGTGGTGGCCGGCCACCACGGCCTGGCCGCCGGCCAGCCAGCCCGAACCGCTGACGATGTCCTCGCCCGCGGCCACGTGCGTGTGCATGATGAGCATTTCCTCGTGGCTCAGCGGGCCCGGCTTGAGCAGGATGTGCTCGGGGATGCCGATCTTGCCCACGTCGTGCAGGAAGCTGCCGACGATCAGCTCCTGCATGCGTGTGCCGTGCAGGCCCACGGCCTCGGCCAGCGCGGCCGAGATCCAGGCCACGCGGTAGTTGTGGATGCCGTTGTCCGAATCGCGCCGCGCGATGGCGCGGCCCAGCGCCTCCATCATGGCGATGTGCGACTCCAGCAGCTCGCGCTGGCGGCCCTGGCTGTCGCGGTTCAGGCGCAGCACCAGCGGGTAGAGCGCGGCACCGCACAGCAGCACGGCCAGCGCGGTCAGCAGGCCCGTGCGGCGCGCGTCGGCCAGCATGCGCGCGCGCTGCCAGTCGGGCACCAGGCGTGCGCCCTCAAAATAGGCGGCCAGTGCCTGGCCCTCGCTGCGCAGCGGGATGAACAGCAGCAGCACCGGGCGGCGTCCCGGCAGCCAGCGCCGCTCAAACCAGGGTTGGGTGTAGTTGCGCGCGCTGCGCGGCGGCAGCTCGGCGTCGAGCGCGCGGCCATCGGCGCTGAACTGCTCGGCCATCAGCAGGCCGCCGGCGGTGTAGATCTGCGCAATGTCGAAATAACTGGCAGCCAGCGCCTGCGCCGCGGCCTGCGCATTGCGCGTGGCCAGCACGCCTTCGGGGCGGTAGGCCTCCTGGCGCAGCAGCCGCTGCGTGTCTTCGGTGGCCTGGGCCACCAGCGAGTTCTCGGCCTTGTCGTGGGCGATGAAACCCGCCGCCAGGCCGGCCAGCGTGGCCACGACCAGCGCCACGCCCGCGGTGCCGAGCGCGAGCTTGCGGTGGAAAGGAAGCAGGGGCGACATGCGACCCAGTGTAGCCATGCCCCTGTAGCGCCAGCCTAGGGAAAACGCCAGCGACATCGCCTACGGATCGCGCAGGCGACAATCGGGGCATGACCCAAGCTGAAATCGCCGCCCGCCATCCCTTCGAGCAGCTCACGCCCGACGTGGTGATGGATGCGCTGGAGGGTCTGGGCCTGTCCTGCGACGGTCGCCAGCAGGCCCTGAGCTCCTACGAGAACAGGGTCTACCAGGTGCAACTGAACGACGGGCAGGCGGTGGTGGCCAAGTTCTACCGCCCCGCGCGCTGGAGCGAGGCGCAGATTCTTGAGGAACACGCCTTTGCCGCTGAACTGGTGGCGGCCGAGGTGCCGGTGGTGGCGCCGCTCACACTGAATGGCAGCACGCTGCACCGGCATGCCGGCTTCCTGTTCTCGGTCTGCCCGCGCCGCGGCGGGCGCCCGCCCGAGCTGGACGACGAGGAGGTGCTGGAGTGGATCGGCCGTTTCCTTGCCCGCCTGCATGTCGTCGGCGCGGCGCGTCCCTTTGCCAGCCGCCCTGCGCTCGATCTGCCATCCTTCGGGCGCGAGCCCATGGACTGGCTGCTGCGGCACGAGATGATTCCGCTGGACGTGCAGTCGAGCTGGCAGCGCAAGTGCGAAGAGGCGCTGGCCCTGATCGCGCAGCAGCCGGTGCTGACGGGCGCGCCCAGCGAGATCCGCCGCCTGCGCCTGCATGGCGACTGCCACTCGGGCAATGTGCTGTGGACGCCGGTGGACGTGCCCGCTGTCGTCGGCCCCGGCCCGCACTTCGTGGACCTGGACGACGCACGCATGGGCCCGGCCGTGCAGGACCTGTGGATGTTGCTCTCGGGTGACCGCGCCCAGCGCACCTACCAGCTCAGCTGCCTGCTCGATGGCTACGAACAGATGCGGGAGTTTGATCGCCGCGAGCTCGCGCTGATCGAACCGCTGCGCACCCTGCGCCTGATCCACTACAGCGCCTGGCTCGCACGTCGCTGGGACGACCCCACCTTTCCCATCAACTTCCCCTGGTTCGGCAGCAGCGACTACTGGCAGGGCCAGGTGCAGATGCTGGAAGACCAGATCGAGGCCATGCAGGAAGAGCCCCTGATGGTCTGAGGGGATGCGGCACGCGGCGAGGACTTGTTCGGCCTAGCCCGACCAATGCGAGCCAAGTTCGGGATAGCCCGGGTGCGGTCTTGTGACCCTGCGGCTAGCATGCATGCATACCTATCAGGAGACTGCATCATGCGATTCCCCATTCTGCGTGGCCTGCTGGCCGTGCTGCTGCTGGCAGCCGGCGCGGCCCAGGCCCAGAGCTACCCCAGCAAATCAGTGCGCATCGTCGTGCCCTTCGCCGCAGGTGGCCCGGCCGACAACTATGCGCGTTTCATCGGCCAGCGCCTGGGCGACGCGTTGGGCCAGCCCTTCGTGATCGACAACCGGCCCGGGGCCGGCTCCATCATCGGCACCGACGTGGTGGCCAAGGCCCCGGCCGACGGCTACACCCTGCTGATGATGTCCAACACCCACACGGTGAACGAGACCCTCATTCCCAGCAAGCCCTTCGCGCTCATGCGCGACTTCGTGCCCGTGGCGCCGGTCAACTATTCCGACCTGGTGCTGGTCGCCCATCCCTCGCTGCCGGTCAAGAACCTGAAGGACATCCTGCAGCTGGCCAAGGACAAGCCCGGCAAGTACAACTACGCCTCCTCGGGCAATGGCACGCCGTACCACATGGCGGGCGAGCTCTTCAAGAGCATGGCCGGCATCTACCTGGTGCACATCCCCTACCGCGGCAGTTCGGGTGCACGCACCGACATCATCGGCGGCCAGGTCGACATGATGTTCGACGCCGTCACCACCATGGCCGAGCAGGCCCGTGCCGGCAAGGTGCGCGCCATCGCCACCAGCGGCCGCCAGCGCTCGGCCGTGCTGCCCGATGTGCCCACCCTGGCCGAGGCCGGCCTGCCCGGTTACGAAGCCACCATCTGGCTCGGCCTGATGGCGCCCAAGGGCACGCCCCCGGCCATCGTCCAGCAGCTCAACGACGCGGTGAGCAAGATCGTGAGCCAGCCCGACGTGAATCAGCTCTGGACCAAGCAGGGCGCCGTGGCCATGAAGATGAACCCGCAGGAGTTCGACAAGTACATGCGCGAGGACATCGACAAATGGGCCCGCGTGATCAAAAGCGCCGGCATAAAGGTTGACTGAACTTGCTGGCGACAAAACTGCGACACTTCACGACATGAGTTCTTTGCACATCCTTAGCGGCGGCGCTGCCCAGGGGCTGGTCAACCAGCTGCGCGGCGCCATTTACAACGAAACCGGCCGCGCCGTCGAAGGCAGCTTCGGCGCCGTGGGCATCATGCGCGACAAGCTGCTCGCGGGCGAGCCCTGCGACGTGGTCATCCTCACGCAGGCGCTGATCGCCGACCTCACCACCAACGGCCACGTCCAGCCCGGCAGCGCCACGCCGCTGGGGGTGGTGAAGACCGGCGTCGCCGTGAAAAGCGGCGAGCCGCAACCGAAGGTGGACACGCCCGAAACGCTCAAGGCAGCCCTGCTGGCTGCCAAGGGCATCTACTTCCCCGACCCGGTCAAGGCCACGGCCGGCATCCACTTCATGAACGTGCTCAAGCAACTGGGCATCGATCAGCAGGTGGCTGACGCGCTGCGCCCCTACCCCAATGGCGCCGCCGCCATGAAGGCGATGGCAGACGCCAGCGGTGCGGGCCTGATCGGCTGCACCCAGGTCACAGAAATCCTCTACACGCCGGGTGTGCAGCTCATCAGCCTGCTGCCCAAGGCGTTCGAGCTGGCCACGGTCTACACCGCCGCCATCGCAGCCAAGGCCGAGCAGCCGCAGGCCGCACGCATGATGATCGACCTGATGGCCGCACCGGCCGCAGCCGAACTGCGCCGTGCGGGCGGCTTCGAATAGGCGCTGGCACCATCGCGCGCAGGCGCAAGGAGGGTAAGCATGTTGATCCGTCGTCATCTCCTGGGCCTGCTGGCCGGCCTGACTCTGCTGGTGGGGGGCTGCGCCACGGCGCCGTCGCCAACGCTCAGCGAGGCGCCGCCCATCGTCTTTGTGCACGGCAACGGCGACAGCGCCGCGCTGTGGTTGACCACGCTCTGGCGCTTTGAGTCCAACGGCTGGCCGCGCGAGCGTCTGCACGCCATCGAGCTGCCTTACCCCCTGGCGCGCGACGACGACAGCAAGGCCCAGCCCGGCCGCAGCTCTACCGCCGAGCACATGGCGTATCTGAAGGCCGAAGTGGAAAAGGTCTTGCGCGCCACCGGTGCGCAGCAGGTCGTGCTCTTCGGCAATTCACGCGGCGGCAATGCCATCCGTCACTACATTCAGAACGGTGGCGGCGCGGCCACGGTCTCGCACGCCATCCTGGGCGGCACACCCAATCACGGCGTCTGGGCCATCCCCGGTTTTCGTGAAAGCAACGAGTTCTCAGGCACGGGGCCCTTCCTCACGGGCCTGAACGCGCCAAAGAATGCCAGTGGCGACGAGGTCACTGGCTCGGTGCGCTGGCTCACCATCCGCAGCGACAACAACGACAAGTTCGCCCAGCCAGACGGCCTGTGGATCGGCGCCAAGGGCAAACCCACCAACGTCACGTATGCCGGCCCCGAACTCAAGGGCGCCACCAACATCGTGATCCCGCGCATCGACCACCGCGAAACCTCCTTCTCGCCCGCAGCCTTCGCCGCGGCCTACAGCTTCATCACCGGCCGCGCCACCCTGGTGCGTGACATCGTGCCCGAGTCGCGCATCGAACTCGGCGGTGTCATTACCGGCCAGGGCGTGGACCCGCTGAACCCGGCCACCGGCAACTTCGCCAACAACCTGCCCCTCGCGGGCGCCGAACTCGCCATCTACGCCACCGATGCGGCCACGGGCCAGCGTATGGGCGCGGCGGCCTACACGCGCAGGGTGGGTGCCGACGGCCGCTGGGGGCCCTTCACGGCCCAGGCCGGCACGGCCTACGAGTTCGAGATCAAGGCACCCGGTTACGCCACCACGCACATCTACCGCAGCGCCTTCCCGCGCTCCAGCGCCATCGTGAACCTGCGGCCCGAGCGTATCGCTGCGGCCGATCAGGATGCCCAGGCCCTGGCCATCTTCACGCGGCCGCGGGGTTACTTCGATGCGCAACGCGACCAGATGCGCTTCGACGGCCAGACCGCGCTGCCGGGTGTGCCGCCGGCTGGTGCCGGCGTGTCCAGCGCCAAACTCAAGCTGCCCAGCGCTGCAGACCGCGGCATTGCGGCCGAGTTCAATGGTGAGAAGCTTGTCGGCCGGGTCTGGCCCACAGCCCAGCAGCGCGTGACAGTGCTGGAGTTGACGTACTGATTACTCAAAGTCAGTGCATGTGGTGGCATTCCCCGTTTTGGGGATAGGCTGAAAGCCAGTTTTCATACTGCATGAGCGCAACGCGCATAAAAAAACCGCCCGCAGGCGGTTTTTCTTTGGGCGTGTGCCGGCTCAGGATTTCTTCAGCAGCCGGTGCTCGATCTCGCCCACGATGCCGCGGCGGAACAGCAGCACGCAGACCACGAAGGTCAGGCCCATGATGATGGTGACCCAGGAGCCCAGGCCGGAGAGGTAGTTCTGCATGGCCACAATGATGCCGGCGCCCAGGACGGGGCCCAGGATGGTGCCCATGCCGCCCAGCAGGGTCATCAGCACCACTTCGCCGGACATCTGCCAGCTCACGTCGGTCAGCGTGGCGATGCCGAAGGCAATGGCCTTGATGGCGCCGGCCAGGCCGGCCAGCGTGGCCGAGAGCACGAAGGCCAGCAGCTTGTAGCGGTCCACGTTGTAGCCCAGGGACAAGGCGCGCGGCTCGTTCTCGCGGATGGATTGCAGCACCTGGCCGAAGGGCGAGTGGATGATGCGGTAGATCAGCGCGAAGCCGCCCACGAAGAGCGCCAGCACCACGTAGTACATGACCCGGTCGTTGTGCAGGTCGATCAGGCCGAAGAGGCTGCCGCGCGGGATGCTCTGGATGCCGTCCTCCGCGTAGGTGAAGGGCGCCTGAACGCAGATGAAGTAGATCATCTGCGCCAGCGCCAGCGTGACCATGGCGAAGTAGATGCCCTGGCGGCGCACGGCCAGCCAGCCGGTGACGACGCCGATGACGGTGGCGCTCAGGGTGCCGGCCAGGATGGACAGCTCGGGCGTCAGACCCCAGACCTTGGCGGCATGGCCCGAGACGTAGGCCGCGAAGCCGAAGAACATGGCGTGGCCGAAGGAGAGCAAGCCGGTGAAGCCGATCAGCAGATTGAAGGCGCAGGCAAACAGGGCGAAGCACAGCAGCTTCATCAGGAACATGGGATAGCCCACAAAGGGCGCCACCAGCATGACGAGCAGCAGCAGGCTGTAGAGCAAGGGGGTTTTTTTCATTATTTTTCCCTGCCAAAAAGACCGGCGGGACGGACCAGCAGCACGATGGCCATGATGATGAAGACCACGGTGCTCGAAATCTCGGCGTAGAAGACCTTGGTCAGGCCCTCGATCAGGCCCAGGGCCAGGCCGGTGAGGATGGAGCCCAGGATGGAGCCCATGCCACCGATCACCACCACCGCAAACACCACGATGATGATGTTGGAGCCCATCAGCGGGCTCACCTGATAAATCGGCGCGGCCATCACGCCGGCCAGGCCGGCCAGGCCCACGCCGAAGGCGTAGGTGAGGGTGACCATCAGCGGCACGTTGATGCCGAAGGCCTTCACCATGTTCGGGTTCTCGGTGCCGGCGCGCAGATAGGCTCCCAGGCGCGTCTTCTCGATGACGTACCAGGTGAACAGGCACACCACGATGGACACCACCACCACCCAGGCACGGTACTTGGGTAGCATCATGAAGCCCAGGTCGTACACGCCGCGGAACAGCGCGGGCAGCTCGTAGGGCAGGCCCGAGGAGCCATAGAACTCGCGGAAGAGGCCTTCGAGCACCAGGGCCAGGCCGAAGGTCAGCAGCAGGCCGTAGAGGTGGTCGAGCTGGTGCAGCCAGCGCAGCATGGTCTTCTCGATGACCACGCCGATGGCAGCCACTCCGATGGGGGCGAGCAGCAGGGCGAACCAGTAGTTGACGCCGGCGTAGTTGAGCAGCATCCAGGCGAAGAAGGCGCCCACCATGTAGAGCGCGCCATGCGCGAAGTTCACGATGTTGAGCATGCCGAAGATCACGGCCAGGCCCAGCGACAGCATGGCGTAAAAGCAGCCGTTGACCAGCCCGAGCATGAGCTGGCCCATCAGGGCCTGTATCGGGATACCAAAAATTTCTGACATGTTCATCCGGATCGGAGAGGGGCGGGCCGCACGCGCGGACCCGCCCGTTCAGGTCACATCAGCTGCGCATCACTTCTTGATGGCAACGCAGCGGCTGTTGGCCAGGGACTGGAAGGCCTCGTCGCCCTTCACGGTGCCCTTGAGGTTGTAATAGTCCCAGGGGCCCTTGGATTCGGCGGGCGTCTTCACCTGGAACAGGTACATGTCGTGCACCATGCGGCCGTCTTCGCGCAGCTTGCCACCCTTGGCGAACATGTCGTTGATGGGCGTGGCGCGCATCTTGGCCATGACGGCGGCGGTGTCGTCCGTGCCGGCGGCCTTGACGGCGTTCAGGTAGTGCAGGGTGGCCGAGTAGACGGAAGCGTGGTTGGAGTTGGGCTTGCGGCCGTTCATCACCTTGCTGTACTTGTCAGCCCAGGCGCGCGTCTCGGGGTTCATGTCCCAGTACCAGCCTTCGGTCAGGTACAGGCCCTGCGCGGTGTTCAGGCCCAGGGCGTGCACGTCGGTCAGCAGCATCAGCAGCGCGGCCAGGTTCTGCTTCTTGGTCAGGCCGAACTCGGCCGCGGCCTTGATGCTGTTGACGGTGTCGCCGCCGGCGTTGGCCAGGCCCACCACCTTGGCGCCGCTGGACTGGGCCTGCAGCAGGAAGGAGGAGAAGTCGCCAGTGGACAGCGGGTGACGCACGGCGCCCAGCACCTTGCCGCCGGCAGCCACCACCGTGCTGCTGGTGTCCTTTTCGAGCGAGTGGCCGAAGGCGTAGTCGGCGGTCAGGAAGTACCAGGTATTGCCGCCGTCCTTCACGATGGCCTTGCCCACCACATTGCTCAGGGCGATGGTGTCCATCAGGTAGTGGATGCCGGTGGCCGGCGCGCAGTCTTCATTGGTCAGGCGCGAGGAGGCGGCGCCATTGACGATGGTGATCTTGTTCTTTTCCTTGCCCAGGGCCTGCACGGCCAGGGCCACGGCGGAGTTCAGGTTCTCCACCGTCATGTCCACGCCGTCGCGGTCGAACCAGGCCTGGGTGACGTTCTTGGCGATGTCGGGCTTGTTCTGGTGGTCGGCGTTCACCACTTCGATGGGCTTGCCGAACATCTTGCCGCCGAAGTCCTGCACGGCCAGCTTGGCGGCGGCCACGGCACCGGGGCCGCCGTAGTCGGCGTAGACGCCGGACATGTCGGTCAACACGCCGATCTTGACGGCATCACCCGACAGCTTCTGGGCCTGGGCCAGGCCAAAGCTGCCGGCCAGGGTGGCCGCCACGGCGGCGGCGATCAGTTTGCGTTTCATGTTGGTCTCCTAGAAATGGTTGTCAAAACTCACACACCCAAAAACTCATGCAGCATGGCTGCCTTCTCGCTCAACTCGGCCTTGTTCACGGTGGCCACGATCTGGCCATGCTCCATCACGTAGTGGCGGTCGGCCAGGGGCGCGGCGAAGCGGAAGTTCTGCTCGACCAGGATGATGGTCAGGCCCTTGGCCTTGAGCGCGCGGATCACGCGCCCCAGCGTCTGCACGATGACCGGGGCCAGGCCCTCGGTGATCTCGTCGAGCAGCAGCACCTGGGCACCCGAACGCAGGATGCGCGCCATGGCCAACATCTGCTGCTCGCCGCCCGACAGGCGCGTGCCGGGGCTGTGGCGGCGTTCCTTGAGATTGGGAAACATCTCGTAGATCTCGTCCAGCGACATGCCGCCCTCGCCCACCTTGGGTGGCAGCAGCAGGTTTTCCTCGCAGGAGAGTGTGGAGAAGATGCCGCGTTCTTCGGGGCAATAGCCCAGGCCCAGGCGGGCGATGCGGTTGGTGGGCAGGTGCACGGTCTCCCGGCCCATGACCTCAATGGTGCCGGTGCGCTTGCCGGTCAGGCCCAGGATGGCCTTGAGCGTGGTGGTGCGGCCAGCGCCGTTGCGGCCCAGCAGGGTGACCAGTTCGCCCTCGCGCACCTCGAAATTGACGCCGTGCAGGATGTGCGATTCGCCGTACCAGGCGTGCAGGTTCTCGATCTTCAACAGCACGTTGTTCATGCGGACTCCTCTTCGGAGGATCCGACATAGGCTTCGAGCACGCGCGGGTCTTTCGAGACCTGTTCGTAGGGGCCTTCGGCCAGCACGCTACCGCGAGCCAGCACGGTGATGGTGTCGCTCAGGTTGGCGACCACGTTCATGTTGTGCTCCACCATCAGCACGGTGCGGTTGGCCGCGACCTTGCGGATGAGATCGACCACGCGACCGACGTCCTCGTGGCCCATGCCCTGGGTGGGCTCGTCCAGCAGCATCAGCTCGGGGTCCAGCGCCAGGGTGGTGGCGATCTCCAGTGCGCGCTTGCGGCCGTAGGGCAGCTCCACCGTCTTGGTGTTGGCGAAATGGCCCAGATCGACCGACTTCAGCAGGGCCATGGCCTGGTCGTTCAGCGCGTAGAGGGTGGACTCGGGTTTCCAGAAATGGAAGCTGGTGCCCAGCTTGCGCTGCAGGCCCACACGCACGTTTTCCAGCACGGTGAGGTGCGGGAACACCGCCGAGATCTGGAAGGAGCGCACCATGCCCGAGCGCGCCACTTCGGCGGCGGCGCGGTGCGTGATGTCTTCGCCCTTGTAGAGGATCTGGCCCGAGGTGGGGGGAAGGAACTTGGTCAGCAGGTTGAAGACGGTGGTCTTGCCTGCGCCGTTGGGGCCGATCAGCGCGTGGATGGAACCACGCCTGACCTGGAGGTTCACGTGGTCCACTGCGACGAAGCCCTTGAACTCCCGGGTGAGTTCGCGCGTTTCGAGAATGATGTCTGCACTCATGCCATGGGGCCTGTGGCCCGGTCTCCATTTATCGTTCGCATCGCGACTCGAAGGCCCCGATCGTAATTACACAAATGAATGGTAGTGCCGGCTGCCGCAAGCGGGCATGGGTGTTTCCCCTCGGCCCGGCAGTCAGGCGAAGTTCATGCAGTTTTGACTGGTGAAAACTCAGTAGAACCACTTATGGCGCTGTCTCGTATTGAGACAGCGCCGTCGCGGATCAGAGCAGCAGGGCCTGGTCGAAGAGGCCGTGGGCCAGGTCAGGGACGTGCACCGAGCCGCCAGGCCTAGGGGCCAAGGTGTACGACAGCGAACTGATCGCCGCCATGGGCGTCGATCTGCGAAGATGGCTGCGGTCTGCATGACCGCAGCTTTCATGATCTCCATCGCCGAACTCGAATCGCTCGCCGCTGCCGCCCTGCGCGCCGCCGGTGCCAGCCCGGCACAGGCGCTCTGCACCGCCCGCGCCCTGGTGGCCGCCGACGTGCAGGGCCTGGCCACCCACGGCGTCTCGCGCGTGGCCATGTACACCAGCCACCTGCGCGCCGGCCGCGTGAACGGCCAGGCCGTGCCCCGGGTGCTGCCGG
>JAXMMJ010000101.1:0-7123 GCA_034366585.1 Hylemonella sp.
GCCTGTGCCAGACGCCGCACTGGGATCGCGCCTCGGGTGATGCGCGCCAGGCCCTGGCGCACGCGGCGCGCCGGCTGGAACAAGGTGGCGCCCGTGTGATCGACCTGGCCTGGCCGGCCGCGTGGGACAGCCTGACCCAGGCGCAGATCGACATCATGGGCCACGAGGCCCTGGCCGCCTTCGCGCCCGAGCGGCAGCAACACGCCACGCTGTTCAGTGCCGCGTTCACCGACTTTCTGGCCGCGGCCAGCCGCCTGGATGGCGAGCGTGTCGCCGCGGCCTACGCGCTGGCAGACCAGGCGCGCTGCGCGCTGGCCTCTGTGTTTGCAGACGTCGACGTGCTGCTGGCTCCGAGCGCCGAGGGCGAGGCCCCGGCCGGGCTGGGCGCCACCGGCAACCCCCTCTTCAACCGCCTGTGGACCCTGCTGGGCGTGCCCTGCGTGCATGTTTCGACCGGCGTGGGTGCCCAGGGCCTCCCCGTGGGCGTGACCGTGATCGGCCCGCGCTGGGGCGATGCCCAGACCCTGGCCGCAGCGCAACTTCTGCAGAACAGCCTGCAGACCAGATCGTAAGGATGACCATGCAGACCGATGAACTTTCACGCCACCGTGCCGCCGCCGACCGGGTGCTCCAGCACGTGGACAGCGAGCGCCTGCGCACGGCCATTGCCGAGCTGGCCCGCTATGGCGGGCGCGACGATGGCGGGGTGGCGCGCGAGACGCTGACCGAGATCGACCTGCAGGCACGCCGCTACCTGATAGCGCGCGCCCCCGCCCTGGGCTGCAGCGTCGCGGTCGACGACTGCGCCAACCTGTTTTTCCGCCGCCCGGGCCGCCGCGACCTGCCCCCGGTGCTGACCGGCAGCCATGTGGACACGCAGCCGGTGGGCGGCAAGCTCGACGGCGCCTATGGCGTGGTGGCCGGTCTGGAAGTGTTACAGGCGCTGCAGGACGCCGGCGTGCAGACCGAGCGCCCCGTGGAGGTGGTGGTCTGGACCAACGAGGAAGGCAGCCGCTTCGGGCCGGGCTGCATGGGCTCCAGCGCCTATGTGGATCCAGCCAAGCTGGCCGGTTACCGGGCTGTGCGCGATGGCAGCCAGCAGAGTTTCGGCGAGGCGGTGGACCGTGCCCTGCAGGCCATGCCCGATGTGCCGCGCCGCGCAATGCAGCAGCCGCTGGCCGGCTTTATCGAACTGCACATCGAGCAGGGCCCGGTGCTTGAGACGGCGGGCGTGCCGCTGGGGGTGGTCACGGGCATCCAGAGCGTGCGCTGGTTCCGCGTCAAGGTGAGTGGGGTGGCGGCGCACGCCGGCACCACGCCCATGGACATCCGCACCGATGCGATGGCCGCCTGCATCCAGATGGCCCACCGCCTCTATGCCGAGGCCGCGCGCCGCCAGGCCAGCGGGCTGCGCCTGACCCTGGGGCGCTGGGTCGTGGGACCCAATTCCATCAACACCATTCCGGGCGAGGTCGAGTTCACCATCGACATGCGCTGTGTCGACGAGGGTGTGTTGGCGGAGTTCGACGCGGTCATGCGCGACATCCTGCAGCAGCATGCTGGGCGCACCCGCGTGGCGCTGGAGGCCATCTTCGAGCGCAAGCCCACGCACTTCCCGACCGAGATGACCGCGCTGGTCGAGGAAGCCTGCGCGCGTGCCTGCCAGCTGGCGGCCCAGCCCGCGCCCCTGGCCCTGACCTCGGGTGCTTTTCACGATGCCATGTACCTCGCCGACCATTGCCCGAGCGCGATGCTCTTTGTGCCGAGCAAGAAGGGCATCAGCCACAACGCCTCGGAAGAGACCGATCACTCAGACCTGGTCCTGGGCGCGCAGGCCCTGGCCTATGCCGTTACCCGGATGGCCGGCGCCTGAGCCCCGCGGTTGAACATGGTGAAGGCTGCCGCGAAGTCCCTCAAGCCCGCTGCCGCTCCCCAGGAGGAGGGCGCTGCAAAATCGTCCTCCAGGCTCGGGGTGCGGATCCGGCATGCGCGTCGGGTGGTGGACCTGACCCTGATCCAGGTGGCGGCCAAGGCGGGTTGTTCTGAAAGCCTGCTCTCCAAGATCGAGAACGGCCAGGCGACACCTTCGCTGGCCATGTTGCACCGCATTGCCGTCGCCTTGGACACGAACATCGCAGCCCTGACCTCTGAGGATCAGCCGCTGGAGAGTCCGGTGCTGCAGCGCGGCACACGTCCGGTGATCCAGACCGGCGGCGGCATTGCGCTGGAGCGGTTGGTCCTGGCCAAGCGGGGTGGCTTGCTGCAAGCCAACATCCACATCGTCCAGCCCGGGGTCGAAACCGATGGCCAGATTGTTCACGCCGGTGAAGAAGTGGGGTACCTGCTGGAAGGCGCGATTGAATTGCTGCTGGGCGGGGAATGCCATCCCATTCAGGCTGGCGATGCCTTCACCTTTTCCAGCCAGATTCCCCATGGCTACCGCAATACCGGTCCGGGCGTGGCCAAAATCCTCTGGGTCAATACGCCGGCGACCTTCTGAGCACGGCACCGGGCCGGCTCACCAGCGCGCCATCAGTCGGCCGTCTTCCAGTTTCGATTCGATGGGCGTCAGCGGGGTCTTGCCGTTCCTGATGCAGGCGCCGCTTGTCACGTCGAAGGCCCAGTCGTGTTTCGGGCAGGTCAGCGTGAGGCCCTGCAGCGCGAGCTGCGGGATGTCGGTGCCCTGGTGCGGGCACAGGCTGTCGTAGACCTTGTAGCTCTGGCCTTCGCGGTAGACGAAGAGGCCGCGGCCCTCGCAGTCCATACGCTTGACTTCGCCCTCGTCCAGGTCGGTGGCGGCCATGATGTCGTGCCATTGCGGCTGCGCGCGGTGCAGGGCCTCGGGCGCAAAGCCCGGCAGCTGCATGGCGAGGATGATGTCGGTGGCCCAGACGATCTTGGTGAGGCCCAGGGTGGGGAAGGCCATGAGCAGGGCGTCGATGATCTCCAGGGGGGTGCAGCCTTCTTTCAGCGCGCGCTTGAGGTACTGGCGAAAGCCCCGCTCGGTCTGCGCATCGACCTTGGTGATGACGGAGATGAGGTTGCGGGTCTTCGGGTCCAGATGCTTGCCAGCGTCCTTGAGGAAGCTGAAGTAGTGGCCCATGGCCTCGGGGCGGGCCTGGACGAGGTAGTCGAGCGCGTCGCTCATGAGGGTCTCCTGGAAACGGTGGACGACAGGGGTGGCAGCTGCGCGGCCTCGTCGTGGGTCAGGCGCGTCTGTGCGCCGCTATGGGGTTCGAACCAGTTCAGCGTGCCGTGCAGCTGCACCACGTCGCCGACGATGAGCAGGCTTGGCGAGGCGAAGCCGCCGGGGGCGACCTTGGCCGGCAGATCCGCCAGGGTGCCGGTGAGCACACGCTGTGTGGCCAGGGTGCCGTGCTGCACGATGGCGATGGGGCGCGTGGCAGGCGCGCCGTGCGCGATCAGCTGCTGGCAGATCTCGGGCAGGGCGCTCAGGCCCATGTAGATCACCACGGTCTGCTGCGGGCGCACCAGCGCGGCCCAGTCGAGTTCGGGGTTGCCGTCCTTGAGGTGGCCGGTGACGAAGAGGCAGCTTTGCGCGTGGTCGCGGTGGGTGAGCGGGATGCCGGCGTAACAGGCCACGCCGCTGGCGGCCGTGATGCCGGGCACCACCTCGAAGGGCACGCCGTGTTCGACCAGCTTCTGCATCTCCTCGCCGCCGCGGCCGAAGATGAAGGGGTCGCCGCCCTTGAGGCGCACCACCTGCTTGCCTTCTTGCGCCAGCTGCACCAGCAGGGCGTTGATCTGTTCCTGGCGCAGGGTGTGTTCGTTGCGGCGCTTGCCGGCGTAGATGCGCTGTGCGCCCGGGTTGGCCAGGGCCAGCACGCCGTCGGAGACGAGGTTGTCGTAGACCAGCACGTCGGCGCTGGCCAGCAGGCGCGCGGCGCGCAGGGTCAGCAGATCGGGGTCGCCGGGGCCGGCGCCCACGAGGTAGACGCGGCCATTCGTTGGCAGGGACTTGGAATCGTTCTTCAAAGTTGCACTCCTGGGGTGCCGATTGAGCGCTCGCCCCCGCAGGCCACGCGGCCAGTGTCCGGTGCCAGCCTGCGAATGGTACCGCGTGCGCCGGGATAGCCACTCCTCAATCAGTACCCTGACACCGCGCATGGCCGCATATGGGCGCTGGCAGGGCGATGCGAAGGGGAGTTTCGAGTCGAATTTGTAAGTGCAATTGGAACTTTCTGTACTTTCAGAAAGGCATGCGGTATATCTCGGGCTCAGAACAAAAACAGTCAGGCGCACGGCGCAGTCGTTGCAACTTCAGGGGGAAAAACCATGCATGGGTTGATCAAACTCGTATCCTTGTTTCTGCTGTTCCTGCTCGCAGGCTGCCCGACGCTGGACACGGCGCCTGCCGCGCAGACGCCCACCGGGCTGAACGTGCTGGCGGTCCTGCAGCGTGGCAGTGGCATCGTGAACGTGGGGCGCGACGCGAGCAGCGGAACCTTCGAGATCCTGCCGGTGGCCCCTTCCACGGGCGAGTTCCAGCTGTATCTGGATGTGCCTTATCCGAGCAGCCTGCGTGTGCGACTCGATGGCACCGAGCTGCCGCGCTTCGAGGCCATACCTTCCGGTACCGATCCCGCGGTCAGCGGCTTTTACCGCATTGTGGACATCAATCCCAACCCCCGTCCGGCCCGCTGGCATCTCATCATCCGGCCGCCCATGAGCCGGGTGGGCAGTCTGTCCTACACGCTGGCGGTGTCCAACATCACCGCGAACACCCGCATCCCTGCGGGCTCGCCGGACTTCGAGAGCGCCCCGCTGATCATTGCGCTGGGGGCACAACGCGTCTACCGGCTGAGCGTTGCGAGCGAAGGCAGCGGCAGTGGCCGCATCGGCAGCACGCCGGCAGCGATCAACTGCGGCAGCGACTGCAGTATCACGCTGGGGCAGAGCCAGAGTTTCACCCTGACCGCACAGCCCGCCGCCGGGTCCCGCTTCATCGGCTGGACCAGCAATTGCCCGCAACCCAGCATCTGCAATTGCGCGGGGAACCGCTCGGGCTGTTCGGTCACGCTCAATGGGGCGCCGGTGCAAGTCAATGCACGTTTCGAGCCGGACAACTCCGCCGTCCAGTCCCAGATCTGTCCCGGCCCGCGCGTGATACCCGGCTTCAGTCTGGCGGGCAATCCGGGTTGTGCGAGTGGTGTCATCGACCAGCATCCGAGCGCCATGCTGGCCTGCGACAGCCAGGGATACTTCTGCTGCGAATCCGTGACAGGCAGTAACGCACCTCGCTGTGGCGGGGCGGGCAAGAGCGTCTTCCCGGCCGATTGCCGCAACCACGTCAATCCCAACGTGGGGCCGCCACCGTCTGGCCTCCTCGATGGCTGCTACACCCGCAACGGTCCCTGATGACTACAAGGAGAGGGGTGCATCATGCCGAAACCAGAAGCTGATCCGGATGAAGATCCGCGTGACGACGCGGAGGATGGCTCTTCAGGAGGTGCCTTCGCCATCGTTGTCGTGGCGGTCATCGTGTCCATCTTTGCCGTGCTCGGATTCATCGGGGGCTGGCTGTCGTCGCGACCTTTTCCGCCACCTGCGGGCACGACGACCTGCAGCACGACCTGCATGGGCTTCTTGCAGCTCGAATGCCCAGGCAACCGCTTGATGGGATTTTGTCTAGGCATTTCCGTCTGCGACAGCCCGACGCACGCCTGCGGCACAAATCCGCCCCCCTGATTGCTGATCGCGCTGCCTAGCGCGCGAGGATCAGCTCCACGCTCTTGATGCCGGCGATGGTGAGGAGCAGCGAGCCCAGCAGGTGCAGCCCGGCGGTGCCCAGCGCCAGCGCATAACGCGCCTGCTGCAGCATGGACACTACCTCGGCCGAGAAGCTGGAGAAGGTGGTGAGCGCACCCAGGAAGCCGGTGACGAGCATCAGGCGCCAGGCCGGGTCCAGCTGCGGCAGGGCCTGGAACACGGCCACACATACGCCGATCAGGTAACCCCCGAGCAGGTTGGCCGTGAGTGTGCCCCAGGGCAGCAGGGCGCCGGGGGTGCTGAGCCACAGGCCCAGCCGCCAGCGCAGAAGAGCGCCGGCGCAGGCACCGAGGCAGATGGCGAGGACGGGCAGCATGAGGGGAGTTTATCGCCCCGGCCGGCATGACCTCACAGGCATCGTTGTCGCTACCCGCGGCTCATAATCTCTCGCATGGCCCTTCCGCACGCCTCTGCCGGTCAATCCATCGACGTCCAGCCCCTGGGCGAGCGACTCGCGGGTGCGAAAACGGTGGCGCTGTTCAAGGCGCAGGACCTTGAGGTGATGCGGCTGGTGCTGCAGGCCGGCAAGTCACTGCCGCCACACCAGGTGGCCGGCGAGATCACCATCCAGTGCATCGAAGGCGCGCTCGACGTCAGCGTCGACGGCCGCAGCCACGTGTTGCACGCCGGTCAACTGCTGTTCCTGGCCGGTGGGGCCAAACACGGCGTGGCGGCGCTGGAGGACGCCTCGGCCCTGGTGACGATTGCCCTGCACAAGCCGCCGCGGGCCGGCTAGCGCTCTACGCCCATCAGCCAGTTCGGTACGCTGGTGACGATGGAGGGGAAGACCGTGATCAGCACGATGGCCACGATCATGCAGGCGAAGAAGGGCAGCGTGACACGCGCGATGCGGTTGCTGTCCACGCCCGTCATGTTCTGCAGCACGAAGAGGTTGAAGCCCACCGGCGGGGTGATCTCGGCGATCTCGATCAGCATGATGATGAAGATGCCGAACCACACCAGGTCGAAACCGGCTTTCTGCACCATGGGCAGCACCACGGCGCTGGTGAGCACGATCATGGAGATGCCGTCGAGCGCGGTGCCCAGGATCAGGTAGACCACCACCAGCACCGCGATCAGGCCGTAGGCCGAGAGGTTCATGCTGTGCACGAACTCGGCCAGCTCGCGCGGGATGCCGGTGAAGGCCATGGTCTTGGTGAGGAAGGCGGCACCGGCCAGGATGAACATGATCATGCAGCTCACGCGCGTGGCGCCGGCCAGGCCGTCCCAGAAGTTGCGCAGGGTGAGCGTGCGGCTGGCCGCAGCGATGGCCAGCGAGCCCACCACGCCCAGGCTGCGCATTCGGTGGCGGTGGCGATGCCGGCCACCAGCA
>JAXMMJ010000102.1:0-40558 GCA_034366585.1 Hylemonella sp.
CAGGACACCACCTTCAACGCTGACTTCGCCCTTGAAGCGGCCGTGCACGCTGTCGTACTTGAGCATGTAGGCCAGGTAGTCGGGCTCCAGCAGGTCGTTGATGGCAACGATTTCGATGTCCTTGAAGTTCGCCACGGCCGAACGCAGCACGTTGCGACCGATGCGGCCGAAGCCGTTGATGCCTACCTTGATCGTCATGATTCGCTCTTTCTGAAAGTTAACAAAACAATTTATTTCGCCAGGACGGCTTGTACCGTGTCGGCAACATTCTCGGGCGTGAAGCCGAAGTGCTTGAACAGCACCGGAGCCGGGGCCGACTCGCCGTAGGTGTCGAGACCCACCACGGCCGCGCAGCCGTACTTCCACCAACCCTCGGTCACGCCCATCTCTACCGCCACGCGCGGCAGCCCGGCCGGCAGCACCGCCTGCTTGTAGGCCGGCTTCTGCTGGTCGAAGGTCGTCGTGCTGGGCATGGAGACCACACGCACCGCGATCTTCTTCGCGGCCAGCAGTTCCTGTGCCTTGAGCGCCAGCTGCACTTCGGAGCCGGTGGCGATGATCACGGCGCGGGCCTTTTGCTTCAGGCCCAGGTCGGCCGGTTCGGACAGCACATAGGCGCCACGGCTGATGTCACCCAGATCTTTCTTGGGTGCGTAAGGAAGGTTCTGGCGGCTCAGCAGCAGCGCCGTGGGTTTGTTCTTGTTTTGCAGGGCCACGGCCCAGGCCACGGTGGTCTCAGCCGTGTCGGCGGGACGCCAGACATCCAGGTTGGGAATCAGGCGCAGGGAGGCCGCATGTTCGACTGACTGGTGCGTCGGGCCGTCCTCGCCCAGGCCGATGGAGTCGTGCGTGAACACATGCACCACACGCTGTTTCATCAACGCCGCCATGCGGATGGCGTTGCGCGAGTAATCGCTGAAGGTCAGGAAGGTGCCGCCGTAAGGGATGTAGCCCCCGTGCAGGCCGATGCCGTTCATGATGGCGGCCATGCCGAATTCGCGCACGCCGTAGTTGATGTGGCGCCCGCCATTGCCGTTGCCATCGGCGTCGAAGCGCAGATTGGGCGTGGAGCTGGTGTTGGTCAGGTTGGAGCCGGTCAGGTCGGCCGAGCCGCCCAGCAGCTCGGGCAGAGCGGCCGTGAAGGCTTCCAGCGCGATCTGGCTGGCCTTGCGGCTGGCCACGGTCTCAGCCTTGGTGTGCGCCGCCACGGCGGCGTCCACTGCCACTTGGGCAAAGTTCTTCGGCAGTTCGCCTTTCATGCGGCGCTCGAACTCGGCCGCCAACGCCGGGTGCGTGGCGCGGTAGGCGGCAAACTTCTGCTCCCAGGCTTCCTGGGCCGCAATGCCGCGGCGGCTGGCGTTCCAGTCATCGGCCACGTCCTGCGGAATGACGAAGGGCTCGTGGGCCCAGCCCAGGGCTTCGCGCGTGAGCTTGATCTCCTCGGCACCTAGCGGCTCGCCGTGGGCCTTGGCGGTGTTGGCGCGGTTGGGGGAACCTTGGCCGATGGCCGTCTTGCAGATGATCAGCGTGGGCTGGTTGTCGGACTGCTTGGCGCGCGCGATGGCTTCAGACACGGCGGCCACGTCATGCCCGTTGATCGGGCCGATCACGTTCCAGCCATAGGCCACGAAGCGCAGGGCGGTGTTGTCGCCGTACCAGGGGGTGACCTGGCCATCGATGGAAATGCCGTTGTCATCGTACAGGGCGATCAGCTTATTTAATTTCCAGGCACCGGCCAGGGCCGCGGCCTCGTGGCTGATGCCTTCCATCATGCAGCCGTCGCCCAGGAAGACGTAGGTGTGATGGTCAACGATGCTGTGCCCGTCCCGGTTGAATTCCCTGGCCAGCAGCTTCTCGGCCAGCGCCATGCCCACGGCGTTGGTCACGCCCTGGCCCAGGGGGCCGGTCGTGGTTTCCACGCCGGGCGTGTGGCCGGTTTCGGGGTGGCCCGCGGTCTTGCTGCCGAGCTGGCGGAAGTTCTTCAGCTCCTTTAACGGCAGGTCGTAGCCCGTGAGGTGCAGCAACGCGTACAACAGCATGGAGGCATGCCCGTTGGACAGGACGAAACGGTCGCGGTCGGCCCACTGCGGGTTGGTCGGGTTGTGCTTGAGGTGCTCACCCCAGAGCGCGACGGCCATGTCGGCCATGCCCATGGGCGCGCCCGGGTGTCCGGAATTGGCTTGTTGCACTGCGTCCATTGCCAGTGCGCGTATCGCGTTGGCCATCTGTCGGGTATTTGCCATGGGGGAGCCGCTCCGGAGGGGGTCAGGGGAAACCCGGTATTTTACCGGTGACCGCTTCGGACCCCGTTGCGGCAGGCCTTGCGCCTTCCCATGGTCTACAGTGAGGGTGTGCAAGTTCCGATTTCCATCAAGACCATGGTGCTGGCAGCGGGGCGGGGTGAACGCATGCGCCCGCTGACCGACGCCACACCCAAGCCCCTGCTGTCCGTGCAGGGCAAACCACTGCTGCAGTGGCATATAGATGCCCTGGCTGATGCCGGTTTCACTGACATCGTGATCAACACCGCCTGGTTGGGTGAACAGATCCCAGCCCATTTCGGACCGCGGCCGCACAGCAGCAAGGACCGGCCCCTGGCCATCGAGTACTCCTGGGAGGGGCTGGATTTCGGTGGTGCACTGGAGACCGCCGGCGGCATCGTGCGCGCGCTGCCGCTGCTGGGCGACATCTTCTGGGTCTTGGCTGGTGATGTGTACGCCCCCGATTTCCCGTTCTCCGTGCAAGCCGTACAGCGCTTCGCGCGCAGCGACAAACTGGCTCACCTCTGGCTGGTGCCCAACCCCTCGCACAATCCGCTGGGTGATTTCGGCCTGGCCAGCGATCCGCTGGCCTTCGGCCGGCAGTTGGCCCTGAACCAGGCGACCGTGAAGTACACCTACAGCACCATCGGTCTGTACCGGCGGGAATTCTTCGCACGGCCCTGGTGCGACATTGCACCCGGCAACCCGCAGGGCGTGAAAGCCCCCTTGGCACCCATGCTGCGCGCAGCGATGGACAATCAACGCATCAGCGCCGAGCTCTACACCGGGCCGTGGACCGATGTCGGCACACCCGAGCGTCTGGCGCAACTCAACGAAACCGCCCCGTCATGAGCACTCTTCTTTACGCACAGCGCCGTGCGCGTCTGGCCGCCCAGCTCGGCCCCGATGCCGTCGCCATCATTCCCACTGCACCCGAACACCTGCGCAACCGAGACAGTGAGTTCCTGTTCCGCTTCGACAGCTATTTCCACTACCTGAGCGGCTTTGGCGAACCCAATGCCTGGCTCGTCATCACCAGCGAAGGCCACACCACGCTGTTCTGCAACCCCAAGGACCTGGAGCGCGAGATCTGGGATGGCCTGCGCCTGGGCCCCGAAGCGGCACCGACTGCATTGGGTGTGGACGCAGCCTATCCCGTGACCGAGCTGGAACAGCGCCTGCCCAAGCTGCTCGAGAACAAGGCCACGGTCTGGTACCCCTTCGCCACGCACCTCGGTCTGGAAGGCCGCATCGATGGCTGGCTGAAAGCCGTACGCTCGCGCGTGCGCTATGGCGCCCTGTGCCCCGAGGCGCAACGCGATCTGTGCGCCCTGCTCGACGAGATGCGCCTGGTGAAGGATGCGCACGAGCAGGCCGTGATGCGGCGTGCCGCCCAGATCAGCGCTGGCGCCCATGTGCGCGCCATGCAGCTATCGGCGCGCATGCTGCGCGCGGGCCAGGACGTGCGGGAATACCACCTGGACGCCGAGCTGCTGCACGAATTCCGCCGCCACGGCTCGCAGTACCCCGCCTACGGCTCCATCGTGGCCGCTGGCGCCAACGCCTGCGTGCTGCACTACCGCGCCGACAACGCGCCCATCCGCGACGGCGAGCTGGTGCTCATCGATGCCGGCTGCGAGCTCGACGGCTATGCCAGCGACATCACACGCACCTTCCCGGCCAATGGCAAGTTCACGGGGCCGCAGCGCGCGCTGTACGAGCTGGTGCTGGCCGCACAGGACGCCGCCGTCGAGGCCACGCATGCTGGCGCCCGTTTTGTGGAGCCGCACGAGGCCACGGTGCGTGTGCTGTCCCAGGGCCTGCTGGACCTGGGCTTGCTGGACCGCCACAAGGTCGGCACGGTGGACGATGTGATTGCCAGCCGCGCCTACTTCCGCTACTACATGCACCGTACCGGCCATTGGCTGGGCATGGACGTGCATGACTGCGGGAGTTATGTGGAGGCCAGCGAACTGGGCCAGACCAGCGAGCGCAAAGACCCGCTCTCGGGCGAAATCATCAAGGACCGACCCAGCCGCATCCTGCGGCCTGGCATGTGCCTGACCATCGAACCTGGGCTCTACGTTCGCCCGGCCGAGGACGTGCCCCGCGAGTACTGGAACATCGGCATCCGCATCGAGGACGATGCCTTTGTAACGGCCGATGGCTGTGAACTCATCTCGCGCGAAGTGCCTGTCCACGCAGACGAGATTGAAGCGCTGATGCGAGACTAGGCCCGCCCATGGCCGGCAGGGGCCGGACCTTCACCTGAACGCCTATGACGATCGTTGCGAAATCCAATTGGTCAAATGCATAGCAAAAAACTACCATTGCCAAACGTTTAATTGTTTATCAACAGGTGTTCACCATGGCCAATTTCGCCCGCGCCAACTTGCCCACGCTCATGAAAACCGCCAGCTATTACCTGCTCCACATCACGGTGGCTGCTGGTGTTGCCTATGCGGTGACAGGTGATTTGCTCGTGTCGTTCACCCTCAGCCTGCTTGAGCCTACCGTGCAGGCCTTCGCGTTCTTCTTTCACGAGAAAGTCTGGGAGCGAGCTGCGCAAACAGCTGCGACACAGGCGTCTGCACCCGTTGAAACGGTCAGCGCCTGAACCAGGACCATGGCTGGGTTTTGCGCGTAAGTAAAAACCGAGGGTTCTTTTCCCGGATTCGTAGCCCGAAATACAAGGTTTCGAGGTCTACAATCCGATTCCCCATAGAAGCAGACCGTTGGGACGGGGGGTGCGGATCACCGCACTGCTCGGCCCCATCACAAATCAGGCCTGCAGCAGGAGTTGATTGATGTCCAGCACACCGTCGTCCAACGACAAACGCGAACAACTGCGTCGCGCCGCCCTCGAATACCACGAGTTCCCCACCCCCGGCAAGATTTCCATCGCCGCCACCAAGCAGCTGGTCAACCAGCACGACCTGGCTTTGGCCTACACCCCCGGGGTCGCGGCGCCGTGCGAGGAAATCGTCAAGGATCCGGCCGCGGCCTACAAGTACACGAGTCGCGGTAATCTGGTGGGCGTGATCACCAACGGCACGGCCGTGCTGGGCCTGGGCGACATCGGCCCGCTGGCCTCCAAGCCGGTGATGGAAGGCAAGGGCGTCCTCTTCAAGAAATTCGCCGGTATCGACGTCTTCGACATCGAGATCGACGAGAAGACCGACCTCGACAAGCTGGTCGACATCATCGCCGCCCTGGAACCCACCTTTGGCGGCATCAACCTGGAAGACATCAAGGCACCGGACTGTTTCTACGTCGAGCGCAAGCTGCGCGAGCGCATGAAGATCCCGGTCTTCCACGACGACCAGCACGGCACCGCCATCACGGTGGCAGCCGGCCTGCTCAACGGCATGAAGGTCGCCGGCAAGGACATCAAGGAGGTCAAGCTCGTCACCTCGGGCGCGGGCGCCGCTGCCCTGGCCTGCCTGGGCCTGCTGCTCAAGATGGGCATGCCGCGCAAGAACATCTGGGTCACCGACCTGGCCGGTGTGGTCTACGAAGGCCGCACCGAACTGATGGACGATGACAAGCGCCAGTTCGCGCAGAAGACCGACGCCCGCAAGCTGGCTGACGTGATCGTCGACGCCGACATCTTCCTGGGCCTGTCCGCCGGCGGCGTGCTCAAGGCCGACATGGTCAAGAAGATGGCGGCCAAGCCCATCATCTTCGCACTGGCCAACCCGAATCCGGAAATCGATCCCGCAGAAGCCAAGGCCGCGCGCGACGACGTCATCATGGCCACGGGTCGCACGGACTACCCGAACCAGATCAACAACGTCCTGTGTTTCCCCTACATCTTCCGCGGTGCACTGGATGCTCGTGCGTCCACCATCACGGACGAGATGGAAATTGCCGCCGTGCGCGCCATGGCCGAGCTGGCCCAGGCCGAGCAGAGTGAGGTGGTGGCCGCGGCCTACGCCGGCGAGCAGCTGTCCTTCGGCCCGGACTATCTGATCCCCAAGCCCTTCGACCCGCGCCTGATGATCATGATCGCGCCGGCCGTGGCCCAGGCGGCCATGGACAGCGGCGTGGCGCGCAACCCTATCACCGACATGGAGGCCTATCGCGAGCGCCTGCAGGCCTTCGTCTACGCCTCGGGCACCACCATGAAGCCCATCTTCATGGCCGCCAAGAAAGCCGCCAAGAAGCGCGTGGCCTACGCCGAGGGCGAAGAGGAGCGCATCCTGCGCGCGGCCCAGATCGTGGTTGACGAGGGCATCGCCCGCCCGACCCTGATCGGCCGCCCGGCCATCATCGCCCAGCGCGTCGAGAAGTTCGGTCTGCGCCTGAAGGAGGGCCAGGACTATGACGTGGTCAACGTCGAACACGACGAGCGTTATCGCGATTTCTGGCAGACCTACCACCGCATGACAGAGCGCAAGGGCGTGACCGCGCCGATCGCCAAGATCGAGATGCGCCGGCGCCTGACCCTGATCGGCGCCATGATGCTGCACAAGGGTTACGTGGACGGCCTGATCTGCGGCACCTGGGGCACCAATGCCATGCACCTGCAGTACATCGACCAGGTCATCGGCAAGCGCCCGGGTGTGAACACCTATGCCTGCATGAACGGCCTGCTGTTGCCGGACCGCCAGCTCTTCGTCGTCGACACCCATGTTAACTACGACCCGACCGCCGAGCAGCTGGCCGAGATCACCATCATGGCCGCCGAAGAAATGAAGCGTTTCGGCCTGCAACCCAAGGCCGCCCTGCTGAGCCATTCCAACTTCGGCAGCAGCAGCCAGCCCAGCGCCCTCAAGATGCGCCAGACCCTGGAACTGCTGCGCCAGCAGGCGCCCTGGCTGGAAGTGGACGGCGAGATGCATGGCGACGTGGCACTGGATGCCGCCGCCCGCGCCGTGCTGATGCCCAACAGCACCCTGAGCGGCTCGGCCAACCTGCTGGTCATGCCCAACCTCGACGCCGCCAACATCGCCTACAACCTGCTGAAGACGGCCGCTGGCGGCAACATCGCCATTGGCCCGGTGCTGCTGGGCGAAGCCAAGCCGGTCAACATCCTGACCGCCAGCACCACGGTGCGTCGCATCGTCAACATGACCGCTCTTACCGTGGCGGATGCCAATATCCGCTAGGCCTTGGACCATCAGGGGTAGTAGACACTCACATCCTATCCCGTCAAATCGCAAGGGCTTGCCTAAGAATTAGGCAAGCCCTTGCTTTTTTGGACCAGATCGGCGACACTCTCGGGCTTGAATCTTCCGGGTTTACCCGGAGAGTAATAACAAACTCGACTCATGGCAGCTAGCTCCGGCATCAAGTTGGTACTTACTGGCTTTTTGCTAGCGCTAGCCTGTGTGTCCACTGGTGTCAGGGCCCGAGGCCCGGCACCCGCGGACGCGCCCATGACGATGTCGGTGGCGGAACTGCCAAGCCAGGGGGCGCAAACGTATCGCCAGATTTTCCAGGGCGGCCCGTTTGCGTACGAGAAAGATGGCACGGTATTTGGCAACCGCGAGCGTTTGCTCCCGGCCCAGAAGCGCGGCTACTACCGCGAATACACCGTGCCCACACCTGGTGCACGCAATCGGGGCACACGCCGGATTGTGTGTGGCGGCCCGACGACGGCGCCGGAAGTCTGTTACTACACGGCCGATCACTATGCGAGTTTTCGCAAGATCGTGCCCTGAATCGAATCGTGTTTTAGCCAAGAAAGTGACGCGGGGATGGATACACCACTTCGTACTGTAAGAACCAATATCGTTCAGTCGATCCGTGCCTTCAGGGTATCGGATCTGCAGGAGGCTGCCCAGGGCCTGGGGCATCACTTCCTGTATGCCAACCTGGCCCAGGCCCAATCCAAGCAGGATGTTCTGGACCTGATCGCGCAGCAGTTCATGCTGCCGGCCAATGTCGGCAAAAACTTCGATGCCTTGTATGACTGCCTGACGGACCCGCTGCACAAGTCGGGGCCGCAGCCGGGCTTCATTGCCGTGCTCGAGCACATCCCGGCCAATGCCAAGTTCGACAAGGAAGCGCGCGAGCAGCTGCTCGACATCTTCCGGGACGCCGCGGACTACTGGAATGACCGCAAGGTTCCATTCCGGTGCTTCTATTCTTTTCTGTAGCCCGTTCTGCACAAACCAGCCAAGCAGAACGGGCGAACGAGGCTAAGGTGGAAGGCGTCGCAAGCGAAGCCGCCCCCGCGGGGATCGAGTTGAACGAAGAAGGCGGCGAGAAGATGCCGACCGACAAGCTGCTCGACGTGTCGCCGCTGGCGCTGCGCATGAGCAGCCCCTTCAACGCAGGTTATTGGCTCGCTGCCGCCTGATCCGGCTCACCCCAGTAAAAAAGGCCCGTCTGCGACGGGCCTTTTTCTTTGCGAGACCAGCTCAACTGCGCTGCGCCAGCGCCACATACTCTGCGACGGGCACCTCCTCGGCACGGCGCTGCAGGTCGAAGTGGCCGGACAGCCCTTTTTCCTCGAGCCAGCGCCCCAGGGTGTGGCGTAGCAGCTTGCGCCGCTGGCTGAAGGCGACCTGCACGATCTCGCCGAGCCGCTTCACATCCAGTGACGCGGGCAGGGCGTGCGGCACCATGCGGACCACAGCGCTGTCCACGCGCGGCGGCGGATCGAAGCTCTCCGGAGGTACGAACAGCACGTTTTCCATGGCGTAACGCCATTGCAGCATGACGCTGAGACGGCCATAGTCAGATGTCGATGGCGCTGCCACCATGCGGTCGATGACTTCCTTTTGCAGCATGAAGTGCTGGTCCTCGACCACGGCCACGTGCTCGAGCAGATGAAAGAGGATGGGTGTGGAGATGTTGTAGGGCAAATTGCCCACCACACGCAGCTTGGGCGCACTCTGCGCCTGGGCCAGCTGCGTGAAATCCACTTTCAGCACGTCGGACTCGACGACTTCAAGTTGGGCATGGGTGCGCAGACGCGAAGCCAGGTCCCGGTCCAGTTCGATGACAATCAGCCGGCCCAGCCGCTCCACCAGCGGCTGCGTCAAGGCCGCCAGGCCCGGGCCGATCTCGACCATGACCTGCCCGGGGCGGGGATCGATGGCCCGCACGATGCCGTCGATGATGCCGTCGTCGGACAGGAAGTGCTGGCCGAAACGTTTGCGTGGAATGTGTTTCATTGCGGCGCTTCGCGCAACTCCACATAGGCACGCGCACGCACGTCTCGCGCCCAGTTCTCGTAAACCTCGCCGTATTTCTTCTCGCGCAACATATTGCGCACCATTTCACGCTGCTCGCGCGCACTCAGGGCGGCATTACGGCGCTCCATCAGCTGGATCAGGTGCACGCCGAAGCGCGAGATCAGGGGCTGGCTGATCTGGCCAGGTGCCAGCTGGTCCATGACGCGCTCGAACTCGGGAACGAACATGCCGGGGCTGGCCCAGCCCAGGTCGCCGCCCTGGGCGGCGCTGCCGTCCTGCGAATTCTGGCGCGCCAGCGTCGCGAAATCGGTCTCGCCAGCCACAATGCGTCGCCGGAAGTCGTTGAGTTTGTCGCGAGCCTGGGCCTCGCCGAGCTGCTTGCTGGGCACCAGCAAGATGTGGCGTGCGCGGCTCTGCGTCACGGTGGTCGGCGGCAGGCCCGGCAGGCGCCGCTCCAGCAGCTTGATGATGTGGAAACCAGCCCCCGAGCGCACCGGCCCGGTCACGTCGCCGGGTGCCAGCATGCGCGTGGCTTCCAGAAACAGCGGCGGGTAGCGGTCGCCCGTGCGCAAGCCCAGTTGGCCACCATTGCTGCGGTCGGCCGCATCGGAGAATTCCCGTGCCAGCGCTGCAAAATCCTCGCCAGCACGGGCGCGCTGCATGGCACGCTGCGCCTTGGCCTCCAGCTCGACCAACTGCTGTTCGCCAGCGCCCTCGGGGACGGCCACCAGCAGATGGGCCATGCTGATCTGCTGGCTGGCGGGATCGTTGGCGCGCTCCTGCTGCTCGGTCAGGTACTGTTCGACCTCGATATCGCTGACGCGCACCCGCGGGTCGACCTCCCGCTCACGCAGACGGGTCAGCAGGAGCTGGTCGCGCAGTTGTTCGCGCAGGCGCCGGGGATCCGTGCCCTCGCGTTCCAGCTGGCGCCGAAGCTGTTCGACGCTCATCTGGTTCTGGCTGGCCACGGACTGCTCGGCCTGGTCGATGGACGGCTCGTCGATCTTGATGCCCTGTTCGCGCGCCAGTTGCAGCTGGATCCGCTCGCTGATCAGTTGATCCAGCACCCGGCGCGCCAACTCTCCTGCCTCCGGCAGTGGCTGACGTTGTGCGGTCAGTTGCCGCCGGATGCGTTCGACCTCGGCGCTGACCTGCAGATTGGTGATGGGTTCGGCATTCACCACGGCGACGATGAAGTCGGCGGCGCGTGTGCCTGGCACCTGCACCGTTGCCGCCGGAGGTACGAGGGCGGATGAGGTGGCCGGAGCCCCCGGGGCGCGCAGGCCCTGGGACCAGGCAGGCAGGCAGGTCATGGCCACCAGGATCAGGACCGGAGATCGGAAGCTCGTCATGGGCTCAATCGTAATTGCTGAATCGGCTGGGCGCGGTGACCTGCTCACGCAGGTACTGGTAGCGCGGGATATTGTTCTTGAGTGTCTGCAGGGGGTCGATACCCAGCCGCGAGAAACCGACGAATTCGAGCTGGAACATGAGGCGCTGGTTGCTCGAAACCAGACCCGTCTGCAGACGCTCCAGCACGATACGCCCCAGCCAGCATCCCGCATCGTACTCAAATCCGATGATCGAATCGACCAGCTTGCTGTCCTGCAGACTGTAGTTCAGTCGTCCGACGCTGTACCAGCGGCCTGCGCCCTGACCACGGCCCGCACCCAGGTCCTGCCCGCGGTCCCCCCACAGGTCGTTGATCGGCCATTGCCAGCCGATGTCCACCAGCTCGCTGAGGTCGCGCTGGAAGCGGTAGGCCAGGTTGAGCACGCGGTAGTGCCCCGGGTTGTAGCGGGCCGAGACCGTGGAACGGACCGATTTTTCCGTCGTCGGGTTGTACTGCACCGTGCTGTCCAGGTACCAGCGGGGGTCGACCAGGAGGCCTGCGCCCAGCAGGATGTCGCTGATGCCTTTGGCCGCCGGAGTGCCGCCAGGCAAGGTCACCCGCTGGTCGGCCATACGGAAGCGCTGCGCAATGCCCACGCGCGCGATCTCGGCGCCGTTGTCGGCGTCGAGCAGCCGGCTGGACAGGCCGGCGGTCAGCAGATCGTTATCGGCAATGCGGTCGTTGCCGACAAAGGCGTTTTCCGCATAGATGCTCGCGAAATTGAAGTCGGTCACGCCCGAGTCGTAGTTGGGCAGATGGTTTTGTTCAACATAGGGCGTATTGACATAGAACAGGCGCGGCTCCAGGGTCTGGCGAAAGCGCCGGTCCTGGTAGCTGGCATCACGCTCGAAGACCAGGCCACCGTCCAGGCTGTAGGTCGGTACATTGCGTGTCGCCTGCCACTGGCCATCCGCCAGCGGGGCGTCGAAGTTATAGGTGGCCGAGTGCAGCTGGACCTTGGGCACGAAGAAACCGGCGGCGCCCAGAAACGGATAACTCAACTGGCCGCGCATCACGCTGCGTTGCGTGTTGGGCTGGCCGGTCAGCCGGCGGTCGGCCTGGAAATCGGTGTAGTCGGCCTCCAGGCCGACATCGAATCCCCCGGCGTCGGGTTGCAGATAACGCGCCACGATCTGCGGCATGCGGTCATACGGCGGCGTGATCGGTGCCAGCGGGTCCTGCAGGGTCTGCCACCTGAGCGTGCGCAACGAGGCCGAGTAAAAACTTTTATTCCAGTTCAGCGAGGCGTCATTGGCCAACAGGCGCGAGGTCAGGGAGGTTGTTGCGCGCGGAAAATCCCGCCAGTAATCGTCGTCACTGACCCGGTTGAGGTTCAGGTTGAGGCCCAGGCCACCGACACTGCTGATACCTGTGTCGATCACTCCGGTATGTTGGTAGGAGCCGCCCCAGCGATCACGCTCACGCAGCAAGTCGCCCGGCATGTAGTCAGCCCGCAGCCGGCCCTGGTAGGCCTGCTCCAGATAACGAAACTCGCCGCCGTAATTGATCCCTCGCTTGCTCATGACCGTCGGATAGAACGTCGCATCCCGGTTGGGCGCGATGTTCCAGTAATAAGGTATGGTCACCTCGGTACCGCTGACGCTGTCCACGCCGAAAGTGGGCGCCAGCACGCCGGACTTGCGCTTGTCGGTCAGGGGAAAACTCACGGACGACACACCGACCAGGCGCACGTCCTGGAACGTCAGCGTGGCGTCTTCCGCCTGCGCGGTCTCTTCCTCGCTGTCGAAGCGCAGCGTGGCCGCGCGCAGTATCCAGTCCGGCATCCAGTCCGGCCCGGGCTGACGCTGGCAGGTCGTGAAGGTGGCATTTCGCACCACGGCGCGCTTGTCGTCGAGAAAATCGATGCGTTCAGCCTCGCCGTGGGCATCGTTGGCCAGCAGCTGATAAGTCGGCCGCTCGAAATAACCCTCGAACGCGTCTACCTTGAGCTCCAGCGCCGGGCCCTCAAAGGTATTCCCGGCCTGGTTGATACGCACATGGCCCCGCGCCCGCGCCAGGTCACGGGCCTGGTCGTAGTCGAGATGGTCTGCGCGGATCACCAGATCGCTCCGGCGCAACACGACCTGGCCGTCCAGCGACACTTCGCTGTCGGTTTCCGTCGAAAGGCGCTGACTGGACAGGAAGGTAGGCGCAGCGTTGCGCTGTGCCTGCCCGATGCGGTCTTCAAGTCGCGGACTCATGCGCAAGCGCAACGAGTCCTGAGCGGCAGGCATCTGCTGGGCGTGCGCCCAGCTGCCCTGCCACAGCACACAGGCCAGCAGTGCCAGTGGTTTCAGCACGGGACGCAAATGGATGGACAAAACGGAAGGGCCCGGGTGAAGCAGGGTTTGTAGAATGGATTATCCATGAGCCACCCTATTCCCACCTCTGCCGCAGGCAGCGCCACACCCGCCGTCTCCTGGTCCAGCCCCGAACGCGCCTTTGCGTTCGATCGCTGGCTGTCCGGACTGGCCGGCCCGCAGCGCCTCCAGGTCTCCAGCCTGCGCCCGGCCTCGGCCGACGCCAGCTTCCGGCGCTATCTGCGCATCGACAGCGAACAGGGCAGCCGCATCATCATGGATGCCCCGCCGGACAAGGAGAACTGCCGCCCCTTCGTGCAGGTTGCCAGCCTCATGGCGCAGGCCGGCTTGAACGTACCCCAGATCCTGGCCTGGGACGAGCCGCAAGGGTTCATGCTGCTGCCCGATCTGGGCCACCAGACCATGATGCAGGTCATCGACAAGAACGATGCCGCCGTCAACCTGCCCCTGTACCTGCGCGCTGTCGATGCGCTGGTCGACTGGCAAAAGACCTCGCGGCCCGACGTGCTGCCTCCCTACGATGCGGCACTGCTGCGGCGCGAACTCGAACTTTTCCCCGAGTGGTACCTGGCACGCCATCGCGGCGTGGCCGTCGAAGGCAAGCTGCGCGAGACGCTGGACCGGATGTTCGCCCTTATCGTCGAGCGCAACCTGGCCTGGCCGAGTGTCTATGTACACCGCGACTTCATGCCACGCAATCTGATGATCCCCGGCGACGCGGCTGAACCGCGGCTGGGTGTGCTGGATTTCCAGGACGCCGTGTATGGCCCCGTCACCTACGATATCGCCAGCCTCATGCGCGACGCCTTCCTGAGCTGGGAGGAGGACTTCGTGCTCGACGTGACCATCCGCTACTGGCAAAAGGCGCGCGCTGCCGGCCTGCCCGTGGGCGACGATTTCGGCGAGTTCTACCGCGGGGTCGAGTGGATGGGCCTGCAGCGCCACCTCAAGGTGGCCGGCATCTTCGCGCGCCTGACCCTGCGCGACGGCAAGCCGCAGTACCTGGCCGACGCACCGCGTTTCATCGCCTACATCCGAGCCACCTGCTCGCGCTACATCGAACTCAAGCCCCTGCTGCGCCTGGTGGATGAGGTCGAAGGCATCAGCGACGCCGGCGGTTACGCCTTCGGCCGCGTCTGACAATATGACCCCCACGCTTGTCACTTCGTGTACTACGCTGCCCCCCGAGGGGGCCGTAGTCGCCTTGGGGCGGCCCGGCAGCGACTGAACCCACATGCCCCGATTTCACTGTCCCACGCCGCTGCCCATCGGCGCCACGCTGGAGCTGCCCGACAGCGCCGCACGCCATGTGCAGGTCCTGCGCCTGCAACCGGGCCAGACCATCACCCTCTTCAATGGCGAAGGCGGTGAAAGCGAGGCCTGCATCACCCGCATGGGCCGCAGCGACGTGCTGGTGGAAATCGTCGCGCACGCCACCATCGAGCGGGAAGCCCCGCGCGAAGTGCACCTGGCCCTGGGCATGCCTGCCAACGAACGCATGGACTGGCTGGTCGAGAAGGCCACCGAGCTGGGCGTGACCAGCCTGCAGCCGCTGCTGGCCGAACGCAGCGTGCTGCGCCTGGCCGGTGAGCGCGCCGACAAGAAACGCGCCCACTGGCAGGCCGTAGCGATCGCCGCCTGCGAGCAGAGTGGCCGCAACCGCGTGCCGGCCGTGCATGCCATCCAGGCGCTGCCGGCCTGGCTGCAGGCGGCGCCTGCTGGCCACCGCCTGCTGTTGTCCCTGCAACCCGACAGCCGGCCGCTGGCAAGGCATATGGCCACGCTGGACAACGGGCCGGTCATTTTCCTCTCCGGCCCTGAGGGTGGCCTGAGTGCGCCCGAAGAACAGGCCGCACGCAGCCAGGGTTTTGTGCCGGTCAGCCTGGGGAGCCGCACGCTGCGCGCCGAAACCGCCCCGCTGGCCGCCCTCGCCGCCCTTACACTGGGCCCATGAATCGCCCCCTGCTGCTGCTGGCCATCTGCCAAGGCCTGTTCCTCACCAACAACGTCGTCTTCATCGCCATCAATGGCCTGGTCGGGCTGAGCCTGGCCCCGCTGGGCTGGATGGCCACACTGCCGGTCATGGGTTATGTGGTCGGTGGCGCCCTGAGCACGGGTCTGGTGGCGCGCTCCCAGGCGCGCTACGGTCGCCAGATTTCCTTCCAGATCGGCCTGGGGGTGGCGCTGCTGTCGGCCCTGCTGTGCGCCTATGCCGCCTGGAGCCACAATTTCTGGCTGCTGGTAGCGGCCACCGTGGTGGCCGGCTATTACAGCGCCAACGGCCAGCTCTACCGCTTTGCCGCCGCCGAGCTGGCGACCCCCGACTACCGCGAAAAAGCGGTATCGCTCGTGCTCGCTGGCGGCCTGATCGGCGCCATCGTCGGCCCGAACCTGGCCAAATACACCAAGGGCCTGCTACCCACGCCTTTTGCCGGGGCCTATCTGGCGCTGGCGTTTGTCGCCGTACTCGGCATGGGCCTCATGACCTTGGTGCGGTTTCCGGCCGTGCCGCGCGCGGCGCCTGGCGCGTCCAGCGGCCGGCCGATCTGGGAGATCGTGCGCCAGCCCCTGTTTTTGGTGGCCATCGTCGGCGCGGCGCTGGGCTACGGCGTGATGAACCTGCTCATGGCGGCCACCCCGCTGGCCATGCAGGTCTGCGGTTATCCCTTCGACGACATGGCCCTGGTGCTGGAGTGGCACGTGATCGGCATGTTCGCCCCGGGGTTTTTCACCGGCCATCTGATCAAGCGTTTCGGCACATTGGCCATCATGGGCGTGGGCGTGCTGCTCAACTTCCTTTGCATCGCCATCGCGCTCACAGGTGTGGACCTGCACCAGTTCCTGATCGCGCTGTTCCTGCTCGGTGTCGGTTGGAACTTCCTGTTCACGGGCAGTACCACGCTGGCGCTGCAGGCTTACCGGCCGGAAGAAAAGGACCGCGCCCAGGCCGCCATCAACTTCTGTGTGTTCGCCGTCATGGCCCTGACCTCGTTTGCCTCCGGCGCGCTGGTCACCACACAAGGCTGGCAGTGGCTCAACATCGGTTCGCTGGTGCCGGTCGCGTTGACCGGCCTGGCACTGCTGTGGCTGGCGCTGCGCCGCCAGGCGGCCCCACCGGCCTGAGCGACTTCAGAACCAGCGGTCCAGCCACTGCTGCAGCCAGGTATAGACCGACTCGCGCTCCACTTCATTGAAGATCTCGTGGTATAGGCCCTCGAAGCAGTGGGCTGTCACGACCCGGGCCGGCGCGGCCTGGGCAAAGGCCGCGCTGCCGCGCGGGCTGACCAGCTTGTCCGTTCCCGCATAAAGCAGCAGCGTGGGCACCTGCCATAGCGGTGCTGCTCTCAGCGTCGCCGCGCCGCCATCGGCGATGAAGCGCGCCAGCCGACCGGAAATGCGGTCGTGGATCAGCTTGTCATGCTGATAGGCCTGCACCACCTCCGGATCATGCGAGATCCATTTCGGATCAAGGCCATTGCGCACGCGCAGATTCGGCGCAACGGCCGGCAGCACGGCCAGCAGGAGCCGCTGGAAAGCGTTGAGCCCGGGGTCAAACGCCGGCGAGGACAGCACCAGGCCATCGACTTGTGCCAGGCCCAGGGCCACCAAGCGGGCCGCGACCAGGCCGCCCATGCTATGCCCCAGCAGGATCAGCGGCGTGCCCGCATCCATGCGCTTGCGCGTGCTGCTCAGCACGTCCGCCAGGTCTTCCACCAGGCGGTTGTCCGAGGGCAGGCCCCCGCGCACGCCCCCGGACTCGCCGTGGCCGTACTGGTCATAACCACGCACGGCGAAACCCCAGCTGTTGAGCCGCTGCGCCAGTTCGTCGTAACGCCCGGCATGCTCGCCCAGACCATGCACCAGCAGCACCACGCCGCGCAGCGGTGCGGAGGGGTCGAGTGGCCAATCCTGGATGGCCAGGTTGTCGCCATCCACCGCGACAAAAGTGGTGAGGGTGGATTCAGGCATGCGCTTTTCCTCAGGCCATTTGGGCGATGACCTGCGCCACCGCCGCCGTCAGCTTGCGGGCATAGGGCACGTGCAGGAACTCGTTGGGGCCGTGGGCGTTGCTCTTGGGGCCCAGCACCCCGCAGACCATCATCTGGGCCTGCGGAAAACCACGCGACAGCATGTTCATGAGCGGGATGGTGCCGCCTTGGCCGATGTAGCCGCAGGGTGCCCCATAGAAATTGCGCGAAGCCTCGTCCAGCGCCTGCGCGAACCAGGGCGCCGTCGCGGGCGCGTTCCAGCCGGTGGCGGAGCTCAGGCCTTCGAAGGTCACGCGCGCCTGGTAAGGCGCGTTGTCTTCCAGCAGGGCCTTGAGCTCCTGCACGGCCGTGGCCGCCTCCACCAGGGGCGGCAGGCGCAGCGAAAGCTTGAAGGCGGTATGGGGGCGCAGCACATTGCCGGCGTTCTGCAGGTCCGGCAGGCCTTCGGCACCGGTCACGCTGAGCGTCGGCACCCAGGTTCGGTTGAGCAGGGCCTGCAAGGGATCGGTGGTCATCGGCAGGGCGACACGGCTGTCGCCCTCGCAGTCGTAATGCACCCAGGGGAAACGTTTGTACAGTTCCTCGCCGAGGATGGCGGCCGTGGCGCGGGCCTGCTCCAAGCGTTCCATGGGCACTTCGCAATGGAAACTTGCGGGGAGCAGGCGGCCGGTCTTGCTGTCCTCCAGCCGGTCCAGCACCTGGCGCAGGATGCGAAAGCTCGAGGGCACGACACCGCTGGCGTCGCCCGAGTGCACGCCTTCGGTCAGGATTTCCACCTTCAGCACGCCGCTGGCCATGCCGCGCAGGCTGGTGGTGAGCCAGAGCTGGTCGTAGTTGCCGGCGCCGGAGTCCAGGCACACGACCAGGCCCACGTCGCCCAGCCGCTTGCGCAGGGCATCCACATAAGGCAAGAGGTCGTAGGAGCCGCTCTCCTCGCAGGTCTCGATCAGGCCGACGATACGCGGATGCGCGAGCTTCTGGCTTTTCAGCGCAGCGATGGCCGCCATGCTGGCGTAGACGGCGTAACCGTCGTCGGCGCCGCCGCGGCCGTAGAGCTTGCCGTCTTCGTATTTGGGTGTCCAGGGCCCCAGACCCTTGCGCCATCCGCTGAACTCGGGTTGTTTGTCCAGATGGCCATACATGAGCACCGTCTGTGACGACACCGGGGCGTCGCGCTCGCCGCGGCTGGCCGGTACCTCGAAGAACAGCACGGGCGTACGGCCTTCCAGGCGGATGACTTCCAGCTTAAGGCCCTCGACCTTCTGCGCCTCGACCCAGGCGGCGGCGTTGCGCACCACTGTATCGATAAAACCGTGCTGGGCCCACAACGGGTCGAACATCGGCGACTTGGCCGGGATGGCGATGTAGTCACTGAGCTGGCGCACGATGTCGCCGTCCCAGACACGGCTGATCTCGTCCAGCGCCTGGGCGGTGTCAAGCACGGTTAGTGGGGCACGGGTGTTCATGCGCATCCTTGTCGAAATGCTGGGCCGCTGCCAGTATATTCATCCCCGACCCTCTGTCGCGCCCGGCCTGCTTACACTCTCGACATCAGACCGACTATCAGGAGACTCCCTTGACTACAGCCTCCCACCTGCGCCGTGGCCTGCTGCTTGCCTGCGCCGCGGCTTTTTGCGGCCTGGCCCAGCCGGCCCTGGCCCAGGCCAAGATTCCCCTGCGGATTTCCAGCCCCGCCGTGCCCGACGACTGGCACGCAAAAATGTGGACCGTGTTCAAGGACGCGCTGGAGAAATCCGCACCCCAGCAGTTCGACGTGCAGATCAACCTCAACGCCTCGCTGTTCAAGCAGGGCACCGAGCCGGCCGCCATGGCACGCGGCAACCTCGAGTTGGCGTCGATCTCGGCCTTCGACTTCGCCAAGCTGGTGCCGGCCTTCTCGATCTTCACCGCGGGCTATGTGATCCGCGATCCGCAGCATCAGCAGAAGGTCTTCAACGGCCCGATCGGCAGCGAGCTGTTCAAGGCCGTCTCCGACAAGATGGACGTGACCGTGCTCTCCACGGTCTACCTGGGCACGCGCCAGCTCAATCTGCGCGAAGTGCGCAACGTGCGCACACCGGCCGACCTCAAGGGCGTGAAGCTGCGCATGCCTGGTACCAAGGAATGGCTGTTCCTGGGTGACGCACTGGGCGCCACCGCCACGCCGCTGGCTTTTGGCGAGGTCTATCTGGGCCTGAAGACCGGCACCATCGACGGGCAAGACAACCCGCTGCCCACGGCACGCGCCGCCAAGTTCTACGAGGTGACCAAACAGCTGGTGCTGACCCAGCACCTGGTCGACAGTCTCTTCATCACGATCTCCAACAAGAGCTGGAACGCCCTGACGCCAGCGCAGAAGCAGAACGTGACGGCCGCTGCGCAGGCGGCAGCGAAGTTCAACAACGAGAACCGGATCAAGGAAGAAAGCCAGCTGGTGGACTTCTTCCGGCAGCAGGGTTTGCAGATCAGCACACCCGACGTCGATGCCTTCCGCAGGTCGGTCCAGGACACTTACGCCCGTTCGGACTACGCCAAGGTCTGGCCGGCCGGTCTGCTCGAACGCATCAACGCCACGCGCTGAACCATGGGTCTGCTGCGCAAGGCCGCCCAGACGCTGGGGGGTTTGATGTTCCTGGGTCTGTTCGGGGTCTTCCTGGTGCAGATCACGGCCCGCTTCGGCTTCAACCGTCCCCTGCCCTGGACCGATGAGCTGGCCGTGGTCCTCTACCTGTGGGTCATCCTTTGGGCATCGGCCTTCATGGTGCGCGAGCGCGAACACGTGGTGTTCGACCTGCTGTGGAACAGTGCCAGCCGGAGCGTGCGCCGCGTCATGCGTTTCGCAGGCCATCTGATGATCGGCGGCCTGGCGGCAGTGGCCATCCCGGCCAGCTGGGACTATGTGCATTTCATGGGGCGCGAAGGCACGCCCGTGCTCGGCCTGTCTTTTGAATGGGTTTTCCTGCCCTTCGTGCTGCTGCTGTTGGCCTTGGTGGGGCGCAGCCTGCATGGCCTCTGGCGGGCCTACCGCGGCAAGGACCTGGACGACCTGGGGCCTTCCTCATGAGCCTGGCGCTGTGGGCTCTGATGGGCGTGGTGCTGGCCGGCATGCTGCTGCGCATGCCCATCGGTTTTTCCATGCTGATGGCCGGCGTGGCCTATCTGCTGGTCAAGGGCCAGGACCTGGGCCTGGTGGCCGAGCAGGTCAGCAACGGCCTGTACAACAGCTACGTGCTGTTGGCGGTGCCGCTCTTCGTCTTCGCCGCCAACATCATGAACGCCGGCACGGTCAGCGAACGCATCTTCGATTTCTGCCGCATCCTGGTGGGCCGCATGCGCGGCGGTCTGGCCCAGGTGGACATTCTGGTCAGCGTGATTTTTTCGGGCATGAGCGGCAGCGCGATTGCCGATGCGGCCGGGCCGGGCCTGGTCACGATCAAGCAGATGCTCAAGAAGCCCGAGTACAGCCGCGGTTTTGCCGGGGCCGTGGTGGTGGCCAGCGCCACCCTGGGGCCCATCATCCCGCCCTCCATTCCCATGGTGATCTACGCGCTGGTGTCGGGCGCTTCGGTCGGCGCGTTGTTTCTCGGTGGCGTGGTGCCCGGGGTCTGCATGACGCTGCTCATGATGGGCGTGGTGCACTACATTGCCCGCCAGCGCAATATGCCGCGCGAGGCCCCGGTGCCGCTCAAGGAATGGCCAGGCATCCTGTTTCGCGGCGCCCTGCCGCTGTCCATGCCCATCGTCCTGCTGGGCGGCATCTACTCGGGCGCCTTCACGCCCACCGAGGCCGCGGCCGTTGCAGCCCTGCATGCCTTGATCCTGGCCGCCGTGGTGTTTCGCGCGCTGAGCTGGCGTTCCTTCTGGGGCGTGGTGCTGGAGTCCACGCGTTCCAGCGCCGTGATCACCATCATCCTGGCCGGCTCCTTCATGCTGAACTATGCGTTCACGGCCGAAGGGGTACCCCAGGCCATGGCCGCCTGGGTCGACGGCCTGCACTTGAGCCGTCTGCAATTCCTGTTCATGGTGAACGCCCTGTTCCTGGTGCTGGGCTGTTTCCTGGACATCTCCGTCCTGCTGCTGGTCTTCGTGCCCATGCTGCTGCCCGCCGCCAAAATGCTGGGCGTGGACCTGGTCCACTTCGGCGTGCTGGTGGTACTCAACATGATGATCGGCCTGATCCACCCGCCGTTCGGCATGCTGCTCTTCGTCACCAAGGCGCTGACCGGCATTCCCATCGGCGAGATGATGCGCGAGGGCTGGCTCTTTCTGGTGATGCTGCTGGGGCTGTTGGTGGCGATCACGGTCTTTCCGGAGATCGTGCTCTGGCTGCCCCGGACCATGGGCTACGGCACTTGACTTGGAACTCGCGAAGAAATCGTAGCGAGCGGCCCGAGGGCAAGGCGGACGGAGCGCAGGAACCGGAACGTACTTGAAGTACGCGAGGATTCCGAGCACCGCCCAACGCGGCCATCGGGTCGCGCAGTAGATTTATTAGTGAGTTCTAGATGTCGAGCGCCCAGATGCCCGGCAGATTGCGCCAGTAACCGTAGGCGTCCATGCCGTAACCCACCAGGAACTTGTTCGGCACCACCAGGCCCACATAATCGGGCCGGGCTGGTTTGGACTTGCCGATGGCCTTGTCGGCAAACACCGCCAACAGGACCTCGGTCGCGCCCATGGCCAGCAGGCGTTCCTTCACGTGCGCCAGGGTTTCGCCCTCGTCGAGGATGTCGTCGAGCACGATCACCGTACGGCCGCGTACGTCGGCGCGCGGCTCCACCTTCCACTCGATGCGCCCACCATGGTCCTTGGCGCCGTAGCGGGTGACGTGGATGTAATCGAACTCCAGGGGGAAGCTCAGGCGCGTCAAAAGCTGGCCTGCAAAAACCACCGCGCCACCCATCACCCCCAGCACCAGGGGGAAGGCGGGAGCGCCTTCCTGCTCAAAACGGGCATTGATCTGGCCAGCCATCCGGACCAGCGCCGCCTGCACAGCCGCGGCGTCAAACACCTCCGTGGCTTGTGCCAGCAGGGCACGGGCCTTGGTCGCGTGATCCTGCGCACTGGGTTCTGGGATGGCAGACATGGTCGGGTCCCGGCAGGGATTCAACGCGAAAACTTCAACACGGCCGTGCTGGCCAGCAAATTGGGCATGAAGCGCCGCAAGCGACCGTTGTGCAGGCCGAAGCTGTCCAGGATCTGCAAACCATTGCGTTGGGCCAGCACTTCCAGATCGGCATGGGTGCCGACGCGGATATTGGGCGTGTCGTACCACTGGTAGGGCAGGCGGCGCGTCACCGGCATGCGTCCGCCCAGCACGCTCAGGCGATTCGGCCAGTGCGCGAAATTTGGGAAGGCCACGATGCCCATGCGACCTACGCGCGCGGTCTCGCGCAGCACAGTCTCGGCATTACGCAGATGCTGCAAGGTGTCGATTTGCAGGACCACGTCGAAGCTCTGGTCTTCGAACAAGGCCAGGCCTTCGTCCAGATTGAGCTGGATGACGTTGACGCCGCGCTGCACACAGGCCAGCACGTTGTCGTCGGCGATCTCGATGCCGTAGCCGCTGCAGCCGCGTGTGGCCTGCAGATGGGCCAGCAGGGCGCCGTCGCCGCAGCCCAGGTCCAGCACGCGGGCGCCCTGCGGCACCAGGCTGGCGATGGTTTCCAGGGTCAGGCGATCGCTCATGACACGAGCTCCCTTTCAATGCCCTGGAAATAGGAGCGCACCAGCTTCATGTAGCGCGCGTCGTCCAGCAGGAAGGCGTCGTGTCCGTGCGGGGCGTCGATCTCGGCGTAGCTGAGTTCGCGCCGGTTGTCGAGCAGGGCCTTGACGATCTCGCGGCTGCGTTTGGGCGAGAAACGCCAGTCGGTGCTGAAACTCACCAGCAGGAACTTGCAACGCGCCGCTGCCAGCGCGCGGGTCAGATCGCCATCGTGCCGTCGTGCCGGATCGAAATAGTCCAGCGCGCGCGTGATCAGCAGATAGGTGTTCGCGTCGAAGTATTCGCTGAACTTGTCGCCCTGGTAACGCAGGTAGCTCTCGATCTGGAATTCGATGTCCTGCGTGCTGTACTGGTAAGCCTCGCGCACGGTGCCCGCCACGGCACTGCGCAGTTCGCGCCCGAACTTCTCGTTCATGACGTCGTCGCTCAGGTAGGTGATGTGGCCGATCATGCGCGCGATACGCAGGCCGCGCTTGGGGATAACGCCGTGTTCGTAGAAATGGCCGCCATGGAAATCCGGGTCGGTCACGATGGCGCGGCGCGCCACTTCGTTGAAAGCGATGTTCTCGGCGTTGAGGTTGGGCGCGCTGGCCACCACCACGGCGTGACGCACACGCCCGGGGTACTGCAGTGTCCAGCTCAAGGCCTGCATGCCGCCCAGGCTGCCGCCCATGACAGCCGCCAGGGTTTGGATACCCATCACATCTAGCAGGCGGGCCTGGGCGTTGACCCAGTCTTCCACCGTCACCACGGGGAAGTCGGCGCCGTAGACCTTGCCCGTGTCCGGGTTGACGTGCATGGGTCCGGTGGAGCCGAAGCAGGAACCCAGGTTGTTGACGCCGATGACAAAGAACTTGTCGGTATCCACCGGCTTGCCGGGACCGATCATGTTGTCCCACCAGCCCTCGCTCTTGGGCTGACCTTCGTAGACGCCGGCCACGTGGTGCGAGGCGTTGAGCGCATGGCAGATCAGCACGGCGTTGGACTTGTCGGCATTGAGCCTGCCGTAGGTCTCGTAGGCCAGGGTGTAGCCGCGGATGCTCGCGCCGCTCTGCAGGGGCAGGGTGGCATCGAAGGTCATGGCCTGAGGCTGGGCAATCAACATCGGTGGTTTCAAAAACAAAAACCCGGCATAGCGATCAGCTGGGCCGGGTCTCAGAGGGCGGAAACACCTTGCCTGTTTAGCTGAACTTCGGAACTCCAGGGTTCCGGCGCCCGCAATCGGGTTCAAATCGGCGCTGAGGATTAGTATAAGTCCAAGTCTTCACCACCCGATACCGGAGTAACCCATGTCCGAGCTGTACGGATCCGACGCCTACGCCCCGAGCGAAATCGCCCAGCGCATCGAATCGGTCGGCGTGACCAAGGCCAGGCTGGCCACACTGCCCCTGTTGATGCTGGGCGTGCTGGCCGGTGCTTTCATCGGTCTGGGGGCCATGCTCTTCGTGCTGGTGAAGTCCGATGCCACCCTGGGTTTTGCCGCGACAGCCATCGGAGGCGGCCTGGTGTTCTCGCTGGGCCTGTTGCTGGTGGTGGTGGCGGGCGCCGAGCTCTTCACCGGCAACAACCTGCTGGCCATGGCCTGGGCCGATGGCCGCATCAGCAGTGCCGAGGTGTTGCGCAACTGGGTGCTGGTGTGCGCGGCCAACTTCGTCGGCGCGGCCGGCCTGGCGGTGCTGGTGTTTGCCAGCGGCCACACCGATCTGAACAGCGGTGCCATCGGCCAGCAGGTCGTGAAGATCGCGCTGGCCAAGCAGGACCTGTCACCGGTACAGGCCTTCTTTCGCGGCGTGCTGTGCAACGTGCTGGTCTGCATGGCCGTGTGGATGGCCATGGCCGGTCGCAGCGTGGTGGACAAGGCGGTGGCCGTGGTGCCACCCATCATGGCCTTTGTCGCGGCTGGCTTCGAACACAGCATTGCCAATATGTACCTGATGCCGCTGGCCATGCTCCTGCAACACTTCGGCCCGCTGGGCGCCACGCCCCCGGTCACCTGGAGCGGCATGCTGGGCAATCTGCTGCCGGTGATCGCGGGCAATCTGGTCGGCGGCAGTGTGCTGGTGGGCCTGGCCTATCACGTGATCTACCGGCGCAAGCCGGGCTAGGGCGCAAGGGCCCTAGGCGCCCCAGCCGAACAGCACCGCCAGGCCCAGCACCACGAAGATCCCCGCCGAGACCAGGTGCACCAGGCGGATCGGGATGCGGCGCGTCATGCGCTCGCCCAGCCAGACCACCGGGGCGTTGGCCAGCATCATGCCCAGCGTGGTGCCAGCGACCACCCAGGCCCAGGCCTGGTATTGCGCGGCCAGCATCACGGTGGCGATCTGCGTCTTGTCGCCCATCTCGGCCAGGAAGAAGGCGATCACGGTGGTGCCGAACACCCCCCAGCGCGGCGCCTGGGACGCGTCGTTGTCATCGTCAAACTTGTCGGGGATCAGCATCCAGGCGGCCATGGCCAGGAAGGACAGGCCCAGGATCCAGCCTAGCCAGACCGGGCCCAGCACCGTGGTAACCCAGGCGCCGAGCGCACCGGCCAGGGCATGGTTGACCACGGTGGCGACCAGGATGCCGGCCACGATGGGCCAGGGTTTGCGGAAACGAACCGCCAGGATGAGGGCCAGGAGCTGCGTCTTGTCGCCCATTTCGGCCAGCGCGACCAAGCCGGTCGAAATCAGAAAAGCTTCCATCGGTCGATTCTACCGACCCGGTTTGTGACTCTCCTGGAGGGCACCAAAGAAGATGCCCTAAATCCTTCTGAAAAATCAATGACTTAGGCAACAACTTCAGAAACGATCCCCTGCGTTCTGTCTATAGAAATCGCCTTTTCCCCTGTCTTTTTCAAGATAATTGCCCAGCTCCAAAATCGGCAGAAATGGCACATAAGCGCCTTGATCCCGGAGCGCTTGAAATGAGCCTTTCTCATAAAATCATGAGACAATCTCAAAATCATGATGCCGTACTCGGAATTTCGTCGACACCTGGGCAAGGCTGGACTGACTATCAATCAGTTCGCAGCTTATTTGGGTGTTCGGCCAAGCTCGGTGTCGAACTATGCGAAGTCTGGCACCGTGCCGCGGACATACACCATGCTGGTGATCTTGCTTGGTGAATGCGCGGATCGCGGCCTTGATCCCGCCACCATTTTTGCGCGCTTCAACGTCTTCCCAATTGGTGAAAGCGGTTCGAATGCGAGCAATGTTCGAACTCTTCATAAGCCAGGCAGCCGCCCAGGCCCAAAGACTGCCGCCTAGTTGGGATAGATTGCCGTGACTCGCACCTTCGACCAAATTGTCGACCGCCTTGGCTTCCGCACTTCGGAAGCGTGGGTTGAGGCATCGCGTTTCGATGCAATTTGTGGCCCCGTTGGGGCACTGCGCCAAGCACGTGACACCATGGGCGTCCAAGGTGCATTTGGTACTTGGCAGACCGGTACCGGAACTGAAAAACGCCGATTCGTACCTCTTCTGTATATCGCCACGGCGACAGATGCGCAATCTGCCAGACTTGATGTGCATCGCAAAGTCTGGAGCCAGGGACTAGTACCTCTCCTAATCATTTGTACGCCTGAGACGGTCTTTTTGAGCGAAGGATTTGATTTCGCGTTCACAGAATCCGACTGGCTATCCAAGATCTCGGTCATTCCTTCAGAGGAACTTACGCTTGGCAATTCTTTTGGGCCGAAGCTTACTTCTCTTGATCAGTTCAACGCGACTAGATTGCTGTCCTCCCTTTCATGGAAAGACTTCAGCATCAATCCAAGTGCGCGTGTAGACCAACGCCTCTTGTCTACCTTAGGGGCGCTCAGCGCACGCTTGGTTCGGCAAAGCAACGTCACAGCGCGAGCGGCCAATGCGCTCATTGGTCGCTTCCTCTATTTTTATATTCTTCGTGATCGCGGATTGATTTCGAACGAATGGCTACAGCAGTTCCAGGCCACGAGCTGCTTTGAGGACCGTGGAGCAAAGCTAACAACTACGTTGGTTTGGAGCGTATTTGATGCCTTGGACAAAGTTCTAAACGGGACTATTTTCCCTTTGAACAAAGCCGAGCGACAAGGATTCTCTGATGCTGATGTTCAATTGCTTCGGGATTGCATCAAACTCGGCGACGACCTCCAGGCCGATGGAATTCAGCTCAGCTTTTTCGAGTTTGCTCTTTCAAGTCTCCAGACCGAAACGCTCTCGGCCATCTATGAGCAATTCCTTGAATCAGAAGACAGCGACGGCAAGAGGCTCGCCACATGGTGTGGTTTGTGGCCGGATTGCTCCAGCGAGCGGGCCAGCCGCGCCAGCTGATCGGACACCTCCCGCGTGACCTTGGCGCTGATACGCGCCGGGTCCAGGCTGTCGGGCTCGGTCCAGATCTTACGCAGGCGCTCCAGGATGTGATCCTGCGCCAGATCGGCCAGCAGTATGCGGTGGCTGCGCGGGTCAGGGAATGGCGTGTAGGTGCCGCCGGTTCGACTGAATTCTGCGTAGATCTCGATGACGTTGCCGACGTCCACCACCAGCACAAAAGGCGGCCGACCTTCGGCGGCTGGCAGGGCGCGAGCATAGCCCTCACCCTGGCTTCGGGCGCGCAACAGGCCGTCGTCAAAGCCCTGGGTATGTTTGCCGGCTTTGAGTTTCTTGGCTTCCAGTACGAAGTGGCCTCGCCGGTAGCAGTCGATCCGGCCAGCGCTGGTGGAGCCGTCACCATGCGTGAAGGTGACGGGGCGCTCGAACATGTAGTCCTGTTCTGGCGTGGCGTGAGGCTTTGACACCCCCAGCAGTTCGCACAGGTCCATGACGAAGCTCTGCGAAGTGGATAGTTCGCTGGCCTTTATTCCTTGCCAGCGCCGAATGAACTCCTCCACTATTTTGTTTTTTTGCATGCGTTGGATGATAGATGCAGGCCATGTAAACGCACGCCAGCGCCCATGGCTTCGATCCAACCTCGGAAAGCCCCTATGGTGTCCAGGCTTTTTTGTTGGTCTTTCGGCATTGCTGGACAGACCTTCGGCAACCAAAAGGGCAAGATTTATCCAGTCCTTTCTCGATGCTTTCGTGGAAAACGGCAGCAACCTTAGAAATTCGAGGCAGCTAATTCAGAAAAGCGAGCACCTTTTTTGAATACCTCCATCTCCCCATCCCGGCTTGGTGCGTTCGTTGCACTCCCTTGGCGCAGTTTGGCCTGGATTTTGCTTGTCATTGGTGCATTTCTTAAAAATTCTGGTTTTTGCACCAGACAAAAGCATTTTTTCGGAGATCTCAAAATGGACGCACTAAAGCAGGGCGCTGATGCCCTGTTCATCCTGCTCGGCGCCATCATGGTTCTGGCCATGCACGCCGGCTTTGCCTTCCTGGAATTGGGCACCGTACGGCGCAAGAACCAGGTCAATGCCCTGATCAAGATCCTGGTGGACTTCTCGGTCTCCACCGTGGTCTATTTCCTGGTGGGCTATGGCGTGGCCTATGGCAGCAGCTTTCTGATCGGCGCGGAACAGCTGGTGGCAAAAAACGGCTATGAGCTGGTGAAGTTCTTCTTCCTGCTGACTTTCGCGGCCGCCATTCCGGCCATCATCTCGGGCGGTATTGCCGAGCGCGCCAAGTTCTGGCCGCAGCTGATCGCCACGGGCGTGATCGTCGGTTTCGTCTACCCCTTTTTCGAAGGCATCGCCTGGAACCAGCACTTCGGCATCCAGGCCTGGATCAAGTCCTTCACGGGCGAGGAGTTCCATGACTTCGCCGGCAGCATCGTGGTGCACGCCGTGGGCGGCTGGATCGCCCTGCCGGCCGTGCTGCTGCTGGGTGCGCGCTACAACCGTTACCGCAAGGATGGCGGCATCTCGGCCCACCCGCCTTCGAGCATTCCCTTCCTGGCACTGGGCGCCTGGATCCTGGTGGTGGGCTGGTTCGGCTTCAACGTCATGAGCGCCCAGACCCTGGACAAGATCTCGGGCCTGGTGGCCGTGAACTCGCTCATGGCCATGGCCGGCGGCACGCTGGCGGCCTTGCTGGTGGGCAGGAACGACCCGGGCTTCGTGCACAACGGCCCCCTGGCCGGCCTGGTGGCGGTCTGCGCCGGCTCCGACCTGATGCACCCGCTGGGCGCGCTGGTGGTGGGCGGCGTGGCCGGTGCCATCTTCGTTTCCATGTTCACGCTGACGCAGAACAAGTGGAAGATCGACGACGTGCTGGGCGTGTGGCCCTTGCATGGCTTGTGCGGCACCTGGGGTGGCATCGCCGCCGGCATCTTTGGCAGCAAGGCCCTGGGCGGCCTGGGTGGCGTCACCCTCACGGGCCAGCTGATCGGCACCGGCCTGGGTGTGCTGTGGGCGCTGATGGGTGGCTTCGTGGTCTACGGTGCGCTCAAGCTTGCCATGGGCCTGCGCCTGAGCCAGGAAGAAGAATTCGACGGCGCCGACCTGAGCATCCACAAGATCGGCGCGACACCGGACCGCGACGTCAACTGGTAAGCCCCGCCCCTTGGCCCATGCGTTGCAACAACCTGGGCCAGACCCGCTGCTCCAGCGCCCAGCGCCCGGGGCCGTAGATGGCCAGCCCTGCCAGCAGCACAGCCCAAAGAATGTGCTGCTGCAGCGCGGCCGGTGCGATCTCGGCCAGGCTGATCACGGCCACGGCATTCACCACACTCAGGCCCAGGGCTGCGAAGCGGGCACCCAGACCGAGCACCAGGATGAGCGGCAGCAGCAGCTCGCCTGCCGTGCCCAGCCAGGCGGCCAGCGCGGGCGACAGCCATGGCACCTGGTACTCGTCGGTGAACAAGGCCACCGTGATCTCCCAGTCGCGCAGCTTGGTGAGGCCGGACAGGAAAAAGACCTGCGCCACATACAGACGCGCCAGCAGGGCCGCGGCCGGCTGCAGGGCTTGCAAGCCCTGGCTCAGCCGGGTCCACAGGAACAGCGGCAGCGAATGGGTATTGGTTCTTGGCATGGTGTAACGCTCCTCGTACTTTTTTCACGGTCTTCAGGCATGACACGCCGGGTTGAGCACGACCCGCAGCAACAGACCCTCTTGCACGGCGGGCGCCAGCCAGGCGCTGACATCGAAGCCTGGTGCAGATCCCAGCGCCGCGCCCAGACTCTTTCCCTCTTGCACAGCCCGCAGGAACGCCGGCTCACCCGGCTGCGCCTTGCACAGCCGGGGCCGCCAGCCGCTGCGCCAGACCCGCGCAGTTTCGCCGCTGGGGGCCGGCCGGGACGACGCGCTGCGCTGCGCCTCGATCAGCGTCACCACCGGCCAGGCACTGCTGAAACAGGCCGTACCGGGGGCGAGATCGAGCCACAGCTTGGCCGGATCCTCGTGCGCCAGCAACGCGTAGCTGGCCGGTTCTGGCTGGGCATCGCCCAGCGTGGCCATACTGTGCAGGGCCCATTCGACCCGCGCCACATCGGCCAGGAAGGGCAGGTCCGCCACCAGTTCGGGCAGGTCTTCGATCTGCGTCGCCAGGGCCGCACCCCATTGCGCCAGATCACCGCTCTGCGGCGGTCGCTCACGCCATAACAGGCGCGATAGCGCCTCGAAATTTTCTGGCCCGACCAGTTGCTCCACCACGGGATAAGCAGCGCCCAGCGAGCGCACGGCCTGGGCGGCAGCATGGCTGCGATAGGCCGCGATGCCCCGCCACATGAAGTGACGATGCGCCACGCCTGGCGCGGCCAACTGGTCCAGGGCTTCGTCGTGGGTTGGCGCCCACAGGGCGGCCAGCAGGGACTGCTGCCAGCCTGCGAGCGCGGTGTCTGCGGGTGCGGTATGGGCACTCATGCGGTTTGCAGCACCCGGTCGACCACTGCCGCCGCGCGCGCGGCCTCATCCAGCAGGACGGCCAGCGGCGGCAACCCGGTATCCCACTCGATCAAGGTCGGGATCGCCCCCAGCTGTTCGCAGGCGTAGGCATACAGCGCCCAGACTTCGTCGCAGACCCGCTGGCCGTGATCGTCGATGACCAGATGCACACCGCCGTCATGTACATCGGTGTGACCGGCCAGGTGGATCTCTCCGACCAGTGTCGGATCCAGCATGTCCAGAGTGAGGCGCACGGCGGCTTGCGGGTCCGGCAACTCGCCGCGCAAGGCGGCATTGCGCGCATTCACACACAGGTTGTTGATGTCCAGCAGCAGACGGCAACCGCTGCGGCGCGCCAGTTCGTGCAGGAACTCGACCTCCGTCATCTCGTTGCCCGGACACTGGACATAGGCGGAAAGGTTTTCCACCAGCAGCGGCCGCCGCAGGCGGTCCTGCACGACCTGCACGTTTCGACACAGCACATCGAGCGCGGCGCGGCTGAAGGGCAGGGGCAGCAGGTCGCCGGTATGGACCGTTGTGGCCTGGCCCAGCAGCAGGCCGTGCGTGAAACAGGCGTGGTCGCTGACGAGGCAGGGTTCGATACGCTCCACCAGCGTCGCCAGCCGTTCCAGATGCTGCAGATCCACGCCGGCCACCGAACCCAGTCCCAGCCCGACCCCATGCAAGCTGACCGGGTAATGGGCACGCCCCTGCTCCAGCACGGCCAACGCCGCGCCGCCGGCACCAAAGAAGTTCTCCGAATGAACCTCGACAAAGGCCAGGGATGGCAGGGTTTCCAGCAAGTCGCCGTAGTGCGGATGCCGCCAGCCTATGCCCACGCCGGCGGCTTCGCACGGACCGGGGGCCGCAGACACGGGCTGGCGTACCGTCATGGCCGGGTCAGCCTTTCTTGCCGGCAGCCATCTTGGCTTCGTCAGCGGTCATGCCCATCATCTGCTTGCAGGTGCCCTTGGTCACGTACTTCCAGGAGCCCTTGTCGTTGTCCAGCTTGGCCTGGCCGGCGCAGGAATGGGTGCCCGCGAGGCTGGCGCAGTCGTTCTGCCCGGCCTTGGCGATGCCGTAGCATTTTTCCTTGCTCTGGGCCATGGCCGGGGTGGCCACGAACAGGGTGGTGAGGAGGGTGGCCGCAGCGGCGGCAACGATGGCACGTTGGTTCATGGAAAAACTCCTGGTGAATAAGGCCGCGCGACCATCGCCCGGCTACAGATTGAGTCGGGACCGGCGCCGCTTTTCTTACAGCAGATCGGCAATGTCATCCCAGGCCTCGGGCGGAATGCGCCCCGCGTAGGCCTTTTCCACGGCTCCGCTCTTGTTGATGATGTAGGTGGCCGGCAACACCGCTTGCGCGCCAAAACTGTCGACATAACCCGGCTGGCCGCTCCAGAGTTGTGGAAAACGTTGCGCGCGCGGTACCGTCAGGGCAAGGATCTGCTCGTAGGCTTGCACGTCCTGCAAGCGCCGGTCCTGGTTGACCAGGACCATCTCGAAGGGCTGGCCGCGCCAGCCTTCGTAATTGGCGCGCAGTTCGCCCATCTTGTCGCGGCAGACGGCACAGGTGGTGGACCAGAACACCACCAGGACGACCTTGCCCCGCAGCCCGGCCAGGTCAAAAGGCCGGCCCTCGAAGGTCTGGCCGATCACCCTGGGCTGGGCTGTTGTGGCTGGCGCAAGGGCCCGGGCCGCCTGCGGCTGCGTTTGCGCCTGGGCCCCGGGCACGGCAGACAGTGTCAACAGCCCGACCAGGGCGAGGTTTGCAATCCTGTACATGGTTTTGCTCCGGATAAGACTGGTTTTGTCGTTTCCAGGCCCCTCTTTCTTACAGATCCAGGGCCTACGGGTATCCGATGGCTGGATATTTCAGCGGGATAACGCATAATGAGCCCGTACTTCTGTAAATCGGTGGTACTAAATTGCGGTGATTCGTCGGTTTTGCGTCTTCTTCAAGTCTTCAGTGCTTTGTTGCTCGCGGCTATCTGACTCCATCGCCTTACCTGAGTCTTTTTGAGGAGTCCCTTCATGGGCAACAAACTTTACGTAGGCAACTTGCCTTATTCCTTCCGTGACGAAGACCTGCAACGCGCTTTTTCCGCTTTCGGTAGCGTCAGCAGCGCCAAGGTCATGATGGAGCGCGACACCGGCCGTTCCAAGGGTTTCGGTTTCGTCGAAATGGGCAGCGATGCTGAAGCACAAGCTGCCATTGCCGCCTTGCACGGCCAGCAACAGGGCGGTCGCGCCCTGGTGGTCAACGAAGCCCGTCCGATGGAAGCCCGCCCGCCCCGTAGCGGTGGCGGTGGTGGTGGTTACGGCGGTGGTGGTGGTGGCGGCTACGGCGGCGGCGGCGGTGGCGGCTACGGCGGCGGTGGCGGTGGTGGTTACGGCGGCGGTGGTGGCGGTGGCCGTCGTGAAGGCGGTGGCGGTGGTTACGGCGGTGGCCGTAGCAGCTACTGATCCTGTTCCACGCTGACCAAAAAGGGCCTTCGGGCCCTTTTTTCATGGTTTTTACTAGGCCGGAGCACCTTGTCGGAACCGGATTTCTGTGTCAATAATTAAAAAGTGGCGGCTGGGAGGCCTGTCACAGGATTGCGGTGATCTGCTGAATTCGCATCATCGACACGAATGGATTGCGTTTCCGGGGCCCCATCGCTTGTTTTAGCTTTGACTCAGGAGTCCCAGCATGGGCAACAAACTCTACGTGGGCAATCTTGCCTATTCCATCCGCGACAACGACCTGGAACAGGCTTTCAGCCAGTTCGGTGCCGTCAGCAGCGCCAAGGTCATGATGGAGCGTGACACCGGCCGTTCCAAGGGTTTCGGTTTCGTCGAAATGAGCAGCGATGCCGAGGCACAAGCTGCCATCAACGGCATGAACGGCCAGCCCCTGGGTGGCCGCAGCATCGTGGTCAACGAAGCCCGCCCCATGGAGCCACGCCCCCCGCGCACAGGCGGTTACGGAGGCGGTGGTGGTGGAGGGGGCTACGGTGGTGGTGGCGGCGGCGGTCGTCGCGAAGGCGGCGGTGGGTATGGTGGTGGTGAAGGCGGTGGCGAGGGCGGTTTCCGCAGCCCCTACGGCAACCCACGAGGCGGTGGCGGCGGTCGTCGCGGTTATTGAGCCTGCGTGCTTTGCAAACGAAAGGCCCCGTCTGGGGCCTTTTGTGTTTTTGGGTTGTCGGCTTCAACGTTTGTCAGCCACCGCGGAACCGCGCGTGCCAGCCCGGTCCCGTCACGGAGGTGGCGCGCGATGCTTGCGCGGCCGACCGGCCAGCAGGCGGTCAAACAAGGCATTGGGCAACAGGCGCAGCAAGCGCGCCGCCAGGCCCATCTGCCAGGGAATGACGCGGTAGCTCACCCCGGCCTCGATCGCGCGCAAGGCACGCTCGGCAAAGGCGGGCGCTGACATCAGAAAAGGCATGGCGTAGCGGTTCTCGCGCGTCAGCGGGGTGTCGATATAACCCGGACTCAGCGTGACCACGCGTACACCGCTGCTACGCAGCTCACCGCGCAGGCTCTCGCAATAGCTGATCACGGCGGCCTTGCTGGCACAGTACGCACCATGGCCGGGCAGGCCGCGGATACCGGCCACGCTGGCGATGCCCACCAGGCGCCCTGTGCCACGCTGGCGCATGGGCTCGACGAAGGGATGGAAAGTCGCCGCCAGGCCCGTGTTGTTGACCGCAAAGGTACGCGCCATGACTGCGAGGTCTTCGCGTTCGGCCGTGTCCATGCCGATGCTGATGCCTGCATTGGCCACCACCACGTCGGGCAGGCCTTGCTGCGTCAGGCAAGCCTGTCCTGCGGCGACGATGCTCTGGATGTCCGCCACATCGGCGACGTACAGGCGATAACGCCGCGCTTCGAGCTGGTGCGTGTCGGCCCATTGCTGCATCTCATGCGCGCGGCGGGCCACCAGGGCCAAGTCATAACCGGCCTGGTAGCAGCACAGGGCCAGGGCCTGGCCGATGCCGCTGGACGCGCCCGTGATGAAGACCAGCTTGCGCATAGACCCGGCGCAGCTCAGCGGTCCTGCGGCGGCTGCAGCGTGCCGCGCACGCGACCCCGCAGTTCCACGACCTGGTCGAAGTTGCTGTAGTCCATGCTCTCGGCGGTGATGCGGTCGTTGCCCCGCATCAGTGCCACGGGTTTGTGCGACTTGATGCGTTCGTCTTCCAGGAAGGCATGCAGGAACTCGCCATTGAAGCTCACGCGCGGTAGCGTGGCACCGCTGCGGTCCACGGTGGCTTCGCGCACGACCTGGGCATCCCCCATGAGCTGAACCTCGCTGGCATCGTTGTTGGCCAGTGCGCGTTTTGCCGTGGCCAGCGTCAGGTGGCCGCGGCTGTTGAAACTGCGGATACGCACCTGGTCGATTTCCAGCAGGTCGGTGTGCGGATAGTGTCGGGCCTGTTCACCGTAGACCTCGCTCTTGAGGCGCCCTTCGCTGTCGAAGGTCTTGATCGAGAAGCGCTCCATCAGGTAATCCGGGTCCCTGCGCTGCGGCTGTTCCGACGCCCCGGGCTCCAGCAAGGGCGTGCTGCGCACCAGCCAGTAGGTCCCCAGCGCCAGCAGGCCCATGAGCATGAGCGGCAGGTAGATCGACAGGCGATCCCAGGCCAGACGCAGGACCCGGATCACGGCAGGAACTCCTGCAACAGGTCGACATAACGGCCGCTGGCCACCAGCAGCAGATCGCAGAACTCGCGGGCGGCGCCGGCGCCGCCTGCGGCCTTCGTCACATGGTGGGCGCGTGCCAGCGCCTCGGCATGCGCATTGGCCGGCGCACAAGCGAAAGCACAACGCTGCATGACGGGCAGATCCGGCCAATCGTCACCGATGGCTGCCGCCTGAGACCAATCCAGGCCCAGGGCCTGTAGCGTCTCTTCGGCCGCCGGCCGCTTGTCCTCGGTGCCGTAGTGCACATGACGGATGCCCAGCGCCTGCAGGCGCACACGCAGGGCCGCGCTGTCGCGGCCGGTGATCACTGCCGGCGTGATGCCGGCACGCTGCAAGAGCTTGAGGCCATGGCCATCCAGGGTGTTGAACCGTTTGAGACTTTCACCCGTCTCGCCGATGTAGAGGCCGCCGTCGGTCAGGACGCCATCGACATCGAAAAAAGCCACGCGGATGCCCTGCGCGCGCAGCAGCAGTTCCGGCGGAAAACTCAGTGCAGGGCGCACGGGATTCATATGACCTTCGAGCGCATCAGATCGTTGCTGTTCAAGGCGCCGCACAGCCGCCCTTCGCCATCCACCACCAGCACGCTGGTGATACGCCGCTGCTCCATCATCTCGGCGGCCTCCACGGCCAATGCGTCGTGCCCGATGGTGACCGGGTTGGGATGCATGAACTGCTGCGCAGTGCCCGTACGCATGTCCACACCTTTTTCCAGCAGGCGCCGCAGGTCACCGTCGGTGAAGATGCCGAGCACGCGGTCCTGCGCGTCGACGATGGCCGTGGCTCCGAGACCCTTGGCACTCATCTCGCGCATGATGGCGCTGAATCCGGCCTCCGGGCTGACCTTCGGAACCGCCTCACCCTGGCGCATCACGTCGCTCACATGGGTGAGCAGCTTGCGCCCCAGCGAGCCGCCGGGGTGGGAGCGGGCAAAGTCCTCGGCCTTGAAGCCGCGGGCATCCAGCAGGGCCACCGCCAGGGCGTCCCCCAGGGCGAGTTGGGCCGTGGTGCTAGCCGTGGGTGCGAGGTTCAAGGGACAGGCTTCCTTCTCGACAGCCGTGTCCAGCACCAGATCGGCATGCAGGCCCAGGGTGGACGCGGGATTGCCGGTCATGGCGATCAGGGGCACGCCCTGGCGCTTGAGTACCGGCAGGATGGCGGTCAGCTCTTCGGACTCGCCGCTGTTCGAAATCGCCAGCAGCAGATCGGCTGCCGTGATCATGCCCAGGTCGCCATGGCTGGCCTCGGCCGGATGGACGAACATGGCCGGTGTGCCGGTAGAGGCAAGGGTGGCGGCCATCTTGCGACCGATGTGCCCGCTCTTGCCCATGCCCATCACGACCACCCGCCCCGGCACCTTGAGCATCAGGGCCACGGCTTGGGTGAAAGACTCGCCGATGTGCTGACGCAGGCCCAGCACGGCTGCGGCTTCGATCTCGAGGGTCTCATGCGCAAGGCGGATGACCCGGCCTGCATCCAGGGTCGCTGGTTCCTGCTTGCTGTCGCTCATGCATCGATTCTATCGGGGCCTGTCGTCTTGCTAGTATCCGGGTATGACCGGGCTTGAATTGACCTTGATCTACCTGCTGGCAGCGGTGCTGGGCGTCGTCGTTTTCCGCAGCCTCAAGCTCCCGCCCATGCTCGGTTACCTGGTCGTGGGCGTGTTGATCGGGCCCAATGCGCTGGCGCTGGCGCAGAACTCGTCGGGTGTGCGCCACCTTGCCGAATTCGGCGTCGTGTTCCTGATGTTCGCCATCGGGCTCGAATTCAACCTGCCGCGCCTGCGCGCCATGCGCCGCCACGTGTTCGGTCTGGGCCTGCTGCAGGTGCTGTTCACCATGCTGTTGACCATGGCAGGTGCCTATGGGCTGACCCTGTTGCTGCCGGATCAGTGGTCCATCAGCTGGCAGGCTGCGCTGGCGTTGTCGGGTGTCATGGCCATGAGCAGCACGGCCATCGTGGTCAAGCTCATGGCCGACCGGCTGGAGCTGGAGTCCGAGCACGGCAAGCGCGTCATGGGCATCCTGCTGTTCCAGGACCTGGCGGTAGTGCCGCTGCTGGTGCTGATCCCGGCTCTGGGCAGCCCGGCGCACGAACTGCTGGGCTCGCTGGGCCTGGCCCTGCTCAAGGCCGTGGTGTTGTTGTCGCTGCTGCTGCTGGGCGGTCAGCGCCTGATGCGCCGCTGGCTCACCCAGGTGGCACGCCACAAGAGCAACGAGCTGTTCATGCTCAATCTGCTGCTGATCACTTTGGGCCTGGCCTGGCTGACCGAGCTGGCCGGCCTGAGCCTGGCGCTGGGGGCTTTTGTGGCCGGCATGCTGATCTCGGAGACCGAATTCAAGCACCAGGTGGAAACCGACATCCGCCCCTTTCACGACGTGCTGCTCGGCCTGTTCTTCATCACCATCGGCATGATGCTGGACTGGAGCATCGTCTGGCAGCGCTGGCCCCTGGTGCTGATGCTCATGGCGTCGTCCCTGCTGCTCAAGCTGGTGCTGATCACCGCCCTCACACGCGCCTTGGGTGCCACCATGGGCGTGGCCCTGCGCACCGGCCTGTATCTGACACAGGCCGGGGAATTCGGTTTCGTGCTCCTTACGCTGACGCACGAGCAGGGCCTGATCGAGGCCACCATGCTCAACCCTATCCTGGCCTCCATGGTGTTGTCCATGCTGGCCACGCCTTTCATCATCATGTACAGCAACCGGCTGGTCTTGCGGCTGGTCGCCAGCGAATGGCTGCAGCAGTCGCTGCAGATGACCAGCATCGCGCGCCAGGCCATCGGCACCAGCGGCCACGTCATCATCTGCGGCTATGGGCGCTGCGGCCAGAACCTGGCGCGCATGCTGGAGGGCGAGAAGATTCCCTATATGGCGCTGGACCTGGACCCCGATCGGGTACGCCAGGCGACGGCTGCTGGTAACAGCGTCGCCTATGGTGACGCCGCACGCCTGCAAGCCCTGATGGCCGCCGGCCTGGGCCGAGCGAGTGCGGTCGTCATCACCTACCTGGATGTTCCGGGCGCCCTCAAGGTGCTGGCCAATGTGCGTGCGCATGCCCCACACGTCCCGGTGATCGTGCGCACCCAGGACGACTTTGCGCTGGACCGACTGCGTGCCGCGGGGGCCACGGAAGTGGTGCCGGAGTCGATCGAAGGCTCGCTGATGCTGGCCAGTCACGCCCTCGCCCTGGTGGGCGTGCCCATGCGCCGGGTGATCCGTCTGGTGCAGGACCAGCGCGACGCCCGTTACAACCTGCTGCGCGGTTATTTCCACGGAGCGGACGACAACACGGACGACGCTGGCGCGCAGGAGCGTCTGCACAGCCTGACCCTGCCCGCGGGTGCCCATGCGCTGGGCCAGTCCCTGGGCGCGCTCTTGCCGCGCCTGGCCGACACCCGCATACTCAGCCTGCGCCGCCGCAACGGCAAGAGCCTCTCACCCGATGCCGGTCTGGCGCTGGAGGACGGAGATACGCTGGTGCTTTCCGGCCAGGCCGAGGCCCTGGCGCTGGCCGAAGAGAAACTGCTGCGCGGCTGACCGCCGCCAGCTTGACCCGCAACGCATCGGACCGACCATGCAGGACCACTACATCAACGAGTATCTGAGACGCCATATCCGCACGGTGCCGAACTGGCCCTCACCGGGTGTGCAGTTTCGCGACATCACGCCGCTGCTGCAGAACCCCAAGGTGTTCCGCGTCATGGTTGACGCTTTCGTGCACCGCTACATGGATCCCGGGATGCGCCCGGACGTGGTGGCCGGGCTCGATGCGCGCGGCTTCATTCTGGGCTCGGTGATCGCCTATGAGCTCGCCGTAGGTTTCGTGCCCATCCGCAAGAAGGGCAAGCTGCCCTTCACGACCGTGGAGGAGACCTACGAGCTGGAGTACGGCAGTGCCACGGTGGAACTGCACACCGATGCCGTCAAGCCAGGTGACCGGGTGCTGCTGGTCGATGACCTGATCGCTACCGGCGGCACCATGATGGCCGGCAAGAAGCTACTGGAAAAGTTGGGCGCCCAGGTGATGGAGGGGGCCGCCATCGTCGACCTGCCGGAGCTTGGTGGATCGGCCCGACTGCGCGAGGCCGGCTTGCCCCTCTTCACGCTGCTCGACTTCGCGGGGACCTGAAGGGAAAGGTGCTGGCAGCGTCCGCTGGCCGGGCTTAGATCAGATCACCGTACTGGGTACGACTCAAGGGCAGCCGCTCGACGCCCTCATCCATGCGGGTTTCCTCGAATTCGGTCGGTGGAAACTCGGTCGGGGCAAAATCTGCCGGCACAGGTCTGGCCGAGCTGTCGGGCTTGGGCTTGTGGCCCGTGGCCAGCGCCTGCTTGAAGGCATTGACTTCGTCGGGGCGGATGGGTTCGAAGCGACGCTTGCGATCTCCGGGCACCAGAGGCGCTTGCGGTGCTTCACCGATCGCAGGAGACACGACGCCCAGTTCGACTTCCGGACGCGGCTTGCGCAGGACGGCCGTCGAGGTCTTGGACAGCTCGTTGATACGCCAGTAGACCGCGGTCACATCGATCTTGTGGCGCGAGCGGGCGTTCTGGGTGACGATCTCCTCGATTTCCGCCAGCTGGCCGATGTGCTGGGCCATCGCCTGGGGCAGGTCCATCATGATCAGGTACTGGCTGCCACGTGAATCGAGGGACAGCACCTTGTATTTGTAGCTCGAGGACAGCATGCCCACACGCGCCATGGACTCGCGCACCACGGCATAGAGCAACTCGCGGCGCTCCAGCCTCTGGGTCTTGCGGTCCAGGGCCTGTTCATCGTCCGGCGGCAAGTTGGTTGGGCCCGCGTCCTGCTCAGGCGCCGGCTTGGCCGTGGATTTTTTCGAGAAGAAGTTGTCCAGTCGTCCCATTTTTCATTCCGATGGCGCTACTTGCACAACAGGGAGCAGGCGATCAGCCTGCAACCCGTATTTTCTTCCTAAATGGCGGAGCGTGCTTGCCCGGCTCGCGTAAGAAATTGTTTCCTGCCGCGGCCTCACGATACAGCCGTGCTGATCGCACGGTACGCCCATTTCGCCGCCTTGACAACGGCGGTGCAACAAGCCCGAGTGGTCTCCCGGGGCGTTATTTGCCGATACAAAAACGGGAAAAGATGACCCCCAGCAGGTCATCCGAGGTGAACTCGCCCGTGATCTCATTGAGCGCGTTCTGCGCCAGGCGCAGCTCCTCGGCCAGCAAGTCCAGTGCGTGGGCCTGCGCCGCCAGGTGTGCCGCCGCTGTTTCCA
>JAXMMJ010000103.1:0-61154 GCA_034366585.1 Hylemonella sp.
CTCAGTCTTGGCCACGCACTGGCCGGTGGAGACGGTGTCGGCCCGCGAGCTGGTGACGCATCTGTTCGAGCGTTATGCCAAGGACGCGCAGCTGACGCGGGCGCAGGCGCTCAACCGCGCGATGCTCGATCTGATCGATACGGATGTGGCCATCGATGGGCAGGGACGTGCCGTGATGGCTTATGCGCATCCGGCCTTCTGGGCGCCTTATGCGCTATATGGCGATCCGGGGCGTTGACTACCCCCTTGCCCAAAGAACAAACCCCGCAGCTGCGGGGTTTGTCTTTTTTGGCGTCTCGTCTCTTCAGCGCTCGTGTCGCAACTTGAGTGACTGTGCAATGACAGGATAGGTACCCGGCAGCGTCTCCTGCACGAAGCTGGAACCGTTGTTCTCATCCTTGCGGCTGACTTCCGCCTTGGACTCGGCAGCACCTGAAGCACGAGGATCGCGCAGGGTGATGACCAGCTGCTCGTCGCCCGTCACACCGGCAAACTCGAAGAACTGGTCCGCTCCCAGCGGCGCCAGCACTTCGACACCGGCCTTCAGCGCCACCGCCTCACTGGCGCTGGGCGGATAGATCTGCTTGCGCACACCCTGGGGGTTGATGTTCTCGATGACCATCAGCGCATCGAAAGTCGGCAGCAGCTTGATCTTGATGCGGTCTCCGCTACGGAAACCCGCAGTCACAGGCCGCAGCCCCGTGACGGCGCCGGCCCTGTCAAAGGCGACGATGGCCACGTGCGCACCCTGGTAGTTGGGTTGACCGTTCTCGACCTGTATGGGCTTGGTCGGCAAATCGGCCACGGTGTTTTCCTCGGCGCCCACCGACTTGAAGCCGAAGAGCCCGGTGATGCCACCACCGACGGTCGAGACAAAACCGGACTTGGCCGAATTGAACAGCAACTGCTTGTAGTTGATCGGGTTCGACAGATCATTGGTCAGCTTGCTCTGGCGCCACTCTGTGAACGCCGACATGGCGAACTTCACGGCAATGTTCAGCAGCAGACCCCAGATGAAAAACTTGGGCTGCACCTCTTCCGAGTTGCCTGCGTCAGGCGCGGCCGGCGCACTGGGTGCCGCAGAGGGCGTCTGCGCGCGTGCAGGTATCAGCAACGAGCACATGAGCAGACCGACCAGAAGGCGGCTGGCATTTTTTTTCATCGTGAGGTCTCCTTGATGGACTGATCAGCAAGCTGGGCGAGTTCTTTTAATCCGGCCGCTTGCGCCACGGCAAGCGCGCGCTGGTAGGCCATACGTGCTTCGGAACCGGCCACACGGCGCTGGATGTCGCCAATCAGCAGCCAGTCGCGGGCGATCTTCTCCGGCACCGCCAGCTGGCGGTCGATGCCCAGCGCCGCCTGTGCGGCCTGCAATGCGGCAGCGCCTTCACCCTGCGCCAATCGTGCGGCGGCAAGCAGCCGCCAGGCGTTGGCCACTTCGCGTTCCTCGGATTGCTCGCGCAGCAGCGGCAGGGCCGCCTCGGCCTGCGTCGCTGTCTGCGCGGCATGGCCTTGCGCCCAGGCCGTGCGTGCCTGCAGCAGTTGTACCCGGCCACGCTCGGCGCAACGCGCCTCGCACAAAGCCGTCAGACGCGCCAACCGGGTCTGGGCCGTCTCGCCACGCTCCAGCGTCAACAAGGCCTGCACCTGCAGGAGCAGCGCCTGCACCTGCAGCGGGGCTTCCGTGACCTGGCTGGCGTGGTCCAGCGCCTGCTGTGTCTGCCCCAGCGCCAGCTCGGCCTGGGCCTGCTGCAGCCGGTTGCGCGAAGCGGCAGCGGCATCGTCAAAACTGCTGCGCAGCCGGGCTGCCTCGGCAAAATGCCTGGCAGCCGCGCTGTAGTCGCCTTGTGCATAGCGTCGTGCACCGCTGCTCTCCAGCTCCTGCGCCTGCACCCGCAGCCTCGGCTCGGGCGGCGGCTTGGGGGAAGCGCCACAAGCCGCCAACAGCGCAACGGCCAACAGCGCGGCGTAGCGCCACGGTTCAGCGCGGTGCACGGCTGCCCTCCGCACGCGGGTCACTGTCCGCCTTGAGTGAGGAGGAAGCCGGTGCCTCCACCAGGTTCTTGATCGGCCAGGCCGTCTTGGCCCCGGTCAGGATCTCGCGCACGTCGCCCGCTACCGCCCGGCCATCCTGGAGCAGCGGGGGCACCGTGCTCTCGGCCTCCGCGGTGATCTTCTCGATGTGCTCGACGATGCCCTGCGCCTTGTCCAGCAGACCCGGCAGGCGGTTGTTGACAGTGGAAAGCGTCTTGTCCAGCTGCACCAGGCCGGCTTCGGCCTTGCCCACAGCGCGTGTGGCGGCCTGCCCCACGTCGCCGAGCTGCTGGTTGCCCGTCTTGAGCAGGGTATTGAGCGAGGCCGTGGCTTCACGCACCTGACCCAGCGTCGCCGGCAGCCCCTGGCGCGAGTCGGCCAGCGTGCCGGTGATGACCTTGATGTCACCCAGGATGGGCAGGATCTTGTCGCGCAGGCTGTTGGCCATGGCGGTCAGGCCGTCGGCGCGCGTGAAGGCCAGCTTGGCGCCATTGGCGGCCAGCCGCGTGCGGTCCGCCCCCGGCATGATTTCCAGCACGGCTGAGCCGACCAGACCTTCCTTGCGCAGTTCGATGACGGCGTCACGCGTGACAAAGCGCATCGAATCGGCATCGATCTCCAGTTCCACCTCCACCTGGCCATCGGGCCGCAGTGTCACGGTGTCCACCGCGCCGACCTTGAAGCCGGCAATCTTGACCGCCTGGCCCTTGTTGATGTCCTGGGCCGATTCGGTCACGAAGGTGAGCACGGCCGTCTGGCGCAGCAGGCCCTGGCGCACGAAGATGGCCGCAATGATGAGCAGCGTGACGAGCAGGCCCGTCAGCAGGAAACGCCGCGTACCCCGGTGCAACAGGGCGACTTCGCTGTCCTGTTCAATCAGCAAGGACATGTCTGGACCTCGGTGGACTCGGCCCCCAGTTCTACCGTACCGCGGCACTGCGGCAACTCCGGCAGACCGTGCGCGTCGAGATCGACGAACAGCGTGGGACGGAAGGGATGGAATTCATGATAGACCGACGCCAGTGCAATCACCGTGTCGGCCTGGCGCCGCGAGAGACCGGTAAAGGCGCGGTCGAAGACCAGCAACTCGGGCGGGCGCATCAGCTGCAGCATGAAACCGGCCAGCCAGCGCTCCTGGCGCTCCATGCGCATGGGCTGCTCACGGGCCACGGTGCGCTGCCGCTCTTCACTGATGCCGCAGAGCTTGAACGCAAGCCGCAGGGTGTGGTCCCAGTCGCGTCGGGCCTGGGCATCCACCTCCACGCCGTAGCTCAGCGCCAGCGACAGATTGGCCGACACCGTCATGGCCCCGAGCAGACCGCCGTCGGCCGGCAACACCGCCACGCCGGGCACGGACTCCAGCGCGGCCAGGATGGCATCGATGCCGGGAACATCTGGCGCCACCAGACGGTAACGCCCGCCCTGATCCAGAGGCAGGCTCAGCACGGCCTCGCCTCCATGACACAGGCGCAGCTGACGCTGCTCGCGTACGGCCTCCCAGCGCACGGTCAGCGCACCTCTTCGATGGTCAGCAGAGCAGCAGCGTAGCCGGTGGAACAGCGCTTCTTGATCGACAGATTGCGCGTGCTGGCCGGGTTGGCGCATTCTGCATCGGCCGGCCGGGCGGCCCCCACGGTGACCAGCTGGATGTCTTTGGCCGCCACCGCATCCACCACCGAGAACGGCCCTGCGGGCTTGAGCCCGGCCGAACTGAAATCACGCGGGTTGTCGGTCACGATGGCGAGCAGGGTGTTCTTGCCGGGTGGGCCCTCGGCCGACAGCTGCCAGGCCGGGCGCGGCAGGCGCATGGTGCCGCCCGGCTCGATCATGTTGTTGCGATCGATCTGGTTGGGAAACAGCAGGTCGAAGGTCTCGCCGTCGGAGCCCACCATGACCAGGTAGACGTAACCCCCCTCGCGCGAGGTCAGCGTGAAATCTACGGTGTCGACACCGATCTTCAGGGCCGGCTTGGCCGCTGTCAGCGTCACGAGGCGTCGATCGTCACGGCTGTTGTAGATGTCCTGCAGCGCGGCCAGCGTCGAAGGCTTGGCCACCGGTGCCGCTGGAGCGGAAACCGGCGCAGCGACCGGGGCAGGTGCCGCCACCACCCCGACGTTGGCCAGCGGCACCGGCACGGCAGCCGGCGCAGGTGCAAGTGCCGGTGCCGGCGCGGCCACCCCGGTGTCCTTGGCGGCATAACTGAGCACCATGGAGGGATTGCCGTTCACCGACACATGGTGCGGCAGGAAACCCTGCACATTCTTGAGCTTGTCGTTGATGCGGTCCTGCGCGCAGGCCTGGATCTCGCCGGCCGACAGGCCACCGCTGCCATCCGTGTCCTTTGCGGCGCCGGCCAGGCAGGCCAGCCAGGCCTGGGAGGCCACGCCACCGCGACCGGGCTGGTCCAGCGAGACCTCGCTGTCGCGGGCCGCGGCAATATGCACGAAGTTGGCGCCACCACTGCCCGCAGGCTTGGGCGCGTTGATGCTGCGTGTCAGCATATTGGTGGGTTTGACGCAACTCTGCCCGGCGGTATAGGACTTGGGGGCGAAAGGCGCGTTGCCGACAGAGCGTGTGGTCACGCCGCCGGAATGACAGGCATCGAGGAAAACGATGGTTTTCTGCGACTTGGCCGACAGGCGCTTGAGCCGGTCTTCCATCTCGGCATCAGTGAAGGGCTGCCCCTCGACGGTGATCAGGGACTCGGCGCAGCGCTCGACGCCCTCCTCCTGCACCAGCTGGCGTCCGCCGTGGCCCGAGTAGTAGATGAATACCTGGTCGTCGCCGCCCAATTTGCTTTCGAGCTCATCGAAGGCCTTGCGCATCCCTTCGAGCGTGAGCTGCCCGTCACTCAGCGCGCGGATATTGGCCGGCGGCACACCCATGCGCCGCGCAATCTCCGTGGCCGTCGCGGTGTCAAAAGGCACGCCCTTGAGTTTGGGAATGTTGCCCTGGTAGTCACCGATGGTCATGATCAGCGCGTGCGCAGCCACCGCCGGCGGCTTGCTGAAACCGCGGATGCCGGTGGTGGCGATCAGGTTGCCCTTACCGCTGCGTCCATCGTCAAGCTGCAGCAGTGCAGCGCCGCCCAGCGGCTTGGACCCGGCCTTCTTGTCGGTGGCCGGATCAGCGGCATGACCCAGTGTGGTGATCGAGGCCATGGCCACTGCAGCCAGCCCCCAGGCAAATTGCTTCGCGAATTTCATCTGTGGTTTTCCTGATCAGTGGAAGGTGAAGCGGCCACGCTGACGGTGTCGTTCATCGCAGCCAGAATAGTGGCAAAGGCAGAAGCTGTCCATCCGTTTGTCGTTTCCCAACGAATCAGCGCATGCCGGCGCGCGAAACGCAAGTGGCCTCCGGCCACGTCTTGAGCGCGCGTGAGCATCAGGCCTTGCTCGATCATCACAGCATCTTCCTGCCAGTTGTCAGCAGGGTCCTCGAGCAGCCAGTAGACCAGCATCACATCCGAAAAAACCTTCTGCACGAAACCCGGGTCCTCGATCAGGTCAACGATGCGCCCCGCTTCATGCCGCGAGCGTGCCACCAGATGGTCGAGGTCCCCCTTGAGGCGGCGGCGCTGCGATGCCGTGGCGCCCTCCAGGCGCAAGGCCAGCACCGCCAGCAGGCGCTGGCCCTGGGCCTGGCGCTCCATGTCCTGCACGCGGCTGTTGGCCAGCCAGTTCTTAGACAAACCGTAGTAGACACGCGAGAGCGCGAAGTACGAGAGCCCCAGTGACAACGGCGCCGAGGCGTCGAGGTACCAGTCCGTCAGGTTGACGACGGCGAAAGCCAGCACCACCAGCCCGCCCTGCAGGGCGCCGAACACCGTATCGAACACCTCGATGCGGGTCTGCCGGTAGAGGGCGATCGCCATGCCCCAGATCAGCAGCAGGGCCGCGAGCTTCATCACCCACTTGGGCCGCTCGCGCAGGTAGTCCCCGTTCTTGAAGTTGTCGATGGCCGTGGCCATGATCTCCACACCCGGATGGATGTGCGCCATCGGCGTGCCCTTGATGTCGAACAGGCTGGGCGCCGTGGAGCCGATGATGACGATCTTGCCCTTGAACTCGTCAGCCGGTCGTTGCTTCTTCTCAGCCTTCAGGTCGCGGTAGACGTCGACAAAGGAGACGTAGGGGTAGGTGAAGGGTTTGCCACGCCAGTTCAGCAGCGTTTCGGGCTGATCAGCCCCGGGGTAAGCAAACTCCTCGGCAATGCGCTGCGGCATGGAGGGAATGCGCCAGCCCGCATGCTCGATCCAGGTCGGGTAACGGCGGATGATGCCGTCGGCATCGGGTGTCACCTGGTGCGTGCCCAGGCGTCCGTTGTCCAGTGCCGCCGGCACCTTGGGCAGGATGATGGCGATCGGCGTGTTCGCGTCTGCGTCCGGCTGCAAGGCCCGTGCCCCCGGGAGCGCCCCCACCGGAATGCGACTTAGCCGGTCATTCTGCGGGTCCAGCCGCAGCATGGGAAAGAAGGTCGTGGTCGAACGGGCGATGTCGGCGTTGAAGGCCGCGTCGCTGTCGGGCCGCTGCACATCCCGATCGGAGAACAGGATGTCGAAGACGATGGCGCGCGGCTGCTGCGCTTCCAGCCCCCGCACCATCCCACCCAGGACGCGATTCGGCCAGGGCCAGCGCCCGTGCTCCTTGGCCATGCCGGCCAGGCTGGCCTCGTCGATGTCGAGGATGACGATGTCCGCATCGGGCTTGGGCACGAGCAGTCGGTGCGAGATCAGCGTGTCGAAGAGCTTGGTGTCGGCAGCCGCCACCATATTGAGCAGGCCCAGGTCGGCCACGATGAGCGTGGTGAACACCAGGGCGAAAGCCAGGTAGGCACGCGCGCCGAGCCGCCGCACCAGGGAGATGACGGCAGCTTGCCGGCCTTTGATCCAGGACATCAACACCGTGCTCATCGTTTGATCCAGTACACCAGCAAGGCCACCATCACGTCCACCAGGAACACGGCCACCATGCCATTGCCCACGGCATGGATCGAAATACCCGACAGATCGCGCGAGGAGCGCCCGGCACTGCTGCCATGGTGGCAGGCGATCACGCCGATCAACAAGCCCATGACCGCGCTCTTGAGCAGACTGAGCAGCGTCAGCCAGGGGTCCGCCAGTTCCAGGAAGTGCCCGGTCACCTGCGCCAGGGGCAGCCCCTGCAGCAGGGACACCGCGAGCCAGCCGCTGACCACGGCCACGATCTGGAAGAAGATGGTGACCACGGGCAGCCCCAGCGCCAGCGCCAGGATGCGGGGCAGCAGCAGATAGTCCGCTGGTGGTATGCCCATGCGCCGCAGCGCCTGGTATTCGTCATGCTGGTTCATGACCGCCAGCTCCGAGGCCATGGCCGCGCTGCTGCGCGCCACCAGCACCAGCCCCGACAGGAGCGGGGCCAGTTCGAAGAACAGGCCGTAGAACAGCCAGGACTGTGCGAGATCGCTGTTCTGCCCGGCCAGGGCCGTGAGCTGGGTCACGGCTGCCGCTCCCGTCAGCGCGGCCAGCGCGCCCGTCACGGGCAAGGCGGCAATGCCGGTCGCGTGGATCTGCCGGTAGAGCTGGTAACGCAGTTGCGGCTCACCCAGCCGCGACCAGCGGGTCAGTGCCAGCCAGGTCATGAGGGCATAGCCGTACAGGCGGCCGGTCACCAGCGCGTTCATGCGGCAGCCTCTGCCTCCACACGCTGGCGCAAGGACGGATTCCAGCCCCAGACATGCACGTCCGTGTGGCCCTTGATGGCCTGCGCGCCCAGGTCGACCAGGCCACCGGTCTGGCCCACGGCCTGGGCCACCTCATGCGAACAGATCACGGGGTAGCCCAGCGTCTTGCTCATGTACTCCAGCTGCGAGGCCGTGTTGACTGGGTCGCCAATCACCGTGAAATCGCGCCGCCTCCGCGTACCGACGTAACCCGCCACCACCTCACCCACATGGATGCCGATGCCGATCTCCAGAGGCGCATGGCCCTGGGCCTTCAGTTCCCCGTTGAGCCGGCTCAGGCGCACCAGCATGTCCTGGGCAGCCTCCAGCGCATTGCGCTCGGGCGCGTCCAGCGGTTGCGGTACACCGAATGTGGCCATGAGGCCATCACCGATGAATTTATCAATGGCGCCGCCACGTCCGTGGATGGCCGCACCCATTTCTGCGTAGTACGCGTTGAGCAGCTCGATCAGATGCTCCGGCGAGCTCTGCTCGCTGCGCGCCGTGAACCCGCGGATATCGGCAAAAAGGATGGTCACCCGGCAACGCTGGCCGGTGGTCTCGGGCTGCAGATTGCCGCGCAGAATGGCGCGCATCACCTGCGGACTGACATGGCCGGCAAAGGCCGTGCGCAGCAACTGCTTTTCACGGTAATGCCGGACGGACTCCCAGGCCAGGCGAGCCAGGAAAGCGAGCAGTGCCGCGCCCAGCAGGCTGCCCAGGGGCAGGTACCAGCCACGCCACAGGCCCACCACAGAAATTCCCGTGACCACCACGCCCACACCCAGCAGTGCGAGGGTCTTGGTCCAGCCATTGCGACCGAACCAGAGCAAGGCCATGGCCAGTGCCAGGGGCCAGGACAGCGTCGTCTCCACCGGATCGACCCAACCACGCCCCAGTAGTGAACGCAGGGCCTGCACATGCACCAGGGCGGCCGGGCCACTTCGATTTTCTGGATCCCAGGCGGCCAGCGGAACCGGCAACCGATAACGGGTTTCGCTGGGCAGCAGACTGGCCACCACCACCACCCGCCCCCGGACCAGCTTTTCCAGTTCCGCCGCCTGCCCCTGGCGCAGCCAGGCGAGCACCGTCTGCAGCGAGGTGTATTCGATCGGTCCCCCGACCGTGTAGTCGATCAGGCCGCGGGCCGAGCTCTCACGCCCCATCTCCTTGGCCATCAGGTCTGCCAGCGAGGGGTTGCGGTCCTCATCAATACAACGGCGCTGGTTGATGCGGCGCACGATGCCGTCGCGGTCTTCGCACAAGACCAGCGAACTCAAGGCCTGGTCACCGGCGGCCTGCAGCAATTCGGGGGCGATGGGCCGCAGATGCCGCTCCAGGCCCATGGGCTGGCCCAGCACCAGGGGCGTCGTGGCCCGCAGCTTGCGCACGCCTTCCAGCAGGGGCGCATCAACCCCCTTGATCAGGAAGTCGTAGGAGCGTACCGGCAGCGGCGCCGCGACCCCCACCACGGCTGGGCGGGCAGCGGCCAGGCCGGTGAAGAGCTCGCCCAGATAACGATGCCAGAGGGCGTAGGGCTCGGGGAAGGACTCGTAGGCCAGCTCGTCCAGGCCGATCACCACCACATCCTGTGGCAAGGCACCTGGCGCCAGCGCACGCAGCCAGCGTGACTGTTCGTCGTAAAGCGCCTGGTCCGCCCGCCGCAAGGCTTGGGTGCCCATCAATCCGAGCACGAGGACACAGAGAAGGAGGAAGCCGAAGAAAATCTCGCGTTGTTGCCGGAGCATCGTTTGATTATGGGTCAGGCCCCGGCACACCCCGTTCAGCCAAGGCCGACAGCTCAAGTCGGTGTGAACAATTCCCTCCCACCTGTTTCCTGCTGCGGAACGCCACTGGGGATTCAATTGAGCCGGACGTAAGTTATTGATTCTCTTAGGGCAGCAGAACTCCAAGCCATTGAAGTTTGGACGGATGCGCCACTAAACATTGGAATTTTCCTATTTTGCGCCGTTCAACAAATGATTTTTCACGCCCTTAGCACCTTGTTTGCTCTTCTCCGCAGTCTCCTTGAAAGTCTCAAGATGGGGAAAGCTCATAATGAGCCGGAATCTTTTTGAGTGTGGGCACTCACACCAAATCAAAAATTAATCAAGAAACTCGGGATTTTTGGGGCTTATCGCTACTCAGCACCAACGAACTACTCCATCCCGCAAGAAAAAATGACTACGACACCCCGTCGTTCTGTGTACCGAAGGGTGGAGCGTTGGGGTCTGATATCCGGCTCCTCGGAAGGCAGCTCCCGCCTTGTCAGCCCCCCGGCTGGGCGAACGACATTGACCACCCCGTCCAGGATTTCTTTGTAGATTTTTGCAACGCCAAACGTTTTGATCTCGAAGTTATCTAGGCACTTGAACTGGACTTCACCGTTACCCAGATCACGCTCGAATTCAATCGTTCGTTCACCCTTGCGTAAGACCAAACCACGTGTAAAAGAAATCACAGCAGTCACCTTGGGGTTCGTTTATCGAAACAATCTCCTCTGGCTTAATGTTTAATCCCACCGGAACTTTGAACTGATGCTTCGCCACCATGTTCCAGATGAGTGCCTCGGAGACGCCCTTATCAATAAGCGCTTGGACTGACGCGTCACCACGGCACTCACGCTCAAGATAGTTCCGACATTCGAGCGCCTGTTCATCACTGAACTGCATACGGCCATAGCGCATCAATAGCATCGCGCGGGCGCTCAGACCATTGGCATCAATCTGCTGATCTGTAATGACTTGGAATTTCTGACCCTGGCTGTTGAATTGACGCTCCGCCGCATTCAACTTTTCCGCATGTTTTTTCACGAACATTTGCGGCTTGACCTCGACGATGACGCTATCCCCGTCACGAAAACGCACCAGAAAGTCAGGCGTGTATTTCTCAGTCTGATCAGGACCCAGCCATATGTGTAGGGGCTGATGAACGATATCGACGACCACGGGGCAGCTGAGTGCAACCATGATGAAGCGTCGCTCCAGATGGGACTCATGCTCGACATCGTGATCCAGCAGCCAGGCAGGATTCACGACACCCACCTCCCGGTGCGGTGCCCGGGTATGCGCTCCGTCAATGCTGTTGCGGAGGTCCTTGATATCGATCGACTGGCGCTATCACTTGAAGAGGCACGACGCCAAATGGATCTTGGAAAAGAAGTTCACAGCCAGCGTGAAATCCTTCAGCGAGCCCTACCGATATATCAGGCGCTGGGGAATTTCCTGAAATCAGGCAGTTCTGGTCCGGCCTAATCTCACTAAATACCCATGCGCAGGGCTTCCGACGAAAGCGTGTCCTGCTCGTTGGTGTGCAGGTTGTGAATGATGATCTCGCGCTCGCCTGACATCGACGCCGTCGCCCAGCTGGAAGACGTAGTTGTCTTCTCCGTCGCCGCCAGCCAGTACGTCGATGCCCTGCCCACCAGTCAGGACATCGTTTCCGGCCCCTGCATGAAGCTCATCATCGCCGGCGTAGCCGTACAGGCGATCACTACGGCTGGTGCCGGTCAGGACGTCACCAAATGTGGCTTCGTCATATCCCTCGACCACAAACACTTTGTCAAGCAACTGATCCCAGCTGAGAACAGTGCCGTCGGCGAATTCGAAGTACTCCACCGCATGGGGACTGCCTTCGGGGTTTGATGGGTCGAAACCATTGAGTTGCAGGACATTGTCTTCGTCGAAGACGATACGCAGGCTGTTTTCCTCCGGTTCGTCCCAAAAATAGTTGAACCGAAGTTTGCGCTCCAGCATTTCAGGCGTGATGCCTTCACCGAATCGGACGACGTTTCCGCCAGATGCATCGACCACATCTTCAATGCCAACCCAGCCGTCTCCTAAACGGTATTCATAAAGGTCATTCCCACTGCCGCCCTTCAAACTATCGCCGCCTGCGCTACCCAGAATGACGTCGTCTCCATCCCCACCGCGCACCACGTCGTACAGACCAGTCGTATAAAGCACGTCGGCCTCCGGCGTGCCATCGATCTCGAAGCCTCGTTGCAGAAGCTGTTCGAAGCTCAGAACTGGACCAGCCGCTCCGAACTGGAAGAAGGCAATCGATACCGTGTCCAGCGGGTTCTGATAGTCGAACTCAGTCAAGGTCACCTGCATCCCGTCGGCCCAGCGAATAACCAGGTTCTGATCCGCATCCAACGTCAGACGAATGTCTTCAGGCAACACACCGTCCAGGAATAGGATGGTATTTTCTTGACCGGGCGCCGAGGTATCCGTAATCGTGTCTGAACCTGAGTTGGCTTCAATCACATACGTGTCCGCACCCTCTCCACCCAGCATCAGGTCATTGCTCTCCAGACCTCGAATGACATCTGCTCCGACTCCACCTTGGAGCTCGTCCACCTGGGGCGTACCAACAATCGTTCTGGGACGATTGAACAGATCAACCATGTCCAAAACAACGCTGCCATCTTGAAGAATCAGGCTGCTGATGGGCGCTTGCGCCGCATCAAGGCCACCATCGGCCATGATCACGTCGTTTCCATTGCCGCCATCCAGCGTCTCCGCTCCTATTGTGCCAAACAGGATGTTGTCGCCATCGGGATCGCCATTCGCTGCAATGTAGGCTTGCCCAAGCATGTTGCCATTCTGGGCATAAGAAATCGCAGCTGCACCGCCATGGACTTCGGCTGGTTCTAGCACCTCCAATCCGGCCATCTGGACAAGAGTCTCGAAAGCAGCACCGTCTCCAGATGCTTGCAGCAGCAACTCCCGAGCCTCGCCTGATGCATCCAGACGCGTCAAATCAAAAAGACGGACTTCTCCATCCGCATTGATGAGCTGGATCTTGTCAAACCCGCGGTTGGAATTTAGCCCCTCCAAATCAGATTCGTATCTGTAGGTACGAATTTCATCCTCCTCACTACCCTCGAACCTGATCACCAGAATTCCACTTGCATCTACTCGCATGCGGATGTTGGCAGCGTCAATATTGGCTCCCAGACTCAAGGTCGCGCGACCCGCATTAGCCTCGACCCAATCAGCGCCGTCACCTTGATTGAAAGCAATCGTGTTGTCGTATCCGGCATACAGCAAATCATCCCCGGCACCACCATCCAACACATCATCACCAAAACTACCCTGCAAGACATCGTCACCTGTTCCACCGACCAATACATCGTTGCCCCAGTTCCCCAGCAACGTATCGTTACCGGAACCACCCTCCAGTAATTCATCACCATTCATGCCCGTCAAGATGTCATTCCCCTCACCGCCGGACATTTGCCCACTACTACCATGGGCCACATCGCTGCTGAAAACGTCATCTTGTGCCGTGCCACTCCAGCCTGCACGCTTGATATCCGGCAATAGCCACCGAACCCCATCTGCAAACTCGAAAGCTTCTATTGCATAGGCTGTACTGACATAAAACTTTTTGATCGTGACTTGGTCGCTCGTACCTATGATTCGCACGACTGGGCTGCTGCTGCCAGAGCTTCTCAACAGTTTGATCACCATATTTCTGACGAATCAACTCCATCGGCAAATCAAGTGTCCAGTTCTCAAGACTCAGCCCGTTCTGACGGAAGACGTCATCGTGAATAGATTTGGTTTCTTCATATCGCAAATCACGGTTCAGCGTTCCTCCGTTAGCGTCAGAGATCCGGATGTACTCATCCAAAGTCCGCTGAGCCATATCACGTCGAATTTTATTAATTTGATCATCTGATAACTTTTCACATGCTCCCGAAGAATATGATTCTTTCAAAAAATCAATGGCAGCGGAACCAGTAAAACTATTGCCTTTGGCAACACCTTCTGCCCAGCCAGCGTAGTTGTAGCCTTGATCGTATAAATCGCTATACATACGAGCAATAGCATCGCTATCACCAGAAGTAATACTTTCTTTGTAGTCGCGAAGCTGGTCACTTGTAATATTTGCCATATTCCTCTCCAGTAATTAATTAATAAAGCATGAATAAGATCATTTATTATTTTTTTGATTCAGTACCATTAATTTCAAAATCAATAAGAAGCTTTTTAGAGCGCCGTAGAATCTCTATCCACTCCGGCAACAAATGAAAGGCAAAGCTAACTTTGAGTGAAACTTTTGCTTTTGGCTCGAGATCTGATATTAAGTTGCAAGTTGAAACTCCTCCAGCGACATATGTTCTATTGCACTCAATATAAGCAGCAACTTTTCCTTTTTCGTCACGATGCAAATAGACATCTTTTGTATCTTCACTGAATCGAGCTGGTTTGTTTGTTCGTGGATCCTTCATTGACAGAACCCATACTTCAAGACCTTGGAAGTTTTCTTCAAAGCGTTCATAGCTGTATCGCCAATGTCCGCTGAATTTTTTAGAGTAAAAATTCTCCAGAGTTCCGGCAGCCAGGCGGTCAAGAAATCCATCACCGGGATAGTCTGATCCCGAATTAATGGCTATACGGAGCCAGTTATTCTTCAAAGGCTCCTTGCGTCTAGCCTCTTGAATTCCTGAGTTCTCCAATCCGATCATGTCTGGATATCTTGCATCGATTCCAAAACTTCGGAAACGAGACTCGAACGTGAGCAGTTTCGTATTTTCTTCTTCGTTGTATTCAACATTCTCAACAAAGTAACGAGGTATCCGAACCCGCATCCCCCCAAGATTTCCGATCACATATTCTTCTTTTTTACTGATAATTTCTTCTTCACTTCGATTGATTTCAGAAGAGGTACACCCCCTGAAAACCGTCGCAAATATGAGAATACTTATTGAAGTAACTAGAAGCCATGAAAAATAGTGTCGATAATTTCGGCCTCTTCTCTTCGAATTTTCTTTATTCATATGAAACTATTTATCCTGTGTGAAAATTTAAAGATGAGTTAACTAACTAAAAGATTGCTCACCGCTCTCTCAAACTCTCACTTCCCGCTCTCTGCACCGGACTCAGCAGGTACTCAATCACCCGCCTCTTCCCTGTCTTGATCTCCGCGGTCAAGCTCATCCCCGGACTCAGCGGCACACGCTTGCCGTCGATGTCCATGTCCTTCTGATTCAGCGTCAGGATGGCTGGGTAATAGGACCCTTTCTTTTCATCTGTCACGGCATCCGCCGTGACGACATCTACCGTAGCCTCCACCGTGCCGTAGCGGGTGACCGCCACCGAATTTGCGTGTGGTGCCACGCTGAAGTCTTTCTCGGACATGCCGCCGTACTCGGCCGCCTGGGCCCGGGTCGCGGCCGCTCCAAGGGCTCTGACTGGCAGCCGGTTAGCCACGAGCAGACGCTCCGCAGCAGCAAAGTGAGCATCCGTGTACTCCACCCTACTACCAGCAACCCGCCCCAGACTGAAGTGCTCGGAAAAGTAGCTCGCAGCCGCGCTGCTCTGCCGGCTTGGGGGGCGTTCATCAACCAGGCGCTGAAGGAAAGAGATCTGGATAGCTGTGAAGGCCATCACACGACCTCTAGCTGCACCGGTGCGGACCGCACGGCAACGTCATAGAACTGCTCGTTGATGGGGAAGGGATCAAGGACAGCATCCGCCACGAACTCCACTCGAAAGCCGCTTCCCTTGAGTTGCAGGCTGGCAAACATCAACCAGGCTTCATCGCTCATTTCCCCGAGCTCCGCTCGTTGCCGCTTGAAATCCAGAAGCGAAACAGGCTGCGCCGCGTGCGCGGCCTCCGTCGCCAGATCCCTCAGTGCCAGTCGCTCTGGACTGAGCGTCTCCTGCAACTGCTCATCCTCCTCAACCAGCAGCTGGGGGCCATGCTCGGTTTCGGCGGGTTCAGGCGAAACAGAAGCCGCCGTCGGCATCCGGGCTACAGCGAAAAGCATCGCCTCACGCACGATGGGTTCCATATCCGCAACATCCGGCTGCGGACGTAGTTCATGGATTTCCGGCCTGAACAGTGCCTTGTCCGCGCTTTCGTCGACAGGCAGCTCCCAGCCGTCCGTCGTCTTGTTCTGGGACAGGTAAAGGGCAAAACGAGCGAGGCGCTTCAGACGCACTTCCATCAGCTTGGCTTCAAACAAGCGCTTGCTGATGACGGTCGCCGCGCACGAAACTTCGTTTCCGCGGCACGGTGCTCACGCAAGTTCTCTTCCAGCTCAACGATTTTGGGCGCCAGCTTGAACGCGTCCGCGACAGCATCCCGATTACGAATCCATCGCTCGATGGGACCTTTACCCTGTTTGAACGTCAGTTTGGCGCGTTCGGCGCCATGCCCTAAGTCTTGCTGGACGAGGCCGACGGCCACTTGCACGATGTCTGCAAAGTTGATGTGCTTCTTGACCATGGCCGCCACGAGGCGGTCCAGGTTGTCCAGAGCCTTGGGGCCAAAGGACCACTCCAGGCTATACCTTCGCAGACGCTCTTTTTCTTTGGACGTGGCCGGCGTACGCAGGATGACGGAGCGGTACTCAGCTGTCGTTAGCTTTCCCGTGGCCTGGATTCCAAGGCTGGAGGCTTTGAGCTGCGTTTCTTCGTCATCGAGGAAGCGACCATCTTCGACGAAGAGATCCTTGCGAAAGCCACAGCGGTACAGGCGATAGAACGGTACATCTGGATCGTCGGCTCGCCTGCGAATGACGGCCAAGCGCATATTTTCTTCACTGCTTGAGCCGCGTTGGTATTCGAACACGATTGCACTCGCGGCAGTAGGAAGAATGAAACGAACCATGGGCTCCTGTCCTTGACCGACAGAAACAATCTGACTCGGGAGATGCCCAAAGAACAACGGTAGTATGCGCAAGGTGGTTGTCTTGCCAACCCCGTTTTCGCCGAGGACGGCGGCACCCCCTCTCGGGTCGATGGCCGTAATACGCCCACTTGGAACATGTAAGTTTGTGCCCGCATTGATAAGCACCATGCGGCACAACTGATATTGAAGTTCCGTCTCCCCCATGTCGCCCCCTGCGTTCTTGAACTAGTCAAACGGTTTTGGTCATTCTAGATCGGGTTCTTTGGGAGTGAATGGGGCCGCTAGGCAGCGATTGTCGTCTTTCGCAGCGTGAAGCCAGACTCACGCTTCAGGACTGGAGGCCGTCATTCGCTCACTGGTCCACTTGCCCTCACAGATGTCGACGGCTGGGCAGCGAAGCTCGCGTGCCGCTGCTAAACCAAGGCGACGACTTCCGCATGAAGGCGGCGGAGGTGCTGGTCGGACATGTCCAAAATCGGCTCGTACATAAACGAGTTCAGATGAATGTTCTCCGGCGTCATGAGCAGGACGCGCTGGATGACGCCAATATTGGCGAGCTCCGTAGGGAAGTCGGTGCAGTAGCGCCTGAGGAGTACGGGCGTCTGATTGGCGGTGATGCTAGCCAACCAGGCCGCGTCGTTGATCTTGGCGGCCATGAACCGCTCGGCCTGCAGGCGGGTATCCGGCATCGGCCATCAAGTGACGCTACGGCGACTTTAGGTCAGCGATCATTCCATCGTCGGGTAGCGCGCTTGCGACCATTGCAGTCGCTAGATCGGGCGTTGCCGAGGAGGCGGCAATACCCACCCTAATGCAGCAAGCGGAAGCCATGCTCACCCTTGTTAATGCGCGCAAATCCTGGTGCCCACGCCTAGACGCGCAGCCGCCGTGTTACGTCATGCTGAATGAATTGCCTGGTCCACTAGGGACAACTGGACGTACAGGGACAAGCGCTGGAGCTTTCTGGGGAAAGACCCGGTAACTGGTCAACTAGCGAGCAGTCCTACCGCGACAAACCAGGGCAGCGCGCTCAAGAACGCAATCATGGTAGCGCGACCAACCCACCAATGTTTGTCGCAGGCGATCTCTGCATTTCGGTGTGTTTGCGCGCTGAGATCCTGCAAGAGATCGCGATGTTGGGTCGCAGCCAGTCTGGTGATGTAGTCCGCGGCACTCAACGCGGCGATCCGTGCGAAGAAGACGAGCGAGCGGGAAGGCCCCTTCACCCGCGGCATGAGCACCATGCCAGCGCAAAACAGCGTCACCACGGCACAGATACCGAACGCCATCGACGAGCCAACAATCCAAGACGATCGCTGATGCGCCTCCATGTAGATGGCCCCAAGGCCCGCGACCATCGCCAGCTCGATGGTGGCCACCACGCCGACTTTGACCTCCGTTGCAGCGCTCCATTGGAGCTGGCGCTCAAAGATCCACTTGCACTCTGCCAGGCGCTCGGCGTCTGTCATCGCAACACCTTGTTGCGGGGTTTCTGCGGCCACGGGCGCGTTCATTTCTCGCCCAAGATGGTTTTTCGGACCCCCAACTCGCGAAGGCGGCGCTTGATTTGATAGATCGCCGGGCCAAGCGCGGTAGAGGGCTCCTCGCCCGGCTTGGGCTGGGCATAGGCAAGCGGCGTCAGGCCCTTGAAGTCCGAGGGCAGCTTCACGTCTTCGCCACGAGGTACCAGCAGCAAAGTCCGAGCCCTCCCCAGACGGGACATGAAGAAGCCCAGCTCGAAGATCACGTTGTCGCGAGGCGTGGATTGGGTGCGCTCCCTGGAACGAACCAAGTCGTCGGGTTGCGCGATCGCAATACCCAGATCGGACTCGTTGACGCCACGTTCAAGTGCCTCGATCGGGTAGCCACCAGGCGGGAAGATGTGGTCGTCGCTCCAAATCTCGACGACAGCATCCTCGTGCTGCAAGCCAGCTCGGATGCATTCGGCGATGTCGAGAGCTTCGGCCGAGCAGATGAAAAACACTCGAGGCCTGGCGTTCGGTTTGTTGATGAACCGGTTGCGCTGTTCAAGCCGTCCGGACAGGTCGATCGCTAGCAACCGCCAAATTCGGGGCTGCTTCTCGGCGATCGCGTCGAGATCATGATGCGAGATCTTCAAGGCGACTGTCGGCTCGTCGGCCTGGATGGTGGCCGCGCGCGTGATCTCCGCGTTGATCGCCGACATCTCGCCTACTGAGACGTTTTTTTCGCGTGGATAGAGCCGGACGCCCTTGACGATGACCTGAGCCTTGCCTGCCAGGAGGAAGAACATGTCGCGATCGGTGTCGCCCTCCTCAATCAAGTTCTGTCCCGGCGCGAATTCCAGCAGCTCGCCGACATCGGCAATGGCCTCCGCCACCGCAGTGTCGCCCTGCACGATCTTCTGCGCCCGCAGCGCATCCACCAGCGCAGCCCTGTTTTCAAATCTCTGCTTCAAGCTCATGCGACCCTCCTTTTTCTTCCGCGCGCCTCGCGCCTCCAAGCCGATTCTCCTAGGGCTCTCCCCCATTCGCTCGACGGTGGCCGCAGCTCGCGCGGCCCCTCCCCCGACAAACCCACGCGAAGTGGCGCTAAGCCTCGACGAAATGCATGCGCGCTACCTTCTAGCGAGCCGGAGCGCCCCAGCTTTACCACGAGCAACGCTAAGAACGAGGCCCGTTGGCTCGGCTCTTCGATCAGGCGCTGCATCTGCCGGAGATCGGGCAAGCTGGGCATGGCGGGGAAGCTTGGATGGGAATGCCATTCGCCCAAATAGTTGTAACGCTCGTAGTCGCGGCCAGATCGCTCCTGGAATCGGCGAATAAAACGGCCATGGCGCGGCGAGCTGCGGGTGAAGCTCGCGAACAAGCCGTCGCGCTGGACGGAGAGGTCGAGCACCAGAAAGCGCCCATCGCCAAGATTCTCAGCTGCGAGCACGCCTCCGATCTCATCCGAACCGGCGCGTGCCAGTTCGCGGCGTAGTTTGGTGATGCACTGATCGCTGACGATGATCTCGATCATACGTAGGCTCGCAGCACGGTCTGCGCAAACGTTGTCGCTGGGTCGAAATTGCCGGCCGCAACCGGCGCCGCCTCAGCCTCCGGGAGCCGAACCAACGGGATCCCGAAGGTGGAGAACGGTTCGCCAAAGATCCATTCGGCTCGCAGACCAATCATGTAGGCAGAGCTCGGGTAATCGGAATGCTGCGGCTTGGTCAACAAGTCGATCGCGAGGCGCGCAAGGTGGCCCGAGATGATGGACACGTCGGCGTCGTCAGCGATCATTGGCGGGCCGTCGACCAGCTCGGCGCCATAGTCGACGGCTGCGGCTGGTGGGGCCGACGGGAAGTCTGGATTCGAGCACCAAACGTCGATCTGCTCGCGCACCGAGTGTGGGTCGGGATCGATGCCAGGTCGGGTTCGCGCGATGTAGCCCCCGTAGCCGCCCGCGAGCACTCGACCCCAAACCATCGGGATGCGCGCGCTCTCTGCGACTGCGGCGGCATAGTTAAAGCACATATCGCTGCCGCTGGTGTCCACAATCAAGTCGGAGCCCGACATATCGTCAAGCGCCAGCTGCAATGTCTTGGCGGCCATTTGCCCGCCGAGTCGCTGCAAACGCGTTCTGACCTTGACCGACGGATGCACCAAGGCGAGCCGCTCGGCGAGTGCCTCGGCCTTGTGGGCGCCGACGGCGCGCCAGTCCAAGTCGTTGCGGACCAAGTTGCCGTCGCGCACGATGTCATCGTCGACGATCAGAAACTCCCGCGCACCCGATCGCGCCAGGCTCATAGCCACTTTGGACCCCATGGATCCAGCGCCGAGCACAGCGATCCTCGCGCCAGCGAGGACCCCGTGGCGTTCCGGCAGTCTGGCGCTCTGGTCAGTGGTAGGCATGCCGCACTTGAATATCTTTTCGGTATCCGCTGTGAGGTGCAGCGCCTGGACGGAGTCGGGGAAGACCGCCAGCAGGATCTTCCGGCCGGCCAGGGGCTCGGGGCTGAATGCCTGCCACAACACGGACGCCCCCTCCGAACCCGCTGAACGCACGAGGTCCGCGCGGGGGTCGCCGGTGGGCAACGACACCGCAAACCCCTCGTAATAGCCTTCCTCCCTCAGCAGCGCCGGGATGCTCGGGTCGAGCCAAGCGTCCGCCCCCGCGGGCGTCAGCTTCACCGCTGTCCAGACCATGCAGTTTTCGAAAGTTGAGCAGCGGAATCGCGCAGGGCAACCGTCTCCCCTCTCCCTTACTTTGGCGATTAGCGTCGGAGTGGCGACCACCCGGAAGAAGTGCAGCAACCCCATGGTCTGGCCTTCGGTGAACGCGTGGGCGGAGGGAACCCTCTCACGGCGGCCGTCCGCGTTGACCGTGCCTTCAGTGGATAAGAGCTCCTGTGCGCTTCGGAGCATGTCGGCGGCGGTGTAGCGAGGCCGCCAGTTGTCCGCCCTGATTTGCAAGCAGAGCTCGCCGCCTGCGCCCCACTGGTGTCCGGACCACAGCTGTTGTTGATCGCGCGGGAGGAGCATCGGCGGCGCATGAGGGAACACATGCGGATAGACGAGCCAGCCCTTACGCAGCGCACCACCCGCCTGGAAGTCGATTTCCAGCCGGAGTGAGCCGTCGTCTGGGACGACCTGCCAATGCGCTAGCTTGATCCAGCCCTCCTTCCGCAGCGCTTCCACGGCCGCCATCTCGACGTCGAGCCGGTCGAGGTTCCGCAAGAACCACATCAGGAGAAGCCGGGCGGGATCTTCGAAGGGCTGGCTGCGGCGGCGGGGAAGCCAAACCCGGCGGCCACTGCGGCGGCGCCAGCCGCACTGGGCGAACGCAGGGGAGAGGCGGCAGGACGCGACGCCGACTTCGCCGCGTTCTCGGCCTGCGTCAAGGCCTGGGTGGCTGCGTCGTAGTCGAAGTCCGAGCGGCGGCGGCCGACGCCAAAGAGATCTTTGAACGCCTGGGGGGCGAACTTGTTCAACGTCGGGCCGACTGCGGTTTGACGCCCGTTGCAACGAAGCTGCTCCTCCTCGGCACGCAGCACCGAACGGCTGATGCAGCACCGGACCATCTCGCCCTTAATGCCGAGGCGGGTCACCGCCACGGGGCCGTGCTCGGCCCCGATCGCCAGGCCGAGATCGCTGGCGTCCACGCCTTCGTCGGCCAACAAATCCAGCGCCAAGGCGAAGCTGCTGCGCATGGCCGCCGCGCAAAGCATGGCGTTCTTCGCCGTCTCCTCGTCGTCGGTAGTCTGGGCAGTGCCCTCGATCAGGATGCCGTGGATGCAGTCGCCGATGAACCGGATCTTGCAGCCGGCGAAGTCGTCGCGAAGCACACACTCGAGTTCGGCCCGCAACACGTGCAACGCGCGCACCACGTCCTTGGCCGTCTCGTCGTCGTCGATCCGGTCGGAGACGTAGCTGGTGAAGTTGTCGATGTCGGCGTAGACCGAGGAGCACTCCTGCCGGCGCGAGTTTTTCGGAGAGAGCACCTCCAGATCCAGCGTCTGGAATGGCGGGGTGTGCCGGTAGAACTCTATGGCACCGATCGGCTGCTTGGCCAGGTCGTCCTGCCAATCCTTGTAGATCTCGTCGGCTGTCACCGGGAGCTTGGCCTTATCCTTGGCCGTCTGGACCTGCTCGCCGGTAAGCGCCGTGGCGTTCTCGTCGACGACAGCCTGCCAGCCAACCACCGCCCGGGCGGTATTCGTCATGTAGATGCCGGTCTTGGTCCCACCGCCGGCGCGCTTCGCAGCCAGGTTCGCAGGCTCTCCCAAGAACAACGGCTCCCGAGAGCCTCGCCGCCCGTTGTTTACCGCGAGCGCCTCGCCAGAGTCGATACCGACGCGGACCTTTGCTGCCGGCAGAGGATCGTCGCCATCCTCGCCCGTGCGCGAGAGGACGTCGCAGATCAGCTGGGCCGTCGCGACCGCCTTGTGCACGCGAGCTGCCTCGTCGCCATAGGGCTTGGCGAACACCGCGTGCAGCCGCTGGTTATGGAAGTCGACCTCGATGGCTTCGACCTCCAACAAGATGTTCCTCACCGCGCGGTAATGCAGGTTCAGGAAGCGGAGGGTGCGACGGTGAGCGACCACGCCCTCGTAGTCCGTCACCCCCAGCATCTCGTCCATGTTCAGGATGTCAACATACACGTGGACGCCATCGACCCGGTAGGCGGTCCCGACCGGGAGCCCAGTCAAGTCCGTCTCCTTGACGTATTCCTTTATCTTGATGGTCTCCACTTCAGCGAGACGCTTCTTGATCCGGTCTTCGGCAGTCGCTTTGTCCCAAGTGCGCTTGGCCATGAGGCCTCCTTCCTGCTGACATCCGCGGCACGCTCCGCGAGCGCTTTGTACACACCTAGCACTATATCTAGTGTCTCAGCTAACACCCTACCACTATATGTAGGGTGCTGTGATTATAGACAGTATTTTGTTCAGTCGCGCGTGTACGCAGCGGCGCACTCTATCCAGTTGCGGCAGCCCAGATACAAATCTAGGGGGTTGAGGTTCGGTCGCGTCGTCTGTTCGGTGTGTCAGCGTACCAAATCCGGGCTCGGCGAAATGCTGCACCACACACGCCTTCAATGACTGAATTGGGTTGGCAGTGCCAGTTCGCGTGGAGCGAAGCCAGTCCTTCCCTGCGGGCGTGCTCACCCTCTCCAGCGGGTGCCGGGACTTCGAGTCGAAGCAGCTGCAAGACCCGTTGATCGTCGAATGACCGGAAGCGTCCAATGCTGACATTCGACCAGCAAGGGCGAGTGACTGAGATCAGCCTTAACTGACCGCTGACTATGTCTGAGCAAACAACTACTGCTGGCAATCTGCAGTGAGACTAAACCCCTACGGCTTATTGATAAAGGACCAAATTGAATGTATGCACTCACAATCATCGGTTATGAGGTTTTTTATAGTTCAGAGTTAGCTGAGAAAAGTTCAAAGTTAGCTGAGAACCGACATGCGCACAACGTGCCCGCTATCTTGAAAAGATCCGAAATTGCCTTATCATTGGCACTCACTGGATTCGAGTGCTAACACTCCGGATCCAATGTCAAGTTAATGAGCGCCAACTTCGGCACTCAAATATTCCAACCCACTGTTTCAAACTCTAGGAGAGCCCTGATGAAACTGCGTCCTCTGGCCGATCGCGTGATTGTCAAGCGCGTTGAAAACGAAACCAAGACTGCCTCCGGCATCGTCATCCCCGACAGCGCCGCCGAGAAGCCCGACCAGGGCGAAGTCCTGGCTGTGGGCCCCGGTCGCAAGAACGACAAGGGCGAGATCGTCGCCATGAACGTGAAGGTCGGCGACCGCGTTCTGTTCGGCAAGTACAGCGGCCAGACCGTCAAGGTTGGCGGCGACGAACTCCTCGTCATGAAAGAGGAAGACCTCTTTGCCGTGGTTGAGAAATAAATCTCAAGCCCACTCATTCACTCTATTGAACTGAATTCGGAGAAATCAAATGGCAGCTAAAGACGTAATTTTCGGCGGCGAAGCACGTGCCCGCATGGTCGAAGGCGTGAACATCCTGGCCAATGCGGTCAAGGTGACCTTGGGCCCCAAGGGCCGCAACGTGGTGCTCGAGCGCTCCTTCGGCGCCCCCACCGTGACCAAGGACGGTGTGTCCGTGGCCAAGGAAATCGAACTGAAGGACAAGCTGCAGAACATGGGCGCGCAGATGGTCAAGGAAGTTGCTTCCAAGACGTCTGACAACGCCGGTGACGGCACCACCACCGCCACCGTGCTGGCCCAGGCCATCGTGCGCGAAGGCATGAAGTACGTGGCCGCCGGCATGAACCCGATGGACCTGAAGCGCGGCATCGACAAGGCCGTGACGGCCCTGATCGAGCAGCTGAAGAAGGCTTCCAAGCCCACCACCACCTCTAAGGAAATCGCCCAGGTCGGCTCCATCTCCGCCAACAGCGATGTGAGCATCGGCGAGATCATCGCCAATGCCCTGGACAAGGTCGGCAAGGAAGGCGTGATCACCGTCGAAGACGGCAAGTCCCTGCAGAACGAACTCGACGTGGTCGAGGGCATGCAGTTCGACCGTGGTTACCTGTCGCCCTACTTCATCAACAACCCCGAGAAGCAGGCTGCCCTGCTGGACAACCCCTTCGTGCTGCTGTACGACAAGAAGGTGTCCAACATCCGTGATCTGCTGCCCACGCTGGAAGCCGTGGCCAAGGCCGGCCGTCCGCTGCTGATCATTGCCGAAGACGTCGACGGCGAAGCCCTGGCGACCCTGGTGGTCAACACCATCCGCGGCATCGTCAAGGTCTGCGCCGTGAAGGCCCCGGGCTTCGGTGACCGCCGCAAGGCGATGCTGGAAGACATCGCCATCCTGACCGGCGGCAAGGTCATCGCTGAAGAAGTGGGCCTGACGCTCGAGAAGGTGACCCTGGCCGACCTGGGCCAGGCCAAGCGCATCGAAGTGGGCAAGGAAAACACCATCATCATCGACGGCAACGGCGCTGCCGCTGACATCGAAGCCCGCGTCAAGCAAGTGCGCGTGCAGATCGAGGAAGCCACCAGCGACTACGACCGCGAGAAGCTGCAAGAGCGCGTGGCCAAGCTGGCCGGCGGCGTGGCCGTGATCAAGGTTGGCGCTGCCACCGAAGTCGAGATGAAGGAAAAGAAGGCCCGCGTGGAAGACGCCCTGCACGCCACCCGCGCTGCCGTGGAAGAAGGCATCGTGGCCGGTGGTGGCGTGGCCCTGCTGCGCGCCCGTCAGGCTGCTGGCACCATCAAGGGTGACAACGCCGACCAGGACGCCGGCATCAAGCTGGTGCTCAAGGCCATCGAAGCACCCCTGCGCGAGATCGTCTACAACGCCGGTGGCGAGCCCAGCGTGGTCGTCAACGCCGTGCTGAACGGCAAGGGCAACTACGGCTTCAACGCCGCCAACGACACCTACGGCGACATGATCGAAATGGGTATCCTGGACCCTACCAAGGTGACCCGCACCGCCCTGCAGAACGCTGCATCGGTCGCGTCGCTGATGCTGACCACCGAGTGCATGGTGTCCGAGTCCCCGAAGGACGAAGGCGCGGCCGGCGGCGGCATGCCTGGCGGTATGGGTGGCATGGGCGGCATGGGCGACATGGGCATGTAAGCTCTCCTTGCCTGACGATCCAGGGCGTCGTTGCGGCGGCTTGCCGTACACAAACGTACTGTCTGCGCCGCCGCGTCTAGCCCTGAATCGCCATGCTGCGTCGGGTGGCACCTTGCCACTCGACACACAACAAAAAACCCGCAGTGCTAGCACGCTGCGGGTTTTTTCTTGGGCGCTTTTTTCTAGGTGCGCAGACGCTTGAGCAGGCCGGCCGTTGATGCGTCCAGACCTGTGGTGTCGCCGCTTTCCAGGCGCGGCTCGATGGCCTTGGCCAGCACCTTGCCAAGCTCCACGCCCCACTGGTCGAAGCTGTTGATGCCCCAGAGCGACCCCGCCGCGAAGACGCGGTGCTCGTACAGCGCGATCAGCGCGCCCAGGCTGGCCGGTGTCAGTTCGTCCAGGACCAGGAAGGTACTGGGCCGGTTGCCCGGCATGTGACGGTGGCCACCCATGTCGTCCTGCCCCAGCATCAGCGCCTGGGCCTGGGCCAGGCCGTTGGCCAGCAGCTTGTGATGATGCGCCGGCAGGTCGTGCGCCACCTTCTTGACCGCAATGAACTCGACCGGGATCACATCGCTGCCCTGGTGCAGCATCTGGAAATAGGCGTGCTGGCCGTTCGCTGCCGGCTCGCCCCAGATCACGGCTGACGTGGCGTAAGGCAGGGCCTGTCCGGCCTCATCGACACGCTTGCCATTGCTTTCCATCTCCAGCTGCTGCAGATAGGCCTGCATGCGACGCAAGCCGCTGTGATAAGGCGCCACGCTACGGCTGCCGAAGCCGTGGAAATTGCGGTACCAGACGTCGAGCAAGGCCAGCTGCACCGGCAGATTGCGCTCTAGTGGCGCGGTACGGAAATGCTCGTCCATGGCGTGCGCCCCGGCCAGCAGTTCGCGGAAACGCTGCGCGCCAATGGCAATAGCAATCGGCAAACCGATCGCCGACCACATGGAATAGCGCCCCCCCACCCAGTCCCAGAAACCGAAGGTGGTGCTGATGCCGAACTCGGCCGCCGCCTGCACATTGCTGGTCAGCGCGCAGAAATGACGCGCCACATCACGCCCGCCCTGCGCTTCGAACCAGGCCTTGGCGGAGCGGGCATTGGTCATGGTCTCCAGTGTCGTAAACGACTTGGACGCCACCAGGAACAAGGTGTTTTCAGGCCGCACCTGGCGCAACACGCTGCTGAGTTCGTGGCCGTCGACGCTGGAGACAAAGTGGTAACGCTTGCCATGATCGACAAACTCGTCCAGCGCCAGCACCGCCATCTGGGGCCCCAGGTCGGAGCCCCCGATGCCGATATTCACCACATCGGTGATGGCCGCATCCTCACGCACGGCCTGAACGTAGGTCAGCATGGCATTCAGCACATCGTGAACCTCTCGGAGTTCATTCTGTACAGCCGGCGCCAGCTGACGGGTTGCAGAACCCTCCGGCTGGCGCAGCAAGAAGTGCATGGCGGCCCGGCCCTCCGTGCTGTTCACAGGTTCACCGCGGAACATGGCATCACGGTGCGACTCCATCCCGCACTGGCGTGCCAGCTCGGTCAGCTGGGCCTGGATCGCAGTGGTGATCAAGTTCTTGGAGAGATCGGCGAACACATGGGGCGCCTGCAGGCTCAGGCCCTCGAAGCGGCCCTGATCCGAGGCGAAAGCCTGTCGCAGATCCAGAGACCGGCCCTGGGCCTCGTACAAGGTACGCAAGGCCGACCAGGCCGGCGTACGGTCACATCGGGTGCGTGTCATCAGGCAGCGCGTATCAGTTGCTCAAGCTTCACCGTGTCGGTGGCAAAGGCACGTATGCCTTCGGCCAGTTTTTCGGTGGCCATGGCGTCTTCGTTGAGTGCATAACGAAAGCCCGCCTCGTCATACTGCACGGCCGGCAGGTCCAATATGCGTGCAGCTTCGGGCGCCAAGGCCCGCTTGATCGGCGTCTCGCTGCCCGCCAGCTGTGCCAGCAACTCAGGCGAGATGGTCAGCAGGTCGCAGCCCGCCAGTGCCACGATCTGGCCCACGTTACGAAAACTCGCACCCATGACCTCGGTGCTGATGCCATGGCACTTGTAGTAGGTGTAGATGGCGTGGACGGATTTCACACCCGGGTCGTTCGCGCCGCTGTTGGCCGTCTCGTCCCAGGTGTTGCCAGCGGCTTTCTTGTACCAGTCGTAGATGCGGCCCACGAAGGGCGAGATCAGCTGCACCTGCGCCTGCCCGCAGGCCACGGCCTGGCAAAAGGAAAACAGGAGCGTGAGATTGGTATGGATGCCACGCTTCTCCAGCAATGCGGCCGCCTGGATGCCCTCCCAGGTGGCCGCGATCTTGATCAACACGCGGTCGATATGGATGCCCTGGGCCTGGTAGAGCTCGATGATACGTTCGGCGCGCGCCACCGTGGCCTGCGTATCGAAGCTCAGGCGGGCGTCGACCTCGGTCGAAACCCGCCCCGGGATGAGCGCGAGGATCTCGCAACCGAAGCGCACCAGCAAGCGGTCGATGATCTCGTCCAGCGCCCGGCCACGGAACTGGTCCACGGCCTGCTGCAGCAAGGGCTGGTAGTCGGGCTTCTGCACCGCCTTGAGGATGAGCGAAGGATTGGTCGTCGCGTCCTGCGGTTTGACAGCCGCCAGCTGGTGGAAATCGCCCGTATCGGCCACCACGGTGGTGAACTGGCGCAGCGCATCAAGTTGGTTCATGGGCCTGAATTATGAGTGAAATAAAATTACGCTTTTTCGAAAACCCATGTAACCTGCACACCTCACCCCATCCGTTCGGACTGAGCTTGTCGAAGTCCTGGTTTTGCTGGCGCTGCGCTTCGACAGGCTCAGCGCGAACGGGGTTGCAGTATCAGACGCACTATTGGAGACCTCATGCTCGACCGCATCCGCGCTTCGCTCCCCTCGCTGGCTCCGGCCGAACAGCGCGTGGGCCAGCTTGTCCTGGCCGATCCACGCGCCTTTGCCAACCTGCCCGTCAGCGAACTGGCCGACCGCTCGCATGTGAGCAAGCCGACCGTGGTGCGTTTTTGCCGCAGCATGGGCTACGACGGCCTGTCCGACTTCAAGCTCAAGCTGGCCGGCACCGTCAGCGAAGGCGTGCCCTTCATCCACCGCAGCGTGGACGTGGACGACAAGACCAGCGACGTGGTGGTCAAGGTGATCGACAACACGGTATCGGCCTTTCTCAAGTACCGCAACAACGCCAGCACCGCGGCGATCGACAAGGCGGCGGCCGTGCTGGCCGCCACCTACAAGACCGGCAAGCGCATCGAGTTCATCGGCGCGGGCAACTCGGGCATCGTGGCGCTGGACGCCCAGCACAAGTTCTTCCGGCTGGGGGTGAACACCGTGGCCTACAGCGACGGCCACATGCAGGTCATGAGCGCCTCGCTTATGGGCCCGGGGGACTGCATGGTGATCATCTCCAACTCGGGCCGCACCCGCGACCTGATGGACGCCTGCGATATCGCGCGCAAGAACGGCGCCACCACCATCGTCATCACGACCAGCGGTTCGCCGCTGGCCCTGGCCGGCCACATCCACCTGGCCGCCGATCACCCCGAAGGGTATGACCGCTACAGCCCCATGGTCTCGCGCCTGCTGCACTTGATGATCGTGGACATCCTGGCCACCTGCGTGGCCCTGCGCATCGGCGGCAACCGCCTGCAGCCCATGCTCAAGGAAATGAAGAACAACCTGCGCAACAAGCGCTACGCGTGAGGTGGCAGCGACGTCAGATCGGCTGCATTTCCTGAATGACCCGTGAAGCCATGCCCTTGGACAGCGATCCAGCTTCCACCACGTCCACACAGAAAGGCAGATCGCTGGCCTCGAAGGCATCGCACAGGGCTGCGCGCTGCTCCCAGGACAGGCGCTCGGGCCGGAGTATCAGCAGATCAAGATCTGAAAACGGGCGCGCCCGCCCTGTGGCACGCGATCCGAACACATTGAACTCGGCACCCGGGATGACACCCTGGACGATGCTCTTCACCAGAAGCTGGTCGTCATCGGACAGCAACAACTTAGCTCGCAAGGCTTTTCTCCAGCGCCTGAGCCAGTCGCTTGGCATCTGGCAAGAACTGAGCGGCAGCGGCAGCCACCTCAGCAGCACGTGCCTCATCGTAGGTGTGGCTGGTGGCGTTACGCATTTCGCGCCACCGGCGCCAGGTCAATGCGTCGGGGAACAAGCCAGCGTCTGCGCCTTTCCTCAGCAGATCATTGAAAGACAAGTCGATGATCGCGTCTGCCGTGGCCACCCGTTCGATCAAGACCCGGCGCAGCATGCGCACCGACAATTCGTAGCTGAATTCGAAGGACTGGATCACCGCAGAACGAAGATGCCGTTTCAAGGGTGCATCCTCCGGCTGCTGCCGCCAAAACAACAAGGCCTCCTCCAATTGCGCGAGGGCTTTGTGCAAAGGACTTAGATCGACTGATGGTTTCACCATGAGCTTGATTTTCGCTGCCATACGGGAAATTGGCAACGCCCGAAAAGCAGCCACGCCGAGTCACGCCCTAGGGATGGCGTGCCAGCAAGGCACCATCCAGCTCCACCGGGCCGTACCAGGCACGGGCTTGTGATTGCGTGTTGTCGCTGTCGGTCATGATGGCCACACCGATCAGCTTGCCGGGCGCTTCACCAAACACCCTGCGGTAATCGGCGCGGATATCGCGCTCATAGTCCAGCCACTGGTTCAGTCGTGCCGGGCCGGACTCCACCACCAGCTTGCGGATGCGCTCGGTACGCGGGTTGGTGATGACGCTGCCGGCCTCGCGTGTTGGGCACCAGACATACATCAGCGTTGCGTAGGGCAGCGCTTCGCCCGTCATCAACTGGACCATTTCGGACAGCATGCTGTCGCGTGGCGAGAATTGAGAGCGGTCGCCGTCGAAGCTCAAGACCACGCGCACCACGGAATCCGCAAGGTCACGCCGCGCCAAGTCTGCCGTCGGCATCAATGCCGGTACCCGCCACGAGAAACGGATCGGCCCCAGTTCCTCAGGCGCGATGCCCAGCTTGCGCCGCAAGAGACTGGCCGAGGACAGGGCCTGCACTTCCATGGCCTCCCGCCCGGCAAGGTGCACAGGCAGATACGCCGTGGCCGCCTTGCCCGGCAGCGGCATGTGCTGCCAGCCATGAAAGGCCGGCGTTTCGGTTGAGGCCCGCTCAAGCGACGATGTCGTTGAACTGCAGGCCGTCAAACCAAGGAGCAGCAAGGCGCCGACCGCAGGAAATACCCACGGGGTCTGCACGTTCAGTCTGTATTTCATTGCATCACAAGCTGAGTCCCGCCCATTGGAAACCAGGCATCTCATAAAAAAACCCTGCCACGTCGCCGCGGCAGGGTTCTTGTTCTTATCTTCTACTGGCTTGCGCCAGCGTCAGATCAGAAGTTGTGGCGCACGCCGACCAGGTACTCGCTACCGGTCTTGATTTGAGCGGCGGTCTTGGCGTTGTCGGCCTTCTCGCTCACATAACGCACATAGGTGGAAGTGCGCTTGCTCAGAGCGTAGTTCAGGCCGATGGCCATCATCGTCTTGTCCAGATCGGCCGTTGCCTTGTCGTCCACCTTCACGAAGTGGGTGTTCAGGGTCAGAGCGGGCGACAGGGGCACGTCCACGGCAGCGCCGTAGCCAGAGTCGTCGATGACGCTAGCGGCAACTGCATTGTCTTGCTTGCGCTGATGACCACCCACGGTCAGCTTGGCCACGCCGAAGTTGTAGGAGCCGTAGTAGCTGGTCAGGGCCAGCTCGCTGCCACCGGCAGCGCCGGCAACGGTGTAACGGGTCACGCCGGCGGCGATGGGGCCGTTGGCATAGAAAGCGCCGATGTCGGTGGTGGCACCGGTTTCAGTGATACCAGCCTCAGTCTTGGCGCCAGGAGCGTAGTCCAGCTGAGCGCTGAAACCGGAGAAGTTCGGCGTGGTGTACAGCAGGGAACCAGCGGTACGGGTCACGGACTGGCCCATGACGGAGCCGCCCGACGAGGTGGCGATGTTAGCCGAGGTAGCCACGCCAACACGGCCGCCGTCCTTGGTGCCGAAAGCGGAGCGCGAACCCTGGACCGTCAGGGTCGGGGAGTTGGGCATACCAGCCTTGATGGAGCCGAAGGCGCCTTCCAGACCGACGAACAGCTGACCGCCACCGATGGGGCCTTGAGCCGTCTTGTTGGAGGGGTCGAAGTCAAATTCGGTGTTGAAGATGGCCTTCAGACCGCCGCCGAGGTCTTCGGTGCCGATCAGGGTGAAGTTGGACGTGCCCGAACCGTTCTGGCCGATGGCGTTTTGGCCACCGGAGGTGCCGTTACCGTAGTCAACGGTGGTCGAACGGTAGGTGGCGTCCACGGTACCGATCACGGTCACGTTCTGGGCGAAAGCGGTGGTGGCAGCCAGGGCAGCCACGGCAATCAGGGTCTTTTTCATATTGAAAGTTCTCCAAAGGTTTAACAAGGGGTCCCGAAGGGAGTTTCCGGATCCCCGGGCCAACCTCCTCTAGCAAGGAAGTTGGATGTATTGCACCAGAGCCCGGTAGCCCGGTCAAAGGAAAACCCCCGAGCCCTCCCGATTCGCACCGGGTTTCGTTGCGACCCTGCAACATTGCACAAACAAGAGGCAATGCGACTGGGGCCCGGCCGCTTCTCCACATAATAAGCTCTAAAATCAGCGCCATTAAAAGCGCTCTCTATGCAAACCTTGCTGGTTGATCGGGCCGTGAGCATGTCCCAATTCAAGAAGAACCCGGCCGCCGTGCTGCGCCAGGCCGAAGGCCGTCCGGTGGCCGTGTTGAACCACAACCGGGTGGGGTTCTACCTGCTGGAACCGCCGTTGCTCGAAGCCATGCTGGAGGAGCTGGGCCGGCTGCGCCATGCCACCGCCCAGGCCGAGGGTCCCCCGCCTGAGGCCATTTCCTACAGACCGCTGATCGAAGCCTTGTTGAGCCAGGCCAAGGCAGCCCCTCGCTGAATTCGGGACAATTCAGCTATGACTACAGCCACCGATGCCCTGCTCTGTGCTGCCGACACGGCCCTGCGCACCCTCTTTGCCCCGCCTCGGGCCACACACCCCACCCCTCGCCCGGCCGAGCTGGACCGGGAACTGACGAGCGAGGACAAGCGCCTTTCGGCCGCACTGATGCGCGTGAACCACGTGGGCGAGGTCTGCGCCCAGGCGCTTTACACCGCCCAGGCCCTGACCACACCCAACCCCGCCCTGCGCGCGCACTTCACGCGCGCCTGCGCCGAAGAGACCGATCACCTGGCCTGGACGAAACAGCGCCTGGACGAACTGGGCTCACGCACCTCGCTGCTCAACCCGCTCTGGTACGCCGGCGCCTTTGGCATCGGCATGCTGGCCGGGCGCCTGGGCAATGCGGTCAGCCTGGGTTTCGTGGTGGAAACCGAGCGCCAGGTGGAAGCCCATCTGATGAGCCATATGGACCGGCTGCCCGCAGGCGACCAGACTTCGCGCGCCATCGTGACGCAGATGGCAGCCGACGAGGTGAACCACGCCGTGGACGCGCAAAAAGCCGGGGCGGTGGAACTGCCCGGGCTGGTGAAGGACTTGATGCGCGCGGCGGCCAAGGTGATGACCACCACCGCGCATTACGTCTGAGGCTCAACCCTCGATCACGTCGAAACTGGTCGTGATCTCGGCCGTCTTGCCCAGCATGATGCTGGCCGAACAGTACTTGTCGTGGCTCATCTTGATGGCACGTTCCACGGCCGCGGCCGGGATGCCTGGTCCGGTCACGGTGAAGTGCATGTGGATCTTGGTGAAGACCTTCGGGTCTTCGGTGGCCCGCTCGCTGCTGAGCTTGACGCTGCAGCCGCGCACCTCGTGGCGGCCGCGCTTGAGAATGAGCACCACGTCGTAGGCTGTGCAGCCGCCGGTGCCGGCCAGCACGGTTTCCATGGGCCGCGGGGCCAGGTTCTGGCCTCCGTTTTCGGGCTTGGCCGCATCGGGCGCGCCGTCCATCACCAGCACGTGGCCGCTGCCGGTTTCGGCCACAAAGCCCATGTTGGAGCGTGCGCCGGTGGCACCGGTCCAGCTGACTGTGCATTCCATGTTCTGTTCCTTGTCAAAATGGGGGCCTGGCGCAAATTATCCCCACACCGCCAGCCCTCATGAAAACAAGACCTCTCCAGCCCGCCGATTACCTGAAAAAAATCCTGACCGCCCGTGTCTACGACGTGGCCGTGGAGTCGCCCTTCGAACCCGCGAAAGCCCTGAGTCGGCGCCTGCACAACAAGGTGCTGCTCAAGCGCGAGGACCAGCAGGCGGTGTTCAGCTTCAAGCTGCGCGGTGCCTACAACAAGATGGCGCAACTCTCTGCGGACGAGCTCAAGAGGGGGGTGATCTGCGCCTCGGCCGGCAACCATGCCCAGGGCGTGGCGCTGGGCGCGAACCGCCTGGGCACGCGCGCCGTGATCGTGATGCCCACGACCACGCCGCAGCTCAAGATCGACGCCGTCAAAGCGCTGGGCGGTGAGGTGGTGCTGCAGGGCGACAGCTATTCCGACGCCTACACCCATGCCCTGACTCTGCAGAAGAAGCAGGGGCTGACCTTTGTGCACCCCTTTGATGATCCGGACGTGATCGCCGGCCAGGGCACCATCGCCATGGAGATGCTGCGCCAGCACCAGGGCCCGCTCGATGCCGTATTCGTGGCCATCGGCGGCGGCGGGCTGATCAGCGGTGTGGCGGCCTACATCAAGGCCGTGCGCCCGGAGGTCAAGGTCATCGGAGTGCAGATGAACGACTCCAACGCCATGATCCAGTCGGTGCGCGCGGGCAAGCGCATCACGCTGCAGGATGTGGGCCTGTTCTCCGATGGCACCGCCGTCAAGCTGGTGGGCGAGGAAACCTTCCGTCTGACACGCAAACTGGTGGACGACTACATCGAGGTCGACACCGACGCCGTCTGCGCGGCCATCAAGGACGTCTTTGTCGACACCCGTTCCATCGTGGAGCCCGCCGGCGCGCTGGCCGTGGCCGCCATCAAGCAATACGTGGCCAAGCACAAGACCAGGGGCGAGACCTATGCCGCCATCCTGTGCGGCGCCAACATGAACTTCGACCGCCTGCGTTTCGTGGCAGAACGCGCCGAGGTGGGCGAGGAACGCGAGGCCCTGTTCGCCGTGACCATCCCGGAGGAACGCGGCAGCTTCCGCCGTTTCTGCGAACTGATCGGCACCCTGCCCGGTGGGCCGCATAACGTGACGGAGTTCAGCTACCGCATCAGCGACGAGCGCAAGGCTCACGTCTTCGTCGGGCTGTCCACGTCAACCCGCGGCGAGAGCACCAAGATCGCGACCAGCTTCAAGCGCCACGGCTTTCCTGCGCTGGACCTCACGCACGACGATCTGGCCCAGGAGCACATCCGCCACATGGTAGGCGGTCATTCAGCGCTGGCCAGGGATGAGCGCCTGCTGCGTTTCATCTTCCCCGAACGCCCCGGTGCCTTGCTCAAATTCCTGAGCCTGATGCGTCCGAGCTGGAACATCAGCCTCTTCCATTACCGCAACCAGGGCGCCGATTACGGTCGCATCCTGGTGGGCATCCAGGTACCCAAAGCCGACGACAAGGCTTTCGCCAAGTTCCTCGAAACGCTGGGCTACGCCTACGTGGAGGAGACCCGCAACCCGGCCTACCGCATGTTCCTGCAGGCCTGATCACCCTTTTCAGCAGATACGAAAGAGACGCCATGAGCTACGAACTGATCCAGGTGCGCACCGAGGCCGACAAGGTCGGCATCATCACCCTGAACCGCCCCAAGCAGCTCAATGCGCTGAACGACCAGTTGATGGACGAGCTGGGCGCAGCGCTCAAGGCCTTCGATGCCAACGCGGCGATCGGCTGCATGGTCATCACCGGCAGTGAGAAGGCCTTTGCCGCCGGCGCCGACATCGGCGCCATGGCCAGCTACAGCTTTGCCGATGTCTACAAAGGCGACTACATCACGCGCAACTGGGAGACCCTGCGCAGCATCCGCAAGCCGGTGATCGCCGCCGTCAGCGGTTTTGCCCTGGGCGGCGGCTGCGAGATGGCCATGATGTGCGACTTCATCATCGCCGCCGACAACGCCCGCTTCGGCCAGCCTGAGATCAAGCTCGGTGTCATCCCCGGCGCCGGCGGCACGCAACGACTGCCACGCGCCGTGGGCAAGGCCAAGGCCATGGACATGACGCTGACCGGGCGCATGATGGACGCGACGGAGGCCGAGCGCGCCGGCCTGGTCAGCCGCGTGGTGGCGCTGGACAAACTGATGGAGGAAACACTGGCCGCCGCCCTGATGATCTGCGAGTACTCGCAAGTCGCCGTGATGGCCGCCAAGGAGGCCGTGAACCGGGCCTTCGAGGGCTCGCTCAACGATGGCATCATGTTCGAGCGCCGCCTGTTCCACGCCCTCTTTGCCACGGCCGACCAGAAGGAGGGCATGGACGCCTTTGTCAACAAGCGCAAGCCTGCTTTCCGGAATTGCTGATGCGGCAAAAAACGCTATAATTTGCCCCGTTGGTGATATAGCTCAGTTGGTTAGAGCGCAGCATTCATAATGCTGATGTCGGTGGTTCAAATCCACCTATCACCACCAAGATAAACCTGAAAAGCCACTGTCCCTGTACAGTGGCTTTTTGTTTACGCACCGATTTCAGCCTCTGGATAAACACCATGAACCGCTGCCCTGCATCTCACCGCTTCCGCGCCCTCTGCCTGGCTTTGGCCTTCGGTAGCGCGCTTGTCACCCAAGGCGCCTCGGCCCAGGTGACCGAACCCCAACGCATCCCACCCATCTCGGCCAAGGCCCAGCGCGGCGTACTGCGGGTGCTTGCACCGCCCGAGGTTCTGATGGACGGCCAACCGGCACGGCTCGCACCTGGCGCACGCATCCGCGACCGCAACAACCTGATGGTCGTCTCGGGCGCACTGCTCGGGCAGGAGCTGGTGGTGCGCTACACCCGCGACCCACTGGGGCTGGTGCACGAGGTGTGGGTTCTCACGGCCAGCGAAGCTGCTGCCGGCATGCCGGCCCAGCCGGCCCCCACGCCGTACTGACCCTCTTGGGCCGCTGCTGCAGATACGCGGTGGCGGTCATGCCTCCCGTCGCAGCGCTCTCTTTCTGGAGCTCGCCATGAGCAAAAAAGTTTTCATCAAGACCTTCGGTTGCCAGATGAACGAGTACGACTCGGACAAGATGGCCGACGTGCTGGGCGCCGCCCAGGGTTACGAGCCGACACAAGACGTGGAGGAGGCCGACCTGATCCTCTTCAACACCTGTTCGGTACGCGAAAAAGCACAGGAGAAGGTGTTCTCCGACCTCGGTCGCGTGCAGCACCTCAAGAAGAAGGGCGTGAAGATCGGCGTGGGCGGCTGCGTAGCCAGCCAGGAGGGTGCCGAGATCATCCGGCGCGCGCCCTATGTGGACGTGGTGTTCGGCCCGCAGACCCTGCACCGCCTGCCCGAGCTGCTGAACGCGCGCGATGCACAGAACCGCCCGCAGGTGGACATCAGCTTCCCCGAAATCGAGAAATTCGACCACTTGCCCCCGGCCAAGGTGGAAGGCGTCACCGCCTTTGTCAGCATCATGGAGGGCTGCTCCAAATACTGCAGCTACTGCGTGGTGCCCTATACCCGTGGCGAGGAAGTGAGCCGCCCCTTCGAGGACGTGCTGGTGGAAATCGCCGGCCTGGCCGACCAGGGGGTCAGGGAAGTCAACCTGCTGGGGCAGAACGTGAATGCCTGGCGAGCCCCCATGGGCGGCACGACCGAGACCGCCGACTTCGCCACCCTGCTCGAATACGTGGCCGAGATCCCCGGCATCGAACGCATCCGCTACACCACCAGCCACCCCAACGAGTTCACGCCCTCACTGATCGCAGCGTACGAGAAATGCCCGAAGCTGGTCAGCCACCTGCACCTGCCGGTGCAGCACGGCAGCGATCGCATCCTGATGGCCATGAAGCGTGGCTACACGGCGATGGAATACAAGAGCACGGTGCGCAAGCTGCGCGCCATCCGCCCCGACATGTCCATCAGCAGCGACTTCATCGTCGGCTTTCCGGGTGAGACGGAGGATGATTTCAGCCGGATGATGAAACTGATCGAGGACGTGGGCTTCGACAACTCCTTCAGCTTCATCTTCAGCCCGCGCCCGGGCACCCCCGCGGCCAACCTGCACGACGATACGCCGCACGAGGTCAAGCTCAAGCGACTGCAGCTGCTGCAAGCAGCGATCGAGGTCAATCTGAAGCGCATCAGCGCCAGCCGCCTGGGCACGGTGCAGCGCATCCTGGTGGAAGGGCCGTCCAAACGGGACGCGGAGGAACTGATGGGCCGCACCGAGTGCAACCGGGTGGTGAACTTCAAGGCCCCCAAACGCCTGACCGGCCAGATGCTCGACGTGAACATCACCGAGGCGCTGCACTACAGCCTGCGCGGTGCTGTCATCAACCAATAGGCTTGTTGGTCGTCATGGCAAACAAACACGCCTCGAAGGCGTGACGAAATCGTAGCGAGCGGGTCGAGGTTGCGCCGAGACGCACAGCCGTACTAGCGTACGGCGAGCATCGCAGGCGCAAGATCGGCCCGCGCAGTAGATTTATTCATGCCTTTCAAAAGGGCATCTTGGGCATGCCTTTCATGCCCCCCATACGCTTCATGAGTTTCATCATGCCGCCGCCCTTCATCTTCTTCATCATCTCCTGCATCTGCTCGAATTCCTTGAGCATGCGGTTGACGTCCTGAACCTGCACGCCCGCACCGGCGGCAATGCGGCGCTTGCGCGTGGCCTTGATGAGCTCGGGCTTGCGCCGCTCCAGCTTGGTCATGCTGTTGATGATGCCTTCCTTGCGGCGCAGGTCGCGCTCGACCTTGTCGGTGTCCACCTGGCCGGCCTTGGCCGCCATCTGGGCGGGCAGCTTGTCCATCAGGCTGGAAAGCCCCCCCATCTGCTTCATCTGCTGCAGCTGTGCCAGAAAATCATTGAGGTCGAAACCGGCGCCGCTCTTGACCTTGGCGGCCAGCTTCTGCGCGGCCTCCATGTCCACACCGGCCGTGACATGCTCGACCAGGGCCACGATGTCGCCCATGCCCAGCACGCGGCCGGCATGGCGCTGGGCGTCGAAGACCTCCAGGCCGTCGAGCTTCTCGCTGGTGCCGGCGAACTTGATCGGCACACCCGTGACGGAGCGAACAGACAAAGCCGCGCCGCCACGCGAGTCGCCATCGGTCTTGGTCAGGATGATGCCGGTCAGCGGCAGGGCTTCCTTGAAGGCCCGGGCGGTGTTGATCGCATCCTGGCCCTGCATGGCATCGACCACGAACAGCGTTTCCACCGGGTTGAGTACGGCGTGCAGCTCGCGGATCTCGCGCATCAGCGCCTCGTCGATGGCCAGGCGGCCGGCGGTGTCGACCAGCAGCACGTCGAAGAAATGTTTCTTCGCGTAGTCCAGCGCCGCACGCGCGATGTCGGCCGGCTTCTGCTCCGGCGTGCTGGGGAACCACTCGGCCCCGGCCTGCGCGGTCACGGTCTTGAGCTGCTCGATGGCGGCCGGGCGGTAGACGTCGCCGGAGACAGTCAGCACCTTCTTCTTGCGCTTCTCGATCAGGTGGCGGGCCAGCTTGGCCGTGGTGGTGGTCTTGCCGGCGCCCTGCAGGCCCGCCATCAGGATCACGGCCGGCGGCTGGGCCGCGAGGTTGATGTCGGCCACGCCCTCGCCCATGGTGGCGGCGAGTTCGCGGTTGACGATGCCCACCAGGGCCTGGCCCGGCGTGAGCGAGCCCATGACGGCCTGGCCCAGGGCCTGGTCCTTGACGCGGGCGATGAAGTCGCGCACCACAGGCAGGGCGACGTCGGCCTCCAGCAGGGCCATGCGCACCTCGCGCAGCATGTCGGCCACATTGGATTCGGTGATGCGGGCCTGGCCGCGGATTTCCTTGACCAGGCGGCTGAGTTTGTCGGTGAGGGCGGAGGCCATGTTGTATTCCGGTGGACGAGAGAGACAGCCGCGACTACCGGCGATTGGCAAGGGGCTAAACTGTAACCATGATGATTTTACCCAGTGCCTCCCCGACCGGCATGGCCCTGGCCCTGCTGGCCGCCGCGGCCTATGCCGCCCCGGCTGCGGCTCGCCTGTCCCCCATGGCAGCACGCCGCGCCGTGCTGCTGGCCTGGCTGGCACACGGCCTGCTGCTGGGCTGGAGCCTGCTGGGGGACAGCCCCCGCTTCGGTTTCGCGCCGGCGCTCTCGGTCACGGTCTGGCTGGTCGCTGCCGTCTATGCCATCGAAAGCCAGCTCTATCCGCAATTGCAGACCCGCTGGGCGCTCTCCATCCTGGGCGCCGGCGCCGTGCTGCTGGCCTTGTTCTACCCCGGCCAGCCCCTGCAGGCCAGCGCCTCGGCCTGGCTGCCGCTGCACTGGGCGCTGGGCATCGCCTCCTACGGCCTCTTTGCCGTTGCCGTGGTGCACGCGCTGCTGATGCTGCGCGCCGAGGCGCGCATCCGCCATGCGGCCGAGACCGACAGCGGGCTACCGCTGCTGACACTGGAACGCCTGACCTTCCGCTTCGTCGGTGCCGGTTTCGTGCTGCTGTCGGCCACCTTGCTGGCCGGCCTGCTCTTCGACGAACAGCTCTATGGCACGGCCTGGAAATGGAGCCACAAGACGGTGTTTTCCGTGCTGTCCTGGGCGGTCTTTGCCGTGCTACTGATCGGCCGCGCACGCTTTGGCTGGCGCGGCTGGCGGGCGGCTCGCCTGCTGTTTACCGGTGCCGGCCTGCTGCTGCTGGCCTACGTGGGCTCGCGTTTCGTGCTCGAGATCGTCCTGGGGCGTAGCACCGCATGAAGTTCCTGCTCTTCCTGGCCATCGCGCTGCTGGTCGTCTGGCTCTGGCGCTCGGGCCGCCGCAGCGAGCAACGCTCCGACCAGGCCGAACCCCCAGCGCCACCCGGCCCGCAGGAGATGGTGCGCTGTGCGCATTGCGGCGTGCACCTGCCCCATGGCGATGCCGTCGTGGGTCGCATCGGCCTGTATTGCAGCAGCGAACACCGGCAGCTCGCGGAGCCCTGATGACATCGCAGCGCGACAGCGAGCACTCCTGGTTCGGCCCGTCGCTGCTGGACGAGCGGCTGGAGGCGCCTGAAGAACAGCAGGAATTCAAGCGGCTGTGGCTGGGTTTCATGACAGCCCGCGTCATGCTGGGCCTGGTGCTCCTGCTGCTGCAAGCAACCCTGTACACCCTGGGCCAGGCGCCCAACGCCTGGCTGGCACTGCTCTGCGGCGCCTATTTCATAGCCACACTGATGGTGCGTGTGGCACCGCGCCCGCGCCGCATGGGCCATACCTTCGACCAGTCCTGGCTGTCCAGCATCGGCGTGGACGTGCTGGTCTTCACGGCCCTGCATCTGCTGCACGGCAGCAGCATCAACTACACCCCCCTGTACGCCCTGCCCGTGCTGCAGGCCGCCGTGCTGGGCTCTTTGACCCTGGCCATGGGCACGGCCGCCGGCGTGACACTGCTGCTGCTGCTGCACAGCACCTGGCAGGCGCTGCGCGGCCCGGGGGACGCCACGCCTTTTTTCATCCAGGCGGCGCTCACCGGCGCGGGCAGCTTCGTGATCGCCTTCCTGGCCCACCAGCTGTCGGCGCGACTGGCCAGCGAACAGCAGCGTGCCCGCCGCAGCCAGCACGCCATGCGCATCCAGCAGCAGGTCAACGACCTGGTGATCGAGGCCCTTACCGACGGCATCCTGGTGGTGGACGTGCGCGGCACCGTGCATGCAGCCAACCCCGCGGCACGCCAGATGCTGCAGGCCGACGACCGTCCGATCAGGCACACGCCCTTCAGCCTGGCCGACGAACCCGGCTGGCAGGCGCTGGCCGAACTGGCCTTCCAGGTCTTCACCGGGCGGGGCGATTTTCACCACGCCGACATCGGCATCGAGCATCTCGATCAGGGCAACCGGCGCATGCGCGTGCGCACCCGCATGACCACGGCCCACTGGGGGGAGTCCGAAATCCTGTGTGTCATGTTCCTGCAGGATCTGCGCGAGATGGAAGCGCGCATGCGCACCGAGAAGCTGGCCAGCATGGGCCGCATGTCGGCCGCCGTGGCGCACGAGATCCGCAACCCCCTGGCCGCCATCGCGCAGGCCAATGCCCTGCTCGAAGAGGAGATCCACGACCCCCGGCACATGCGTCTGACCCAGATGATCCGCCAGAACGCCAAGCGCCTGGACCGCATCGTCGACGACGTGCTCAACATCTCGCGTGCCGGCAAGCAGGCCACCGCCTTCGAGTCCCGCGTCCTGGAGCTGACCCCCTCCGTGCAGCGCATCGGCCAGGACTGGGCGCAGCAGACCGGCAACAGCGCGATGCTCGCCCTGCACCTGGCGCCGCAACCGTTGCCGGTGCACTTCGACCCCGAGCACCTGCGTCGTGTGCTGGTCAACCTGCTGGACAATGCGAGCCGTTATGCCCGCCAGTTGCCTGATGCGATCCAGGTGCATGCCCGTGCCGATGCCAGCGGGCAAGCACTGTTAGCCGTCTGGAGCGACGGCCCGCCCATGGAGCCTTCGGTGGAGCAGCATCTGTTCGAACCCTTCTTCTCGTCGGAAAGCCGCTCCAGCGGTCTGGGCCTGTATATTTGCCGTGAATTGTGCGAAGGGCATGGCGCCGCCATCGGCTACCACCGTGCCCGCCGCATCGCCCGCGACACCCTGATGGACGGTAACGAATTCTTCATCACCCTGCGCCTGGCGGCCGTCCCGTCGCCGGCCGCCAGAACGCCAGCCACCTCATGAGCAACCACGTCCCCGCCTCCCCGGCGCACATCCTGGTCGTGGATGACGAACCCGACCTGCGCACGCTCTACGAGCTGACCCTGCTGCGTGAGGGCTACCACGTCGATGTGGCGGAAACCCTGGCCGACGCCTGGAAGCATCTCCAGGAACACCGCTACGAGGTACTGATCACCGACATGCGCCTGCCCGACGGCCTGGGCATCGAATTGCTCCAGCGCCTGCGCGCCCAACAGCGCGGCGAGCGTTGCGTGGTCATCACGGCCTATGGCTCGGCGGAAAACGCGGTGGAATCGCTCAAGGCCGGTGCCTTCGACTACCTGACCAAGCCGGTCGACCTGAAACAGTTCCGTACCGTCATCGCCTCGGCCGTACAGGACGCCCTCACACCCCGGGTCACGCCCCCGCCCCCTCCCGCCGCGGTGACCGCACCGCGCACGACAGCCCAGCCCCTCGCCGGTGAAGCGGCACTGCAGCGCCTGGTCGGCAGCTCGCCCGCCATACGCCAGGTACGCGAACGCATCCTCAAGGTGGCACGCAGCATGGCTCCGGTGCTGATCTGCGGCGAGTCCGGCACGGGCAAGGAGCTGACGGCGCTGGCCTTGCACGCCAACAGCCACCGGGCCGGTGGCCCGATCGTGGCGGTGAACTGCAGCGCCATCCCGGAAAACCTGCTCGAAACCGAGTTCTTCGGCGTGCGCAAAGGCGCCTACACCGGCGCCAACCAGGACCGCGACGGCTATTTCCAGGCTGCGCGCGGCGGCACCCTGTTCCTGGATGAAATCGGCGACCTGCCGCTGTCCATGCAATCCAAGCTGCTGCGCGCCATCCAGGAACGATGCGTGCGCCCGGTCGGCGGCACGCAGGAAGAGACCGTGGACGTGCGCGTCGTCAGTGCCACGCACAAGCATCTGGCGCGCGAGGTGCAGGAAGGGCGCTTCCGCCAGGACCTGTACTACCGTCTCAATGTGATCGAGATCGACATCCCCCCACTGCGCGAGCGCCGCGAGGACCTGCCCGCCCTGTGCGACGCACTGCTCAGGCGCATCAGCCAGGAGTCTGGCCTGCCCCTGCCCCGCCTGCCGCCCGAGACCCTGGCCCAACTGGCCAAGCACCCGCTGACCGGGAATGTGCGCGAGCTGGAAAACCTGCTGCACCGCGCCGTGGCACTGAGCGACGGTGGTGAATTGAGTTTCGACAGCATCGACACCACACCGGCCATCCTGGATCCGTCGGCGCTGGACCTGGCACCCACCATTCCCGGGGTGCTGCCGCCCAGCCTGGCCCCGACCCCGCTGGAGCACCCAGCGTTGCCCGCCGACCTGCAAGGCCACCTGGACCGCCAGGAGCGCGAGATCCTGGTCAAGGCCCTGCAGGAAACCGGGTTCAACCGCACGGCGGCGGCGGCCAAGCTGGGCCTGAGCCTGCGCCAGATCCGCTACCGGATCGCGCGCCTGAACATCGACACGCCGCAGGGTAACGACCCCGGCGCATGAGCAAACATCCCGCCCCAGAACGCAACCGCCTGTGGGACGGCGGCTGGTACCGCTTTGCGCGCCGGCTGGATTCGCCCAACTTCGGGCCGCGTCCGGCAGATGCCACGGTGGACCTGCTGCTCATCCACTCCATCAGCCTGCCGCCGGGCCAGTACGGCGGCGACGAAGTGCAACGCCTGTTCACCAACACGCTGGACTGGAACGCCCACCCTTATTTCAAAAGCATCGAGGGCATGCAGGTCTCCTCGCACTTCTACATCCGCCGCAACGGCGAACTCTGGCAATTCGTCAGCTGCGACGATCGCGCCTGGCATGCCGGCGTCTCCTGCTACCGCGGGCGCGACAACTGCAACGATGACTCGATCGGCATCGAGCTCGAAGGCCTGGAAGGCGGGTCTTTCGAGGCCGGGCAATACGAAACCCTGGGTAGCCTGTGCGCCGCACTGGGCCAGCGCTACCCGGTGCAGCACATCGCCGGACACGAACACGTGGCCCCTGGGCGCAAGGCCGACCCCGGCCCCGGATTCCAGTGGGCCGTGCTGCAGCAGGCCTTGGGCTGGCCGTCTCGGTATTTTCCCGAAGCGACCGCCTGAGGCGGACCACCGGGCGAAGGCGCGTCAACCGCGCATCACATCCCTCCGAAAAGCGGCCGCGCAGACGGCATGCGGTCTGGCACGGAAAATCCGCTGCCGTGCCGCATGCCTGCTGGCCTTCGAATTGAAAATGACGTGACTTCAGGCGCCGCGCCGCGCCAGCGCTGAATGTCCCGCTCACTGTTTCCGCAGCCAGCGCCGGCCGCTTTTTTTGCGTCGGATACGCCCTGCGCTGTATGCCCAACGCTACACTACCTGTAGTGGCTTGTATTCACCAGACACACCATATATAGTGCTTTCTGCTCGCTGTGCTTTCTCCTGCAGATCGCATCTCGAGCCAGAATACGGCCCCCAAGAACCAACAACAGATTTGCTGACGACGAGGAAATAATGCAAACCGCTCTGAACCCCGCCACCCCCCCTCTGCACACCGGTGTCCTGACCATGCAAACCCAGGAAAACACGGCCGCCACCCCCCTGAACAACTACCAGATCATCCGCCGCAACGGCGCTGTCGTGCCCTTCGAGCCGAGCAAGATCGCCGTGGCCATGATGAAAGCCTTCCTGGCCGTGCACGGCACCCAGGGCGCCGCTTCGGCCAGCGTGCGCGAGGTGGTGGACGCCCTGACACAGAACGTCGTGCGCGCGCTGATGCGCTCGCGCCCGGGCGGCGGCACCTTCCATATCGAAGACGTGCAGGACCAGGTCGAGCTGGGCCTGATGCGCGGCGGCCACCACGAGATTGCCCGCGCCTACGTGCTCTATCGCGAGCGCCGCACCCAGGAACGCGCCCAGCAATCCGCCCAGGTCGCACCGAAAGCGCCCCAGTTGCATGTGATTGATGGCGGTCAGCGTGTCACGCTGGACCTGGGCAGCCTGCAGCAACTGATCGAGAACGCCTGCGCCGGCCTGGGCGCCGATATCAAGCCCGATCCTATCGTCGCCGAGACCATGCGTAACCTGTACGACGGCGTGCCGATCGACGAGGTCTTCAAGGCCGCCATCCTGGCCGCCCGCACCCTGATCGAAAAAGACCCGGACTACACCTACGCCACCGCGCGCCTGCTGTTCCACACCATCGCCCGCGAGGTGCTGGGCCGCGACGTGCCGCAAGCCGAGATGGGCCAGGCCTATGCCGACTACTTCCCTGACTTCATCAAGAAGGGCGTGGACAACGAGCTGCTCAATCCGGACATGCTGCAGTTCGACCTCAAGCGCCTGGGCGCCGCGCTCAAGGCCGACCGCGACCTGCAGTTCGACTACCTGGGCCTGCAGACCCTGTACGACCGTTATTTCCTGCACGTACGCAAGAGCCGCATCGAACTGCCGCAGGCTTTCTTCATGCGTGTGGCCATGGGCCTGTCGCTGGGCGAGATCGACCGCGAAGCGCGCGCCATCGAGTTCTACGAGGTGCTGTCCTCCTTCGATTTCATGTCGTCCACGCCCACCCTGTTCAACGCCGGCACCCTGCGTTCACAGCTCTCCAGCTGCTACCTGACCACCGTGCCCGACGACCTGGACGGCATCTACGAGTCCATCAAGGAAAACGCCCTGCTGTCCAAGTTCGCCGGCGGCCTGGGCAACGACTGGACCCGCGTGCGCGCCCTGGGCAGCCACATCAAGGGCACCAACGGCGAGTCGCAGGGTGTCGTACCCTTCCTCAAGGTCGTGAACGACACCGCCGTGGCGGTGAACCAGGGCGGCAAGCGCAAGGGCGCGGTCTGCACCTACCTGGAGACCTGGCACCTGGACATTGAAGAGTTCCTGGAACTGCGCAAGAACACCGGCGACGACCGCCGCCGCACGCACGACATGAACACCGCCAACTGGATCCCCGACCTGTTCATGCGTCGTGTGATGGAAAAGGGCGAGTGGACCCTGTTCTCGCCTTCCGATGTGCCGGACCTGCACGACCTCTTTGGCGCCGACTTCGAGAAGGCCTACGTGGTCTATGAAGAAAAGGCCAAGCGCGGCGAGATCAAGCCCAGCAAGACCGTGCCGGCTACCGACCTGTGGCGCAAGATGCTCTCGATGCTGTTCGAGACCGGCCACCCCTGGATCACCTTCAAGGACGCCTGCAATGTGCGCTCGCCCCAGCAGCACGCTGGCGTGGTGCACTCGTCCAACCTGTGCACCGAGATCACGCTCAACACCAGCGACACCGAAACCGCCGTCTGCAACCTGGGCTCGGTCAACCTGCGCCAGCACCTCAAGAACGGCGCCATCGACCAGGAGAAGCTGAAGAAGACCGTGTCCACTGCCATGCGCATGCTGGACAACGTGATCGACATCAATTACTACGCCGTCAAGAAGGCGCGCGACTCCAACCTGCGCCACCGCCCGGTAGGCCTGGGCATCATGGGCTTCCAGGACGCGCTGTACGAGCTGCGCATCCCCTACGCCAGCCAGGCCGCCGTGGAATTCGCCGACCAGTCCATGGAAGCCGTCTGCTACCACGCCTACTGGGCCTCGACCGAACTGGCCCGCGAGCGCGGCCAGTACTCCAGCTACAAGGGTTCGTTGTGGGACCAGGGTGTCCTGCCGCTGGACACGCTGGACCTGCTGGCCAAAGCCCGCGGCGGTTATGTGGAAGTCGACCGCTCGGCCACCCTGGACTGGGACGCCCTGCGCAAGAAGATCGCACGCGACGGCATGCGCAACTCCAACTGCGTGGCCATCGCCCCGACCGCGACCATCTCCAACATCATCGGCGTGGACGCCTCGATCGAGCCCTGCTTCGGCAACCTGTCGGTCAAGTCCAACCTGTCGGGCGAGTTCACCGTGATCAACAGCTACCTGGTGCGTGACCTCAAGCGCCTGGGCCTGTGGGACGACGTGATGGTCATGGACCTCAAGCATTTCGACGGCTCGCTGGCCCCCATCGACCGCGTGCCGCAGGAGATCAAGTCCCTGTACGCCACGGCCTTCGAAGTCGAGACGCTCTGGCTGGTGGAGGCCGCAGCACGCCGCCAGAAGTGGATCGACCAGGCCCAGTCGCTCAACATCTACATGGCTGGCGCTTCCGGCAAGAAGCTGGACGACACCTACAAGCTGGCCTGGCTGCGCGGTCTCAAGACCACCTACTACCTGCGCACGATGTCGGCCACGCACGCCGAGAAGTCCACCGTCACGGCCGGCCGTCTCAACGCGGTCTCCTCCGGCGGCGCGGCGAGCGGCGGCATGAGCGCCCTCGACGCAGCAGCTGCTGCAGCACAGGCACAGATGGCCACGGCCGCCACCGACATCAAGTTCTGCGCGATCGATGATCCGGGTTGCGAAGCCTGCCAGTGATCGCAGCCCACATGTTGCAGAGCCTTCATGCCTGCGATGTTATTGAGCAACAGAATCGGGCGGCGATGTGAATGAATACTTTCCATTTCACGTCGTCGCTCCCATAATTCGCTGATTGGAACCTCCTATGTTGTCCTGGGACGAAGAAGTCAAGCCCACATCGTCAATGTCTTATGCCGGCGCTGCTGCGAGCAGTCGCCCGACTGAGCTTCCCTTGCAAACGCCCCAGCTGCGCATGGCGCAGCACCCGGCGGCACCTGTCGCCGCCGCTCCAGCCCCCAGCGCAACGCCCGCGGCGGCACAACGCATCAAGGCGGCCGACAAACGCATCATCAACGGCCAGACCGACGTCAACCAGTTGGTGCCCTTCAAGTACAAGTGGGCCTGGGAAAAATACTTGGCCACCTGCGCCAACCACTGGATGCCGCAGGAAGTGAACATGAACCGCGACATCGCCCTGTGGAAGGACCCCAATGGTCTGACCGAGGACGAGCGCCGCATCGTCAAGCGCAACCTCGGCTTCTTCACCACCGCCGACTCGCTGGCTGCCAACAACATCGTGCTGGGCACCTACCGCCACATCACGGCGCCCGAGTGCCGCCAGTTCCTGCTGCGCCAGGCTTTTGAAGAAGCCATCCACACCCACGCCTACCAGTACATCGTGGAATCGCTGGGCCTGGACGAATCCGAGATCTTCAGCGCCTACCTGGAAGTCCAGTCCATCCGCGACAAGGACGAGTTCCTGCTCCCGTTCATCAACGCGATCATGGACCCCAACTTCCACACCGGCACGCTCGAAACCGACCAGACCCTGCTCAAGAGCCTGATCGTTTTCGCCTGCCTGATGGAAGGCCTGTTCTTCTACGTCGGCTTCACCCAGATCCTGGCCCTGGGCCGGCAGAACAAGATGACGGGCGCAGCCGAGCAGTACCAGTACATCCTGCGTGACGAGTCCATGCACTGCAACTTCGGCATCGACCTGATCAACACGATCAAGCTGGAGAACCCGCAGCTGTGGACGCCCGAGTTCAAGGCCGAAATCAAGGCCCTGTTCGAGAAGGCCGTTGAGCTCGAATACCGCTACGCCGAGGACACCATGCCGCGCGGCGTGCTGGGCATGAACGCCTCCATGTTCAAAGGCTACCTGCGCTACATCGCCAACCGGCGCGCCACGCAGATCGGCCTGGAAGCGCTGTTCCCCAATGAAGAGAATCCCTTCCCCTGGATGAGCGAGATGATCGACCTGAAGAAGGAACGCAACTTCTTCGAGACCCGTGTCATCGAGTACCAGTCCGGTGGCGCGCTCTCCTGGGACTGAAAAAATCAATCTATGGCTTCCAGAATCACACCGGCTGTTGATCGCTCCTCAGAGAGCGGCGCCAGCCTGTGTCACCCCGTTCATGGCGTTGGGGTCTACCCCAGCCTCATGAATCGCTCCATGCATCCAACACGCATGAAGTGCTCTTTGTAACTTGATCAAGGAGAATTAGTAATGGCAACTGCAAAGAAAGCGGCTAAAAAAGCCCCCGCGAAGAAGAAGGTAGCAGCAAAGAAGGCCCCGGCCCGTAAAGCTGCAGCGAAGAAGGCTCCGGCTAAGAAGGCCGCTGCCAAGAAGGCTCCGGCCAAGAAGGCCGCGGCTAAGAAGCCGGCTGCGAAGAAGTCCGCAGCGAAGAAGCCGGCAGCCAAGAAGGCTGCTGCCAAGAAGCCGGCTGCGAAAAAGGCTGCTGCCAAGAAGCCCGCCGCCAAGAAGGCCGCGAAGAAAGTAGCGAAGAAGGCTGCCAAGAAACCGGCCGCCAAAAAGCCCGCTGCGAAAAAAGCCGCCAAAAAGCCGGCGAAGAAAGCTGCGAAAAAGCCTGCTGCCAAACCTGCTGCAGCACCGGCCCCCGCGGCTCCTGCGGCTCAGACGACTCTGAACCCGCAGGCCGCATGGCCCTTCCCCACGGCCAGCCGTCCCTAAGACAGCCTAGGCCTCAAGCCCGTTGCCTGCAAAGGCAGCGGGCTTTTTCTTTGGCAAGCTGAATGAAGCCCAACCTGCCCCCACAGTCTTTCCTCCATCTGCAGAAGGATGGCGCCGTCCACGTGGATGTGCACGTCATGCCCAATGCGGCCCGCACGCAGATCCAGGGCTTGCACGATGGCGCATTGCGGGTGCGCCTGCATGCACCGCCGGTGGACGGCAAGGCCAATCTGGCGTTGCAGGCCTGGCTGGCCGAGACGCTGGGTGTGCCGAAATCAGCGGTGGAGTTGCTGCGCGGCGCCACGGCTCGGCGCAAGCAGTTGCGCGTGGCCTCCGCTTACGCCGGACAGGCCAGCTGGCAGGCGCTGTTGCCGCCCCCGGAGGCCTGAGGCCTCAGGCGCCGAAAGCCTTGGGCTCGACGGTGTAGTTCTGCGGGCCGCGGTGCGCGATCTTGTGCGAACCCATGCGGTTGCCGAGCTCGGCCGCCTTGGCCAGCGTCCAGCCGCGCTCCAGGCCGTAGAGCAGGCCGCCGCGGTAGGCATCGCCACAACCCGTGGGGTCCACCACGGCAGCCGCCTGCACCGGAGGCACCAGGGTCTTGTGGCCGTCGACCCAGACCTCGCTGCCTTCGTGGCCCAGCGTGATGACCAGGCCGCGCACCTTGCGCGAAATATCGGCGGGACTCCAGCCCGTGCGCTCGCACAGCATCTTGCCCTCGTAGTCGTTCACCGTGACCCAGCTGGCGAGTTCGACAAAATGCGCCAGGTCCTTGCCGTCGAACATGGGCAGGCCCTGGCCCGGATCGAAGACGAAGGGGATATCGGCGGCCTTGAACTGCTCGGCGTGCTGCAGCATGGCGTCGCGACCGTCGGGCGAGATGATGCCCAGCTTCACGTCGGGATGACGCTCGATGCGCGAGACATGTGCCTGCATCATGGCGCCGGGGTGGAAGGCGGTGATCTGGTTGTTGTCGCGGTCCGTCATGATCAGCGCCTGCGCCGTGTAGGTCTCGGTGATCTCGCGCACGTGCCGTGTATCGATGCCGAGTTCACGCAAGCGCTGCACATAACCAGCGCCGTCGTTCCCCACCGTGGCCATGGGCAACGGCTGGCCTCCCAGCACCTTGAGTGCGTAGGCGATGTTGCCGGCACAACCACCGAAATCGCGCCTCAAGGTGGGCACCAGGAAGGACACATTGAGGATGTGCAACTGGTCGGGCAGGATCTGCTCGGCAAAGCGGCCCTCGAAGTTCATGATGGTGTCGAAGGCCAGGGAGCCGCAGATGAGAGTTGCCATAAAAATGTGTCGTGGGGTTCAGGGATAGAAGGCCAGCAGGCGGTAACCTGCCACGCGCTCGCCGGCGCCATTGGTCTTGATGGTCAGCACCAGCGTGGTCTGGGTCTCGGACGCGGCCGGGATCACGCCCGTTTTCACGCCCAGTTCCTCGGGCTGGAACACGCGCCGCATCAAGGCGTGGTCCAGTGTGTCGGTCAGCGCCAGCTCGACCGCCGGCATGGCCAGATCGATCGGGGCATTGTTCTTGAGCGTCAGGCTGAGGCGGTACAGATCCCCCTTGACCTTGCTGAAAGCAGAGCTGTCGATCACCACCGACTCGATCTGCCGCAGCGGTTCGATCTGGCAATCCAGCAGCAGACAGGCTTCCTCGATCAGCGGCTTGAGACCGGGTTCCACGACGGCCAGGCGATCCCGTTCGTGGATCAGGATCTGCAGCGCCAACCCCAGCCCCAGCAGCAGGCAGGCCACCAGCAGCGTGGCGCGCACCAGGGGGCGGTGCCAGCGCGAGGGCTTGGAGGCGTTGCGCATGAAGGACAGCTCGGCGGGGGCCGACGCGCGCGGCGTTGGCTGCGCATCGACCTCGAACACGGGCTCGGCCCGGCCCGCCGCCCCATAGGCCGACCCGTCGAGCAGCGGCCCGGGGCCAGAGACCGGCTCCAGCACCGTGTCGCCCGCAGGCTCGTGCAACTCCAGGTCCACGTCGGGGCTTGCAGGCTGGGGGGCGGGCTCTGCCGCGGCCTTCGCCTTCTTTGCGGTCTTGCTGCCCGCCCGGCGGGCATCGGACGCGATGGCGGCCGCCAAGGCCCCTTCAAATGGGGCTGCCTCCCGGTCTGGCACGTCTGCGGCGCCACCCTGCGGCAGCACCGCTTCCTGCATGTGCGCCGAAGCGTCGAAGATTTCCTCACACTTGCCGCAACGCACCCAGCCTTCGGAAATGCGCAGCTGGTCCGGCACGACCTTGAACATCGTCTGGCAAGCGGGGCAGCGTGTGATCAGGCTCATTGCTGCTCGATTGTAGAGCCCTGGACCCGAAATCTTAGAGCCTGTTCACAGTCTCTAGAGGGTGGCGGTCATCAGGATCCAGCCGTCTTCGGCATCGGCCACGCGGAGTTCGGCGTACGGCGCGTAGGCCAGCTGGAGCTCCTCGGCCTGGCGCTCCAGGATGCCTGCCAGCACCAAGGCACCACCGGGCGCCACATGCGAACACAGCAAGGGCGCCAGCACCTTGAGCGGCGTGGCCAGGATATTGGCCAGCACGGTCTGGTAGGTGCCCTGGGCCAGCTCGGACTGGCCGGCGTGGAGTGTCACACCATTGGCCTCGGCGTTCAGCCGGGTCGACTCCACGGCCGCCTCGTCGATGTCCACCGCGTCGATCTCGCGTGCGCCGAACTTGGCCGCACCGATGGCCAGGATGCCCGAGCCGCAACCGTAGTCCAGCACGCGGCCAAGACCCTGGGCACCATGGCGGGCAATCCAGCGCAGGCACATGCGGGTGGTCGGATGGGTGCCGGTACCGAAGGCCAGCCCCGGATCGAGCCGGATGATGGTCTTGGCCTGCGCGGGCGGCTCGTGCCAGGTCGGCACGATCCAGAACTCGGGGGTGATGTCCACCGGCGCGAACTGCGACTGCGTCAGACGTACCCAGTCCTGCTCGGGCACCTCGGCCACACCCAGCAGGCGGCAATCGGTGAAGAAGTCCTGGGCTTGCAACAGTACCGCCGCCTCGTCGGCTGCTGCGCGCGCGGGAAAGAGCGCCAGCACGCGCGAGCGCTGCCAGCCATCGGCCGGCGGCGGCATGCCCGGCTCGCCGAACAGGGCCTGCTCGGCGTCGGTCTGGGCGTCGGCATCCTCGACGCTGACGCTCAGGGCATCGAGCGCATCGAGCGCATCGCCGAGGACCTCGACGCGATCTTGCGGACACAACAAACGAAGTTCGTACATGGGAAATACCCGTCAGTCAGAGCACAAAATCGAGGGCACTCGCGGAACTGGCTTGGCCAGGCCGCTGAGTGCGTCCCCCTGCCACCGAAGGTTGGCGTTCCGGGGGGAAGGCGCGTCAGCGCCTCAGGGGGATTACCTCTTGTGATGCCGCATCCACTCTTCGAGGTAGTGGATGTTGGTGCCGCCCGTCATGAACTTGGCATCGGCCATCAGCTCGCGGTGCAGCGGGATGTTGGTGCTGATGCCCTCGACCAGGGTCTCGGCCAGGGCCGTGCTCATGCGCGCCATGGCCTGTTCGCGCGTGTCGCCGTGCGCGATGATCTTGCCAACCATGGAGTCGTAGTTCGGCGGCACGAAGTAGTTCGTGTAGACGTGCGAGTCGACACGCACGCCCGGGCCGCCCGGGGCGTGCCACATGGTGATGCGGCCCGGCGACGGGGTGAACTTGTAGGGGTCTTCGGCGTTGATGCGGCACTCGATCGCATGGCCGCGGATCACGATGTCCTTCTGCGTGAAGGGCAGCCGCTCGCCAGCAGCCACCATGATCTGCGTCTTGACGATGTCCACGCCCGTGATCATTTCGGTCACCGGGTGCTCCACCTGCACGCGCGTGTTCATCTCGATGAAGTAGAACTCACCGTTCTCATAAAGAAACTCGAAGGTGCCCGCACCACGGTAGCCGATCTTCTTGCAGGCGGCGACGCAGCGCTCGCCCACTTTCTCGATCAGCTTGCGCGGAATGCCCGGTGCGGGCGCTTCCTCGATGATCTTCTGGTGACGCCGCTGCATGGAGCAGTCGCGCTCCCCCAGGTAGACGGCATTCTTGTGCTTGTCGGCCAGGATCTGGATCTCCACATGGCGCGGGTTCTCCAGGAACTTCTCCATATAGACGGCCGGGTTGTTGAAGGCCGCGCCGGCCTCGGCCTTGGTCATCTGCACCGCATTGACCAGCGCCGCTTCGGTGTGCACCACGCGCATGCCGCGCCCGCCACCGCCGCCGGCGGCCTTGATGATGACCGGATAGCCCACGCTCTTGGCGATGCGCTTGATCTGGGTCGGATCGTCGGGCAGTTCGCCCTCCGAGCCGGGCACGCAAGGCACGCCAGCCTTGATCATGGCCTGCTTGGCCGAGACCTTGTCGCCCATGATGCGGATGGACTCGGGTGTCGGGCCGATGAACTGGAAGCCGCTTTGCTCCACACGTTCGGCGAAGTCGGCGTTCTCGCTGAGGAAACCATAACCCGGATGGATGGCCTCGGCATCCGTCACCTCGGCAGCCGAGATGATGGCCGGCATGCTGAGGTAGCTCTGGGCCGAGGGCGCCGGGCCGATGCAGACCGCCTCTTCGGCCAGCTTGACGTACTTGGCTTCGCGGTCGGCCTCGGAATAGACCATCACCGCCTTGATACCCAGCTCGCGGCAGGCGCGCTGGATGCGGAGAGCGATCTCTCCCCGGTTGGCCACCAGGATCTTCTTGAACATGGGGTGGCAGCCTTATTCGATGATGAACAGGGGCTGTCCGTACTCCACGGCCTGGCCGTTCTCGCACAGGATCTGCGTGATGGTGCCGGCCTTGTCGGCTTCGATCTCGTTGAGGATCTTCATGGCCTCGATGATGCAGATCGTCTCGCCCTGCTTGACGGCCTGGCCCACTTCCACGAAGGCCTTGGCGCCAGGCGAGGACGAGCGGTAGAAGGTGCCGACCATGGGCGACTTGACGGCATGGCCACTGGGTGGCGGTGCTGCCACCGGAGCGGCCACGGGCGCCGCAGCGACCGGGGCAGCCGCAGGCGCGGCAACGGCCTGCGCCACCGGCATCTGATAGCTCTGAACCATGGCACCGCCACCCTTGACAATACGCACCTTGCCTTCGGCCTCGGTGATTTCAAGTTCCGACACGTTCGAGTCAGACACCAGATCGATCAGGGTCTTGAGTTTTCGCAAATCCATGGGATCTCCAACATCGTTATTCAATGTTGCTCCAATTTAGAACAATTGGTAGCAATTTCCAGCCATCTACGGCGAATTCGATTGCCCGGTCATGGCCGGGCGCCATCATAAGCGATCTGGCGAACCGCTATTTCAATTCCCGCCAGAGCGTCAGATCGCGGGCGGAAAGCTTGCCTATTTTACGATTCAGGATGCTCCCGTCGGCACCGACCAGCACGGTAAAGGGCAATCCGCCCACCTGATTGCCCAATGATTTGCTGAGCGCCAGTCCATCCATTCCCGCCAGGGCCACCGGAAAAGCCAGGGGCTGACGTTGCAGGAAGGCCTTCACCGGCTCAAGCTTGTCAACGGCAATTCCGACAACTTGCCAGCCTTTGGATTTGTTTTCTTCGAAGAAGGCGTTCAATAACGGCAGTTCCTCAACGCAGGGCGGGCACCAGGTGGCCCAGAAATTGATCAGCAAGGGGCGCCCGCGCAGGCTGCTGAGCGCCAGGCGAGAGCCAGCCGGCGTGTCGAACTCCAGACCCCAGAGTTGCACGGCGGTCGCCTGATCCAGCGGTGCCGGCGTGTAACGCCACCAAGCCAATCCCGCGCCAGCCAGCCCTGCCACGGCTGCCGCCATGGCATAGAGGGCGCGTCGGCGCTTCGGGGAGTTGCTGCTTTTCTGCTCCACAAAATTCCTCAACGGTTTTCTATTTCACTCAAAAGTCGCCGTACCGCCGACAAATCCCCACGCGGCGTACGGTTCTTGCTATCCCGCAGCAGGGCACCACGCAGATCGTCCAGGTCGTGGACCATCAAATGTACCCCGATCGTCTCCCCCAGTTCCCGGCAAGGGGCATGGAAGCTCAGGGCCTCGACGGGCTCCCGGTGCAGGCCGGTCACGGTGCGCGGTTCGTAGGCCACGCCCTGGTCGATCAGTTCGATCTCGGCCGACTTCTCGTCCTCGCAAAACAGCTGGAGATAGATATCGGACAGGCGCGTAGCCGTGCCGTGCCAGACCGCCCCGCTCAGATGCGGCCGGAAACGCTCCAGCCGCTCCATCCAGAGCAGGGCCAGGCGGCGCAGGGCCTGCAGCTCGGCCGGCTGGGTGTCGGCACAGAAGACGGCGATGTACTCGCGCACCGCCTCCTCGACCTCATCATTGCCCGGCAAGGGGGTGCGCGGCAGCAGCCCGAGCTGGCGCACGGCACGGCGTTTGGCCGGACCGTACTCCAGGCCCTCTTCCACCACCATCTGGGCCGCCACGGCGGCAATTTCCTCTGAAGCGCTCACGGCCCCGATTGTGCTCCCGTACCGCAGATGGCAAAAACCAGCCCCTAGAATCGCCCGATGCATATTCATATCCTCGGTATCTGCGGCACCTTCATGGGGGGACTGGCCGCCCTTGCCCGCGAAGCGGGCCACAAGGTCACCGGCTGCGACGCCGGCGTCTACCCGCCCATGAGCGACCAGCTGCGCGCCCTGGGCATCGATCTGATCGAGGGTTTCAGCGCCGAGCAGATGGCCTTGAAGCCTGATATGTATGTGATCGGCAATGTGGTCAGCCGCGCCCGCGCCGCCGACGGCAGCCCGAAATTCCCGCTGATGGAAGCCATCCTCGACGCCGGCGCGCCCTACACCAGCGGTCCGCAATGGCTGGCCGAGCATGTGCTACAGGGTCGCCATGTGCTGGCCGTGGCCGGCACCCACGGCAAGACCACCACGACCTCCATGCTGGCTTGGATCCTGGAAGCGGCGGGCCGCCAGCCTGGCTTTCTGGTGGGCGGCGTGCCCATGAACTTCGGCATCTCGGCCCGGCTCGGCGGCCCAGTTGCAAGCGGCCAGCGACCGCTCTTCGTGATCGAAGCCGACGAATACGACACCGCTTTCTTCGACAAGCGCAGCAAGTTCGTGCATTACCGCCCGCGGACCGCCTTGCTCAACAACCTGGAGTTCGACCACGCCGACATCTTCGACGACCTGGCCGCCATCGAACGCCAGTTTCACCACCTGGTGCGCACGGTCCCGGCTTCGGGCCGCGTCGTGGTCAACGGCCTGGAGGAAAGCCTGGCACGGGTCCTGCACGCCGGTTGCTGGAGCGAGCAGCGCAGCTTTGGCGCGGCGGTCAGCGATTTCAGCGCGCGTGGTGAACCACACGACTTCGAGGTGCAGCAACAGGGTCGACCGGTGGCCCGCGTGCAGTGGTCGCTGTCCGGCGTGCACAACCAGCTCAACGCGCTGGCCGCCATCGCGGCGGCCGAACACGTGGGCGTGGCGCCGGAGGTGGCCGCACGCGCCCTGGCGGACTTCCAGAACGTCAAGCGCCGCATGGAAGTGCGCGGCACGGCGCGCGGCATCACCATCTACGACGACTTCGCCCACCATCCCACGGCCATCCGCACCACCGTGGATGGCCTTCGCCGCAAGGTCGGGCCGCAAGCGCGCATCCTGGCCGTGTTCGAGCCGCGCAGCAACACCATGAAACTCGGCACCATGAAGGCGCAGCTGCCCTGGAGCCTGGAAGACGCCGACCTGGCCTTCTGCCACGGCGGCGGGCTGGGCTGGGACGCGCGCGAGGCGCTGGCCCCGATGGGGGCGCGCGCCCAGGTGGCTGACAGCATCGACCAACTCGTGCAGCAGGTGGTAGCCGCGGCCCGTCCGGGCGACCACATCCTGTGCATGAGCAATGGCGGCTTCGGTGGCGTGCACCAGAAACTGCTTGAGATGCTACAAAAAACGTAGCGCCTCAAGCCATCGCCGCTTTCAGCGCGCGCGTCGCGCCTTCACAGCGTCGGACAAGACCTGCAGTGCCTGGATGGAATCGTCCCAGCCCAGGCAGGCGTCGGTGATGCTCTTGCCGTATTCCAGCTTGCCTGCATCGTCCTTGCCCGGCGTGAACTTCTGCGCGCCGTCTTTGAGGTGGCTTTCGATCATCACGCCAAAGATGCTGCGCGAACCACCCGCGACCTGGCCGCCGATGTCACGCGCCACCTCCAGCTGCTTCTCGTGCTGCTTGCTGCTGTTGGCGTGGCTGCAATCCACCATCAGCGTGGCGGGCAGCTTGGCGGCCTCCAGTTCCTTGCAGGACGCGGCCACGCTGGCTGCGTCATAGTTCGGGGCCTTGCCGCCGCGCAGGATGACGTGGCAATCCTTGTTGCCGTTGGTCTGCACGATGGCGACCTTGCCGTTCTTGTGCACCGACAGGAAGTGGTGGCCGCGCGCTGCCGCCTGGATGGCGTCGGTGGCGATCTTGATGTTGCCGTCGGTGCCGTTCTTGAAGCCGATCGGCGCACTCAGGCCCGAGGCCAACTCGCGGTGCACCTGGCTCTCCGTGGTTCGCGCGCCGATGGCGCCCCAGGAAATCAGGTCTCCGATGTACTGCGGCGAGATCACATCCAGGAACTCGCTGCCCGCGGGCAGGCCCAGGCGGTTGATCTCGATCAGCAGCTGGCGTGCTATGCGCAGGCCCTCGTCGATGCGGTAGCTCTCGTCGAGGTAGGGGTCGTTGATCAGGCCCTTCCATCCCACGGTGGTGCGCGGCTTCTCGAAGTACACGCGCATCACGATCTCCAGCGTGTCCTTGTACTTCTCGCGCTGCTCCTTCAGGCGCCGCGCGTACTCCACGGCAGCGGCCGGGTCGTGGATGGAGCAGGGGCCGATGATAACCAGCAGGCGGTCGTCCTTGCCGGCCATGATGTTGTGGATGGTGTGGCGCGTGTGGGAGATCAGGCTCTCCACGGGCGTGCCGCTGATGGGGAAGAAGCGGATGAGGTGTTCGGGGGGGGGCAACACGGTGATGTCCTTGATGCGTTGATCGTCGGTGCGGCTGGTCTTGTCACCGGGATACGCATACCAGGCGTCGGCGCCGGTCGCGGGGGTTTGAGCAGTCATCGTGTCACTCCTGGAGTTGGGTTTGAATGGGTGAGCCGGGCAAAAAAAAACCGCCGGCGGGGCCGGCGGTTTTTGGAATTCGGTACGTTTCTACTGGGTACGTTCAGAACTCTCTTCCGCCGGCGGCGCTTGAGAACCAAAAGTAGCCAAAAAAGTAGGAACGGGTCGAAACCATGGCATTCAATATAGCACAGGAAATGGCGGGGCCTGCCGTAGCCGGCCTCAGGCCGTGCCTCCGACCGTCAGGCCCTCGATGCGCAGCGTGGGCTGGCCCACGCCGACCGGCACGCTCTGGCCTTCCTTGCCGCAGGTGCCCACGCCGCTGTCCAGGCGCATGTCGTTGCCGATCATGGTCACGCGCGTCAGCGCGTCGGGCCCATTGCCCACCAGGGTGGCGCCCTTGACCGGGTACTGGATCTTGCCCTTCTCGACCCAATAGGCCTCGCTGGCCGAGAACACGAACTTGCCCGAGGTGATGTCGACCTGGCCGCCGCCAAAGTTGGGCGCGTACAGGCCACGCTCGATGCTGGCCACGATCTCTTCGGGGGCCTTGTCGCCGCCCAGCATGTAGGTGTTGGTCATGCGCGGCATGGGAATGTGAGCGTAACTCTCGCGCCGGCCATTGCCCGTGGGGCCGACCTTCATGAGGCGGGCGTTCAGGGAGTCCTGGATGTAGCCCTTGAGGATGCCGTCCTCGATCAGCACATTGCGCTGGGTCGGGTTGCCTTCGTCGTCCACATTGAGCGAACCACGGCGGTCGGCAATGGTGCCGTCGTCCAGCACGGTCACGCCCTTGGCCGCCACACGCTGGCCGATGCGGCCGGCAAAGGCGCTGGAGCCCTTGCGGTTGAAGTCGCCTTCCAGGCCGTGGCCGATGGCCTCGTGCAGCAACACGCCGGGCCAACCCGGGCCGAGCACCACGGTCATGTCGCCGGCCGGGGCCGGACGCGATTCGAGGTTGGTCAGGGCCGCGTTGACGGCCTCGTTCACATACTGGTGGATCATGGCGTCGTCGAAATACGCCAGGCCAAAACGGCCGCCGCCGCCCGAAGAACCCATCTCGCGCCGGCCCGCCTGTTCGGCGATCACCGTCACGCTCAGGCGCACCAGCGGGCGCACGTCGGCGGCCAGCGTGCCGTCGGCACGGGCCACCAGCACCACGTCGTATTCACCGGCCAGGCCGGCCATCACCTGCGCCACACGCGGGTCCTTGGCACGCGCCAGCTTCTCCACTTTCTCCAGCAGCGCCACCTTGGCCGTGCTGTCCAGCGTGGCGATGGGATCGGTGCCCGGGTAGAGCGAGCGCGAGCCAGCGATCTTCTGCGTCGCGGCCTTCACGCGGGCCGACTGGCCGGCACTGGCGATGGTGCGCACGGTGCGCGCGGCGTCCAGCAGGGAGGCCTCGGAAATGTCGTCGGAATAAGCGAAGGCGGTCTTCTCGCCGCTGACGGCGCGCACGCCCACGCCCTGGTCGATGCTGAAGGAACCGGTCTTGACGATGCCCTCCTCCAGACTCCAGCCCTCGCTGCGGGTGTACTGGAAGTAGAGGTCCGCATCGTCGATGCGGTGCTCGCCGATCACGCGTAGCGCGTTGGCGAGCTTGGCTTCGTCGAGGCCGAAGGGTTCGAGCAGCACCTGGCGGGCGACGGCCAGTCGTTCGAGGGTGGGTTCGCGCGAGATCATGGGGTTTCGATTCTAGGCAGCAGGGGTTGTCGCACGCTTCACCAATCTTTACCGATTCGCTCGACGGAAGGGTGCACGGCCTGGCAGCCTCGGCGTTGGTAGGAGGTGGGCATCTTCCCACCTTTGACCGAGCAAGGAGCCGATGCAATGAAAACCATTCCCGTCCTGTTGAATGCCGTCCTGCTGGCCGCCGCCGGCGCCAGCTTTGCGCAAGGCGCAACCGCCACGCCGCGCATCGACCAGCGCGAGCAGCGGCAGGAGCAGCGCATTCAGCAGGGCGTAGGCTCCGGCGCGCTGACGCCCCGGGAGACCTACCGGCTCGAGAAGGGACAGGCCCACATCGACAAGGCGGAAACCCGGGCCAAGGCCGACGGTGACGTCAGCCCCGCGGAACGCAAGCGCCTGACGAACATGCAGAACCGCGCCAGCCGCGATATCCGGCACCAGAAGCACGATCGCCAAGCCGTCCCGCCCAAGGGGTGAAGCGGGACTCAAGCCGCATCGTCGCGGGCCGACCCCCCGGATTTCAGCTGCAGCGCCCTTTCGTAGAGGGCGTTGCGGGGTTCGCCAGTGGCCTCGGCAGTCAACGCCACAGCCTGTTTCAGCGGCAGTGCTGCAACCAGGGTGCGCAACAGCTGCACCGTGCGGGCAGTCAACAGGCCGTCTTCAACGGCCGTGGCCGGCAGGGCGTGCAGCACCAGCACGAACTCGCCGCGGATGCGGTTCGGGTCGCCCGCCAGCCAGTTCGGCAAGGCCGCGGCGTCCAGGGTCTCGACGTGCTCGAACTGCTTGGTCAACTCGCGACACAGGCTCAGCGATCG
>JAXMMJ010000104.1:0-99900 GCA_034366585.1 Hylemonella sp.
CGAGTTCTGCAGAGGGTCCCTGACCCCGGAGTAATCCCCAAGCTAAACCCCACAAAGCTTGGGGTATATTGATCGCCACACCTATGAGAAAGCTGCTGGAGACCTTCAACACGATGGAGCAGACAGGGCAAGGGCTCGCCAGTCGCGGCATCCTGCTGCGCGGCGTGGGCAGCCACAGCACCGAAGGCGTTCGCCGTGTCGTTCTGGAGCGGCTGGGCGCCAGCGACCTGGCCGCGCAGATCCATGCCGAACCCGGCCAGGGCCCGCAGGGCCATGGGGTGCGGCTCTGGCTGGACCATCCCGTCCGACAGGCCTGGGCGCCGGGCCACAACACCATGCAGCTGGCCAGCACCCTGGGCTTGCGCACGCTGGACAGCGACTCCGACCTGCAGCGCGAGATCCTGCTGACCCTGCTGATGAGCCCGACCGGCCTGGATTTCCCCAGCCTGGACGAGTTCGAGTCGGCCATCCACATCCGCCGCAACATCGTGCAGGCGGCACGCCGCACCACGCTGGCCTTCGACACCGCAGCCGCCGAGCGCCCCCAGGACTGCTGGACCTACGACGAAGACCGGGGTTTCACCCTGTTGCCGGACGTGCCGCTGATCGACGCGCTGGTCAAGACCACGCAGCCCGAGGTTTCGGGCCGGCTCTACTCCTTCTCCTGCTACCGTGCCACCGAATACGTGACGCTGCTGGGTATCGCCCAGGAACTGGCACGCAGCAACGCCGAGCTGTTCGAACGCCTGCAGGACGTCTGGCGTCAGCGCGCCATCATGTCCGAGGAGTTCCACACCGTCTTCCTGCGCGAGCAGGGCTCGATGGAAGCGCCGGTACCACCGCTGTACTACGTGCCGGGGGACCGCGTCTGGTTCCGCAACCCCGACGAGGCCTCGGCCGACGCCTGTGGTTTCGAGGGGTCCTGGGTCATGTACCTGGGCAACGGCCTGTTCACCAATTTCTGGAAACAGCACCAGCCCTACACCCTCACCCGCAAGTGCGTCGAGATCTACCACTGGCGCCACGGCCTGTACCGCGACGACCAGGGCGAATCCCAGATCGACGAAGTTCGCATCGAACCCATGATCGAGGCCACGCTCGCCAACCCGGACGAACTGGCACAGGTCATGGCGCGCATGACCCGCTGGCGCGAGCCGCGCGGCATCTACACAGAAGCCGGCGGCTGCATGGACACCACACGCGAGTTCGCGCGCTGGGTGCGCCCCGGCACGTCGGACATGCCCATCCCCAGGACCTGAGCGTCACGCGCAGGCGCATGCAGGTTCGGCACACCTTTGTCGACGGTCTCAAGACCCTGGGCGCGCAGCTCATCGTCCTGCACCATCTCTCGGCCTATGGTCCGCTGGCCGAGGCCCTGCACCGCACGGCACCCACCGTCGGCGGCTGGCTCTACGACTACGCCCGCATGGCGGTCCAGCTCTTCCTGGTGCTGGGCGGTTTCCTCGCGGTGCAGCACCTGGGGCCCATGGCCAGCGCCCAGTCCTCCTTGCGCATGGCCCTGGTGCGACGCTACCAGCGCCTGGTCCTGCCCTTCTTCGCCGCCCTGCTGCTGGCCGTGGCCTGTGCGGCGCTGACACGGCTGGGTCTGAATGACGAATTTGTGCCGGCCGCACCGGGCTGGGGCCAGATCCTGGCCCATGCCCTGCTGCTGCAGGATGTGCTGGACATCGAAGCCCTGTCGGCCGGCACCTGGTATGTGGCCATCGACTTCCAGCTCTTCCTGCTGCTGGCCCTGCTCATGCGCCTGGGCTATCGGCTGGATGCCAGCAAGACGGCGACGGTCCTGCTGGTGCTGGGCCTGATGCTGGTCTCACTGCTGCTCTTCAACCGCCAGCCCGAGCTGGAGCCCTGGGCCCTGTACTTCTTCGGCTCCTATGGCCTGGGCGCTGCGGCCTGGTGGGCCGGGCGCTCGCGCCACCCGCTGGCCGCGCTGGGCTTGCTGGCGCTGATCGGCATCGCTGCGCTCTGGCTGGAGTTCCGTGAACGCATTGCCCTGGCGCTGGTCGTGGCCCTGCTGCTGGGTGCCCTGGTATGGCACCGGCACCGCCTTCCGCGACGGGAGCATCCGCTGCCCGCGCCCTTGCGGCAGCTGCTGCACCGCGGCGCAAAAACGTCCTATGCGCTCTTCCTGATCCACTTTCCCGTGCTCATGCTGGCCAATGCCTTCTATGCACAGCTGGGCTCTGCGAGCGCCACCACGCTGGCCTGCGTCGTGCTGGGCTACTGGCTGGCCAGCATGGCGCTGGCCTGGGCTTTCGAGCGTTACGTCGAAACGCCGCTGGCGCGCTGGGGCTTGCCGCGCAGGAGCGGCTCGACCAGCGCCGAGGCCTCGCGACCGGACCAGTCCACCTCACCACGCACGCGCTGACGCGGGCGCCCTTCAGCGTCGATCAGGATGGTGGTGGGCAGCACATTGGCGCCCCAGGCCTTGGCGGCTTCGCTTTGCGGGTCGAGCAGCACCGTGAGCTCCAGGCCGCTGGACTGCAGGTACTGGGTGATGCGCCGCGGCCCCTCGCCCACATTGATGGCCAGCACCAGCAATTGATCCGGGCCGTAGATCTCGGCCAGCTGTTGCAGCGAGGGCATCTCGGCACGGCAGGGCGGGCACCAGGTGGCCCAGAAGTTCAGCAGCACGGCGCGGCCGCGCAGGTCGGCCAGGGTCCAGGTCTTGCCCTGCAGGTCGAGCGCACGCAAGGCCGGCGCCGGCCGGTTGGCCGGCCAGGGGGCGACGTCATAACCGCGCTGGGCCAGCGCCGGGCCGGCCAGCGTGGCCAGGGTGAGGCCCAGGAGGTCTCGACGCTGCATCAAAGCTTTTCCGCGACCCAGCCCTGCACGCTGGCCAGGGCTGCATTGAGTTTGCTGGCGTCGGTGCCACCGGCCATGGCCATGTCGGGCTTGCCACCGCCCTTGCCACCGACCTGCTGCGCCACGAAGTTGACCAGCTCGCCGGCTTTCACCTTGCCCACGCTGTCGGCGGTGACACCGGCCGCCAGCTGCACCTTGTCACCGTCGACCGCCGCCAGCACGATGGCCGCGGTCTTGAGCTTGTTCTTGAGCTGGTCCAGGGTGTCGCGCAAGGTTTTGGCGTCGGCGCCTTCCAGGCGGGCGGCCAGCACCTTGAGCCCTTTGACGTCCACGGCCTGGGCCATGAGTTCGTCGCCCTGGCTCGACGCCAGCTTGCCCTTGAGCGCGGCGATTTCCTTTTCCAGCGCCTTGACCTGGTCCAGCACCTGGCCCAGGCGGGCGTTGAGTTCGGTGCTCGGGGCCTTGAGCGTGCCGGCGGCCTGCGTCACCATGTCTTCAAGCTGCTGCAGATAGCCCAGCGCGTTGACACCGGTCACCGCCTCGATGCGGCGCACGCCGGCGGCCACGCCGCCTTCGGCCACGACCTTGAACAGGCCGATGTCGCCCGTGCGCTGCACGTGGGTTCCACCGCAGAGTTCACGACTGCTGCCGATGTCGAGCACACGCACGCTGTCGCCGTATTTCTCGCCGAACAGCATCATGGCGCCGGTCTTCTGCGCGGACTCGATGTCCATCACACGCGCCTGGGTGGCGGCGTTGGCCAGGATCTCGTCGTTCACTTTCGCCTCGATCGCGCGGATCTGCGCTTCGGTCACGGGGGCGTTGTGCGCGAAGTCGAAACGCGTGCGATCGGCGTTGACCAGCGAGCCCTTCTGCTGCACATGGCTGCCCAGCACCTCGCGCAGGGCCTTGTGCATCAGGTGCGTGACCGAGTGGTTGCGCATGGTGGCGGCGCGCACGCTCAGGTTCACCTGGGCCGTCACGGTGTCGCCCACGTTGAGTGTGCCCTGGGAGAGAAGGCCGTGGTGGCCGTAGACATCGGCCTTGATCTTCTGCGTGTCACCCACGTCGAAACGGGCCGAGCCGCTGGTGAGTACCCCTTCGTCACCGACCTGACCGCCGCTCTCGGCGTAGAAAGGAGTGGTGTCCAAGACCACCACACCCTGCTGGCCGGCCTTGAGCACGGCGGTGGAGGTTCCGTCCACATACAGCGCCACGATCTTGGCGGGGGCTTCGAGTTTGTCGTAGCCCACGAACTGGTTGCCGGCGCCCGTGTAATCGAGCGCCTTGTCCATCTTGAACTTGCCGGCGGCACGGGCCTGGTTCTTCTGCTTCTCCATGGCGGCGGCAAAACCGGCCTCGTCCACGCTCAGACCGCGCTCGCGGCAGACGTCGTTGGTCAGGTCCAGCGGGAAGCCATAGGTGTCGTGCAGCTTGAAGGCCACCTCACCCGGCAGAACCTTGGCACCGCCGGCCAGGGCCGCGTCCAGGATCTCCATGCCGTTTTCCAGCGTCTCGTAGAAACGCTCTTCCTCGGCCTTGAGCACTTCGGTGATGCGCTTTTCCTCGGCCTTGAGGCGGGGGTAGGCGTCGCCCATCAGGCGCACCAGTTCGGCCACCAGCTTGTGGAAGAAGGGCTTCTTCTGGCCCAGCTTGTAGCCGTGGCGGATGGCGCGGCGCACGATACGACGCTGCACATAACCGCGACCTTCGTTGCTGGGGATCACGCCGTCACTCACCAGGAAGGCGGTGGCGCGGATGTGGTCGGCAATCACTTTCAGGGACGGGTTCGTCAGGTCCTTGGTGCCGGTCTCGCGGCCAGCGGCCTTGATCAGCGCGGCGAAGATGTCGATCTCGTAATTGCTGTGCACGTGCTGCAGGATGGCGGCCAGGCGCTCCAGACCCATGCCGGTGTCCACGCAGGGCGCGGGCAGCGGCGTGACGGCGCCCGTCTCATCCATGTTGAACTGCATGAACACGTTGTTCCAGATCTCGATGTAACGGTCACCGTCTTCATCGGGGCTGCCCGGGGGGCCGCCGGCGATGTGGTCGCCGTGGTCATAGAAGATCTCCGAACAGGGACCGCAGGGGCCGGTGTCGGCCATCATCCAGAAGTTGTCGGACTTGTAGCGCCCGCCCTTGTTGTCGCCGATGCGGATCACGCGCTCGGGCGGCAGGCCGATCTCTTTCGTCCAGATGTCGTAGGCCTCGTCGTCCTCGGCGTAGACCGTGGCCAGCAGGCGCTCCTTGGGCAGCTTGTAGACCTCGGTCAGCAGCTCCCACGCCCACTTGAGCGACTCGCGCTTGAAGTAGTCGCCAAAGGACCAGTTGCCCAGCATCTCGAAGAAGGTGTGGTGGCGCGCGGTGTAGCCCACGTTCTCCAGGTCGTTGTGTTTGCCACCGGCGCGCAGGCAGGCCTGCACCGAGGCGGCGCGCACGTAAGAGCGCTTGTCGGTGCCGAGGAACACGTCCTTGAACTGCACCATGCCGGAGTTGGTGAACATCAGGGTCGGGTCGTTGCCCGGCACCAGCGGGCTGGACTGCACGACGGTGTGGCCCTTGGCGGCAAAGAAGTCCAGAAAGGTCTTGCGGATGTCGGCAACGGAGATGACGGGTTGGCTCATGGTTTTCCTGGACCGTGCGCTCGCTCCCCGGGGGATCGCGGCGCGCACGTAACTGCTTGATTTATTTGAACTATCGATTATAAGTTTGAGGGCCGGGCGCACCGGCTGTCGCCCCTGTGATGCCCCCACATGCGACTCACTGGCAAAATCACCCGATACGCCCACACCACCACCGAAGAGACACACCATGGACATGAAGACCTCCCCCCTGGCCCTGCTCAAGGACCCCACCCTGCTCAAGACCGACGCGCTGATCAACGGCCAGTGGGTCAAAGGTGCCGCGGCCAAGCGTTTCGACGTGCTGGACCCGTCCAACGGCCACAAGCTGGCCGATGTGGCCAACCTGGGCCCGGCCGACGCCGAACTCGCCATCCAGGCGGCCAACGCGGCCTGGCCGGCCTGGCGTGCCCTGACCGGCAAGCAGCGCAGCATCATCCTGCGCAAGTGGTTCGACCTGCTGATGGCCAACCAGGAGGACCTGGGCCGCATCATGACGGCCGAGCAGGGCAAGCCTTTCCCCGAAGCCAAAGGTGAAGTGGCCTATGGCGCCAGCTTCGTCGAGTGGTTTGCCGAGGAAGCCAAGCGCGTGAACGGCGAGACCCTGCCGCCATTCGACAACAACCGCCGCCTGATGGTCATCAAGCAGCCCATCGGCGTCTGTGCGGCCATCACGCCCTGGAACTTCCCGCTGGCCATGATCACGCGCAAGGTGGCCCCGGCGCTGGCCGCGGGCTGCCCGGTCATCATCAAGCCGGCCGAACTCACGCCGCTCACGGCCCTGGCCGCGGCCGAGCTGGCCATCCGCGCCGGCATCCCGGCCGGTGTGCTCAACATGCTCACCGCCGACGGCGACAACTCGATTGCCGTGGGCAAGGTCTTCTGCGCCAGCGACGTGGTGCGCCACATCAGCTTCACGGGTTCCACCGAGGTGGGCCGCATCCTGATGCAGCAGAGCGCCCCCACCGTCAAGAAACTCTCGCTGGAGCTCGGCGGCAATGCGCCCTTCATCGTGTTTGACGATGCCGACATCGACTCGGCCGTGGAAGGCGCCATGGCCAGCAAGTACCGCAACGCCGGCCAGACCTGCGTCTGCGCCAACCGCATCTACGTGCAGGAAGGCGTGTACGACCAGTTCGTGCAGAAGTTCGCCGCCAAGGTCAAGGCCGTCAAGGTCGGCAACGGCTTCGAGGACGGTGTGTCGCAAGGCCCGCTGATCGAGGATGCCGCCGTGGAGAAGGTGCAGCGCCACGTGGCCGATGCGGTGGCCAAGGGCGGCAAGGTGGTGACCGGCGGCAAGAAGCTGCAGGGCCAGTTCTTCGAGCCCACCGTGATCTCCGAGGCCAACGCCAGCATGCTGTGCGCCACCGAGGAGACCTTCGGCCCCTTCGCGCCGGTGTTCCGCTTCAAGACCGAGCAGGAAGTGGTGGCTGCGGCCAACAACACCATCTTCGGCCTGGCCACCTATTTCTACACCCGCGACGTCGGTCGCATCTTCCGCGTGAGCGAGGCGCTGGAGTACGGCATGGTGGGCATCAACGTCGGTGTGCTGGCCACGGAGCACGTGCCGTTTGGCGGCGTCAAGCAATCCGGCCTGGGCCGCGAGGGCTCGCACCACGGCATGGACGACTACGTGGAACTCAAGTACCTCTGTCTGGGTGACATCCTCAAGTGATGGCCGCGTGAACACCGCCCTGCTCCGGATCGGCCGTCGCCTCGCGCTGGCCGCCCTGCCCCTGCTGCTGGCCGGCTGCGCCGCGCTGGCGCCCGACAACGCGCCCAAGGTCGAGGTGGCGGCCATCGAGCCGTTGCCCTGGCGGGGCCCGGAGCTGCGCATGCTGGTCCGCCTGCGCATCGTCAACCCCAGCGACGTGGCCATGCAGTACGACGGCGCCTACCTGGAAATCAACGTGAACGGCCAGAGTTTCGCCAGCGGCGTCACGGACGCGCAGGGCAGCGTGCCGCGCTTTTCCGAGACGGTGCTTGAGGTCCCCGTCACCGTGACGACCATGGCCCTGGTGCGCCAGGCCCTGGCCATCACCTCGGTCGAGAACAGTTCGACGATGAGCTATCAGCTGCGCGGCAAGCTCTCCGGCCCCCTCTTCCGAAGCCACCGCTTCGACTCCACCGGCGAGTTGAAGCTGCCGATGCCACCGCACTTGCGCTGATGCCGCCCGCGGCGGCTCCGGCCGCCAGCCTTCCGCTAGAATCACGCACTAACGCGGGTGTCGTTCAATGGTAGGACTCTTGCTTCCCAAGCAAATAACGTGGGTTCGATTCCCATCACCCGCTCCAACCAGCTTCCATGTCCAGCACCCCCTCCGGCGCATCCGAACCCGAGTTCGATGCGCCGTTTGTTTTTACGGCGGACGGCCACAAGTCCCTCTATTTCACCCTCGACCAGCTGCAAAGCCGCATGTGCAGCGAGCACCCCACGCAGCTGGACGTGGACTACACGCGCACCATGATGGGTTTCCTGCTGCTGGACAGCCAGCCGGCCAGCATCGCCATGATCGGGCTGGGCGGCGGCTCGCTGCTCAAGTTCTGCCACCGGCACCTGCCCCAGGCGCAACTCACGGCGATCGAGATCAACCCCCATGTCATCGCGCTGCGCCACGAGTTCCAGGTGCCCGACGACGAGCGCATCCGGATCATCTGCGCCGACGGGGCCGACTTTGTCCGTAACCTGCCCGAAGAGAGCACCGACCGCTACGACGTGCTGCTGGTGGACGGCTTCGATGGCCTGGGACAATCGGTCAGCCTGTGCTCGCAGCGCTTTTATGATGACTGCTACCGGGCGCTCACGCCCGGCGGTGTCCTGGTCGTCAACCTGCATCACGACCACCCCGATCATGGCGTGTACACGGGGCGGCTGCGGCTGGCCTTCGACGGCAACGTGCTGGAGGTCCCGTCCAGGGAGAAGAGCAACAGCATCCTCTTTGCCCGCAAGGAACAGCGCCTGTGTATGGATGAACTGCGACTAAGCCGTCCGCTGGACCACTTTGAGCAGGACGTGCGCGTCCAGCTGCAGCAGGAGTTCTCGCGCATAGGCTGGGAGATCCGGCAAGCCGGCTAGCAAGCACCCCGTAATGCTTGTGTCGCATCGGCTGGCACCACGGCATCCCTGTGAACCATTGCACATCCCGAGGCCTTTTCTCGCCAGCTTGCGGACTCACAGGTAAGCAAGGTTTTGGGCGGGCAGGGATAATCAGTACACCTAGGAGTTTTCCCCATGCTGATCCAATTGACCTACGCCAGCCAGTCTTCCCGCGCCCTTGGCCCTGCCGACGTGAAAGACATACTGCAAGCCTCGCAGCGCAACAACTCGGCCGTCGGCGTCACCGGCGCGCTGTGCCTGGCCAACGGCATCTTCCTGCAGCAGCTCGAAGGCGACCGTGACGTGGTCAACCAGGTCTATCTGCGCATCCTCAAGGACAGCCGCCATACCGAGCCCTCCATCCTGGACTTCGGCGAGATCGCCTCGCGCCGCTTCAGCAACTGGAACATGGGCCTGATCTCCTCGATCGCCGAGAACCGCCAGATCTTCCTGAAGTACTCGCGCAAATCCGAGTTCGATCCCTACAGCATGAGCCCGTCCTCGCTGCGCGGCTTCTTCGACGAGATCGTGCAGGGCGGGGTGCGCTGGATCGGCTGAGCCGTACCAACTGTTCTCTCAGGCCTTCAACCCGTCAGCGGCGGCGCAGGATTTCTGTGCGGCCGGGCGTTCCTGAACAGCGTTTTGCTCGGGGCCTGCCCGCTCTTCAGCGGGCTGCGCCCCGCGGAAGGCACAGGGTGAAACGGGCGCCCTGCCCCGGCTGCGACTCGACCGTCAGGGTGCCGCCCATGAGCAGGGCCAGAGCCCGCGAAAGCGCCAGGCCCAGCCCCGTGCCGCCGTGCTCGTAGCTTACGCGGCTGTTGCCCTGGCGAAAGCGCTCGAAAATCAGCTCCTGCATCTCCGGCGCAATCCCCGGCCCCGTGTCGACCACGTGCACACGGACGGCCTCGGGCGTGGCGTCCAGCTCGAGCGTGACCGCACCGGCCGGCGTGAACTTCATCGCGTTGGACAGGAGGTTGTTGAGGATCTGCTTGAGGCGCAGGCCGTCGCAGACCAGGACAGCCGGCGCCCCGGGGGCGATCTTGAGCTCCAGCTTCAAGCCCTTGGCTGCCGCGCTCACGGCGAAGAAATCCGCGGTGGACTGCAGCAGCTCGGCCAGCACCTGGGGCTCCGGGTGCAGGGTCATGGCCCCCGCCTCCACCTTGCTCAGGTCCAGGATCTCGGTGAGCAGGGCATTGAGATGCTCGGCCGCCTTGCGTATCAGGCCCGCCTGCTCACGATAACGAGGGTCTTCAAGACGCTGCTCCATGAGCTCGGAAAAGCCCCGGATGCTGGTCAGCGGCGTGCGCAGTTCATGCGAGATGGCTGCCAGGAATTCCGTCTTGGCCTGGTTGGCCGACTGGGCCTGGGCCTCGCTGAGTTCGAGGGCGCGGTTCTTGGCCTCCAGCCAACGCAGGCTGCCCAGCAGCAGCACCGCGCCACCGAACACCGCCACGCTGAACAAGGCGGTCAGCAGCAAGGTGAGGAAGCGTGTGGCACGCCAGTTCTCCAGGGCCGCGTCGGTCGTGGTGCCGACCAGGATCAGCAGGGGATACTGCCCCACGCGCTGATGCGCCAGGATGCGTTCGGCCCCGTCGATGCCGCTGGGCCGGACTTCGGCCCCCGCATCGGGCCGGGGCTGCTGCGCCCAGAAACCGGTCGCCTGCAACACCGTGCCCATGCCCTTGGAAGCACCGCCGATGACGCGTGCCCGCACGACCAGGTCATCCCCCACCAGTGTCACAACACCGAGCCCGCCCAGTTGCACCTTGCCGTAGACCTCCTCGAAATAGCCCGGGTTGAGCGAGGCCACGATCACGCCCCGCAACGTGCCGTCGGGGCCCGCGATCTTGCGCGTGAGCTGGATGGTCCATTTACCCGAGACTTTGCCGAGCACCGGCTTGCCGATGAACAGCCCGTCGGGTGTGGTCTGCCCGGACGCGTCGCGCTCCAGCTCGGGCCGCAAATGCACCCTGATGTGCTCGCGCTCGGACAGGTCCACATGACCGGTCTTCTGCCCCGTCGGGTCCAGGTTGCTGCCGACGAAACGTGCGTCAGCGCCGACATAGGACAGCTGGGTCAGGATGTCGGGCACCAGCCCGGTCTCGTTGGCGATGCGCGCATAGTCCTCTTCCCTGAAGCTGCCGGCCAGGACCCTGTCGCGCATGCGCAGCATGGCCTGGTCGGTCGTGGCCAGGACCCGCAGCGTCTGCTCCTGCAGCGCCTGGGCCAGGTTGGCGTTCTGCCGCACCTCGGCTTTCAGCGTTTCTTCGCGCTTGAAGCGCAGGTCGATCAGCACCGCCGTCCAGGCGCCGCCCAGGATCAGAAGGACCAAAAAGACAACGACATAACCGCGCCGCAGGGCATCCGGTCGGCCCTGCGGGGCAAGCGTCGTGGGGAAAGCGGGAGCGGGCACGTCAGTCGAGGCAAGGAAAAGTTCCAACCGATCATAGCTGGCCGGCCTCGGCTCCCTGGCCGCCAGCCAGGCCATGTGCCTGCGCTGGATGGCTGCGTCAGATCCTGAACGACTCCAGCGTCTGCGGCGCAAACAGCTCCCTGGGCTCCAGCAGGCGCTTGGACAGGCCCTGCTCGAACGAGTAGCGCAAAAAGGTGCGCAAGGTGGCCTCGTTCTTCTCGAATCCATAGGGCCAGAAGTCATCCCCCATCTCGCGCTTGGCCTGCTCCACATGGGCCGTGAGCCAGGGCAGCATGGTCTTGAGGGCCGCCGTCTCGTACAGGTCCTCGTAGCAACGCTGCTGGGACGCCACCAGCGCCTTCATCATGGACTGCGCGATCCAGGGATGGGCCTCATAGACATCGCGCCGCAGGGCCACCGTGTGCATGATGGGGAAGATGCCGGTTTCCCTGAAGTAGTTGCGCTCCACCGGCTCGTAGTCCTCGAACAGGCGCTTGACCTTGCCGCCGCCCTTGAGAAAACTCGAGGGCATGCGCGCCGTGTAGAGCGCATCGATCTCGCCGTCGAGCAGCATCTGCGACAGGGTCTGCTCCGGGCCGATGGGCTTGACCTTGATGTTGGACGGCAGATCGAGCCTTATTTTCTCGGAGCGACCGGGCTCCTCCTCGCCCCCCGTGTAGTAGGTGACGCTGTCCACCGGCACGCCGTAGTGGTCGGACAGGATGCCGCGTATCCACACCGGCGCCGTCATCTGGTACTCGGGGTTGCCCACGCGCTTGCCGATCAGGTCCTTCGCCTCACGGATGCCGGAATTCGCATTCACATAGATGCATGAGTGGCGGAAGAAGCGTGACGGGAAGATCGGGATGGCGACAAAGGGCCGCGGCTCCCGGAACATCGATACCGTGTAGGAGGAGAGCGACATCTCCGCCATCTCGAACTCCTGGTGCCGCAGCATGCGGAAAAAGGTTTCCTCCACCGGCAGGTTGAGGTAATTCAGGTCGATGCCATCCGGCTGGATGCTGCCATCCATCAGGGCGCGGGTACGGTCGTAGTTCCAGCAGGCAAAGGTGAGTTTGAGTTTGGACATGAAACAGATTCATTCGGTCTTGAGACCAGCGGCGCTGATGGCCTGCGCCAGACGCCTTATCTCGCCCTGGATGGCCTGGTCGAACTCCGCGGGCCCGGCCCCCACGGCCACGATGCCCGCACTGTTCAGGCTCTGCACCAGTTCCGGCAGGCGGGCCACGTGGGCCATCTCTGCGCTGAAGCGCTCGATCACGCTGGCCGGCGTGCCCCGGGCGGCAAAGACGCCGATGGTGGGCGCGAAGTCAAAACCCGGGATCGTCTCGGCGATCGCCGGCACGCCCGGTTCCTGGCCGGAGCGCTGCGCTGCGTTGTTGCCCAGCAGCTTGACCTGGCCGTTCTTGACGAAGCCTGAGAGCGAGGGCAAGGCCGAGAAGGCCACATCCACCTGCCCGCCGATCAGCGCCGGCACCGACTGGCTGCTGCCCTTGTAGGGGATGTGCCGCAGGTCGATGCCCAGCGCGCTTTTCATGGCTTCCATGGTCAGGTGATGGGTGCTGCCCACGCCCGAGGAACCGTAGGTCAGGACACCGGGTCTGGCCTTGGCCAGCGCGATCAACTCCGCCAGGGTGCTGACCCCCACCTTGGGGTGCACGGCCAGGTACAGCGGTGCGCGGGCCGCCAGCGACACCGGCATGAAATCACGCTGGTAGTCATAGTTCAGGTTCTTGTAGATGGCCGGGTTGATGGAGAACATGGAGCCGTCCGTCACCAGGTAGGTGTAGCCGTCGGCGGGCGCTGTCGCCAGGGCCTGCGCGGCCACCACGCCATTCGCACCAGGCTTGTTGTCCACCACCACGGGCTGCCCCAGGCGTTCGCCCAGGCGCTGCGCGAACAGGCGGGCCACCGTGTCGGGCAGGCCCCCCGCCGGGTTGGGCACGACCAGCCGGATGGTCTTGTTCGGATACGGAGCCTGCGCCTGGGCCAGGCTCGGCAAGGCCAGCACGGCGGCGGCCGACAGCGCGCACCCCCACAGCATGGAACGACGTGTACTCATGGTTTGTCTCCTGGTTGCTCCGGCTGGGGCCGATGGCCGGTTGCCGATTTTTACTTAGGGAACTAAGATAATAGGCCATGCTTTCAACCCCGTCAAACCTGTGCCGGTACCTCACACCACCTGATCGTGAGACCGCACACGCACCAGGACATCCCCCTGAGCCATGAGCCATGACACCCAGAACATCCTGCGGCGCTGGCGCGAAGCGGTCCCCAACGACCGCCTGGCGCACCTGATCCGCGACACGGAACGCGCCTTCCGCAAGTCCCTGCAGGTTCGCCTGGCCGCGCACGCCGTGCCCTTCGGCCACTGGGCCTTTCTGCGCATCCTCTGGGAAAAGGACGGGCTGACCCAGAAGGAACTGAGCGAACGCGCCGGCGTGATGGAGCCCACCACCTTCGCCGCCATGAAGGCGATGGAGGCGCAGGGTTACATCCTGCGCAAGCAGTTGCCGACAAACAAGAAGAATGTGTACGTCTACCTGAGCGCCCAGGGCCGCGCCCTGCGCAAGAAACTGGTGCCGCTCGCCGAGGACACCAACAGCATCAGCACGCGAGACATCTCGCCCGATGAACTGCTCACGACCCGCCGGGTCCTGCTGAAGATGATCGAGAACCTGGCCGAAGACGAGTTGGACTGGGAAGCCGGCGTGCAACGCAAGCCAGTTCGCCTAAAGCGCACCGAAGCGTGAGGCCGTAGCCCCCGGATGATGCCCCTTGAACAGGAGGGTCAGGCGGGTCATGCAGGCATGCGCCGCCGCCTCCCCGTGCTGGGTGGCAATGGCGTTCATGATTTCCGTACGCAGGTACCACAGGCCCTCGATATCGCGGGCAAAACGCACCCGCACCTTGAGCTCAAACCCGTCCTCGCCCAGCTGTTCGAGCAATGCGGCCTGGATGGCCTCACGCACGCGCTCCACCGCGGCCTCGGGGGTCTCGGGCTCCCGCTGGCCCAGCAGGGCCCAGAAACTGTCTCTTAAACGCATACGACTTGTGCCTTCAGGCAGCTGACTTTCAAGCCAGTCTTCATGATGCGGCTCCCACGATGTGCCCAGTGACCCTAGGGGCACAAGAGCAGCATGATCCTCGGCCAATTCCGTCTCTGTGCGGCATCGAACAGAGACGAAAAAAAGGCCCCGACGGGGCCTTTTCCTGAAGCAGTCGCCGCTCAGACCAGCGGCACACCGGTCTTGGACTGGATGAACTCGCGTGTCACCCCCGGGGCCAGCTCCACCAGCTTGAGCCCTTGCGGGGTGATGTCCATCACGCCCAGGTCGGTGATGATGCGGTCGATCACGGCCTTGCCGGTCAGGGGCAGCGTGCATTCGGGCAGGATCTTGAAGTCTTCCGTGCCGTCCTTCTTCTTGGCCACGTGCTCCATCAGCACGATGCAGCGCGGCACGCCGGCCACCAGGTCCATGGCACCGCCCATGCCCTTGACCATCTTGCCGGGGATCATCCAGTTGGCCAGGTCGCCCTTGCCGCTGACCTGCATGGCGCCCAGGATGGACAGGTTGATCTTGCCGCCGCGGATCATGGCAAAACTCTCGTGGCTGCCGAAGATGGCCGAGCCCTTGATGGTGGTGACGGTCTGCTTGCCGGCGTTGATCAGGTCGGCGTCCACCTCGTCCTCGTAGGGGAAGGGGCCGATGCCCAGCATGCCGTTCTCGCTCTGCAGCCACACCTCGATATGGTCGGGCACGAAGTTGGCGACCAGCGTCGGGATGCCGATGCCGAGATTCACATAGAAGCCGTCCTGCAGCTCCTGCGCCGCACGCGCGGCCATTTGGTCTTGGGTCCAGGGCATGTTCTTCTCCTCAAACTTTACGGTCGCGGGTGGTGCGCTTCTCGATGCGCTTCTCGGGCGTGGGGTTGTGCACGATGCGGTGCACGTAGATGCCTGGCAGGTGGATGTCATCGGGCGCCAGCTCGCCGGTGGCGACGATGCGCTCCACCTCCACGATGCAGATCTTGCCGGCCATGGCGGCGGCCGGGTTGAAGTTGCGCGCCGTCAGGTTGAAGCGCAGGTTGCCCGAGCGGTCGGCGATGTCGGCCTTGATCAGCGCCACGTCGGGCAGCAGGGCCCGCTCCATCACATAGGTCTCGCCGTCGAACTCGCGCAGCTCCTTGCCTTCGGCCACGATGGTGCCCACGCCGGTCCTGGTGAAAAAGGCCGGGATGCCCGCGCCCCCGGCGCGCAGCTTCTCGGCCAGCGTGCCCTGGGGCGTGAACTCCAGCTCCAGCTCGCCGGCCAGGTACTGGCGTTCGAACTCCTTGTTCTCGCCCACGTAGCTGGAAATCATCTTCCTGACCTGACGGGTCTGCAGCAGCTTGCCCAGGCCGAAGTCGTCCACGCCGGCATTGTTGGAAATGGCGGTGAGGTTCTTGGCACCGCTGTCACGCACGGCGTCGATCAGGGCTTCGGGGATGCCACACAGGCCGAAGCCGCCCACGGCCAGCAACTGGCCGTCGCGGATCACGCCTTCGATGGCCTTGGCCGCACTCGGGTACACCTTGTTCACGCTGTTCTCCTTTTAAAAATGTTTGAAGCAGCAAATCCGCAACGATACTACCTATCCAAATACGTAGTTATGCCTAAAATCCGCACCCTATGGACATCGACTACCGCCTCGCCTTCGAATACGCCCCCATCGGCATGGTGCTCTCGCGCAACCGCATCATCATGGACTGCAACCGGCATGTCTGCGAGATGTTCGGCAGCAGCCGCGAAGCGCTGGTGGGCCAGTCCTTCCTCGTGCTCTACCCCAGCGCCGACGAGTTCGAGCGCACCGGCGCGCGCATCACCCCCATCATGAACCGCCAGGGCAGTTATGCCGATGACCGCATCATGAAGCGGGTCGACGGCCGTTTCAAGGGGGAAGTGTTCTGGTGCCACGTGACCGGCCGCGCGCTGGACCCGGCCGAGCCGCACGGCGCCGGCATCTGGACTTTTGAAGACCTCAGCTCGCGCCGCCCGGTCAAGGCCGAACTGACCGCGCGCGAACGCGAGGTGGCCGCCCACCTGCTCGAAGGCCTGACCTCCAAGGAGATCGGCAAGGCCCTGGCCATCAGCTACCGCACGGTGGAAATCTACCGCGCCCGCCTGATGCGCAAGTACAAGGCCAGCACCACGGCCGACCTGGTACACAAGCTCACCGCCGGCTGATCCCGCCATGACCGCCCCCTCCCCACCGCTGCGCCTGCTGCTGGTCGGCGCCACCGGCGCCGTCGGCCGCGAAGTGCTGACGGCCGCTCTGGCCGACCCGCGTTTCCATCAGGTCGTCGCCCCCACGCGCCGGCCCCTGCCCGCCCACCCCAAGCTGCTCAACCCGGTGATCGACTTCGCCGCCCTGCCCGCCGATGCACCCTGGTGGCAGGTGGATGCCGTCATCTGCACCCTGGGCACCACGATCAAGACCGCCGGCTCGCAGGCCGCCTTTGCCGCGGTGGACCGCGACCTGCCGATCGAGGTGGGCCGGCTGGCCCGGGCCGCCGGTGCCAGCCGCTACGCGCTCAACTCCTCGCTGGGCGCCAGCGCCGGCGGCAACTTCTACCTGCGCACCAAGGCGCAGGCCGAAGACGGCCTCCGCGCCCTGGGCTACCCGGTCTACACCGTGGTGCGCCCTTCGCTGATCGACGCCGAGCGCCAGGACTCGCGCCCGGGCGAGCGCATCGGCCTGGCCATCGCGCGCGCGCTGCGCCCGCTGATCCCGCGCCGTTACCGGGCCGTGCCGGCGACACGCATCGCCCAGGCCCTGCTCGCTGGCGTGCTGCGCGGGCAGCCGGGTGAAGACATCGTCGAATCGGAACGGTTGCAAGCCTGAAAGCGAGACCTGGCGCCGATGTGACTTCTGCATCATTTTGTCGTCCGGCGAAGCCGGGCCAACTCGACGCGGCCAGGGATAAGCATTAAAGTCTGCGTATATTTCAGGGACTTTGTGCAGAGCGCCGCAGGCGCGCGCCATAACAAGAGCAAGTCGTTAGGAGTTCTGGTTTGCAGCGTCTGAAAGACTGGCTGCTCGCGCAGTCGAGCGGGGTCAACCACCGCATCGTCTACGGGCTGGTAGGTAGCTTGCTACTTTGCCTCTGGGGCTTCGTCGGCTTCTGGTCCTGGTGGGAGCGTAGCAGCACTCTCTCGGCCAATGCGCAGCTGCTCAAGCAGCTCAATACCGCCGTCCACGAGCAGACCCGCAACCTCTTCAAGCAGGCGGAAACCTCCCTCGCCGTGGCGAACCTCTGGATGGCCGAGCACCCTGACCAGGATCCCGGCAAGGCCCCGGGTTTCATCCGGCTGGTCGAGAACCTGCGTCAGGCTTCCGACAAGCTGATCGACATCCGCATGGTCACGCGTGATGGGACGCTGCGCTACATCCCCGACCGGGGCCAGGCGAACCGGACCCATGTCGCAGACCGCGACGACTTCCAGGCCCAGTTCAACGAGAAAACCCGCGGCCTCTACGTGGCCCAACCCGTGATCAGCCGCGTCACCGGCAAGCTGGGCATCCCCATTTCGATACCGGTGACGAAGGCCGGCGGCGACATCGCCGTCCTTTTCGCCGCCATCGAACTCGACCGTCTTGCCGGCACCTTTGAAGCAGAGCGCATCCAGCCCCGGGGCACCATCACCATCCTGCGAACCGATGGCCTCTTCATGTTCCGCAGCCCCATGGATGACAAGATCATCGGCTCCTCCGTGGCGCAGAGCGCGATGTGGCAGCAGCACATGGGCACCACGCCGGGCGGTTTCTATCAGGCCGAAGTCAGTCCGGTCGACGGCCGGTCGCGCGCGGTGGCCTACACCCGCGTGCAAGACTACCCGCTGGTGGTGGCGGTCACCGCCTCGCTGGACGATCTGCTGCGCGCCTGGCGCATGCACACCCTGATCCTGGTTTCTGTAGCGCTGCTCATCTCGATCGTCTGCGTGCTGCTTGGCATCACCCTGCTGCGCAGCATGCGTGGCGAGGCGGCCGTGCGCAGCACGCTGGAACACCTGATGCTGACCGACCCGTTGACCGGGGTCGGCAACCGCCGCATGCTGGAGCTGCGGCTGGACGACGAGATCCTGCGCGCCCAGCGCTACCGCCGAGCCCTCACGGCCGTCTACTTTGACCTGGACCATTTCAAGCGGGTCAACGACACCTACGGCCACGACGTCGGTGACACGGTGCTGCGCCAGGTAGCCGACAGCCTGGTAGCCGATCTGCGCCAGAGCGACCTTGTCGCGCGCATGGGTGGCGAGGAATTCGTGGTGCTGCTGACCGAAACCGAGATCAACGCTGCCTTGACGCTGGTGGAGCGCATGCGCGCGGCCGTGGGGGCCCTGCGCACCCCTGGGCTGCCCGGACACGTCACCATCAGCGCTGGCCTGGCCCAATGGCGCGAGGGCGAGAACGCCGAATCGCTGCTGCGGCGGGCTGACCGGGCTCTCTACCGCGCCAAGGTGTCGGGCCGCAACAGCGCTTACACCGACCTGGAAGCCTGAGTCCGCGCCGGATAATGCGCGCTCCACCCGACGGAGACCGCATGAACCGCTACCCCCATCCCGAACTCAAGGACCTGCCCGAGGACATCCGCGCCAGGATCCTGGAGGTGCAGGAGAAATCCGGTTTCATCCCCAACGTCTTCCTCGCATTGGCGCGCCGCCCGGCCGAATGGCGCGCTTTCTTCGCCTACCACGACGCGCTCATGCTCAAGGAGGACTCGGGCCTCACCAAGGGTGAGCGCGAAATGATCGTCACCACCACCAGTGCGGCCAATCAGTGCCTGTATTGCGTGGTCGCCCACGGCGCCATCCTGCGCATCTACGAGAAAAAGCCATTGGTGGCCGACCAGGTGGCCGTGAACCACCGCAAGGCTGACATCACGCCGCGCCAGCGCGCCATGCTGGATTTCGCCATGAAGGTCTGCCAGCGCTCGCACGAGATCGATGAGGCCGACTTCGCCGCCCTGCACGCCCACGGTTTCAACGACGAAGACGCCTGGGACATCGCCGCCATCACGGCCTTCTTCGGCCTCTCCAACCGCATGGCGTCGTTCAGCAACATGCAGCCCAACCCCGAGTTCTATCTGCTGGGCCGGGTGCCGAAACAGCGTAGTTCGTGAGCAAAGTCACATCCCGCGCCTCGCCCCACCCCTAGAATCGGACCATCCCAACCAACGATGGATGTCTGTTGATGATTTTCGTTACCGGAGGTGCTGGCTACATCGGCAGCCACACCTGTGTTGAACTGCTGCAGGCCGGCTTCGAAGTCACGGTCTACGACAATTTCTCCAACAGCAGCCCCGAATCCATCCGCCGCGTCGAGAAGATCACCGGCCGTGCCGTCCATCTCGTCGAAGGCGACATCCGGGACCGGCACGCGCTGTCCGATGCCCTGCAACGATCGAAGGCCAGTGCGGTCATCCACTTCGCCGGACTCAAGGCCGTCGGCGAATCCGTCGAGCAGCCGCTGCGCTACTACGAGAACAACGTGGTCGGCACGCTGTGCCTGCTACAGGCCATGGGCGACTCGGGGGTGAAAAAGCTGGTCTTCAGCTCCTCGGCCACCGTCTATGGCGATCCGGTGCACCTGCCCATCACCGAGGATCATCCCCTGTCGGCGACCAACCCTTACGGGCGCACCAAGCTGATGATCGAGGAGATCCTGCGCGACCTGTACCGCAGCGATGCCTCCTGGCGCATCGGCATGCTGCGCTACTTCAATCCCATCGGCGCGCACCAGAGCGGACAGATTGGCGAGGACCCCCAGGGCATCCCCAACAATCTCATGCCCTACGTGAGCCAGGTGGCCGCCGGGCAGCGCGACCTGCTGCAGATCTGGGGCAAGGACTACCCGACACCTGACGGAACAGGCGTGCGCGATTTCATCCATGTCGTTGATCTGGCGATCGGCCACGTCAAGACGCTGGACTACCTCGACAGAGAAGCCGGCTGCACCGCCATCAATCTCGGCACCGGCCGTGGGTACAGCGTGTTGGAGCTGGTGCAGGCTTTCGAGAAAGCAAGTGGGCAAGCCGTGCCCTACAAGTTCGCGGCGCGCCGCGCCGGTGACATCGCGTCGTCGTACGCCTCGCCGGAGCGCGCCATATCCCTGCTCGGCTGGCGTCCCCAGCAAGGGCTCGATGCCATGTGCGCCGACAGCTGGCGCTGGCAGCAAGCCAACCCGCGCGGCTACCGGCCGACGTCAGCCTAGCTCACTCACGACCTCAAGAAGCCACTGTCGCATATTGCGACAAGACGATCGCGGGACCTGACACGATTCTTACCCGTGCCTGTCCCCTCCACCAGTGCACCTTCGCGCACCGGGCGGCAATCGCCGCCCTTAATGATTTCTTAATCTCATCGAAGTACATTCCTCGCGCTTAACGTGAAATATGCACTGAGAGTTTCAGGCGATCGATCGTATGCTTATCTTTCCCTTCAACCACCCTCCGCTGTCCGAGACCTCTCCTGTCTGAGCCTGTCGGATGCTGCCTTGCAGTGCCCGGGTTTCAGAGTTCATCGATGCCGATCCGATACCTACTTTGCCTGCTCCTCAGTTTCGCGCCTGCCCTCGTCCTCTCACAGCCGGGCCCTGCCGCGTCGAACCCGGCATCCGTGGCCTTCTACTACGGCACCCAGGTCCCCTGGGATGAACTGAAAGCGTTCGACCTCGTCGTCGTCGAACCGGACCGTCTGCCGGCAGGGCCCCTGCCCGATCTCGGTCGTACGCGTCTGGCCGCCTATGTGGCGCTGGGCGAAGTCCAGCCCTCTCGGGGCTACGCTGCGCGTATCCCGCAAGCGTGGCTGCGCGGCGAGAACAGCGCCTGGGGCAGCCGACTGATCGACCAGTCGCAGCCCGGCTGGCCGGCCTTCTTCGCCGAAGAGGTGATCGCGCCCCTGTGGCAGCGAGGCCTGCGAACCTTTTTCCTCGACACACTCGATTCCTACCACCTTTTTGCGAAGACACCGCAGGAGCGGGCCGACCAGGAGGCCGGCATGGTGGCGGTGATCCGCGAGCTGGGGCGTCGTTATCCCTCGATCCGGCTGGTCTACAACCGCGGCTTCGAGATCCTGCCGCAAACCCGGGCGTGGGTCGATGCCGTGGCCGCCGAGTCCCTGTTCCAGCGCTATGACCCCGCCAACAAGCGCTATGGTGTCGTGCCCGAGACCGACCGCGCCTGGCTGCTGGCCCGTCTGCAGGAGGTTCGCAAAACCTACCATCTGCCGGTCATCGCCATCGACTACGTGCCGGCAGGCGATCGCGCGCTGGCGCGCGAGACGGCACGCCGCATCCAGGACCTGGGTTTTATCCCCTGGGTGGCCACCTCCGAACTCGACACCCTGGGTGTCAGCAGCGTTGAGGTCATGCCGCGCCGGGTGCTGGTGGTGCACAGCCCGGTGGCCAGCGAGTACGAACAGCGCGAGATCGGTCCCGTGCTGTTCGGCTCGATGCCGCTGCAGTACCTCGGTTATGTGCCCGACTTCGTCGATACCCAGCACCTGCCCGAGGCCCCGCTAGCTGGCCGGTATGCGGGCATCGTCGTCTGGCTGCAGACCAGCCCCGGCGCCTCCGAGCGCGAAAAGCTGCTGGCCTGGCTGGGCCGACAGGTGGGTGACGCCGTGCCGCTGGCCTTGGTCAACCAGGTCGAGTTTCTGCTCGGCACGCCGCTGGCGCGTGCCCTGGGCCTGGACACCGGCGTGGCGGCCCGTACCACGGCGCCCGTCAGTGTCGAGCAGCAGGACAGCATGCTGGGCTTCGAAGGCCGGGTGCGACCACCGGTGGACGGTTTTTTCCCCTTGGCGATTGGCAGTGGCAAGCCACTGCTCACGCTGCGCCGCGGCGAAGCCCGCCAGGTGGCGGCCGCACTGACGCCCTGGGGAGGCTATGCACTCGACCCCTATGTCATCGTCACGCTGCCCGGCGAGGACAGCGGCAACCGCTGGATCATCAACCCCTTCGAATTCCTGCGCCAGAGCCTGAAGCTGCCCGTGATGCCGGTTCCCGACCCGACCACCGAGAGCGGGCGACGTTTGTTGCTGGTCCACATGGACGGCGACGGTTTCGTCAGCCGCAGCGAACTGCCGGGCAACCGGCTGGCCGGCGAGGAACTGCGCGACCGGGTCGTGCAGCGCTACCGCGTGCCGATGACCATCTCCGTCATCGAGGCCGAACTCTCGCCCCAGGGCCTGCACCCGACACTCTCGGCGCAAGCGGAGAAGACCGCGCAGGAGATCTTCCGCACGCCCCATGTGGCCATCGCCTCCCACAGCTATTCGCACCCCTTCTACTGGCAGCGCGCCGGCAAGCCCGCGACGGAAGGTGAAACCTATCACCTGAAGGTGCCCGACTACCAGTTCAGCCTGCAGCGCGAGATCAAGGGCTCGGTCGCCTATATCGAAGGCCGCCTGGCGCCGCCTGGCAAGAAGGTGGTGATGTTCCTGTGGACCGGGGACTGCATCCCCGGCAACGACGCGGTGGACCTCACGCTGGACGCCGGGCTGCTGAACATGAACGGCGGCGACACCATCGCCACGCGCGCCCAGCCGACGCTGACCCGCGTCGAAGGCCTGGGGGTCCAACGCGGCAAGGGTTACCAGGTCTTCGCCCCGAACCAGAACGAGAACGTCTACACCAACAACTGGCTGGGCCCGTATTACGGTTTCGAGCGCGTGATCGAGACCTTCGAGTTCACCGAAACGCCGCGCCGCCTCAAGCCCATCAACATCTATTTCCATACCTACCTGCTGACCAAACGCGCAGGCATGCAGTCCTTCGACAAGGTCATGGCCTACGCCTTGCGCCAGGAGGTCACCCCCGTGCACGCGGCGGACTACGCCCGCAAGGTGCTCGACTTCCAGAACTTCGTGGTGGCCCGCACGCCCACCGGCTGGCGCGTGCGCGGGGCCGGCTCCCTGCGCACGCTGCGGCTGCCGCCGCAGCTGGGTGTGCCCGATCTGGCCCGCAGCCAGGCCGTGGCGGGCTACCGCGACGGCGCAGAAGGCCGCTATGTGCACCTGGCCGACGGCGCTGCCGAACTGGCGCTCTCCAAGCGCAACACGCCCGTGCCGCGGCTGGAATCGGCCAACGCACGCATCAGCGCCTATGAAGCCCAATCGGGCCGCCAGCGCTGGACCCTTGAAGGTGAAGTACCACTGGAATTCAGCCTGGCCGATGCCGACGCCTGCCGCGTGAGTGTGGCCGGCCGTGAACTGCAACCTGTGCGCCGCCAGGGCCATCTGGCCCATTACACCCTGCCCGTCCATGCTGCCCGACCGCTCGAAGCGATATGCCAGCGCTGACGGGGAGATCCCCCGTCAGAAGCTCACCAGCACCTGGCAACTTTTGCTGGTGGTGCTCGTGGTGCTCACGCTGTATTACCTCGTTTTCCCGCAAAAGGTGCTGATGCAACGCCTTTACGAACTGGGCCGACTGGACACCCTCGCGCTGTCTTACCTGCAGAACATGTACCGCGCCGACACGCGCAACGCTGACGCTGCGCTGCTGCTGGCCCGGCACCGCGCCGACAGCATGGATGCGCGCGAGCTTGAGGACATGGTCTTGCCCTACAGCCGCAGCGCGGACCAGCGCAGACGCGCCATGGCGCACCAGCTCCTGGTGATCGCCTATGAACGACAGCTCAGCGGCTCCCCGACCCCGGTCGTGATGGCCCGCCTGCGCGAGCGTCTTGCCGACGTGATCCGCCAGGCCCTGAACGACCCGCTGCCCAAGTCACTCGCACAGAGCTTCGCCACCCTGGCGTATCGCGTGAACCTGCCGGAACTCGGCGCACGGATGCTGCAGACCTATGCATCAACGCTCACCCTGGCGGAACTCGAACAGCTGGGGCATGAGGCTCTGGGCCGCCGGGACTACGTCCGCGCCTCGTACTACTTCCTGCTGGCCCGCGAGCGAAGTACCGAACTGACCCAGACCCGCCGCTTCTTCCAGCTCGGCATCAACGCACTGATGGCCGGCGGCCTGTATGCCCAGGCGCTGGAAACAGCCGAAGCCCGGCTGGGCCATCTCGACACCGATCTGCCCACCCTGCGCTACCTCATCCGCATGGCCCTGGCGGCCGGCCAGCCCGCCCTCGCGGCACGCTACGCCAGGCAGCTGGTCTTCCACCAGCCCGGCGGCGACCGGAGGGTGCGATGAGAACCGCACTCGCGCTGCTGCTGTGCCTTTGCGCCGGGCTGGCCCATGCGCAGGACACTCCTGGGCCCGCCGAACCCGAGGCACAGCTACGCCGCTTCCAGGCCGAGGATTTTGTCCTCGCCTACGACGTTTTCCTGGGCAACGGGCAGCTGCAACCGGCCTTGCAGATCGCGCGTCAGGCCGTGCGTGAACTGCCGCGCGATCGCACCTGGCGCCGCCGGCTCGCGCAGGTGGCCGAATGGCTGGCGCGCACCGATATCGCCGCCGAGCAATGGCGTGTCCTGTTCACGATGGGGGACCGGTCGGAAGAAACCGTTTCGTCCTTGCTGCGCCTGGCCACTTCGCTCGACGATCCGACCACCGCCCTGCCCGCCTGGACCTATCTTTCCCAACAGCGCCCGCTCACCGATGCGCAGTGGACCGACGTCTACTGGCTCTTCGAGAATGCTTCGCAGCCGCAACGCGGCTCGCAGTACTTCGAGGCGCAGTACCGCGAGCGCCGCCTGCCCCTGCTGCTGGACCTGGCGGCCCGGCTCGCCGCCAACGCGGGCGAGGAAGATCGCGCGCTGGCGCTGTACACCGAGCGCGTTCAACTCGAACCGATGGACTCCGAGGCGCTGGTGCAGGCCGTTTTCATCCGGCTGCGGCGCGACCAGCTCGACGAAGCGGTGACCCTGATGCGGACCCACATGCACCGCGTTCCCGAAAAGGAGCTCGATTTCTGGCGATTGCTCGGGCAGATCGCCTGGGAGACACGGGACTATCCGGTGTCGCGGCAGGCCTATGCCCGCTCGGTCGATTCGCCACGTGCCGAACTGGGAGACTGGAGCCGGCTGATCTTCCTGACCCGCCAGGAGCAACCACAGCGCGCCGCCGAGCTGGCGCTGCTGGCCTGGAAACGCTTCGGCACCTTGGAACAGCTGCTGCTGGCACTCGAGATCTATGCCGAACGCGGCGAAACCAGCGCCCAGGCCCGCATCTATGCGGGCCTGGACCCGCAGCAGCGCCGCATCGCCGAACAGAACCTGACGTTCCTGCTGGGCCGCGCACAGTTCCACCAGCGCCGCCGGGAGTCTCAGCTGGCCTGGGCCGACCTGCGGCGCGCGCAGCGCCTCGCGCCCGGCGACGAGACCACCCTGATCACCACCCTCTGGTTCCTGATCGAGGTCGGCTGGCCGCGCGAACTTGAACTGGCGCTCGCGCAAAACGAAAAACGCGCCAAGGATACACCGGCATACTGGCAGCCTTACGCGGCGGGTCGACTGGCGCTGGGCCAGGCTCGCCAGTCCGGCAGCTGGTACCGCATGGCACTGGCGCGCACACCCGACGATGCGTTGTTGCTGGCCGGTTACGCCGATGCCTTGGACCAGCAGCAACAAACCGGCATGGCTGACCGTGTGCGTCGACAGGCCTGGATGCGCCTGGCCGCACTGCGCGCTGAGCGCAAGGACCTGCCTGAGCTCGCGCGTCGCCCCGAGTTCCAGACCTGGGTGCGCCTGTCGCTGGCCAATCGACCCGGCGACCCCGGCTTGGCCCTGATGCGCCAGTTGCAGGAGGAGTGGCGCGGCGTCAGCCCCGAGGTGGCCGAGATGGCGGGCCGCGACGAACTGGTACTGGCCTGGGCGCTCACGCGCGAACTGCCCGAGAGCGCGAGCCGCTGGATGCTCCAGCGCTACACGCTGGCAGGTCGTCCGGCCCCGGTCTGGGCTGAGGCCCAGCTCGCGCAGCAGCAGAACGACCTGGCCCGTATGACCCAGCTGCTGCGCCGCAAGGACCAGTTGCTGCCGCCCACCAGCCGCATCGACCTGGCCCTGGCCACCGGCCAAACATCGTTGGCCATCGACACGGCCTACCGCAACATGGCGCGCGAGTCCGACGCGGCGGCCATGCATGAACACTTCCGCCAACAGGCCCCCAGGCAGGCCCACTACCTGCAACTGCGCGCCTTCCAGGAAAAACTCGACCACATGGAACGTCTGGGCAGCGAGCTGGAGGCCCGGCTGGTGCTGGCCCCCGGGCTGCATCTGCTGCTGGACTGGACCCGCGTCCAGCAAAGCAGCAGCGACCCGGAGTTCTCCACGCTGCTGCCAAGCTCCGACCAGATCGACAAGGTGGAACTGCGCTGGCTCGAACGGGAGCGCGAAAGCCGGGTCGCACTGACACGCCGCACCGAACTGGAAAGCTACAACGGCCTGCGCCTGCATCAGAACGGCCGCTGGATGCACCGCCTGGCCTACGAAGTGGACGTGGAATACCGTGGCGAGTCCGAGTTGAGCCTGCCCTTGCGCGCCGCCGGCTACGAGAACAGCGTGCAAGGCGCGCTGACCTATCAGCTGGACAAACGCAACTACCTGCGCGCGTCACCGCGTCTGAGCCGCTATTACACGCAGTACGACGATTACCTGGGCAGCGGCACCGGCATGGAGGTGGAAGCTGGTCACCATTTCCGCAGCACCTACCCGGACTGGCGCGCCCGCCTCTACCTGCAGAGCCAGGCCTACAGTCGCGACGGCGGCCTTTCGCCGCAAACATTGCAGCGCCTGCCCGCCTACCTGCAGACTGGCATCGGCGCCGGCACCATCGACCCCGTCGGCTACTTCATCCCGCAGGACAGCACCACGGTGGGTGCCTGTCTCGCCGTAGGCGACAACCTCTCGGGGCTCAGTCTGCAGAACGACTACAGCCGTGCCTGGCGTCCCTATGCCGACCTCTGCCTGACCAACAACAGCGTGGTGGGTGACGGCTACATCACCACGCTGGGCGTTGCCGGGCCGATCCGCGGCCCGGACCACCTGGCCATACAGTTCCTCAACAGCGACGGCACCGTCCCGGGCAGTTCGCCTCTATCCACCCTTACCATCCGCTACCGGCACTACTTCTAGGAAGGCCATTAACATGAACCCCATGAAAACCGCACTGATCTGGTTTGCCGCCCTGCTGCTGGCAGGCTGCGCATCCACCACCAGCTCCACCGTGGGCAACGAGGCACTGGACCCCCAGGCCCGCTGGGCCCTGCTGCCCGTGGTCAACAGCACGGAGACGCCGCAGGCCGGCCTCTCGGCCGAGGCCCTGGTCGAGCACCACCTGCTGGGCCGTGGCATCGCCAACCTGCAGCGGTATCCGGCGGCACTCTCGCGCGACAGTCTGTTCGAGCCCACCGAACGCAAGCTCAGCGAAGACGCGCAAAAATGGGCCCGCGAGCAGGGCGCGCGCTACGCCATCACCGGCAGCGTCGAGGAATGGCGCTACAAGGTCGGCCTCGACGGCGAACCCGTGGTCGGCGTGACGCTCAAGATCATCGATCTGGGCAGCGGTCGTATCGTCTGGAGCGCCTCAGGCGCGCGCAGCGGCTGGAGCCGCCAGGGCCTGTCGGCCGTCGCCCATCAGCTGATCGGCGGCCTGCTCGCCGGTGTACGCCTGGGTGGCAGCCCCGCGGCGCAGCCCTGAAGGACTTGATGTCGCGTTTGCACCTTCACGCACTGCTCAAACGCGCCGCACGGGCGCGCCTGCTGGCCCCTGAACTGCTGGGCCGCTGGTGGCAGTCGATTGAAGTCATGCTGATCCCCGCGGCAGCGGTGGCGCTGGGCTGGTTCTTCCGACCGCAAGACCCGCTGCTGGTCCAATCCCTGTTTCCCTGGATCTGGCTTGCCCCGGCGCTGGTGGCGCTGCGCTACGGCGTCACACCCGGCCTGGCGGCATGCGTCCCCCTGATCATCAGTTGGTTCGTCGCCGAGCAGCTCGGCCGTCTGCCCGCCAGCTTCAGCCTCGAATATTTCTTCGCAGGCGCCCTGCTCGTGCTGCTGTGCGGGGAGTACAGCGACGTCTGGCGCGACCGCAACCTCCAGCTGGAAGAATCCAACATCTACCTGGCCGAGCGCATTTCGCGCATCACCAAGCGGCACCTGCTGCTCAACTTCTCGCACGATCGCCTCGAGCACGAGATGCTGGCGCGCCCGAGCTCGCTGCGCGACGCGCTGGTGCGACTGCGCGCCATCGCCACCAGCGGAGATGCCAGCAGCCCCATGCCTGGCGCCCATGAGTTGCTCAACCTGCTCGCCCAGTACGTCAACATCGAGTCCGCCACCCTCTACACCCTGATTCCGCGCGGCGAAACCCATGAGCTCGGCCCGGCGATCGTGCACCTCGGCGAGCCCGAAACACTGCGGCCCGCCGACGAATTGCTCCGGCTCGCGCTGCAACAGCATCAGCTCGCACACATTGCCAGCCAGGACCTGAGCCTGGACCGTCAGACCCAGCAGCTCGTGGTCGCGCCACTGATCGCCGGCAGCGACACCCTGATCGGCGTACTGTCCGTGACCCGCATGCCCTTCTTCGCGCTCAACGTCGAGAACCTGCAGATGATGTCCGTCATCCTCAGCTACTACGCCGACAGCGTACGCAGCGGTCCGGCCGCACGCGACATCCAGCAGCGCCTGCCCGACATGCCCGTGCAGTTCGCCGAGGAGTTCGCCCGCGTGCGCAGCCTGCAGGAGCGCACCGGCATGGCCAGCCAGATCCTGGTGATGCGTTTCGACGGCGAACTCAAGCGGAGCATCCCGACCGAATTCCTGCGCGTCAAACGCGGGCTCGACATCTACTGGCAGACCGAAGTGCAGGGCCACCCCGTGATCGCCGTCCTGATGCCACTGGCCAGTTCCTCAGCCATGGCCGGTTTCATCCTGCGTATCGAGCAGTGGCTGCAGAGCCGCTTCCAGGGCAGCCGGGAATCCTTGGGGGTGCAGCTGCGCACCATCGACTTCGGCGGCGACGATCCGCTGCAGGCACTGGCGGCCGCACTGGAATCCTGACCACGCCATGGCCGCTACCCTGCAAACCCTGCTGAGCACGTCCATCGGCCCCTGGCTGCTGGCGCTGGCACAGTCGCGCAGTCTGGGTACGCTGTTGGGACTGCTGGGTGTGCATGCGGCACTCAGTCTCGCGACTGCGGCCGGGTGTCTGCCCCTGATGCCCGCTTACCGGCGCCGGCAGCGTGGGGTCACGCTGCTGCTGCTCTTCAACTTCGCCTTCATCGCGCCGGTGGTCGGCCCCCTGTCCATCCTGCTCATCACGCGCCGCTCCCGACGCTACGCGCACCGGGTGTCGCGGCGGGCCCAGCCAGCCTCGGTCGCGCTGCCGGAATACGACGTACAGGCTTCCGACAATGTCCGCAGCAGCCAGGGGTCCATCCGTTCGCGGCTGGACCCGCAGGTGCCGGGTGCCATCCGCATGCAGGCGCTGCTGACGCTGCAGTCGGTGCCCGGCCGGGTGGCCAACCCCATCCTGGAAGACCTGCTGGGCGACACCACCGACGATGTGCGCCTGCTGGCGTTCGGCATGCTCGACAGCGAAGAGAAGAAGATTTCGCTCGACATCCAGCACGAACGCACCCAGCTCCAGACCGAGCTGACAACTGAGCAGCGCTTCGACTGCCTGCGCCACCTGGCCGGATTGCACTGGGAACTCATCTACGCCTGCCTGGCCCAGGGTGAGCTGCGCCGCCACATCCTGCGCCAGGCGCGCGACTACCTTGAAGCCGCACTCGCCACCGGCATCACCCCCAGCCCCGGCCTGCTGTTGCTGCAGGGGCGTATCCTCCTGGCTCAGGAGGAGATCGACGCGGCCGAGGCAGTCTTCAGCCGGGCGCTGGAACTCGGACTGCCCAAGGTGTCGGTCATTCCCTACCTGGCTGAAATCAATTTCCTGCGGCGCCAGTTCGACCGCGTGCACGAACGGCTGGCGCAGCTCGCCCACCTCAACACCGCGGCCCGGACCACGGCCGTGGTCAACCTATGGACCGGACGAGAAACCGTCAGCAAACTCCATGACCGCCACATCCTCCCCCACATCTGAGGCCGGCTACCCGCAGGCCGACGAGGTCGACGTGCTGCTGTTGCTCGAAGGCACCTTCCCTTTCGTGGCCGGGGGCGTGTCGAGCTGGGTCAACCAGATCATCCGGGGCTTCCCGCAGCTGCGTTTCGGCGCCATCTTCCTGGGCTCGCGCCCCGAAGACTACGGCCCCATGCGCTACGCCCTCCCCGACAACCTCGTGCATCTGGACGTGAGCTACCTCTATGGCGCGCACGACAATCCGCCCGTGATGCCGATCCAGGGCGATCCGGAGGTCATGCGTGACGTCCAGCAGATGCACGAGATGCTCTACAGCAACGTCCAGCATCCCGACTGCCTGCGCCTGTTCTCGCAGCTCATGGACGAGGCCAGCCCCAAAGGTCAGCTCAGCCAGGAAGTGTTCCTCTACAGCAAGGATTCCTGGGACTACATCAAGCGCAGCTACCGGCAGCGCAGCTCCGACCCGTCCTTCGTCGACTACTTCTGGACCATCCGCACCATCCACACCCCCTTCTGGCGGCTGCGAGAGGTGGCGCAGCGCGCGCCACGCGCGCGCCTCTACCACTCGATCTCCACCGGTTATGCCGGCATCCTGGGCCTGCTGCTCAAGCACCGCAACCACCGCCCCTTCATGCTCAGCGAGCACGGCATCTACGTGAAGGAGCGCAAGATCGATCTCTACCAGGCGCAATGGCTCAAGGACAACCGCAGCGTGTTCGAACAGGACCCCTCGCGCCTGAGCTACTTCCGCCAGCTCTGGATCCGCTTCTTCGAGCACCTGGGTTACCTGACCTACCAGGCTGCCGATGACATCGTGGCGCTCTACGAAGCCAATCGCCAGCGCCAGCTGGCCGACGGCGCGCCCGAGCCCCGCACCTGCAACGTGCCCAACGGCATCGACGTGCCGCGCTTCGCCGCGCTGCGGGCCCTGCGCCCGGCCACACCGCCGCCCGTGCTGTGCCTGATCGGCCGCGTCGTGCCGATCAAGGACATCAAGACCTATATCCGGGCCATGCGCGCCGTGGTCAACCTCATGCCCGAGGCCGAGGGATGGATCGCCGGCCCCGAGGACGAATCCCCCGAATACGCGCGCGAGTGCCGTGACCTCGTGGCCCAGCTGGGCCTGGAAGGCAAGGTCAAGTTCCTCGGGTTCCAGAAGCTCACCGACCTGCTGCAGCAGGTCGGGCTCGTTGTACTGAGCTCCATCAGCGAAGCCCTGCCCCTGGTGATCTTGGAAGGATACGCCGCCGGCGTGCCCACCGTCTCCACCGACGTGGGCTCCTGCCAGCAGCTGGTCTATGGCCTGCCCGGCGAAGACGCCGCCATCGGCGCCTCCGGGCGTGTGGTGCGCATCGCCGACCCCGAAGCGTTGGCGCAGGCCGCCGTGGAGCTGCTGAGCGACCCGGCGCTGTGGCAGCGTACCAGCGAGGCCGCCATCCGCCGGGTGGAGACCTACTACTCGCAGGACATCATGTTCGGACGCTATCGAGAGCTCTACGAGAAGAACTTCCAATGGCAGGAATAGGCTTCGAACTGCGCAAGCTGCTCAAGAAGCGGACCTTCGCGGGTCTGCTGCAGGCCTACGCCTACGCGGGCATCATCAGCTCGGGGCCCTGGGTGCTGTCCATCCTCGGCATCCTGCTCATCGGCGTGTTCAGCCTCAGCGCCATCGACGCCGACGCCTCCATCAGCCAGTTCCAGGTCACCGTCACCTACCTGTTCCTGATCTCGCTGATCCTGACCGGCGCTGTGCAGCTCTCCTTCACGCGCTACGTGGCAGACCAGATCTTCGCCAAGAACGATCGGGCCATCATGCCCAACTTCAACGGCCTCATGCTGCTGGCCATGAGCCTGAGCCTGGTGCTGGCCCTGCCCGCCGCCGCCCTGCTCTTTCCCGGGCAGAGCGTGCTCTACCGCCTGCTCTTCGCCGCCGGCCTGTCGGTCATGTCAGCGATCTGGATCGCCACGGTCTTTCTGACCGGCATGAAGCACTACCGGGCCATCGTGTTCATCTTCTTCCTGGGCTACTCGGCCACCATCGTGCTGGCGCTGCTGCTGCGCTCCGTCCTCGGCCTGGAGGGCCTGCTGATGGGATTTGTCGCGGGCCACGTGCTGCTGCTGCTGGGCATGGTCTGGCTGGTCTATCGCAACTACCACTCGGACCGCTTCATTGCCTTCGACATCTGGAAGCCGGGCGCCATGTACCGCAGCCTCATGGCCTCGGGCCTGCTGTTCAACCTGGGGGCCTGGATCGACAAAATCCTGTTCTGGTACCACCCCGACACCGGGCAGGCCGTGATCGGCCCGCTGCACGCCTCGGTCATCTACGACATCCCCATCTTCCTGTCCTACCTCTCGGTCATCCCGGGCATGGCCGTCTTCCTGGTGCGCATCGAGACCGACTTCGTCGAGTACTACATCAAGTTCTACGACGCGGTGCGCGAAGGCGCCACGCTGGACTACATCGAACGCATGCGCAACCACATGGTCTATTACGTGCGGCGCGGGCTGTTCGACATCGCCAAGATCCAGGCCGTCGCCGTGCTGATCACTTTTGTATTGGGCGAGTCCATCCTGAATGTCCTGGGCATCTCCACCCTCTACCTGCCCCTGCTCTACATCGACGTGGTCAGTGCGGCGCTGCAGGTGGTGCTGCTGGGCATCCTCAACGTGCTGTTCTACCTGGACCAGCGGCGCGTCGTGCTGCTGCTCACCGGTCTGCTGCCTTTGTTCAACCTGGTGTTCACGGCCATCTCGCTGCAACTGGGTGCCAACTGGTTCGGCTACGGCTTCGCCGTGGCCATGCTGCTGACCACCCTGCTGGGGCTGTGGATACTCAACCGCAAGCTCGAAGACCTGGAGTACCAGACCTTCATGCTGCAGTGAGCCCTTCGGCTTGCAAAGGCTGCGTGCCCGGCCTAAGCTGGCCAGACCGGACCCGACCCGCGGCCATCCCGCTGCCGTCCGCAAGGAGTTGTCCATGCATCCCTCTGCCCTGCCTGCCGCCGTGCTCGCCGCCCTGATGATCTGTTGCCCACTCGCCAGGGCGGCCGACATCCCGGCCGTCGCCCCCGCCGTTGACGAACTGAAACCGGCCCGCGCGCTCATCGCGAAAAGGGACTGGGGCGCCGCCGCCGAAGCCCTGGCCACGTACACCCGCGCCAACCCGACCCAGGCCGACGGTTTCAACCTGCTGGGTTACAGCTACCGCCACCTGAAGCGCTACGACGAATCGCTGGCAGCCTACAACAAGGCCCTGGCGCTCGACCCGAGGCACCGCGGCGCGCACGAGTACATCGGCGAGGCTTACCTTCAACTGGGCCAGCTCGACAAGGCCAAAGTGCACCTGGACGCGCTGGACCGACTCTGCTTCCTGCCCTGCGAGGAATACGCCGACCTGAAAAAGGCATATGAAGCCGCGCTTGCCGGCCGGCGCAAATAAGCGCTGCTGGACAAGTCCTACCTGAGCGTGCGCGGCCGGCGTTCGGGTCTGGAGCCCGACGCCTGGCAGGCCTTGCGGTAGTCCTGCAGCGTCTTCTGTGCACGGCCCAGCACCGTCTCGGCCGGGTAGCCGGCGGGGCCGAGTTCGCCAAAGCGCTGGCCGCAAAGCAGTTCCATGCCCTCGCCGGCGCTGTCGGCTGTCCAGATCTGGAAACGCCCCTGCTCCACTGCCTCCACCACACGGTGCTCCAGCATGAGGTGGCGGCGGTTGCGGCGCGGGATCAGCACCCCCTGGCGGCCCGTCAGGCCCATCCGTTCGCAGCTGCGGAAATACCCTTCGATCTTCTCGTTGATGCCGCCCACCGGCAGCATCTCGCCGTGCTGGTTCACCGCGCCCGTGACGGCGATGCCCTGGCGCAGCGGCAGGCCCGACAGCGAGGACAGCAGGGCGTAGAACTCGGCGCAGGAGGCCGAGTCACCCTCCACCCCGCTGTACTCCTGCTCGAACACCACCGCCGCATTGAGCGCCAGCGGTGCGATGTGCGCGAACAGCGCAGCCAGGTAGCTGTTGAGGATGAGCACGCCCTTGTCGTGGATGGGGCCCGAGAGCTCCACCTCGCGCTCGATGTTGAGCAGGCCCTCGTCGCCCGCGTGCGTGCGCGCGGTCACCCGCACGGGAAAGCCGAAGCGGTAGTCGCCCAGGTCCACCACGGTCAGGCCATTGACCTGGGCCACCTTCTCACCGTCCACGTCCAGCAGACGCTCGCCATCGGTGAGGGTCTCCTGCAGGCGCTGCTCGGGGTAGTCGTGGCGGTGGATGCGCGAGCGCTGCGCGGCCAGCACGTCGACGGCCTCCACCAGCGCCGCGCCGCGTGCGCGCGCCATGGCGGCGGCCTCCATCACCAGGGCCTCGCTGTGCGCGAAGATGGCGCTCTGGCGCGCCTGGTCCTCGGCCTCGCGGTGGGCCTCCTCCAGCAGCGCGGCCACGGCCGGCGCGCTGAAGTGCGGCAGGCCCAGCTTGCGGCAGGTATGGGCCACGAAGATGGCGGTGGCCTGGCGGGTCTGGGCGCTGGCCGTGAAGCTTTCGGCAAAGTCCACCTTGCAGCGGAAGCGCCGCGCAAACTCCGGGTCCCCTTCCTGCACGGCGTAGTACTCCTCGACCGAAGCCACCAGGATGATCTTCACGTGCACGTCCACCGGCTCGGGCTGCAGCGACACCGCCGCAATGGGCGCATAGAGCATGCCCGGCTCCTCGATCTGCAGGCGACCACTGCGCAGGAAACGGCGCAACTTTTCCCACACCGGCTCGTCGGCCAGCAGGTCGCGCAGGTGCAGCATGATGAAGCCGCCGTGCGCGCGCAGCAGGCTGCCGGCACGGATGCGCGAATAGTCCGTCACCAGCACGTCGTTCTCGTTCTGGTACTCGACGCTGCCGAACAGGGTGCGGAACAGGGGGTTGTCCTCGACGATCACCGGCGCGCCGGCGTGGCCCTGGTTGTCCACCACCAGGTTCACGCTGTAGCGCGTCAGCACGCTGGCCAGCGCCTCGGCGCGCACGCCATCCTCATCGCTGTCACCAGGCTGGAACAGCTCCAGGTTTTCCAGCACGTCGTGCGCCACCTGGTCCAGGTAGCTGCCCAGCTTGACCGTGTCCTTGATCTGTTTGCGCAACTCGTTGCGGATCTCCTGCAGCTCGTGCTCCAGCAGCGGCTTGATGACCTGGCGGCGCAGCGCGGCCAGGCCCTCGTTCATCACACGCTCCAGTGCCCGCGACTTCTCCAGGTAGCGGGTGATCTCGCCGCGCAGCTCCTCCTCCAGCCGGTCGGTCTCGCTGCGTTTGTCCTTCGGCAGCGCCAGCAGCTTGCCCTCGGTCATGGGCTCGCCTTTCTCGTCGCGCAGGGTCAGCACCAGATGGCCGTCATCGCGGATCAGGGCGAAATTGCGCGCCTCGGCGTAGGCGTCCAGTTCGGCGTAGACGCGCTGGTCCTCGGCCTTATAGGCCTTCAGCAAATGGGCGCTCTCGGCCCGGAAGTCCTCGCCGTCCAGGCGCTTGGCGATTTCGGCCTGCAGGGTCTTGACCAGCTGCTGCATCAGGCTGCGCAGCTGGCGGCCCTGGCCGGGCGGCATGCGCAGCGCGCGCGGGCGCTCGGGTGCGTCGAAGTTGTGCAGGTAACACAGGTCGGGTGGCACCGGCCGCGTGGCCGCCACCTCGCGCATCATCTGCGCCAGCAGCGTGGTGCGCCCGCTGCCCACCTCACCCAGCACGAAGAGGTTGTAGTCCGGCGCGTCCATCTGCAGGCCGAAACGCGCGGCCTGCTCGGCACGCTCCTGGCCGATCCAGGGCAGCGGCTGGCCCAGCAGCTCGGAGGTGTCGGCAAAACCCAGCGCCTTGGCGTCGACGGCCAGGCGCAACTCGGCGGGCGGAACTTGGGTGATGGGCATGGCGGCTATTGTGCGCCGCCGGGCCGGGCCTGGCTTGATGAGGATCAAGAAACGCCGGCCGCGCCGCGGCCCTCAGCCCAGCCGCCGGGCCCAGGGCTGCTGCGCCTGCCACTGGCTGAGCCAGCGCGGCAGGTCCGTCGCCGGCATGGGGCGCGCGATGCCATAACCCTGGCCCAGGGTGCACCCCAGGGAGAGCAGCATGCGGCCGTGCGCCACGGTTTCCACACCTTCGGCGATCACCTTGCGGTTGAAGGCCTTGGACAGGCCGATCACGCCTTCGACGATGGCCAGGTCATCGCGGTCTTCCAGCATGTCGCGCACGAAGCTCTGGTCGATCTTCAGCAATTGGGCGGGCAGCTTCTTCAGGTAGGTCAGGGACGAGTAGCCGGTACCGAAATCGTCCAGCGCAAAGCGCACGCCCAACTCGGCGCAGGCATGCATGAGGCTGGAGACCTGGGGGATGTCCTGCAGCGCGCTGGTCTCGACGATCTCCAGCTCCAGCCGCGCAGGCGGGACGGACGGGTGCGCCGCCAGCAGCGCCTGCAGCTTCTGCACGAAATCCTCCTGCTGCAACTGCCGGGAGAACACGTTCACGCTCACGGGCAGAGGCAGGCCCATGCCCTGCCACTGCTCCATCTGCACCAGGGCCATCTCCATCACCATCTCGCCGATGGCGATCGCCAGCTCCTGGTCCTCGATCACCGGCAGGAAAATGCCCGGGCCCAGCAGGCCACGCTGCGGATGCAACCAGCGGATCAGCGCCTCCACGCCGACCACCTCGCCGGATTCCATGTTGACCTGCGGCTGGTAGAACAGCACGAACTCCCGCCGCCGGTAGGCGGCCCTGATCTGCTCCAGGCTCTCGCGCTTGGTCCGGATGGCGGCATCGTTCACCACGTCGAAGACGTGGTAACGGTTCTTGCCGGCCTGCTTGGCCAGGTACATGGCCTGGTCGGCATGCCGCACCAGCTGCTCCGAGCTTGAGCTGTCCGTCGGGTAGAGGGTGACACCGATGCTGGCCGACACCTGCAGCGGGTGGCCGTCGATCTGCACCGGCTCGGCCGCGACCTGCAACAGCCGGCGCAGCAGGGGCTCGCAGTCCTGCTCGTTCGCCAGGTCCGTCATGACGGCGACGAACTCGTCACCCCCGATGCGGGCCAGCGTGTCGCCGTCGCGCAGCACGGACTTGAGCCGCCTGGCAATGGCCACCAGGAACTCGTCGCCCGTGGCATGCCCGTAACGATCGTTGATGTCCTTGAACCCGTCCAGGTCCAGGAAGGCAATGCCCACGGACTTGTCCCGCCGTGCGGATTGCGCCATGGCCTGCTGCAGGCGGTCCGACAGCAGCACCCGGTTGGGCAGGTGGGTCAGCATGTCGAAGTGGGCGACTTCGGCCAGCTGCTCGTTGACGCGGCGCATTTCGGTGTTGGCGGCTTCCAGCTCGGCCTGGCTGCGCAGGCGCTCGCTCATGTCGCGCAGGATCATGCTGCTGTACTTGCCGCCCTGGCTGTCCTGGTAGATGCTGGAGCTGATCTCCACCGTGAACCGGCTGCCGTCGCCACGGATCATCGTCAGCAGGCCGCTGGCCCGGCCCGCCTCCGCCCGCTTCACCAACAGCTCATGGAGCCGGGGATCGGCGGCGTCCGTCAGGCCGGCCCGCCCCTTGGCGATGATCTGCGCCTCGCTCAGCCCGAAAAGCTGGCACGCCGCCCGGTTGGCAGCCAGCACTCGGCCATCGGGCACGGTCAGCAGCACGGCGTCCATGCTGTTCTCGAACAGGGCCTTGAACTTCAGCTCGCGGTCCTCCAGTTCCGACGACAGCTTGCGCCGCATGGTGATGTCGACAAAGGTCACGACGATCTGGTCCAGCTGACCGGCGGCGCCCATCCAGGGGTCGGCACGGCACAGCACCCAGCTGATGTCGGCGCCCTCCGCTCTCACGATGCCGGCCACGAGGTCCTTGACGGGCTCGCGGGTCGTCAGCACCCGCGACGCCGGGTAGTCGGTTACCGGCATGGTGCTGCCGTCCTCGTTCAGGAAACGCCAGGCCGGATCGATCAGATGCTTGCCCGTCATCTGCTCGAACGTCAGGCCCAGCAGCTTGCTGGCCTCGTTGTTGCAGCGCAGGACGGCGCCTGTCGCGTCATGGACGACAACACCCGTCATCAGGTTGTCGATCAGGAAACGCTGCTCGGCCTCGCTCGCGCGCAGTGCCGCATCGGCGGCCATTTTTTCGGCTTCGCTCCTGCGCGCCTGCTCGACCAGTTTCCAGGAAACCAGCTTGATCGACACCAGCAACAGGATCAGCATGACCAGCGGGGTCCCGATGCCCGCGAACCACAGGTAGACGATCTGGTGCTCGGGCTGGGCCACGAAGGCCGTCAACGGGAAACTTTCCAGCCGGTAGAAGACGTTCACGAAGTCGTCCCCGCCGGAGAGCGCGGTGGGCCCCGTCACCCGCCCGTACCAGGGGAAGTCGTGCTCCTTCAGATAGCTGTAGAGCGCCCCCGTGCGCGGCTTGCCGAACACGTCTTCCTTGCGTATGGTCGCGGGCAGGGGGTAGCGCGACAGCAGGTAGCCATCGTCCCGCATGACGCCCACCACGAGCCGCTCGACCACGGGCACCTCTTTCCACACCGAGACCAGGAAGTCCGTAGGAAAGACGTCTGTCAGCACGGCAACACCCTTGCCCGTGCGGTCACGCAGCACATAACGCAGCGAGAAAGCCCATTGCCCCGAAAGCATCCCCAACTGCGGCCGCCCCAGGTAGACGCCCCGTGTGTTGTCGTACTCCGACAGGAAGACCTGGAAGGAGGGCTGCTCGCCAATGCTCGGGAGCTGACCCAGCTCGCGGGTATGGGACGAGGCCAGAAACTGGCCGCGCATGTCCGTGACGAAAGCCAGGCTGATGTCCTGCCGGTGCTTCTTGTAATCCTCCAGCAGGTGCTGCATGCCGGCGCGGTTGCCCGGACCGCCGGGCAGCTTGTTGATGCCCTCGGCCAGGGTCAGCATGCCGGCCTGCTTGGAGAGGAAATAGGTATCCAGCGTCCGCGCCATGAGCACCAGGATGGACTCCATGTGCTGGTCTTCCCGGGCCTTGACTTTCCGCCAGGAATCGATGGCGTAGAAAACAAACAGCAGCAGGACCAGGGCGATGACCACATTGGTCACCCGGTTCAGGGTATGCGAGGCGCCACCGCTCTGTAGGGGCTGCTTCATGCGAGCGATACGCAGGGCCTCAGACCGCGAAGCCGTCGTCGGCCTGGATCACCGCGCCGTTGATGAAGTGGCTCTCGTTGGAACACAGCATCACCAGCACCGCATCCAGGTCGGCCGGCTGGCCCACGCGCTTGCGCGGCAGCATGGCGATGAGCTTCTGCCCCTGCTCGGTCTGCCAGTGGTGGTGGTTGATCTCGGTGTCGATATAACCCGGGCACAGCGCATTGACGTTGATGCCGAACTTGCCCCACTCCATGGCCATGGCGCGGGTCATGTGCACCACGGCGGCCTTGCTCATGCAGTACACGCCGATCTGCGGCAGCACCTTGAGCCCGGCCATGGACGCGATGTTCACGATGCGCCCACCAGTGAACGTGCCCGGCGCCGCGCCCTTGGCGCGCGCCAGCATGCGCTTGCCCACTTCCTGCGCCACGAAGAAGGCGCCCTTGGTGTTGGTGTCCAGCACGAAGTCGTAGTCTTCCTCGGTCACGTCCACGATGCGCTGCGTGGTGCTCACGCCCGAGTTGTTGATGAGGATGTCGATGGACCCCACCTCGGTCTCGGCGTGCGCCACGGCCGACTTGATGGAGCCGATGTCCGTCACGTCCAGCTCCACCACGTGGGCGTCGCCGCCCTCGCCCTCGATCTGCGCGCGCAGCTCCTTGAGCTTCTCGATGCGGCGCGCCGCCAGCACCACGGCCGCGCCGGCGCGCGACAGGGTGCGCGCAAACTGGGCACCCAGGCCGCCCGAGGCGCCGGTGATGAAGGCCACGCGGCCGGAAAGATCGATGCTGTAAGCCATGACAGGCCCTTTCTGAGTCAGACCAAACAAAATAGAACGACCGTTCTATTTTTATCTCAAACCGGCATAAAATCAGTCGCAAATCCGACAGGCCGGGTGAGCGTTTACCCCTAACATCCGGCCCCGAGACAGCCCCATTATCAAGCGACTTCATACGAAAGCAGCCGCCATGACGAACGAAGAAATCCTTGCCCAGTTCGGCCCCCGCGAGGCCATGGAATACGACGTGGTCGTCGTCGGCGGCGGCCCCGGTGGCCTGTCCACGGCCATCCGCCTCAAGCAGTTGGCCGCTGAAAAAGGCCAGGACGTCTCGGTCGTCGTGCTGGAAAAAGGCGGTGAACCCGGCGCCCACATCCTCTCCGGCGCGGTGATGGACCCGATCGCCCTCAACGAACTCTTCCCCAACTGGAAAGAGATGGGTGCCCCGCTGCACCAGCCGGTCACCGGCGACGACGTGCTCTTCCTGTCCGAGACCGGGGCCAAGCGCACCCCCAACTTCCTGGTGCCCGACTGCTTCCACAACGACGGCAACTACGTCATCAGCCTGGGTGTGCTCACCAAATGGCTGGGCGAGCAGGCCGAGGCCCTGGGCGTGGAGATCTTCCCCGGCTTCACCGCCGCTGAAGTCCTCTACAACGAGGACGGCAGCGTGAAAGGCGTGGCCACCGGCAACCTGGGCATCGGCAAGGACGGCCAGCCGCATGACGGTTTCCAGCTCGGCATGGAACTGCACGCCAAGTACACCGTGTTCGCCGAAGGCGCGCGCGGCCACCTGGGCAAGCAGATCATCGCGAAGTACAAGCTCGACGAAGGACGGGACCCGCAGAGCTACGCCCTGGGTGTCAAGGAACTGTGGGAAGTGCCGGCCGACAAGGCCCAGCCCGGCCGCGTGGTGCACACCGCCGGCTGGCCCATGGACAACAGCACCTATGGCGGTGGTTTCCTCTACCACCTGGAGGGCAACAAGGTCACCCTGGGTTTTGTCACCGGCCTGGACTACCAGAACCCGTACTTGAGCCCCTTCGAGGAAATGCAGCGCTGGAAGACCCACCCGGCCATCCGCAAGCACATTGAAGGCGGCAAGCGCATAGGCTACGGCGCGCGCGCCATCACCGCCGGCGGCCTGCTGAGCCTGCCCAAGGTGGTCTTCCCCGGCGGCGCCCTGGTGGGCTGCGACGCGGGTTACCTCAACGCCAGCCGCATCAAGGGCAGCCACGCCGCCATCAAGAGCGGCATGCTGGCCGCCGAGGCCATCTACGACGCCGTGACCGGCGGCCGCCAGCATGACGAAGTGACCGCCTACCCGGTCAACTTCGCGCAGAGCTGGCTGTACGACGAACTGCACACCTCGCGCAACTTCAAGCAGTGGTTCAAGAAGGGCAACCTCATCGGCGCCCTCATGACCGGCATCGAGAACTGGTTCCTGCCCAGGATCGGCATCAAGACCCCGCCGTGGACCATCCACCGCAAGGAAGCCGACCACACCCGCCTCAAGCCCGCGGCCGAGTGCGCGCCCATCGCCTACCCCAAGCCGGACGGCAAGCTCACCTTCGACCGCCTGAGCAGCGTGTTCATCAGCAACACCAACCACGCCGAAGACCAGCCCGCCCACCTGACGCTCAAGGACGCCAGCGTGCCCGTGAGCATCAACCTGGCCAAATACGCCGGCCCCGAGAGCCGCTACTGCCCGGCCGGCGTCTACGAATTCGTGAAGAACGCCGACAACAGCGACCGCCTGCAGATCAACGCGCAGAACTGCGTGCACTGCAAGACCTGCGACATCAAGGACCCGACGCAGAACATCGTGTGGGTCACGCCGGAAGGCGGCGGCGGGCCGAATTACAGCGGCATGTGATGCGCTGAAGCCTCAAGAAGCACGGGGCCGGACTGCAAAGTCCGGCCCCGTTTGCGTTGGGCAAGAGGAAGGCGTATCCGGTAGTGAACCGGATAGACCGCAAGGCACTTGCTCCCTAGAATGCCCCCACCACCTCTTGCACAAGGGATTCGACATGCGCCTGCTCTCTGCTTTGCTGCTGCCCACCCTGGCCCTCACGGCCACCCTGGCCCGGGCCGACACCATCAAGGTGCTGACCACGGGCGCCTTCAAGCAGGTGGTGGTGGCCCTGGTGCCGGCCTTCGAGGCGCGCACCGGCCACAAGGTGGAGGTGCAGAACGACACCGCGGGCGCACTGGCCAGGCGCATCCAGGGCGGTGAAAGCTTCGACGTGCTGGTGCTCACCCCGGCCGGCCTCAAGACGCTCGCGGCCGAAGGCAAGGTCACAGCGGAGAGCGTGGCGCCCCTGGCCAAGGTGGCCATCGGTGTGGCCGTGAAGGCCGGCGCGCCGCAACCGGCCATGGCCAGCGTGGAAGACTTCAAGCAGGCCGTGCTGGCCGCGCGCAAGGTGGCCTATATCGACCCGGCTGCGGGCGGCTCCAGCGGCATCTACCTCGACGGTCTCTTTCAGCGCATGGGCATTGCCGAGGCCGTGCGTGCCAAGGCCGTGCTGGTGCCCGGTGGCCTGGTGGCCGACAGGCTGGTGAGCGGTGAGGCCGACCTGGCCATCCACCAGATCAGCGAGATCCTGCCCGTGGCGGGCGCGCAGCTGGTGGCGCCCCTGCCCGAGGCCATCCAGAACTACACCACCTATGCCGGCGCCGTGAGCGTGCGCAGCAGCCACCCGCAGGCCGCCCAGGCTTTCCTGACCGCACTCAGCGGTGCGGAGGCGGCGCAGACCATCCGCGCCAAGGGCATGCAAGCGGTGCCGTGAAAAGGACGAACCCGACATTAAACAGAACGGGGCCTCATGGCCCCGTTCTGTTTGGGATCACGCAGACGCCTCAAGGGTTGCCGAGGTAGTCGCGCTTGCCGATCTCCACGCCGTTGTGGCGCAGGATGGCGTAGGTGGTGGTGACGTGGAAGTAGAAGTTGGGCACGGCGTGGCCCAGCAGGAACTGCATGCCGGTGTAACGGGTTTCCTTGTCGCCGCGCTTGATGACGATTTCCTTGTCTTCCGTGCCATCGATCTGCGCGGGCTTGAAGCTCTGCAGGTAGGCGATGGTCTTGGCGATGCGGGCCTTGAGCTCGGCAATCGTCTTCTCCGTGTCTTCGTAGACCGGGATCTCCACGCCGGCCAGGCGCGCGGCCAGGCCCTTGGCGGTATCGGTGACGATCATGACTTGGCGGGCCATGGGCAGCATGTCGGGGTAGAGGCGAAAACCCGTCAGTGCGGTCTCGTCCAGCTTCTTCGCATCCACATGGGCCTGCGCCTTGTCCAGGATGGCCGACAGGTTGCCGAGGATGTTGATGAAACGCGGCACGCTGGCCTGGTACATGGAAATGCTCATGGAAGTCTCCGGGGTAATGGCAATGAAACAGCGCGCATTGTGGTGCCGCTGGCCCGCGTCTGCTGGCGCAAGGGCTTTGCCGCGGGATGTGTCAGGGCCGGGCGGCGCGCAGGGCCAGGTTGAGCTGGTCGGCCACTTCGGCCCAGTCGGCGTCGGCCAGCAGCTGCTCGCGCAGCAGCGCGGCCTGGGCCGGCGTCCAGAAGGGCGCGTCTTCCAGCCGGACGGCCGGCGGCAGCGGCGAATGGCTCTGGATGAAGGCGGCAATGCTGGGCACATCGGCGGGCAGGCCCAACTGGGCGAACAGTTCACAGAACCGGTGGTAATGGGGCGACATGACGGGGTTCCTTTCCGGCCGCGCCGGTCAGGACACGCGGCGCAGGGTGTATTGAACCTCCATATTGGACTTCGCACAACGGCGGGTGTGTAATGTCCGCCAGAGACCCCGGGGCGGCGGTGGACAAACCGGCGCTGGCGGCGGCCTCTGCGGCAGTGCGGTCCCGTGACCGCAGACCAGGAGCAAGCCCATGTCCCCCCCTGCCACCATCGAAGACAGCACCCCCACCCAGTCGCCGGGCACACGCACCGAACGCGACAGCTTCGGCCCCATCGAGGTGCCGGCCGAGCGCCTCTGGGGTGCGCAAACGCAAAGGTCATTGGCCTACTTCGACATTTCCAGCGAGCCCATGCCGGAGGAGATCGTGCAGGCGCTGGCCATGGTGAAGCTGGCCTGCGCCCGCGTGAACCTGGACCTGGCCCTGCTGACGCCCGACAAGGCCATGGCCATCGCCACGGCCGCCGAAGAGGTGCTCGACGGCCGGCACATGCAGGAATTCCCGCTCTCGGTCTGGCAGACCGGCTCGGGCACGCAAAGCAATATGAACATGAACGAGGTGCTGGCCAACCGGGCTTCCGAGCTGCTGGGCGGCACGCGGGGCGAGGGCCGTCTGGTGCACCCGAACGACGAGGTGAACCTGGGCCAGTCGTCCAACGACGTGTTCCCCACGGCCATGCACCTGGCGGCGGCGCGCGGCATCACCCGCGCCCTGCTGCCGGCACTGGCCGACCTGCGCGAAACGCTGGCCACCAAGAGCGCGGACTATGCCGGCATCGTGAAGATCGGCCGTACCCATCTGCAGGACGCCACGCCGTTGACCCTGGGTGACGAGTTCTCGGGCTATGCGGCGCAGCTGGTGCATGCGGAAACACTGATCAAGGCCACGCTGGCCTCGCTCTACCCGCTGGCCATCGGTGGCACGGCCGTGGGCACGGGCCTGAACACCCACCCCGAGTTCGGGCAGCGCGTGGCGGCCAAGCTGGCGCAGGGTGCACAGCTGCCCTTCACCAGCGCGCCCAACAAGTTCGCCGCGCTGGCCGCACACGATGGTCTGGTGGCCACGCACGGCGCGCTCAAGACGCTGGCGGTGGCGCTGATGAAGATCGCCAACGACGTGCGCTGGCTGGCCTCGGGGCCGCGCTCGGGCCTGGGCGAGATCGGCATCCCCGAGAACGAGCCGGGCAGTTCCATCATGCCGGGCAAGGTGAACCCCACGCAGTGCGAGGCGCTCACCATGCTCTGCTGCCAGGTCATGGGCAACGACGTGGCCATCACCCTGGGCGGCGCCTCGGGGAATTTCGAGCTCAACGTCTACAAGCCGCTGATCGCCCACAACCTGTTGCAGAGCATCCGCCTGCTGGCCGACGGCATGGCCAGCTTCGACGAGCATTGCGTGCGCGGCATCGAACCCCGGCGTGAACGCATCCAGGCGCTGCTGGACCGCTCGCTGATGCTGGTGACGGCCCTGACCCCGCACATCGGCTACGACCGCGCCGCGGCCATCGCCAAACGCGCCCACCAGGACGGTTGCACCCTGCGCGAGGCGGCGCTGGCGCTGGGCCATGTGAGCGCGGCAGACTTCGACCGCTGGGTGAACCCGGCCCTCATGGTGCGGCCCGCGCCCCCGCCCGGGCGGGCCTGAAGGCCCACGATTTCCCTGCGCGCTCCAGGGGCATCGCCCCCAAATGGCTGAAACTTGCGCCAGATCAATTTAAAGATATACGCAAAGTATTTCTTTAAATTCATAATGGCTGCACCTCACACAGACATGGAGTATTGAGATGAACGCCCGACTGGAAACCACCGCCCCCGACACCCTGAGCGCCGACCAGGCCATCGGCCAGATCGCCGTGCAGCTGCCCGGTGCCACCGCCGTGTTCCGCCGCCTGAAGCTGGACTTCTGCTGCGGCGGCCAGATCAGCCTGCGCGAGGCCGCGGCCGACAAGGGCCTGAACCTGCCCGCCCTGATGGAAGAGCTGGGCACCCTGCAGCGCCCCAGCACGATGCCGGCCGCCAGCGAGCCGGGCGCACTGATAGCCCACATCCTGGCGCGTTACCACGAGGTGCACCGCGTGCAGCTGCCCGAGCTGATCCGCATGGCGCGACGGGTAGAGGCCGTGCACCGCGAGAACCCGGACGTACCCGCCGGGCTGGCCGATTTCCTGGAAGACATGGAGCAGGAGCTGCTCTCGCACATGATGAAGGAGGAGCAGATCCTCTTCCCCATGCTCAAGGCCGGCGGCAACGCCTTCGTGGTGCAGCCCATAGCCATGATGCGCCACGAGCACGTGGACCACGGCGAGGCCCTGGAACGCCTGGCCGCCCTCACCCACGACGCCACCCCGCCCCAGGGAGCCTGCAACACCTGGCGCGCGCTCTACGCCGGCATCGCCCAGCTCAACGAGGACCTGATCAACCACATCCACCTGGAGAACAACGTGCTGTTCCCGCAGTTCGAGACGCCGCAGCCGGCGCAGGGCTGCGGCTCGGGTGGCTGCGGCTGCAGCTGAAGCCGGACCGGCGCCCGGTCGGCCTGCGGGCCGGCCGGGTTTTTTTTGCCCGGCTCAGCGCGGCACCAGGAAGGTGGACTTCACCCGCGTGGTCTTCTCCTCGCCTTCCTGCACTGTGGTGACGGTGAAGACGATGGGCTGGGCCTGGCCCGGGTGGGCCTGGGCGGTTTCGGGCGGCAAGGTCAGGCGTAGCGGCAGGGTGCCGATGTCCAGCGCGTCGACCGCGAGTTCGGTGGGCGTAACGATGGCCAAGCCCTCCAGCCCGGCCACGCCGATGCGGTAGTGCTGCGGGTGTTCGCTGCCATTGGTGATCTGCATGCGATAGACGTTCTCCACCACGCCCTGCCCCACCACACGCGCCATGGCGCCGCGGTCCTTGATGACGTCGACCACGAAACCCTGGCGCAGCGAGAGGCTGACCACAAAGGCCAGGCTCATGGCCAGCAGCAAGGCGCCATAGATCAGCACCCGCGGGCGCCAGACGCGACGCAGCATCTGCGCGGGTGACCAGGACTTGACGATGGCGTTGCCCGATGAATAGCGGATCAGGCCCTGGGCGTAGCCCATCTTGTCCATGACGTCGTCGCAGACGTCGATGCAGGCGGCACAGGCGATGCATTCGTTCTGCAGGCCCTGGCGGATGTCGATGCCCGTGGGGCAGACCTGCACGCACAGCGTGCAGTCGATGCAGTCACCCAGGCCCAGGGCCTTGGGGTCGGCCTGGCGCGAACGCGAGCCGCGTGCCTCGCCGCGCTGGCTGTCGTAGGCGATGACCAGCGAATCCATGTCGATCAGCGCGCTCTGGAAACGGGCGTAGGGGCACATGTACTTGCAGACCTGCTCGCGCAGGTAGCCGGCGTTGCCGTAGGTGGCGAAGCCGTAGAACAGCACCCAGAACCATTCCCAGGGCGAGAAGGACAAGGCGGCCGCTTCCGCCGCCAGCGTGTGGATGGGCGTGAAGTAACCGACGAAGGTGAAGCCGGTGTACAGGCCGATGAGCAGCCACACGGCCTGCTTGCTACCCTTGCGGGCGACCTTCTGCACGCTCCAGGGGGCGGCGTCCAGGCGCATGCGCGCGCTGCGGTCGCCTTCGGTATGGCGCTCCACCCAGAGGAACATCTCGGTGTAGACCGTCTGCGGGCAGGCGTAGCCGCACCACAGGCGCCCGGCCACCGCCGTGAAGAAGAACAGGGCCATGGCGGAGATCACCAGCAGCGCCGCGAGGTAGATGAAGTCCTGCGGGTGCAGCACCAGGCCCAGCACGTAGAAACGCCGTTCGTTCAGGTCGAACAGCACGGCCTGGCGCCCGTTCCACTGCAGCCAGGGCAGGCCGTAGAACACGAGCTGGGTCAGCCAGACCATGGTCCAGCGCCAGCGGGCGAACCAGCCGCTGACGGCGCGAGGGTAGATCTTCTTCTGCTTCTCGTAGAGCGAGACCATGAGCTCCGGGTCCGGAGCCTGGGGCTGAATGGGGATGATGCGGGTGGGGGTGGGATCGGTCATGGGCGGCAAGGCGCTGGCCCTATAAGATTCATGTCATGTGGATCTTATAGGGTTTACCTTGATGCGGGTCATATACACCTGCCCCATGCAAGGGTTAGCCGGTTGGAAGGCCCGCATGGGTGCTGTCGGCCGGATGCGTTAACCTTGAGGCCAGTCAAGACACGCCATGTCCACCCAGTTCCTGATCATCGGCCAGCACCTGGCGCGCAGCACGCGCGGACGGCCCTGCGCGCCCCCTTGGCGCCGCTGTTGACACAACAACGGCGGGGCCTGCGTGCCCGCGCATTGATCATTTTTTCTGGAGACCTCTCATGGCTGATCTGTTCGACAATCCCATGGGCCTGTGCGGCTTCGAGTTCGTGGAATTCGCCTCGCCCGCCCCTAACACCCTGGAGTCCCTGTTCGAGAAGATGGGTTTCTCCCTGGTGGCGCGCCACCGTAGCAAGGATGTGCTGCTGTACCGCCAGGGCCAGATCAACTTCATCGTCAACCGCGAGCCGCGCAGCCTGGCCGGCTACTTTGCTGCCGAGCACGGCCCCAGCGCCTGCGCCATGGCCTTTCGCGTGCGCGACTCCCACAAGGCCTACGCCCGCGCCCTGGAGCTGGGCGCGCAGCCGGTGGAGGTGCCCACCGGGCCCATGGAGCTGCGCCTGCCGGCCATCAAGGGCATCGGCGGGGCACCGCTCTACCTGATCGACCGTTTCGAGGATGGCAAGAGCATCTACGACATCGACTTCGAATTCATCGAGGGCGTGGACCGCCACCCGCGGGGCCATGGTTTCAAGGTGATCGACCACCTGACGCACAACGTGTACCGGGGGCGCATGGCCTTCTGGGGCGCCTTCTACGAGCGCATCTTCAACTTCCGCGAGATCCGCTACTTCGACATCAAAGGCGAGTACACCGGCCTGACCAGCCGCGCCATGACGGCACCCGACGGACTGATCCGCATCCCGCTCAACGAAGAGTCCGGCCGGGGCACGGGACAGATCGAGGAATACCTGATGAAGTTCAGCGGCGAGGGCATCCAGCACATCGCCCTGCTGACGGACAACCTGATCGAGAGCGTGGATGCGCTGCAGCTGGCCGGCATTCCGCTGATGACCGCGCCCAACGACATCTACTACGACATGCTGGCCGAGCGCCTGCCCGGCCATGGCGAGCCGGTGCCCGAACTGCAGGCGCGCGGCATCCTGCTCGATGGCTCCACCAAGGATGGCAAGCCGCGCCTGCTGCTGCAGATCTTCTCGGAGACGCTGCTGGGCCCGGTGTTCTTCGAGTTCATCCAGCGCAAGGCCGACGAGGGTTTTGGCGAGGGCAACTTCAAGGCCCTGTTCGAGAGCCTGGAGCGCGACCAGATCCGCCGCGGGGCCTTGCAGCCCCAATAGGCCATCCCATGATCTGGGGATGGACAAGAAGCTCCTGGAAGTTCACAGTGGCAGCCCGGTCACGCCGAAATAGCATGCCAGCGTGCCCCCACACCACCAGGAGGAGCCATGCTGAAATACACCCTCTACGCCTTGCTGATCGCCGGCCTGAGCGGCTGCGGCACCCTGGTGCCCGGCGCCATGACCCCCATCGGCACGCCGCCCACGAGCGGCGAAACCGAGTCCGGCTTTACCTACATCCCGATCGATCCCTTCCCGGTGGAAACCGTCGCGGGCGAAGGCTGCAAGACCGGCAGCAGCCGGGGACAGCTGCTCGACGCGCTGCCGGACAACGCCGTACGCATGCTGGTCGAACGTTTCGACACCTCGGGCGGCGTGACCTTCGGTGCCTCCAAGGTCACGGCCAGCGGCGAAACCTATCGCGTGACGGTGGACTTCATCAACGCCGACACCATCAACGTGCCGATCCGCATCCGCAAGATGATGCGGCACAAGCTGTCCCATCAGCTGGAGCCGGTCAACCTGTTCCAGTCAGCCGGCACGGACTACGAGGCCGGCTCCGAGGTCTATGACGTCAGCCGCGCCGACGACAAGGCCGTCACCACCCCGGAAGAAAAGGCCTTCATGGCCGAGTACAACATCCCGGTCTACGTGGGCGTGGGGTTGCGCGTGTCGGCCAACGTCTACGTGATCAGCGGAGACACCAACATCTCCGGCATCGGGGTCATTGGTGCGGAGGCCGAGGCCTCGCGCCTGCGCGGCTCGCTGATCGTGCAGACCCTGGGCATCAACGGCAAGGCGATTGCCGCCGCCCTGCCCATCCAGAGCGAATTGAATCGCACGACGGCCCAGAACGCCATCGTCGCGGTCGGCTCCATCAAGGCCCTGCTCTACGCAGACGAGACCGTCAAGTCACCCCGCGTGGTCGGCCTGTACCTGCCCTTCCAGGGCGGCAAGCCGCTGGTGAACGCGCTGATCTCCGAACTCTCGAAGCGGCGCGTGCGGTGGGAACGCCCCTGCCTGGTGCCAGCCGGCGGGAAGGGCTGATCCTCCCCGGCTCAATGCGCGGGCACGAAGTCGATGAACCCGCGTTCCACCGAGGTCGACACCAGCTTCACACGCAGCTGCTGACCCACCCGCAGTTCGGGCAGCTCGCCCGTGAGGCGGCCCTCGGCCGGCGGCTCGAAGATACGCACCCAGGTGCCGCTCGCGCTGATGCCGGTGACCAGGGCGTCGAAACGCTGGCCGATACGTGAATGCAGCAGGAGTGCCGCCTCGGACTTGCGTACCTGCCGCTCCACCTTCTGCGCGGCGTCTTCCTGCGCGGTGCAGTGCGCCGCCAGCTCGGCCAGCTCCTCGTTGGAGTATGGCGGCCGCTCGCCGGCCAGCGCGGCCTTGAGCAGGCGCTGGGTGATGAGGTCCGGGTAACGGCGGTTGGGCGCCGTGGAGTGCATGTAGTCCTGCACGGCCAGGCCGAAGTGGCCGATGGGCGGGCCCTGCGGCCGCTCCACCACGTATTCACCCGAGCCCATGAGCTTGACGATGACCAGTGACAGGTCCGGAAAGCGCAGCGGGTCCAGCCGATGCTGTCTGGCCAGGAAGGCCTCCAGCGCCCGGGCGTCGGGTTCGTGCGGCAGGGCTGTGCCGTAGCCCTGCGCCACTTCGACGATGCGCAGCCAGCGTTCGGGCGAGCGCACCACACGGCGCAGCGAGGCCGCGCCCTGTGCCGCCAGGTAGCGCGCGGTGCAGCCGTTGGTGGCGATCATGAATTCCTCGATCAGCTGGCGGGCGCGGTTGTGCGGCTGCAGGCGGATGTCGGTCATGCGCTCACCGTCAAACAGCGCGCGCGGCTGGAAGGTCTCGAACTCCAGCGAGCCTTCGGCGCGGCGCAGCACGCGCAGCTTCTGCGCGAGGTCGTCCTGCAGACGCAACTGCGCATCCATGCCGGCGGTTCGGTGGGCAGCGGCCGGCAGCTCGCCCTTGGCCTCGATCCAGTCGGCCACGGCGTCATAGGCCAGCTGCGCCTGGTTGCGCACGCGGGCGCGGTAGATGACGGAGGCCGTCATGATGCCGTCGTCGCTGAACTCCATTTCGCAGACCACGGCCAGACGGTCTTCATCGGGGTTGAGCGAGGTGAGGTCGTGGCTCAGGCGCTCGGGCAGCATGGAAAAGACGCGCGCCGAAGTGTAGACCGAGGTGGTGTTGATGCGCGCATGCTCATCGATCGGCGAGCCCTTCTTCACCAGCGCGTCGACGTCGGCCACGGCCACGAACAGGCGCACGCGGCCGTGGGCCAGCGCCTCGCCCACGGTGAGCTGGTCGAGGTCATGCGAGTCGTCGTTGTCGATGGAGCACCAGGGCAGCGCGGTGAGGTCGCGGATACGGCTGTCCTGCTCCTGCGCCGGGCCCTTGAGCCGGGCCACCTGCTGCTGCACGGCCGGCGGGAACTCAGGCTGCAGGCCGCGGCTGAACATGGCCCAGCTGGCAATCGTCGACAGATCGGTGCGGTGATGGATCAAGGCATGGCGCATCAGAACCCCTGACTGTTAAGGTCTGATGGTACGCCTGCAGCGCAGGCGCCTCAGCCCTGCTGCGCCAGCCAGTCCTGCAGCGGCACCGGCCGTGCGTACAGGTAGCCCTGCAAGCTGGGGCAGCCGCTGTTGAGCAGGTAGTCGGCCTGGGCCTGGGTCTCCACGCCCTCGGCCACCACGTGCAGGGAGAAGTTGCGCGCGATGGACAGCACGGTCTCGACGATGCCGCGAGCGTGCAGATCATCGGGCAGGCCCTGCACGAAGCTGCGGTCGATCTTGAGCTCGTACAGCGGCATGCGGTTCAGATAGGCCAGGCTGGAGTAGCCGGTGCCGAAGTCGTCGATGGAAAAGCGGATGCCCAGGGCCGCCAGTTCACGCATGCGGCCCAGGATCTTGTCCACGTCCTCCACCAGGTGGCCCTCGGTCACCTCGAAGATGAGCCGGTCCGCCGGCGCGCCGGTGTCGGCCAGCGCGCGGCGCACCTGCGCCACGAAATCGGACTCGCGCAGCTGGCGCGGGCTGATGTTGATGGACAGGGGCATGGCGTGCCCGGCCTGCGCCAGCGTGACCAGCATCTGGCAGCCCTGCGCCAGCACCCAGTGGCCCAGCTCCAGGATCAGGCCGGTGGATTCGGCCAGGGGAATGAACTGCGCCGGCGAAACGTAGCCACGCGCCGGGTGCAACCAGCGCAGCAGGAGCTCGCCACCGCAGGGCCGCCCGGCCGCATCCACCTGGGTCTGCAGGTGCAGGGCCAGCTGGCCGGCAGCGATGGCGTGTTTGAGGTCCAGCTCCAGCGCCAGCCGCTCCTGCACCTCGGCGTGCATCGCCGGCTCGTAGAAGGCGATGGCATTGCGGCCGGCGGCCTTGGCGCGGTACATGGCGGTGTCGGCCTCGCGCAGCAGGTCGTCCACCGAGCGGCTTTGCGGCGTGAGCAGGGTCACGCCGATGCTGCAGCCCGAGGCATAGACCTGGCGCCCCAGCTCCACCGGCTGCTGCAGGGCCTTGCGGATCTTCTCGGCCACGCCCAGCGCCACCAGGCTGGCCGAGTGGCTTTCCTCGCCCACATGGGGCAGCAGGATGACGAACTCGTCGCCGCCGATGCGCGCCACCGTGTCCTGCTCGCGCAGCAGGCTGCTCAGGCGCTGGGCCACCTGCAGCAGCAGGGCATCGCCCACCGCGTGGCCGCTGGCATCATTGACGTTCTTGAAATGGTCCAGGTCCAGGAACAGCACGGCGGTGCAGGCGCCCGAACGCTGCGCGGTGTGCAGGGCCATGGCTAGGCGGTCCATCAGCAGACGACGGTTGGGCAGGTCCGTCATGGGGTCGTAGAAGGCCAGGCGGTGGATACGCGCTTCGTTCTCGCGCCGTTCGGTGATGTCGACGAAGCTCACGCGCAGTTGCCGGCGCCGGTCCGAGGGCATCTGCAGCAGGTTCATCTCGCACAGCACGTCGGCGCCGCCCGCCACGGGGCGCACGCGGCACTCCTGCACCACGCGCTGCCCACGCGGCAACGTGGCGAGGGTGGTGTCGAGGAAGCGCCGCACCGACATCCCTTCGGGCTGGACCGCATCCGGTGCGAAAAAACGCAGAAGATCCGAGCGCAGGATGTCCGCCCGCGGGCAGGCAAAAAGCACTTCGGCGTTGCGGTTGGCGTCGACGCACAAGGCGCTGTCCAGGTCGTAGACGACGATGGCCTCGGGCGCGTGCTCCACCAGCATCTTGACGCTGGCCTCGCTGTCCCGGGCCTGCTGCTCGGCCCGGCGGCGGCGGCGGTTCTGCAGGGTGAGGGTCACCACCATGCCCGACAGCATGATCAGCGCCGCGCCGGTGGCCAGCACCACATTGCGGTGCTCCTCGTAAAGGCTGCGCGGGCGGTGGATGATGACGCTGTCGGACGGCAGCTCCGAGGTGTCGGCGCCCCAGCGCTGCAGCTGTGCCCAGTCGAACATCGGCACACTGCGGCTGGGCAGCGGGGTGACAGCCTCCTTCAGTTCCATGCGTCCCTGCACGATGTCATGGCCCAGGCGCGCGACACGTTCGGCCTCACTACCGATGGCGTACATCATGCCGCCGACGCTGGACTCGACGCCGAACATGGTGTCGAACAGGTAGAAGGTGGGCACGCTGGTGACGCGCGAGAACGCCACGCCGACATCGGCCGAATTGAAGGTCCTGCCGGCGGCATCACGGTTGAAGGTGGTGCGCAGCACGATGGTGCCGGCCTGGAGCTGGGCGAGGCGCTGCAGGATCTGCTCGTAGCTCAGCTCATTGGTGTAGTCGAACTGCAGTTGCCCTTGCCAGCGCGGCGCCAGGGCCTCCAGTTCGCGCCGCGCCGCCAGGTCCGGCACACCGGTGCCGCCCAACACCAGCACCTTGCGGGTAGCGGGGAAGAGCTTGAGCGCAACATCGATGGTGCCGGCGTAGTCGAAGCTGACGTCCTGGCGCAGGAAGCGCCGCCCGCTCTGCCGGGCGTGCTCCGGCGGGATGGTGGCGTTGGAGGCGATCACCGGCGCGCCGGGGCTCAGCGAGGGCAGGTCTTCCAGCAGCAAATTGAGCGGGGTCTGCTGGAAGGTGACGATCAGGTCCAGCGGGCGGTTCGCATACTTGTGCAACAGCAGTTCTCGGCTGAGCTTGCGGTAGGCCGGGTCCGGGTTGCGCGCCAGGTCCAGGTACTCCACATAGACCTTCTCGGTCGACATGCCCAGTCGGCGCCAGGTGGCCACGAAACTGGCGACATAGGCATCCACACCGGCCCGGCCGTAGCCGGGCTGCAGCAGCAGCAGCACCTGTTTGCTCGTGTCCAGCGCAGCCGCGCTGGCCGGCGCGCCAGGGCCCGGGGCCGTCTGGGCCTGCAGGGCGGCGCAGGCGAGAGTGAAGATGCAGGCCAGCAGCAGGCCGCTGCGCGCAAGGCGGCCGAGGAGGCGGTGGCAAGGGTATGGGGTGCCCATGGCGCAATGGTACAGGGGGTGGTACTGCCGGCACCGGTTTTCCTGGCATGGGCCAGACCCCCGTTGACGGCGGCCCGCCTGCCGCCTCAGGCCGCCGTCATGACGCGGTTGCGCCCCTGGTGCTTGGCGAGATAGAGGGCCCCGTCGGCCTCTTTGAGCAGGGCCTCGGCCTGTTCGGCGCGCTGCACGCGGGCCGAGGCCACGCCGATGCTGATGGTGACGAAGCCGGCCACAGGCGAATGTTCGTGCGGCATGGCCCGGCCCTCCACGGCAGCGCGGATGCGCTCGGCCACAGTACGGGCCTCGGCCGCGGTGGCACCGGGCAGCACAAGGACGAACTCCTCGCCGCCGTAGCGCGCCACCAGCTCGCCGGAGCGGCGCGCCTCGGCCGCCAGGAGCGACGCCACCTGGCGCAGGCAGGCGTCACCGGCCTGATGGCCGTAGTGGTCGTTGTAGGCCTTGAAATGGTCCACGTCGATCAGGGCCAGCGCCAGCGGCAAGCCCATGCGTGCGGCGCGCTGCCATTCGGACTCCCACACTTCGTCAAAGCGGCGCCGGTTGGCCAGACCGGTCAGCGCATCGGTGCTGCTGAGTGCGGCCAGCTGGCGGTTGGCAGCCTCCAGCTCGGCCGTGCGCTCGCGCACGCTGGCCTCCAGCTGCTCGTTGGTGGTGACGATCTTCTGCTGCAGACGTTCCTGCTCGGCCACTTCGCTGCGCAGGCGGCGCGAGAACATCCAGCCCACCCAGAGCAGCAGGCCCAGTGCCGCCAGGCGCAGGCCGTAGGTCAGCTGGCGCATCTGCTCCAGCCGGCGGGCGCGCTGGGCCAGTTCGTCATTCAGCGCGCTGATGACGGATTCGGTGGTGATCTCGTAGATCTTCTTGGCCAGCACGTAGTCGTCCTCGAAGAGCACGGCGCGCGCGCGGCCCCAGCTGCCCACGCGCATGTGGCGCAGGGAGCGTGCTTCGGTGGTGCGCAGGCCTTTTTGCAGATCGAGCAGCACGGAGATGTCGCCCGAGAGTTCCATTTCCCGGCTGAGCTCGGCCACGGTACCGACCGTGGCAGTGAGGTGTGCGTCGACGCTGTCGTAGCGGCTCACGCGCAGCAGCTTTTCCTCCAGCACGGCACCGCTGAGCAGGCTGGTGAGCTCCTGCTCCAGGCGCACGATGCGTTCCAGGCGCGTGCTGATGCCCAGATGGCGCACGTGCATATCCTCGCTGCGCACGTCGACATAGAGCCCCAACACAAAGGTCAGAACCAGGATGGCCACGGCGATGTAAGTACTGCCCAGGTATCTCATGTTCGAGTTCTTGTGAGTCCAGGGGGAGAGCCTCCCGAGAAGCGCAAGGGCCAATTTTGCAGGCCCGGGCGGCGGCGGCAAAAAATTTATCGGCACAATTCCACAATACCGCGTACAATCACCACGTTGCTGCAACTTGCTTACCTTTGCAGCAGCTGTTGTCTGACTTGGTTCGCGGCACCTACAAGCCGCCCGCCTCACCATCTGGCCGTACTCACCGGCCCCCGGTCGTCAAACTCCCCTTCTCTGCGGCGAGCCCTATCCCCGGTCTGTATTTCCTTCCCTGGACCGAACAACCCAAGCGGCTTGTGCCGCAACGTCCAGCCCCAGGGCTGACGGTTTTTCCTGTTTCCTGCGACGCGTACTGAAACGCGCGCCTTTAGTTTTGATGATTACCACCCTAGAAAATGCATTCTCGGTGGGCAAGTACCTTGTCTCACCCCTCACCCGAACAACCGATTCGGGCCAGTACACGGCTTCCGTGTCCATCCGTAGCGGCAGCGGCCGCGGCACTTCTGACCGTGTCTACCGCTTCGTGCCCGAATTCGCCACCCGCGAAAGCGCTCTGCAGTACGCCGTGGCCGAAGGCCACAGCTGGCTGCAACAGCGCCAGTGCGCGGCCTGAGCGCCTTACACTGTCTTACCCCACGAGGAATATCCCATGGCCAAGGAAGAACTGATCGAGATGGAAGGCAAGGTCGAGGAAGTGCTCCCCGATTCCCGCTTTCGCGTGACACTGGACAACGGGCACAGCCTGATCGCCTATACCGGCGGCAAGATGCGCAAGCATCACATCCGCATCCTGGCGGGCGACAAGGTGTCGCTCGAACTCTCGCCCTATGACCTGGGCAAGGGCCGCATCACCTTCCGTCACCTCCCTCCCCGCACCGGCGGCGCACCCGCGCCCGCACGGCGCACGTTTCGTTGACAGCCCATCCGGACTGTCATTCCCCTGCGTCACAAGTTGCATTGCGACCCACGGCGCGTTTTTAGAAAGGCTCAATCATGAGCAGCAAACTTTATGTCGGTAACCTCTCCTACTCGGTGCGGGACGACGATCTGCAACAGAAATTCGGCGAATTCGGCTCTGTCCAGTCCGCCAAGGTCATGATGGACCGCGACAGCGGCCGCTCCAAGGGCTTCGGCTTCGTGGAAATGTCCAGCCCGGCGGAAGCCGAAGCTGCGATCCGCGGCATGAACGGCCAGAACGTTGACGGCCGCGATATGGTCGTGAACGTTGCCCGTCCGATGGAACCCCGCACCGGTGGTGGCGGCGGCTTCGGCGGCGGTGGCGGTGGCCGTCGTGAAGGCGGTGGCGGCGGTTACGGTGGTGGCGCCGGCGGCGGCCGTCCCCGTTACTGAAGTCTCGGCTTCCTCTGAAAAACCGGCCCTTGGGCCGGTTTTTTTATGCCCGCTACTGAGGCGGGCGCGGCGGGTCGACGATGGTGGGATTGCCTTCGCGTATGTCACGTGGCCGCGCTGGCGTACTGACGAGGGCGTCAGGCGCCGGGTTGATGACCAGGTCTTTGGGCGCAAGGCGCAGGGGGGCAGCCGCCTGGGGCTGCGAATCGCTGCGACCGGGGTTGACCTGGTTGTTGCCCGTCTTGAGCCCGGGGTTCTGCGCCGCGCCGGTGATGGGGTTGTACCAGCCGCGCGGCGCCACCGCATCACCACCACGCGGTGCGTCGGGGTCCACGCTGCGCGCGGGGAAGATATCGGGAAACGAACCCGAGGTCTGCTTGACTTCACCCGTGGCGTGCGTGGTGGTGGTCTCCGTGGCGGAGCCGTCGTAGAAGCTTTCGCGCACGGTAGTCTTGATGGGTTCCCCATGCGCGTCGAACACCGTTTCCTTGGAAAAGACGGTGCCGTCTTCGCGGCGCGTATCGGCATAGTCGGCCCGCCAGTGATTGCCAGAGTAGTCCCGAAAGCTGGTGCTGCCCCAGGTGCGGTTGCCGTCGCTGGACTGCCGTGAGGTGCTGCGCTCGGCCCAGACCGAGCCGTGCCCGTCGTCCGAACCGTTACCGTACTCGGTACCGCCCCCACTGTCCTGGCGCGTGAGGCTGCCCTTGTCCGGCATGCCCGGGGGACCGACCACGGTCGAGCGCGGCCGGGTATTGCGATGGGCCGCCAACGGATCGTTTGGCAGGCCGGACGCCTGAGGCTTGCCCGCCTGCGCCGGCTGGCCGCCGATGCGGCGCTCCGTGTCGCTGCGGCCCGGTGTGAAACCGGGGATGTCGGTCAGCGCCCCCTCACGCTTCATGCCCTGGACCCCGCTCTCCTTCACGGCCTGCAGTTCGCGCGCATGGACCAGGCTGGCGATCTGGCGGGCGCTGCGCTCGATATGGCTTTGGGCTGTGGGCAGGGGCTGCAGGCGCAACTTTTGCCCAGCCGATGGCGGTGCCGGCAACTTGTCGGCCCAGGCGCTTGCGAGCAGGGCAAGGCACAGCAGTGCCATGGACATCCTTAAACGCATGGTGTTCTCCTGTCGTGGTAACCATCGGCATCCTAGGCAATGGCACCGACGATGGGCATCCCACAAAAGGGGGATTCCGACGGACGGCATGCGCCCCAATCCGGGCAGGTAAGATCACGCCCTCGACAACGGAGAGATGGCAATGATCAGGTTCAGCGACGAACACGTGTGGGTGCGGGTGGAAGGCGATACGGGCGTGGTGGGCATCACCGTGCACGCGCAGGACACGCTGGGCGACATCGTCTTCGTGGAACTGCCGGCCATCGGCAAGACCCTGGCCGCCAAGGACGTGGCCGGCGTGGTGGAGTCCGTCAAGGCTGCGGCCGACGTCTACGCCCCGGTCAGCGGCACGGTCACCGAAGTCAACGAGACGCTGCGCGCCGACCCGGCCCTGGCCAACAGCGAGCCGCTGGGCGACGGCTGGTTCTTCAAGCTCAAGCTGTCCCAGCCCGCCGAACTCGACGCGCTGATGGACGAAACGGCCTACGCCAAGTTCAGCGCCTGAGCCGGGCCCCGCCCCGGCGACGTGCTGTTTTGCCACAGCACTGTCTTCATACTGTCACGGTCGCGCCTTAAAAACACGGGGGTGCCGGTCGAACGACCGGTTTACGCAACCCTCAACAAGGCAGGACCATGGCCAAGGACTTCTCCACCATGGAGGACAGCAACCGCTCCTCCAACCCCAGCATCCACGACATTTCCGACCCGGCCCGGCGCACGCTGCTGCGCGGCGGCCTGGGCGCCACGCTCAGCGGCCTGCTCGCGCCGCTGGGTGGCGCAGCCGCCCTGACGGCCTGCGCCAGCACCGGCAGCGCCAGTCCCTTGCTGGGTTTCAAGAGCGTGCCGATCTCGACCGCCGACACCGTCGTGGTACCCGAGGGTTACACAGCCCAGGTGATCGCCCCCTGGGGTGACCCGGTGGGTCTGTCCGGCGAGAACCACGCCTTCAAGGAAGACGGCAGCAACACGGCTGCCCAGCAGGAGACGCAGCTGGGCATGCACCATGACGGCATCCACTACTACGCGCTGAACGGCGCACAAAGCGGCATGCTCGTGATGAACCATGAGTACACCGACGAAGGCCTGCTCTTCCCCGACGGCATGAAGACCTGGACGCCCGAGAAGGTGCGCAAGGCGCAGGCCGCGCACGGCGTGAGCATCATCGAGGTGGAACAGCGCAACGGCCAGTGGGCACTGGTGAACCCCTCGCCCTGGGCCCGTCGTATCACGGCCAACACGCCGATGACGGTAGGCGGCCCGGCCGCCGGCCATGCCTTGATGCAGACTGCCGCCGACCCGAGCGGGCGCCGGGTGCTGGGCACCATCAACAACTGCGGCAGCGGCATCACGCCCTGGGGCACCTACCTCACCTGCGAAGAAAACTTCATCAACTACTTCAACGGCGGCGACACGCTCACCCCGCACGAGGCGCGCTGGGGCCTGAAGAAGGGCGGCGCCGGCGGCTACCGCTGGCACGAGCACGACGCGCGCTTCGACGCCACGAAGAACCCCAACGAACCCAACCGCTTCGGCTGGGTGGTGGAGATCGACCCGTCCAACCCCAGCTCCACGCCCGTCAAGCGCACGGCCATGGGCCGCGCCGCGCACGAAGGCGCAACGGTGGCCGTGACCCAGGACGGCCGCGCCGTGGTCTACATGGGCGAGGACGCGCGTTTCGAGTACATCTACAAGTTCGTCAGCCGCGACCGCATCCAGCCGGGTGGCGCACGCGCCAACGCCACGCTGCTGGACCACGGCACGCTCTACGTGGCGAAATTCAACGCCGACGGCAGCGGCCAGTGGCTGCCGCTCACACACGGCCAGGGCCCGCTGACCGCGGCCAACGGCTTTGCCGACCAGGGCGAGGTGCTGATCAAGGGCCGCCAGGCGAGCGACCTGCTGGGCGCGACCAAGATGGACCGTCCCGAGTGGATCGACGTGGACAAGAACGGCTGGGTCTATTGCACGCTGACCAACAACAGCAACCGCGCCGTGGGCAAGAACCCCGGCCTGGACGCGGCCAACCCGCGCGCCAACAACAGCATGGGCAACATCATCCGCTGGAAGGATGAGGGCGACTTCCATGGCACCACGCTGAAGTGGAACCACTTCGTGCTGGCCGGCGACCCGGCCAACACCCGCGCCGAGGCCCGGGGCAATATCAAGGGCGATATGTTCGCCTGCCCGGACGGGCTGTGGACCGATGCGCGCGGCGTGCTCTGGATCCAGACCGACATGTCGACCTCGGCCATGGGCAAGGGTGACCTGGCCCGCCTGGGCAACAACATGATGCTGGCAGCCGACCCGGCCACGGGCGAGATCCGTCGTTTCCTGACCGGCCCCAGCGGTTGCGAGATCACCGGCGCCACGGGCACGCCCGATGGCCGCACGATGTTCATCAACATCCAGCACCCGGGTGAAAGCCCCTCGGAACGCAGCGACCCGGCCGAGCCTGGCAAGCTCTCGAACTGGCCCTCCGGCAAGGCCGGCGCCCGCCCGCGCTCGGCGACAGTCGTCATCCGCAAGCGCGACGGAGGTCTGATCGGGACCTGAGCTGTTATGGCCCGGGCTACTTCCAGTAGCCCGGCGCGGGCAGCTCGTTGAAGACCTTGCGCAGCTGCTCGCCCCAGCGTTCGCGCAGCGAGGCGAAGTACGGGTCCTTGCCGTCGATCAGAGTGCGGCGCTGCACCTTGAGCGCGTCCTTCTCGTAGCACAGCAGGTCCAGCGGCAGGCCGACCGAGAGGTTGGACTTCATGGTCGAATCCATGGAGATCAGGCAACACTTGGCCACTTCGTCCAGCGAGAGCTGGCCGCCGACGACGCGGTCCAGGATGGGCTTGCCGTACTTGGACTCGCCGATCTGGAAATACGGCGTCTCGGGCGTGGCCTCGATGAAGTTGCCGGCGGAGTAGATGTTGAAGAGGCGCGGCTCCTCGCCCTTGACCTGCCCGCCGAAGATCAGGCTGACGTTGAACTCGATGCCGAAGGCCTTGAGCGATTCGGCGTCACGCGCATGCACCTTGCGCACGGCGTCGCCCACCAGCTTGGCGGCGGAAAACATATTGGGCGCCGAGGCCAGGCTCTTCTCGCCGTGGTTTTCCATCTGCACCCTCAGGCCGCTGGCCACCGACTGGCTGATGGACAGGTTGCCCGCGGTCAGCAGCACCATGACCCGTTCGCCCGGCACCTCGTAGACGTGCATCTTGCGAAAGGTGTTGATCTGGTCCACGCCGGCGTTGGTGCGCGAGTCGGACAGGAAGACCAGGCCCGCATCGTTGCGGACGGCGACACAATAGGTCATGAGGGTTCACTCGTGGGATAGGGGCAGCCGCCATCTTAGCGGCCGCCCAGGCATGTCAGGCACCGGCCTCAGGCGATCTCGGGCATCAGGAAGTCACGGCTGATGCGCGAGCCGATGTCGTTGACCCGGTCCAGGAACTGGGTCAGGAAGGCATGCAAGCCGGTGGCGAGGATTTCGTCGATACGGCCGTATTGCAGCTCGGCGCGCAGCTTGCCGGCGTGGCGCAGGGTTTCGCTGCCGCTGTCGCTGCCCACCAGGTGCAGGTTGCTAACCACCTCGTTCATGCTGGCGTGCAGGGAACGCGGCATGTCAGGGCGCAGGATCAGCAGTTCGGCCACACGCTCGGGGCGGATCACGTCGCGGTAAACCTTGCGGTAGATCTCGAAGCCGCTCACGCTGCGCAAGATGGCGCTCCAGTGGTAGAAGTCGTACTCCTGGTCCTTCTGCTTGCCGTTGCCGAAGAAGTCGCGCTGGGCGGCGTGGAACTTCACGTCCACCAGGCGCGCAGTGTTGTCGGCGCGCTCCAGGAAGGTGCCCAGGCGCATGAAGTGCAGCGACTCGTCCATCAGCATGGTGCCCACGGCCACACCGCGCGAGAGATGCGAGCGGAACTTGACCCATTCGAAGAACTGGCCGGGGTCACGCTCAAACTCGCCGCTCTTGAGCATGCGGTTGACCGACAGCCAGGTCTGGTTCTGGGTTTCCCAGACCTCGGTGGTCAGCGTGCCGCGCACGGCGCGCGCGTTCTCGCGTGCAGCGCGCAGGCAGGAGATGATGGACGAGGGGTTGTCCTCGTCGCTGACCATGAACTCCATGACCCCCTTGGCCGTGACCTCGCCGTACAGCGCGGTGTAGGACGGCAGCAGCTCACTGATGGACAGCAGGCCCTGCCAGCCGACCTGGGCCACGGCCGCCGATTGCGGCAGCAGCGAGGTTTCGTAGTTCACGTTGAGCATGCGGGCGGTATTCTCTGCACGCTCGGTGTAGCGGTTCATCCAGTAGAGGTGATCGGCGGTGCGGCTCAGCATGATGGTCTCCTCTTCAGTGCTTCAGATTTCCAGGATCCAGGTGTCCTTGGTGCCACCGCCCTGCGACGAATTGACCACCAGGGACCCTTCCTTGAGCGCCACGCGCGTCAGGCCGCCCGGCACCATCTGCACCTCCTTGCCCGAGAGCACAAAGGGCCGCAGGTCGATGTGGCGCGGGGCGATGCCCTGCTCGACGTAGGTGGGGCAGGTGGACAGGCTCAGCGTGGGCTGGGCGATGTAGTTGCTCGGGTTGGCCAGCACGGCCTTGCCGAAGTCCTCGATCTCGGCCCTGGTGGAGGCCGGCCCCACCAGCATGCCGTAGCCCCCGGCGCCATGCACTTCCTTGACCACCAGGTCCTTGAGGTTGGCCATCACGTACTTCAGGTCCTCGGAATTGCGGCACATGTAGGTGGGCACGTTGTTGAGGATGGGCTTCTCGCCCAGGTAGAACTCGATCATCTTGGGCACATAGGGGTAGATGGACTTGTCGTCCGCCACGCCCGTGCCCACGGCATTGCAGATCGCCACGTGGCCGGCGCGGTAGGCGTCCATCAGACCCGGGCAGCCCAGGGTGGAGCTGGGGCGGAAGACCTTGGGGTCGAGGAAGTCGTCGTCGACCCGGCGGTAGATCACGTCCACCCGGCGCGGGCCGCGCGTGGTGCGCATGTAGACGAAGTTGTCCTTCACGAACAGGTCCTGCCCCTCGACCAGTTCCACGCCCATCTGCTGGGCCAGGAAGGCATGCTCGAAGTAGGCGCTGTTGTACATGCCGGGCGTGAGCACCACCACCGTGGGCTCGGCCGAGGTGTCCGGACTGGAAGCGCGCAGGGTTTCCAGCAGCAGGTCGGGGTAGTGCGCCACCGGCGCCACGCGGTGGGCGCTGAACAGCTCGGGGAACAGCCGCATCATCATCTTGCGGTCTTCGAGCATGTAGCTCACGCCGCTGGGCACGCGCAGGTTGTCTTCGAGCACGTAGTACTCGCCCTCGCCCTTGGCATTGGGCGCGCGCACGATGTCGATGCCGCTGATATTGGAATAGACCTGGTTGGGCAGGTTCACCCCCATCATCTCAGGGCGGAACTGCGCGTTGTTCAGGATCTGCTCGGCCGGAATGAGACCAGCCTTGATGATTTCCTGTTCGTGGTAGACGTCGTGCAGGAATCGGTTAAGCGCGTTGACACGCTGCACCAGGCCCTTTTCCATGCTGGCCCACTCATGCGCGGGGATGATGCGCGGGATCAGGTCGAAGGGGATCAGCCGCTCGGTGCCCGAGCCGTCCTCGTCCTTGGCGCCATAGACCGCGAAGGTGATGCCCACGCGGCGGAAAATCATCTCGGCTTCCTCGCGCCGGGCTTTCATGAGTTCGGCACTCTGGCGCGCCAACCACTGGCCATAGGTGCGGTAGTGCTCCCGCACCTCGGTCCCGGGCGACAGCCCCTGCGATTGCGAGGAGCCCTGCCCGCCGCTCTGGCTCTGGCTCTGGCTTTGCCCGGCAGCGGCCGGCCTGGTGTACATCTCGTCGAATTTCTGCATGGCGCCTTCTCCTGTGGGATGTACAGCAATTTCCGGGCCTGGCGCGGTTCTTGCGGTCTTGCAGCCAGGGCCTGCGCTGCCGCGGCGGCCCCCACCCGACCGAGCCCTCGCCATGTCCATCCACGCTGCCCTGAACCACGTCACCCATTACAAGTACGACCGCCTGGTGAACCTCGGGCCCCAGGTCATCCGCCTGCGCCCGGCCCCGCACTGCCGCAGCAAGGTGATCTCGTATTCCCTGAAGGTCGAACCGGCTACCCATTTCATCAACTGGCAGCAGGACCCCTTTGCCAACTACCAGGCCCGCCTGGTCTTCCCCGACAAGACCCGCGAATTCAAGGTGACGGTCGACCTGGTGGTGGAGATGGCGGTCTACAACCCCTTCGACTTCTTCCTGGAGCCCGAGGCCGAGCAGTTCCCCTTCAGCTACAGCGCGCTCACCCGCGAGGAACTGGCGCCCTACCTGGCCGCCGGGCCGCTCACGCCGCACCTGAAGGTCTATATGGCCCGGATCGACCGCACGAAGATGCGCACGATCGACTTCCTGGTCAAGCTCAACCAGCAGTTGCAGAGCGACATCAAGTACCTGATCCGCATGGAGCCCGGCGTGCAGACGCCCGAGCAGACGCTGGGGCTGGGTAGCGGCTCCTGCCGCGACTCGGGCTGGCTCATGGTGCAGTTGCTGCGCCATTGCGGTCTGGCCGCGCGTTTTGTCTCGGGTTACCTGATCCAGCTCAAGCCCGATGTGAAATCGCTGGACGGCCCCAGCGGCACCGAGGTGGACTTCACCGACCTGCACGCCTGGTGCGAGGTCTACCTGCCCGGCGCCGGCTGGATCGGCCTGGACCCGACCTCGGGCCTGATGGCTGGCGAAGGCCACATCCCGCTGGCCTGCACGCCCCAGCCCTCGGGCGCAGCGCCGGTGGAAGGCGGTGTGGACGAAAGCGAGGTGGAGTTCGCCCACCACATGCAGGTCACGCGCATCTACGAATCACCGCGGGTCACGAAACCCTATACCGACGCGCAATGGAACCAGGTCATGCAACTGGGCGAGGCCGTGGAAAGCCGACTGCAGGCCGGTGACGTGCGCCTGACCATGGGCGGCGAGCCCACCTATGTGGCCGCCAGCGATCGTGATGCACCGGAATGGAACACCGACGCCCTGGGCCCGACCAAACGGGCCTATGCCACCGAATTGGTGCACAAACTGCGCACCGAATACGGGCATGGCGGCTTCCTGCACTTCGGTCAGGGCAAGTGGTACCCGGGCGAGCAGCTGCCGCGCTGGGCCCTGTCCATCTACTGGCGCCAGGACGGCCAGGCCATCTGGAGCAAACCCGAGCTGTTTGCCGACGAGCGCGTACCCGCGGCCTACACCAGTGAAGATGCGCGCCGTTTCACCCACACCCTGGCCAGCAAGCTGGGCCTGGGCAACCAGCACATCCAGCCGGGTTACGAGGACGTCTTTTATTACCTCTGGCGCGAGCGCAAGCTGCCCGTAAATGTGGACCCGTTTGATTCGAAGCTCGACGACGAGATGGAGCGCATCCGCCTGCGTCGTGTCTTCGGGCAGAAGCTCGACGCGGTGGTGGGTTATGTGCTGCCCCTGCAGGCCAAGGACCCGGCGCTGGCCGGCCCGGCCTGGTCCACCGGGCCCTGGTTCTTCCGCGACGACCGCATGTACCTGCTGCCCGGCGACTCGCCCATGGGCTACCGCCTGCCGCTGGAATCCCTGCCCTGGGTCAAAACCGGCGACTACCCCTACCTCATCGAGCAGGACCCCTACGCGCCGCGTACACCGCTGCCGCAGGCGGCGCAGTTGCGCGCGCAGTACGCGCCACACCAGCGCATGAGCGCAGCGAAGCAGGGCGGCGCTGCTGGCGCTGCCGGCACAGGACAGGCCGCGGGCACGGGCGCCGCGGATGCGGCGCAGGCACAAGCGCCAAAACGCTTCGAATCCGCCCACTGGATCACCCGCACTGCCCTGTGCGTGGAGGCGCGCGACCCCATGCGCGCCAACGGCCCCAAGGCCGAGCACGTGCACGGCGGCAAGTCCAGCCTGCTCTACGTCTTCATGCCGCCGCTGGCACGGCTGGAGGATTACCTGAGCCTGCTCGCCGCGGTGGAAGCCACGGCCGACGAGCTGGGCATGAAGATCGTGCTGGAAGGCTACCCGCCGCCGCGCGACGCGCGCCTCAAGCTGCTGCAGGTCACGCCCGACCCCGGTGTGATCGAAGTCAACATCCACCCCGCGCACAACTGGGGCGAGCTGGTGCAGCACACCGAGTTCCTCTACAACGCGGCCTTTGAATGCCGGCTCTCGGCCGAAAAGTTCATGACCGACGGCCGCCACACCGGCACGGGCGGCGGCAACCACATGGTGCTGGGTGGCGCCACACCGGCCGACAGCCCCTTCCTGCGCCGGCCCGAGCTACTGGCCAGCCTGCTGCTGTACTGGCACAACCACCCTTCGCTGAGTTACCTCTTCAGCGGCATGTTCATCGGCCCGACCAGCCAGGCCCCGCGCGTGGACGAGGCGCGCAACGACCAGCTTTATGAGCTGGAGATCGCGCTGCGCGAGATCCAGAGCAACCGGGAAAAGTACGGGGCCGACATGCCTCCGTGGTTGGTCGATCGCACCTTGCGCAACATCCTGGTCGACATCACCGGCAACACGCACCGCAGTGAGTTCTGCATCGACAAGCTCTACTCACCCGACAGCGCCACCGGCCGCCTGGGCCTGCTGGAGCTGCGCGCCTTCGAGATGCCCCCGCACGCCCGCATGAGCGTGGTGCAGCAGCTGCTGCTGCGTGCCCTGGTCGCGCGCTTCTGGGACAAGCCCTACCAGGCGCCCGCCACGCGCTGGGGCACCGAGCTGCACGACCGTTTCCTGCTGCCCACCTTCGTGCGCATGGACTTCGCCGACGTGATGAGCGAGATGCGGCAGGCCGGTTTTGCCTTCGACGATGCCTGGTTCGCGCCGCACTTCGAGTTCCGCTTCCCGCTCGTGGGCGAGGTGCAGAGCATGGGCATCGCGCTGACCCTGCGCAATGCCCTGGAGCCCTGGCACGTGATGGGTGAAGAAGGTACGTCCGGCGGCACGGCGCGTTATGTCGACTCCTCGCTGGAACGCATCGAGGTGCGCGTGAACGGCCTGAACCCCAGCCGCTACACCGTCACCGTCAACGGCCGCGCCCTGCCCCTGCAGCCCACGGGCACGGTGGGCGAGTTCGTGGCCGGCGTGCGCTACAAGGCCTGGAACCCGCCCTCCTCGCTGCACCCCTCCATCGGCGTGCATGCGCCGCTGACTTTCGACATCGTGGACACCTGGATGAAACGTTCGATGGGCGGCTGCCAGTACCACGTGACCCACCCGGGCGGGCGCAGCTACGACACCTTCCCGGTCAACTCCTACGAAGCCGAGAGTCGGCGTCTGGCGCGATTCTTCCGCATGGGGCACAGCGATGGTGCACTCGATGTGCCGCCGGCCACCAGCGAGTTGCCAGGAAGCCGCGAATTCCCGTTCACCCTCGATCTCAGGTGAGAGAAAACGACGGCGCGCGTCGACAGTGATGTAACAATACCGTCACAGTGGACCACGCTAACCCCGACCTCTTCGACACCGCCACCCCACCCTCGCCGGCCCAGCGGGCGGCGGCCCTGGCGCCAACGGCCAGCGGCGGCCATTACGACGAACTGCGCGGCGGCCTGTCGGGCCAGCAGGCAGCCCCGGCCTGGGCGGCCTTCTTCGAGCAGCTGGGTCACGAGGGTTTCGCCGACCTGAACCACCGCGCCCACAGCCTGGCGCGCCAGATCCGCGACAACGGCGTGAGCTACAACGTCTACAGCGACGCCAGCGGCCCGCAACGCCCCTGGTCGCTCGACCTGTTTCCGCTGATCGTGACACCCGAGAGCTGGTCGCAGATCGAAGCCGGCGTGCTGCAACGTGTGCGCGTGCTGGAGCGCGTGATGGCCGACGTGTACGGCCCGCAGCAACTGCTCAAGGCCGGCCTGCTGCCGCCAGCGCTGGTGCAGGGCCACCCCGGTTACCTGCGCCCCATGCATGGCGTAGCGCCCGTGGGCGGCATGCATTTGCACATCGTGGCCTTCGACCTGGCACGCGGGCCCGATGGCAACTGGTGGGTGATCTCGCAGCGCACACAAGCGCCTTCGGGCCTGGGCTACCTGCTGGAAAATCGCATCTCGATCTCGCGCCAGTTCGCTCCGGCCTTCGAGGGCATGCACATCCAGCGCCTGGCCGCCACCTACCGCGCGCTGATCGATGCGCTCAAGCAGATGAGCCCGGCCGGAGCCGATTCGCACATCGCGCTGCTCACCCCCGGCCCCTACAACGAAACCTATTTCGAGCACGCCTACCTGGCGCGTTACCTGGGCCTCACGCTCGTCGAGGGCAGCGACCTGACGGTGCGCGACCAGAAGCTCTACCTCAAGACCCTGCGCGGCCTGGAGCCGGTGCACGGCCTGCTCAAGCGCCTGGACGACGAGTTCCTGGACCCGCTGGAATTGCGCCCCGACTCCACGCTGGGTGTGCCCGGCCTGCTGCAGGCCATCCGCGCCGGCAACGTGCTGGTGGCCAATGCACCGGGCTCGGCCTTTCTCGAATCGAGCGCGCTGCTGGGTTTCCTGCCGGCCCTGGCCAGCCACCTGCTGGGGGAAGAGCTGTCCCTGCCGGCGCTGCCCACCTGGTGGTGCGGCGAACGCGCGGGCATGGAAGACGTGCTGCCGCGTCTGGGCGAGTGCGTGATCAAACCCACCTACCCCGGCGCGGCCGGGGGCTTCGAGGCCGTGCTCGGCCGCAACCTGAACCGCAGCGGCCTCGATGAATGGGCCGGCCGCATCCTGCGCGAAGGCGATCTGCACACCGTACAGAGTTACCTGCCGCCCTCGCAGATGCCGACCTGGCAGGACGAACGCATCGTGCCGCGTTCGGTCATGCTGCGCGTGTTTGCCATCGCCGACGGCCCGCAGTCCTGGCGGGTGCTGCCCGGCGGCCTGGCGCGGCTGGTGAACGCCAGCGCGGGCATGGCCTCCATGCAGCGCGGCGGCAGCAGCGCCGACACCTGGGTCATGACCCACGGCGAGGTGGACCGCACCACGCTGCTGTCGACGCACCACGCCACGCCCATCCTCACACAGCGCAAGCGCCTGGTCACCAGCCGCGCCGCCGAGAACCTCTACTGGCTGGGCCGCTACACCGAGCGCACTGAAAACAACATCCGGCTGGCCCGCCTCACCCTGGACAGCCTGAACGGGCAGGACCCCTGCTCGCCCGCCCTGCTGGGCTGGCTCAGCGAACTGGCGGTGCGCAACACCCTGGTGCTGCCCGATGTGCCCACGGCCCTGCAGGCGCGCCGGGTGTTCGAACGCTCGCTGATCGCCAGCCTGGGCAGCCAGGACATGGCCACCAGCGTGGGTTACACCCTGCGCGCGCTCAAGCTGGCCGCGGCCGCGGTGCGCGAGCGGCTCTCGCAGGAGCAGTGGAACATCATCACCCGCGCCGAGGCCGAAATGACCTCCTGTTGCGCCGGGCAGGCGGCCCAGGGGGACTACACCGCCGCGGAAGCCCTGCGTGTGCTGGAATCGGCCAGCAGCCACCTGGCCGCCATCACCGGCGCCCAGACCGACCGCATGACACGCGACGACGGCTGGCGCCTGCTGTCCATCGGACGCCAGATCGAACGCCTGTGTTTCCTGGCGCCGGCCCTGGCCAGCAGCTTCGAGAGCGGCGCCGTGCACGACGACGGCGGCTTCGAGGCACTGATCGCCCTCTTCGACAGCACCATCACCTTCCACGCCCAGTACCAGCAAAGCCGTGAAGTCCCCGCCTTGCTGGACCTGCTGGTGCTGGACCGCGACAACCCGCGCTCGCTGGGCTGGGTGGTGCAGACCCTGCGCGGGCGCCTGGCCAAGCTGGCGGCTTGCCCGGCCGGCGAAATGGATGCCCTGGCCCAGATGGTGCCCGACCCCGAGCGCTGGGACCTGCAGGCCTTGTGCCAGGCGCGCGAGGACGGCATCCTGCCCCAGCTGGCCGAACTGCTGACGCAATGCAACGAGGCGGCCTGGCGGGTCTCCGACGAGATCAGCCTGCGCTACTTCACGCACACGGGCGACTCCGGGCAGAGCCTGGGGGCCTGAGCCCATGCACCTGCGCATCACGCACGAAACCCTGTACGACTACACGCCGGCGGTCGAGACCGCGCAGCACGTGGCCCATCTGCAACCGCTGGACACGGCCCACCAGACCCTGCTGAGCCACCGGCTCGACGTGTCGCCGGCACCGGCCCAGATGACGCAGGTCGAGGACATCTACGGCAACCGGCGCGCCTTCTTTTCCCTGCAGATCCCGCACACCCAATTGCGCGTGGTGGCAATCAGCGAGGTGCGTACACGCGCGCCGCAGGCCGTCGACAGCCGCATCGGCTGGGAAACACTGCGCGAACAGTTCCGCTTCCACACCGGTGCCGCCTGGAGCGCGGCGACCGAATTCAGTTTTCCTTCCGCGCGCGCGCCGCGCCATGATGAATTTGCCGCCTATGCGCGCCCGAGTTTCGGTCCCGGCGTATCGGCCCTGGCCGGCGCACGCGACCTGATGCGACGCATCCATACGGACTTCACGTATGAAACCGCCAGCACCGAGGTCAACACCTCGCCCCTGGAGGCGCTGGCCCAGCGCAAGGGCGTGTGCCAGGACTTTGCCCACATCATGCTGGGCTGCCTGCGCAGCCTGGGCCTGGCGGCGCGTTATGTGAGCGGTTATCTGCTGACCCAGCCCGCACCCGGCCAGCCACGCCTCGTGGGCAGCGACGCCTCGCATGCCTGGGTGTCGATCTTCCTGCCGGACCTGCCCGGCGCCCAGGAAGGCCAGGGCTGGTACGACCTGGACCCCACCAATGACCGGGACGGCTGGGGCACGCCGGGCGAAGACTACGTGACGGTGGCCACGGGCCGCGACTATGCAGACGTTTCACCGATCCGCGGGGTGATCCATGGTGGCGGCCAGCACACCCTGGCGGTGGCGGTGACGGTGGAGCCGGTCGACGGCTAGGGCCTGGTCAGAACAGGCCCTAGGCCGCGCCGCGCCAGCGGTGGTTGATGTAACGCGTGGCCATGGCCTGCAGGCGCCGGCCGCCGGCCATGGCGGCTTCGAGCAGCAGCAGCATGACCAGCGCCACCACACCACCGGCAATCAGTGCGTCCTGCGTCAACGGCACGGTGGCGTTGTACTGGATCAGGGTCTGCTCGCGCAGGTCCGGATCGGCGCGAAAGAACACATGCCACAGGCGGCCCGGCAGATGGGTCTGCAGCGCCTTGGCCTCCCCCTCGAAACGCAGCTTGCGCTGGTACATGCGCTCGATGGCGTCGCCCTCTGCCTTGAAGGCGGCCACATTGCTCTGGCGGTGCATGGCGATCAGCGCCTCGACGTTGCCGCCGGTGTGCTGGTTGGCGATGATCAGGAAAGGCTGGAAGTTGATGGTGACTTCGCGTAGCGTGGCGTCCACGCGCTTGGCGTACTGGTCGGCCAGGTGGGGCAGTTGCATGCCCGCCAGCAGGCAGATACAGGCGACGACGATCATCACATAACGCAGCAGGACCGACATGGTTTTCCTCCGGGGGCTTGTCCGGAGATTAAACCAGAGCCACCCGGCCCCAGGGCGGCGGAAACAAACGCTTGCAGTTTGGTCAGCGCCCGACCCGTTCAGCTCGCCTGGGCGACCTCGCTGGCGATGCGGCGCAGCGCGTCCTCGTAAGCTGCCACGGGCTGGCCGCCCGAGATCAGGTACTGGCGGTTGACGATGACAGCGGGCACGGAGCTGATGCCGGCCTGCTGCCATTGCAGCTCGTTCTCGCGCACGGCCAGGGCGTATTCGTCACCGCCCAGGATCTCGCGGGCCCGCGCCTCGTCCAGGCCGACCGTGCGGCAGGCGCGCACCAGCACCTCGGCATCGGACACGTTCTCGGCACGGCCGTGGTAGGCGATGAGCAGCTCCTTCTTCAGGGCGTATTGCTTGTCGGCGCCCAACTCGCCAGCCCAGTGCAGCAGGCGATGCGCGTCGAAGGTGTTCCAGATGCGCCCGCGCCCTTCGGGCTTGAAGCTGAAACCGACCGCGGCGCCGCGCGCGCGGATGGTCTCGCGGATCTGCGCCTGCTGCTCGGGACTGGAGCCGTACTTCTGCGTCAGGTGCTCGGTCATGTCCTGGCCCTCGGGACCCATGGCCGGGTTCAGCTCGAAGGGCTGGAAGTTGATGTGAGCGTCGACCTGGCCCAGCAGGTTCTCGAGCGCCTGTTCCAGGCCGCCCAGGCCCACGGCACACCAGGTGCAGGCCACGTCGGAAACGAAATCGATCTGGAGGGTAGTGGTCATGGCGCGTCCTGGCGTAGGGGAGGAATCGGAATGGGTATGGATTGTGACGCAGCCAGGAAAACCAGGCCCGAACCCCCGGCCATGCCCCTGGAACGGCTGGGTCTTGCCAGTGACGTCAGGCAAAGGCCACACGGTCTCATTTCTGTCGGGACATCAGCCGCTTCCCCAAACTTTCCAGTTCACGCACAGCCAATGCGACCACACGCGCCGACCAGTCGTCCTGCTCCTGCTGCGGCCCGCGCAGGATGCCCAGCCGGCTCTTGAAACGCGAACCGTCAAGGCGGCGAAACACCACCTGCCCCTGCGGCAAGGTGGCAAAGGAAGCCGGCACGATAGCCACGCCCAGGCCGCAGCCCACCATGGCCAGCACGTTGACGAACTGGCCGGCCTCATGGCGGATGTCGGGTGTGAAACCGGCCTCCATGCACAGTGCCGCCGTCCGGTCGTAGTAGTCGGCGTCCTGGTAACGCGAGAAGCTCACAAACCGCTCGTGCGCCGCCTGCCGCAGCGACAGGGGCTTGCGGCTGCGCGCCAGGGGGTTGCCCGCGGGCAGGGCCAGGCAGTAGGGATCTTCGATGAACGCCGCCATCTCCGCCAGCTGGCTGTCCTCGCCGGGGCGCGCGATGCCCAGATCGATTTCCTTGTTGTGCAGGGCTTGCACCTGCTGCGAGGTGATCATCTCGCGCACCTCGACATTCACCGTCAGCGCTTCGCCGGCCAGACGTGCGAGCAGGCCCGGCAGGACCGAGTGGATGGTGGACGGCACCAGGCCCAGGCGCAAGGTCGCGCGCTGTCCGGCCTGGCGCTCCCGCGCCCGCACCGTGGCCTGCTGCGCCCGCGCCAGGATGGCGCGTGCATCCTCCAGGAACGATGCGCCGGCCTGGGTCAGCCGCACCCCGCGCGGCTGGCGCGTGAACAGGCTGACCCCCACCTCCTCCTCGAGCTGCCGGATCTGCGCCGACAGCGGCGGCTGCGCGATGAACAGCTTTTGTGCCGCGCGGCTCACGCTGCCCTGCTCGGCCACGGTGACGAAATAACGCAGGTGTCTCAATTCCATGGCCTACCCAATCCATATGAAAAACATATGACTTTTATACCAAATGAGTCTTTGACGTATAACTTTACGCAGCCGACACTGCCTGCACACTTTCACTCCAACGTACGCCCGCCATGCAATCCCTGCGCAAGACCCATCCCGGCCCCGGCCTGACACTTCAGGACGTCGCCCCGCCGCCAGCGCCCGCGGCCGGCGAAGTCCTGCTGCGTGTGCAGTCGGCCGGCGTCTGCGGCACGGATCTGCACATCGATGAATGGACGCCCAGCTACCACTTCGTGGCACCGGCGCTGCCTGTGACCGTCGGCCATGAGTTCAGTGGCGAGGTCATGGCCTGCGGCGCCGGCGTGCAGGGCCTGGCGCTGCGCCAGCTCGTGGCGGTGCGCCCCTCGGTGGTCTGCGGCCAATGCGAGGCCTGTCTGGCGCAGAACCCGGACGCCTGCGTCAAGCGCCGCGGCATCGGTGTCACGCGCGATGGCGGTTTTGCGCCCTGGGTGCTGGTGCCGGCACGCAACTGCGTGACCATCCCGCCCGGGGTGGACGCCGAGATTGCGGCGCTGACCGAACCCCTGACCGTCAGCCATGAAGCCGTGCGTACGGGCGGCGTGAAGGCCGGCGACCGCGTGCTGGTGCTGGGCCCGGGCAACATCGGCCAGGGCATTGCCTTGTTTGCACGCCACGCCGGCGCGCGCCAGGTGGTCGTGGCCGGCCATGGCGACACGGCGCGCCTGGCCGTGCTGCGCGCCATGGGCTTCAACGACGTGCTTGATTTCGCCGAACAAGGTGGCATGGAACAGGGCCTGGCGCCCTATCTGCGCGAAGGCAAGTTCGACGTGGTGATCGAAGCCACCGGGGCCGCCGCCGTCATCGCACCGGCCCTGCAGGCGCTCAAGACCCACGGCGTCCTGGTCATCACCGGCATCCATGCCGCCCCGGTGCCCATCGACCTCACGGCCCTGGTGCGCCAGCACCAGCAGCTCCGCGGCTCCTACCGGGCCCCCGAGAAAAACTGGCCGCTGGTGGTGGACTACATGCGTACCCACCAGGAGACGCTGCGGCACATGATCACGCACCGGCTGACGCTGGCCCAGGCCGAACAGGGCTTTGCGCTGGCCCGCAGCAAAATAGCGACCAAGGTCATGATCCAACACCCCGACGCCGTCAGCGAGCCGCTCAGCGCATGACACAGCCCACCGCCACGGCCTTCCTCGCCCTGTGGAACAGCGTCAGCAGTGTCCGGCTGCAGCCGGAGTACGAGGTCTGGCACACCTTCGAACACGTGCCCGAGCGCGTGGGCCTGCCCGGCTTCGTGGAGGCGCGCCGCTACCGCGCGCATGCCGATCGCCCCGGCGAGGCACCGCGCTACTACACCTGTTATTGGCTGGCGTCCTTGGCCGCGCTGGAGACGCCGCAGTACCGCGACGTCTTCACCCACCCCACGCCTTGGTCCACACGCATGCGTGGTGAGTTGCGCGATTTCCTGCGCCTGCCCTGCACGCTGCAAGGGACTCGCGGACCTTCCAGCGCGGCGCAACTGGCCACGCTGCAGCTGCGCAGCCAGGCCCCGGACTTTCCAGCCGCCGTCGCCGGCTGGCTGCAGGAGCAGGTGCAAGCGGCCCATATCGTTCGCACCAGCTGGGGCAGCGTCGGCGCCAGCGCAGAGTTTCCGCTGGCGAACCAGGTCGGCGTCGCTGCCGCTGCTGGCCACGACCATGTTGTGATGCTGGAGGGGCTGGACCTCACGAGCCTGCAACAGGTTGCCGCGGCCATGGCGCGCACCGCATCCGCCGACTGGCAACTCGTGTCGCCCCCCGCATTTTTCGAACTGCTCAGCCTGGTGCGCCAGGACGAGCTGGACCCGCCAGCAGGCCCGCGACCCGCGGCACGCATGGATTTGTACAAGGCATTCCAAACAGGAGACAACGCATGACCCCCACAAAACGCCCTTTCCTCGCCAGCGCACTGCTGGGCCTCGCCCTGCTGCCCCTGTGGGCCCAGGCCCAGAACGCCGACACCTGGCCCAGCAAGGCGCTGCGCATCGTCGTCGGCTACCCCAGCGGCTCCTCACCCGACGTGCAGGCCCGGCTGCTGGCCGAGCCGCTGTCGCGCGCCCTGGGCCAGCCGGTGATCGTGGACAACAAGCCGGGTGCCGGCGGCAATATCGGCGCGGACGTGACGGCCAAGGCCGGCGATGGCCACACCATCGGCGTGATCGGCAACGGCCCGCTGACCAGCGCAAAGTTCCTCTACGCCAAGCTGCCCTACGACCCGCAGAAGGACCTGGCACCGATCGCCCTCATCGGCAGCGCGCCGCTGGTCTGGGTGGCGACCAAAACCGACAAAGCGGTGACGGCGGCTGAGTTCATCAAGCAGGCACGCGCCAGCGGCGACAAGCTGGCCTACGGCTCCATCGGCGCCGGCTCGGGCGGCCATCTGGGTATGGAACTCGTCAAGGAAAGCCTGGGGCTCAATCCGCTACACGTGCCGTTCGCCGGCGGCCCGGCCATCCTCAACGCCATGCTGGGCAACCAGGTTCAGATGACGCTACTGCCGGGATCGACCGTCATGCCGCTGGTCCAGTCGGGCAAGCTGCAGGCCATCGCCGTGACCTCGGCCACACGCAGCACGCTGCTTCCAGACCTGCCGTCCATGCAGGAACTCGACGCCAAGGGCGTCAACATCGAAGTATGGAATGCAGTCATGGCCCCGGCCCAGATGCCGGCGGCGCACCAGGCCCGGCTCAACAGCGAACTGGCCAAGATCCTGCAATCGCCGGAGATCAGCCAGAAGCTGTTCCAGCAGGGCTGGAAGGTGGGCGACACGTCGGCCAGCGCGCTGGCCCAGCGCATCAAGAGCGACACCACGCTGTATGGCGACCTGATCGCCAAGAAGAACATCAAGCTCGACTGAGCCCCGCGTTCAGTCCCGCACGCGCCCGCGCAGGGCCTTGGTCTCGGAGCGCTGGCTCTTGCCCTCCAGCCGGCGCTGGCGCGAGCCATAGGTGGGCTTGGTGGCGCGGCGCGTCTTGGGCGCGCGGGCCACGCTGTTGACCAGCTCGTGCAGGCGGGAAAAGGCGTCGAGCCGGTTCAGGTCCTGGCTGCGGTGCTGCTGGGCCTTGAGAACCAGAACACCCTCTTGCGTGATGCGGCTGTCGCGCAGGGCCAGCAGGCGATCCTTCACGTCCTCGGGCAATGACGAGGCGGGAATGTCGAAGCGCAGGTGGATCGCGCTGGAGACCTTGTTGACGTTCTGGCCGCCCGCCCCCTGGGCGCGGATGGCGCTGATCTGCACCTCCGACTCGTCGACCTGCAGCAGCGCGGGCTGGGACATGGCGGGCGCCGCCTCAGACGACGGCTGTCTCCGGCACGCCAGCGTTCAGGTTCACGTACCGTGCCACAAAGGCGCCGACGGCGCTCGCGGGCAGCGGCAGCCAGACGGTATGGCCGTCACCGGGCGCCACATCTACGGGCTGGCCTTCGGCGTTTTCCATGCGGCTGATGTCGTAGTCGACATTGCCGGTGGGCTGGATCATTTCGAGCCGGTCGCCGACAGAAAACTTGTTGCGCACACGCACCTGCGCCAGGCCGCGCGCGGCATCAAAGGCAAGGACATCGCCCACGTACTGGCTGCGGCCCGATTCGGAATAGCCCTTGAGGTAGTTCTGTGTTTCCTGCGGCGTGTGGCGCTGGTAGAAGCCCGAGGTGTAGCCGCGGTTGGCCAGGCCTTCGAGCTGGCCCAGCAGGGCCGGGTCCAGGCCGCGGCCGGCGGCGGCGTCATCGATGGCCTGCCGGTAGCTCTGCACCGTGCGCGCCACGTAATACGGGCTCTTGGTGCGGCCCTCGATCTTGAGCGAGTCGACGCCGATCTCGACCAGGCGCTGGATGTGCTCGATGGCGCGCAGGTCCTTGGAGTTCATCACATAGGTGCCGTGCTCGTCTTCCTCGATGGGCATGAACTCGCCGGGACGCTTGCTTTCCTCCAGCAGGTAGGAGATGGATTCCCGCGCCTCGCTGGGCAGCGTCTCGCCCTGGCCGCAGCTGTGGCCGGCAGCACGCGGGGGCGGGAGCACGTCGCCGCTGGCGTCCACCTGGGCGGTATGGGTCTTGTAGTCCCAGCGGCAGGCATTGGTGCAACTGCCCTGGTTGGCGTCGCGGTGGTTGAAATAACCCGAGAGCAGGCAGCGGCCCGAGTAGGCGATGCACAGCGCGCCGTGCACGAAGACTTCGAGCTCGCTGTCCGGGCAGTCCTGGCGGATCTGCTCGACCTGGTCCAGCGACAACTCACGCGAAAGGATGATGCGCTTGACGCCCACCTTGTTCCAGAACTTCACCGCCGCCGAGTTGACGGTGTTGGCCTGCACCGAGAGGTGGATCTCCATCTCGGGCCAGGTCTCGCGCACCAGCATGATGAGGCCGGGGTCGGACATGATCATGGCATCGGGCTTGAGCGCGATCACCGGCGCCATGTTGGCCACGTAATGCTTGACCTTGTTGCCGTGCGGGAAGATGTTGGACACCAGGAAGAACTTGCGCCCCAGCTCTTGCGCGCGGTCGATACCGGTTTTCAGCACCTCGATGTCACCGAAGTCGTTGTTGCGCACGCGCAGCGAGTAACGCGGCTGACCGGCGTAGATGGCATCGGCCCCGAAGGCAAAGGCCGTCTCCAGCATGGCCAGGGAACCGGCCGGGGCCAGCAGCTCGGGCGCCTTGCGTGCCATCATTTCTTCTCGGTCAGCTGCACCAGGCCGGCGATGGCCAGGGCGTAACCGTTGATGCCAAAGCCGGCCATCACAGCCTTGGCCACGGACGAGATCCAGGATTTGTGGCGGAACTCCTCGCGCGCATGCACATTGCTGATGTGCAGCTCGATCAGCGTCACACCGGCGCCCTTGATGGCGTCGTGCAGGGCGATGCTGGTGTGGGTGTAGGCGCCGGCGTTGAGGATGACGCCCAGCAGCTTGCCGGCAGCCTGCAGGCGGCCCGCCTCGTGGATCCAGTCAATCAGCTCGCCCTCGTGGTTGCTCTGGCGGAAATCCAGCTTGAGGCCGTTGGCGGCGCTGGCGCGTTCGCACAGATCCTGCACGTCGGCCAGGGTCTGCGAGCCATACACGGCCGGCTCGCGCGTGCCGAGCAGGTTGAGGTTGGGGCCGTTGAGGACGAGGACGGATTTCATGAGATTTTCCTGGACGCCGGTTTCCGGGAATTGTGCCATTGGGGATGGTGGCCATGGCTCACGCCTTGCGCAGCATGGCGTTCGCGGGCCTATACGGCCGGATCGGCGGGTACATCCGAAATCGATATCCAACACGGCCAGGCACGGCAATCGGGGGCCGCAGCGGGCCAGGACAACCTGATGCGTGGCCACCGTGTCAAAGTGGTGGCGGGGTTTTACAAGCCTGTCAGTCCGTCGGTGATGGACAGGGCTGGAATACATGAAAGCGGCTCTTTCCGGCGCCTTTGGCCAGAAACATCGCATGGTCTGCCTGCTTTAAAAGGTCGCTGGATGTGCATGGCTGACCACGGAAGACCGAGGCACCTGCACTGCAGGTGCAAGTGTGGGACATGCCGAAAACTTGATACGGGAGAGCCAAGCTGGCAATGATTTTGTGGGCCACGACCTCAAGCCACTGCAGTGAGTCCTGACCGCCGTCTTGGCGGCCGTGGGCCAAGACCACAAACTCGTCGCCCCCGAAGCGGGCCACCGTGTCGGACTCGCGCACACAGACATTCAGGCGCTCGGCCACTTCCTTGAGCAGAACGTCGCCCGCCTCGTGTCCTTGTGTGTCGTTCAGAGTTTTGAAATTGTCCAAGTCCAAAAACAGTACGGCAAATTGAGTCTTGTCCCGGTTGGCCCTGGCCAGCGCTTGTTTCAGCCGGTCTTCCAGCAGACGGCGGTTGGCCAGACCGGTGAGAGTGTCGTAGAAGGCCATGCGCTCCAGCGCTGCGTGCGATGCCGCCAGCGCCTTGCTGATGCGCTGGCCCTCTGCAGTGGCTTGTGACAAGACGGCGTTGATCTCATGGAAATACTTGGAGTCCAGCGCACTTTGGTGGCGGTTCCACTGGTAGCGCCAAGCCAGTCTCTGCATCTCCTGTGGGGTCAGGCCGGCAGTGGCGTCCGCTTGCAGCGCCTGGATACGCGCGTCCAGGTTGTCCACGGTACCCTTGGGCTTGAGCCTGAAGTGCACGGTGATGTGGAACTTGTTGAAAGTCGGGTTGCCTTCATACGGCAGCGGAGTGCCTTCCACGCGCACATAGTCCAGGTCGTCAAAGATCAGACAGCCACCGTAGAAGACGCCCTTCACGTACTCCATGGGCAAGGGCATGACGTTTTCGATCACGGCAACGCCCGCTGCCTCATCCACCGACAGAACCCGGCACCAACCAATCTCGTCTTTGCTGCCACCCCGCACCACGGTGTTGTAGCCGCCGCTCTCATCGTTGGCGTGCAGCCAGTCCATGCTGGAGTGAATCAGGTCTTTGCCGGGTCCGTGCTCGTACCAGATGCGCAAGAAATGGATGCCTGCGCGAAAAAACAGGCTGTCGGACGCCGGAATGGCCTTCTGGATGCTGTGCAAGGTATCAATCAGCAAGGCGTGCGGATACCAACCCTCCGGGTCAATCTCGCCGAGGTCAAACGCCAGCCCGCCTTGCGGGAGGGTGCTCAGGTTATAGAAGGATTGCACCAGGCCCAGCAAAAAGGAGCCGGCCACTTCGCCGTGCGCTAATGTGGGGACTGTGGGGCAGGTAAGGGCGTTCATGCTTGCCTATTTTTCGAGCATTTAATCTTAATGTAATCAGCTTGACGTCTTGAGGAAAATATTCACGTTTTGTGAATCCTGGTTTGGCGCTGCCACCGAAGCGCGTAGTCAGGTCGGGACTTCCACTCATTGGCAGGGTTCTGTAGTGTCATCAGGCAACCCCGGCTAATGTTGGTGGTCAAGTTTTGAAGCTAACATCACTCAACAAGAACCACGAGGAAGACCGCATGACCACCCCCAAGCTGCACGAACTCGGCGCCGCCCAAGCCGCCGCCCTGCTGGCACGACGCGAACTCAAGGCCGAAGACCTGGTGCGCGCCTGCCTGGAGCGCGTAGCCGCGCGCAACGACGACATCCACGCCTTCGTGCACCTGGACGCCGTCTCGGCCCTGGCCCAGGCCCGCGCGCTCGATGCCGGCCCCGTGCGCGGCCCGCTGCACGGCCTGCCCATTGGCGTGAAGGACATCTTCGACACCAGCGACCTGCCCACGGCCTACGGCTCTGCCGTTTATGCCCACCATCGCCCGGCGACCGATGCCGCCAGCGTGGCGCTATGCCGCGAAGCCGGTGCCGTGGTGCTGGGCAAGACCGTGACCACCGAGTTTGCCTACTTCTCCCCGGGCGCCACCGTCAACCCGCACAACGCCCTGCACACGCCGGGCGGCTCCTCCAGCGGCTCGGCCGCCGCCGTAGCCGACCACATGGTGCCGCTGGCCCTGGGCACGCAGACCGCCGGCTCCATCATCCGCCCGGCCGCCTACTGCGGTGTGGTGGGCTATAAGCCCAGCCTGGGCCGCGTCGTCGGTGCCGGGGTGAAAAGCCTCTCGCCCGCGATGGATGTGATCGGCGGCTTCGGCCGGGACGTGCGCGACGTGGCCCTGCTGGGCGCCGTGCTCACCGGCGACCTGCGCCTGCTCGAAAGCCACGAACACGGCACCCTGCGCATCGGCCTGTTCCCCTCGCCGTCCTGGTCGCAGGCGGATGCCGACACCCAGAAGGCCTGGGAACAGGCCACGCAGGCGCTGGCCCGCAACAGCGACAGTTGCCAGGACGTGGCCATGCCGCAGAACTTCGACGAGTTGATCCAGCTGCAGAAGGACGTGATGACCTTCGAGATGGCACGTTCGCTGAGCTTCGAGCGCCTGCGCCACCGCGAAGCCCTGAGCCCCCAGCTGGTGGCCCTGCTGGATGCCGGCATCAGCATCGACGGCGCCACGCATGCGGCCCGGCTGCAGCGCACCGCCGAATGGCGTCTGCGCATCGACGCCCTGTTCGAGCGGCACGACGTGCTGCTCACGCCCAGCACCATGGGCGCGGCACCCGCGGGCCTGGCCGCCACCGGGGACCCGCTGTTCTGCCGCAGCTGGTCGCTGCTGGGCCTACCAGCCGTACACCTGCCCTTTGCCCGCAACGCCAAGGGCCTGCCCGTGGGCCTGCAGCTGGTGGGCCGCATGGGTGAAGACCACAAGCTGCTGGCCGCGGCGCAGCGCATCCATGACCGCCTGAGGTACTGAGCCGCATGAACGATCGCATCGACACAGGCATGCCCGCGGCCCTGTCCGCCCTGCTGAGCCGGCACTCGCTGGGCCCGCGCTGGATGGTGGCCCCCGGGCCCGATGCGCAACAACTGGCGCTGGCGGCGCAGGCCGCGCTGCGCGCGCCCAACCACGGCCGCCTGCAGCCCTGGCGCCTGGTGACGATCGCCGAGACCCAGCGCCCGGCCCTGGCCGCGCTGTTCGAGCAGTTCGCGCGCGACGCCGGCAAGAGCGAGGAAGAGGTGGCCACCGAACGCGAGCGCGCCTGGAACGGCCCGGTGCTGGTGGCCTGGGTGGCGCGCATCGATGAGAGCGTGGCCAAGGTGCCGCCGCACGAACAGTGGATCTGCGTAGGCGCAGCCATGGGCAACTTCATGAACGCCGTGCACAGCATGGGCTTCGGGGCCAAGATCCTGAGCGGCCGCAAATGCCAGCACTCGGCGCTGGTGCAGGCCTTCTGCGAAGAGGGCGAGCAGTTGGTGGGCTTCACCTGTATCGGCACGCCCACACGCGGGCTGGAGCCGCGCGAGAAGGACGAGGCGGCACCGCGACTCTCGGCCTGGAACGCGCCTTAACGCACCGCGTGCTGCGGGCCGTGCAAGTGGCGCCAGACCTGCCACGCACAGAGCGTGGCCAGGGCCGCGCAAGCCAGCCCGGCCCAGAACACACTGGCCAGGCCCAGATGGCTGGTCAGCACGCCACCGGCCAGGCCGCCCAGCACGCCGGGCACGCCATAGGCCAGCACGGTGTACAGAGCCTGGCCGCGCCCGCGCAGGCTGCCCGGAAAATGGTGTGACAGCAGCGCGATGCAGACCGCGTGGTGCGCGGCAAAGGTGAAGGCGTGCAGGCACTGGGCCAGTAGCAGCACCGGCCACAGCGCTGCACCGCCAGCGGTCATGCCCATGCGCAGCACCGTGAGCGCGGCGCACAGCAGCAGCCAGCCGCTCAGGCTGATCAGCGGCAGCCAGCGGCTCTGGGTGTAGAACCAGACGATCTCCACCACCACCGAGATGCCCCACATCAGACCGATCACGGTCTTGCTGTAGCCCAGCGCATCGAGGTGCAGCGAGAAGTAGATGTAGACGCCCATGTGCGCCAGCACATGGAAAAAGGCCGAGGCGAAGAACCACTGCACCGGGCGCTGGCGCAGGATGGGCAGCAGCGGGCGCTTCTGCTCATGCGGGTGCAGCTCTTCCTTGAGGTCGGGCAGCCACCAGACGCAGCCCACCACCAGGGCCATGGACACCACGGTCCAGGCCGGGAAATGGCCCATGCCGTAATGCTCGAACCAGGCGCCCGCCGTGAACACGGTCACCAGGAAACCCAGCGAACCCCACAGGCGCACCCGGCCGTAACGCTTGGCATCGAAGGCGCCACCGGCACTCACCAGGTGCGCCATGGCCGCCTCGCTCATGGGCATCATGGCACTGGTGTGCAGGAACATGAGGAACAGCACCCCGGCCAGCCAGGCCACGCCAGCCTCGACCCACAGGCCCAGTGAAACGATCAGCGCCGTGGTGGCCGCATACCGCAGCAGCTTGACGCGCTCACCCGTGTGGTCGCTCAAGGCGCCCCAAGCATAGGGCCCGACCAGGCGGGTGACCGCGGGCACCGCGGTCAGCAGGCTGATGACCAGCAGGCTGTAACCCCGGTCCTTGAGCCACAGCGGCAGGTAGGGATTGAAGAAACCGATGTGCGCGAAATAACTCGCCGACAGGGCCGAGAAAGGCAGCAGGTGGCGGCGCACGCTCGGCACGGGGAGCGCCCCTTATTTCTTCTGCTCGCTCCAGAGCACGCCGCCGGTGGCCCAGTCCGACTTCTTGACGTCGGTGAGGATCACGTCCACGGCCTCGGGCGAGGTGCCCAGGGCCTTGACGGTGGCCTCGGTCAGGGCCTTGACGAATTCCTTCTTCTGCTCGGGGGTGCGGCCTTCGAACATTTCAACGCGGATGGTGGGCATGGATGGACTCCTTGGTTAACAGTTCAGTTCTTGTACGAGGGATCGATCTTGTCGAGCTTACGCAGCAGGGCCGGCCATTCGGCGTCACCGTCCCGTTCGCTGCCGTCACCAACCCACTGGGCATAGGTACGTGCAGCCACCGCATCGTTTGCCGTCAGCACCTGACCGCCGCTCGCAGCCATGGCGCGCAGCTGGGCGCGCGCGGCACGCTCCAGGTGGTGCATGAGCATATAGGCCTCGGCCACGGTGCGGCCCACGGTCAGGGTGCCGTGGTTCTCCAGGATCAGGCCGTCGAGTTCACCGAGGTTCTTCACCAGGCGCTGACCTTCGGCCTCGCTCAAGGCCAGGCCTTCGTAGGCGTGGCGACCCAGGCGCTGGAACAGGCGCATGGCGTGCTGGGTGGTGGGCAGCAGGCCGCCGGGCAGCATGGCCAGGGCCAGGCCCCATTCGGTATGCAGGTGCAGCACACAACGTGCGCTGGCGCGCGCCGCGTGGATGGCGCCATGAATGGCGAAGCCTGTGGGATTGACTGCGTAAGGCGAGTCATCGAGCTTCTCGCCGCGCGTGTTGACCTTAACGAGGTTCGAGGCACAGACCTCCTCGAACAGCAGACCGTAGGGATTGATCAGGTACACGCCCTCCTCGCCCAGCACGGCGGCGGAGATGTGGGTGTAGATGGTGTCGTCCCAGCCGTTGAGCGCGGCCAGTCGGTAGGCCGCGGCCAGATCGACGCGCGTGGCGCGTTCGGCCTCGGTCATCCGCTCGGCAGGCATGGTCAGTGCCGCCCGGCCGCCCGAAGGCGCTGACGCGCGCCCTGGGGGGGCAGCAAACGACACGCAGTGCGTGAGCGTGGGGGCCACATCTTTAAACGGAGCCGGGGATGGGGTCGATCGGCAGTTGCACGTCACCGCACTGGGCGCGGTGCCGCAGCGCGTGGTCCATCACCACCAGGGCCAGCATGGCCTCGGCAATCGGCGTGGCGCGGATGCCCACGCAGGGGTCGTGGCGGCCCTTGGTGATGACTTCTGTGCTGTGCCCTGCCGTGTCGATGGACTCGCGCGGCTGCAGGATGGAGCTCGTGGGCTTGACGGCGATGGACACTTCCAGGTCCTGCCCGGTGCTGATGCCGCCCAGTACGCCACCAGCCTTGTTGCCCTTGAAACCATTGGGCGTGAGCGCGTCGCCGTGGGTGCTGCCCTTGTCGGCCACGCTGGCAAAACCGTAGCCGATCTCCACGCCCTTGACGGCGTTGATGCCCATCATGGCGTAGGCGATGTCGGCGTCGAGCTTGTCGAACAGCGGCTCGCCCAGGCCCACGGGCATGTTGGTGGCCGTGACGCGCAGGCGCGCACCGCAGGAGTCGCCCGACTTGCGCAGCGCTTCCATATAACGCTCCAGCGCGGACACGTCGGCGGCCGGGGCAAAGAAGGGATTGTTCGGCACGTGCGACCAGGACTCGAAGGGAATGAGCTGCTCGCCGATCTGCGTCATGCAGCCGCGGAACTCGGTGCCGAATTTTTCCTTGAGCCATTTCTTGGCCACGGCGCCGGCGGCCACCATGGGCGCGGTCAGGCGGGCCGAGGAACGGCCACCACCGCGCGGGTCGCGGATGCCGTATTTGCGCCAGTAGCTGTAGTCGGCGTGGCCGGGGCGGAAGGTCTGCAGGATCTGCCCGTAGTCCTTGCTGCGCTGGTCGGTGTTCTTGATGAGCAGGCAGATCGGCGTGCCCGTGGTCTTGCCTTCGTAGACGCCGGAGATGATCTCCACCGCGTCGGGCTCGTTGCGCTGGGTCACGAACTTGGAGGTGCCGGGGCGGCGGCGGTCCAGGTCGGGCTGGATGTCGGCCTCGCTGAGGGACATGCCGGGCGGGCAGCCGTCGATCACGCAGCCGATGGCCGGGCCGTGGGATTCACCGAAGTTGGTGACGGTGAAGAGGTGTCCGAAGGTATTGCCGCTCATGGGATGAGATTATCCCAGAGCCGACAAGGGGGCGGACGGCCTAGAACTTGGAGTCGGGGACGTCGTCTTCCGGCCAGTCGCGGATATAGGCCTTGAGCATCTTGTTCTCGAAGTTCTGGCTGTCCACCACGGCCTTGGCCACGTCGTAGAAGCTGATCACGCCCATGAGCATCTTCTTGTCCATCACGGGCATGTAGCGCGCGTGGCGGTCCAGCATCATGCGGCGCACCTCGTCGAGCTCGGTCTCCATGGTGCAGGTCAGGGGCGCGTCGTCCATGGCGGTGCGCACCAGCGTCGTGCCCACACTGCCCCGGTTCTTCACCACCTGCTGGATGACTTCGCGGAAGGTCAGCATGCCCACCAGGTCGCCGTGTTCCATGACCACCAGCGAGCCGATGTCCTTCTCGGCCATGGCGTCCAGCGCCCGGGCCAGGGGTTCCTCGGGGGTCACGGTGTACAGGGTGCTGCCCTTGACGCGCAGGATGTCGCTGACTTTCATGATGTGCTCCTCGTGACGCCTATGTGGCTTGGTTTGTTATGAATATAGCCCACAATGTCACCATTCAAACGCTAATGCCCGCGCAGGTCAACCGGTCACAGCCACCGGTTTACCCTGATGCCGAGTGCTCTAGGAGACATCCATGCCCGGTTATTCCGACCCTGGCTTCGACACCCTGGCCTTGCACGCCGGTGCCGCACCCGACCCGACCACCGGGGCCCGTGCGGTGCCCATCCACCTCACGACCTCCTTTGTCTTCGAGTCCAGCGACCACGCTGCCGCGCTGTTCAACCTGGAACGCGCTGGCCATGTCTACAGCCGCATCAGCAACCCCACCAACGCGGTGTTCGAGCAACGCATGGCAGCCCTGGAAGGCGGCATCGGCGCCATCGCGGTGGCCAGCGGCCAGGCGGCGCTGCACCTGAGCGTGGCCACGCTGATGGGCGCGGGCTCGCACATCGTGGCCTCGACCGCCCTGTACGGCGGCTCGCAGAACCTGCTGCACTACACCCTGCGTCGTTTCGGTATCGAGACCACCTTCGTCAAGCCGGGTGACCTGGACGGCTGGCGCGCCGCCGTGCGGCCGAACACCACGCTCTTCTTCGGCGAGACCGTGGGCAACCCGGGCCTGGACGTGCTGGACATCCCCGCCGTCTCAACCATCGCCCACGAGGCCGGCGTGCCGCTGCTGGTGGACTCCACCCTGACCTCGCCCTGGCTGATCAAGCCCTTCGAGCACGGTGCCGACCTGGTCTACCACTCGGCCACCAAGTTCCTCAGCGGCCACGGCACGGTGATCGGTGGCGTGGTGGTGGACGGCGGCAGCTTCGACTGGGACCGGTCCGGGAAATTTGCCGAGCTGAGCCAGGCCTACGACGGTTTCCACAACATGGTCTTCACCGAAGAGTCGACCATCGGCGCCTTCCTGCTGCGCGCGCGGCGCGAGGGCCTACGCGACTTCGGCGCCTGCATGAGCCCGCACACGGCCTGGCTGATCCTGCAGGGCATCGAGACGCTGCCGCTGCGCATGGCGCGCCACATGAGCAATACCGAGAAGGTCGTCCAGTTCCTGGCCAGCCAGCCTTTCGTCTCGCGTGTGGGCCATCCTCTGCTGGAGAGCCATCCCAGCCATGCACTGGCCAAAAAGCTGCTGCCGCGCGGGGCCGGTTCGGTCTTCAGCTTCGACCTCAAGGGCAACCGGGAACAGGGCAAGGCCTTCATCGAGGCGCTCAAGCTCTTCAGCCACCTGGCCAATGTGGGCGACTGCCGCAGCCTGGTGATCCACCCGGCCAGCACCACCCACTTCCGCATGAGCGACGAGGCCCTGGCCGGCGCCGGCATCACGCAGGGCACGATCCGCCTGTCCATCGGCCTGGAGGACCCGGACGACCTGATCGAGGACCTCAAGCGCGCGCTCAAGGCAGCTGAAAAGGCAGGTGCATGATGAAACTCACCGTCAATGGCGCACCCAGCTACTGCTATACCGGCGGCAAGGCCTTTGATGCGGCCAAACCCACGGTCGTGATGATCCACGGCGTGGTGAACGACCACAGCGTCTGGGGCCTGCAGAGCCGTTACCTCGCCAACCACGGCTGGAACGTGCTGGCCGTGGACTTGCCGGGCCACGGCCGCAGCGGCGGGGACGCGCCCGAAACCGTGGAGCAGGCAGCCGCCTTCATCGCTGCCCTGCTCGACGCCGCAGGACTGCAACGTGCCGCCTTGGTGGGTCACAGCTGGGGCTCGCTGATCGCACTGGAAACCGCCAGCCGGCTGAAGGAGCGCATCAGCCACCTGGTGCTGGTGGGCACGGCCTACCCCATGAAGGTCTCGCAGGCCCTGCTGGATGCCTCGCTGAACGAGCCTGAAAAGGCGCTGAAGATGATCAACGTCTTCTCGCGCAGCACGCTGGCCGCGCCCCCGTCCTCGCTGGGGCCGGGCACCTGGATCTACGGCGCCAGCCTGGCCCTGGGCCGGCGCGTGCTGGCCAGTAATCGCGAGGTCAATGTGTTCCACCGCGGCTTCCAGGCCTGCGACCGTTATGCGAATGGCGAACAGGCCGTGACCCAGATCGAATGCCCGGTGCTCTTCCTGCTGGGCAGCATGGACCAGATGACGACTCCGAAGGCGGCACAGGGCCTGATCGCCAAGGCCCGAGAGAGCGGTAAAAAGGTGGAGGTGGTCAGCCTGCCCGTGGGCCACCACCAGATGACGGAAACCCCGGACGAGACACTGGCCGCGATCCGCGATTTCCTGCGGCGCTGAAGGCCGCAGCGCTTATTTGCCGGCGATCAGCCGTGCCATAACCTGGTCGGCGTCGGCCTTGAGCGGGCTGTTGGGATAGGTCTTGCTGAACTCGGCAAAGGCGGCCTTGGCCTGGTCCTTCTGCTCGGCTTCGACCAGGGCCATGGCCTTCTGGAACGCGCCGAGTTCGTCCGCATCGATGGACTGGGGCTTGGCCTCGCCCTTCCAGTAGACGTCGGTGGCCTCGACGGCCGCGCCTCGCACCCCGCCCACGGCGGTGGTGCTGCCCAGCTTCTTCTGCGGCGTCATCTGCTCGATCTTCATGCGCAGCCGCTCCCAGAAACCGGTCCAGGAATCGCCCTGCCCGCCGCTCTGGGCAAAAGCGGTGGCAGCACCGAAGGCAAGCAGGAGGGTGATGAGCTTTTTCATGTGGGACTCCGGAAGTTCAGGGCGTGTCCGCCGTCATCAGCGAGTATGGGAGCCAGCCGGTCAAAATCAAGTCCGCTGGCGACGCGCACTCGCCCGTTTGTCTATTTTTTCTCACGCGAAGCCGCCGGCGCGGGCCGGGCACGGGAAGAAGACATGGCGTTCAGCAGTTCCAGGCCCAGCGCCTTGTACTTGTTTGCCATGGCCGGGTCCACCTTCTGGGCCTGCGTGAACGCCTCCTTGGCCTTGTCCACGTTCTTGCCGGCCTTGTAGGCCTGGGCCAGGTTGACCAGGATCTCCGGGTCCTTGGGATCGGCCTTGGCCGCATCGGCGTAATACTTCTGCGCATCGGCGTACTGGCTGTCCAGCATGTGCAGATTGCCCAGGTTGTTGAGCGCGGCGGCGTTGCGCGGCTGGTTGTCGACCACCTTGCGGAAGTACTTGCGCGCCTCGGCGCGGTCACCCTGGCGCGCCAGGATGATGCCGGTCTGCAGGTGCGCGTCCATGTCGGCCGGGTTCTTCTGGATGGCCTGCAGGTAACGGCGCGTCATGGTCTGCGAACTGATCTTGAGCACCGAGAGCAGGTCGCCGGGGAAGTTGCGCTCCATCACCTCGCGCCCCACCACCGGCGCGCGCCAGGGGTCCTCAGGCAGGCCGGCGGGCTTGAACTTCTCCCAGGCCTCGTGCACGTCGAAGACGGCAAAACCTTCCTTGCCCTTCTCGCGGTAATAGGTGGCGGCCCCCGTTTCCCAGGCCTTGATGAAGGACTTGCCCACCAGCGTGGCCTCCACCGGGATCCACAACATGCCCTCGTGGACCACGTACATGTCGTTCATGGTGTAGCCGTCGGCGCTGGCCTCCACGCCGGTGGCGAACATCATGAGCATGTGGCCCGGCACCAGCAGCACGCGCGTGGGGATGCCCAGGCTCTCCAGGGCGGCCGAATACAAGGCCACCAGGTCGTCGCAGTCGCCCGAGCGGCGCTGGATGGTCTCGCGCGGGTACTGGATGTAGTCCACGTAGTCGACCTTGTTGGACGTCACCTGGTAGGGGTTGATCGGGTCCTGCACATAGGTCACGCCCAGGGCGCCCAGGGTGTTGAAAAGCGCCGCGGCCAGCTGGGTCGGCTCCTTGTTGGCCCCGAACTCCGAGGCCACCGAGCGCGAAAAGTTGATCAGCAGCGGGTCCTTGGGCGTGACAAAGGCGGCGTAACGACCGCGCTCGTCCCAGCCCATGCGGTGCTTGTCGTAGATATTGATGGTCTTGATCTGGCTGTAGACCCGGGGCTGGCCGTTCTCGAAGTAGCTGGCCTCCAGCTTGGCCTGCACGGGCGTGTCTTCGGTCAGCGTGAGGATGTTGTTGTTGAACACGGCCTTGAGCACGACTTCGCGGCTGGCGCCGGGCTCCAGCGAGGGGATGCGCTGCTCGGTCGGGAAGTCCATGAAGTTGTTGAGCACGAAGCTGACCTTGATGTCGTTCATGGTCGAGCGCGTGTTGTTGCTCAGCTTGATGGCGCCCACGCCATCCTTCTCGTAGAGCTTGTAGCTGTTGGAGAAGACGTTGTGCAGCTGGCCGGCATCGATCTCCAGCGGCGCGCGGTTGTCGGCCAGGGTGCTGGCCGCCACGGCCTGCTTCTCGGACTCCACGCCGTCCACGCTGCGTGCGGCCAGCCAGAAGGTGTAGGCCGTGCCGGGGTTGAGGTTGTCGCGCTGGAACTCCGGCGCCGTCGTCTCGGCCAGCTTGTTGAACTTCTCGCCCTCCTTCTGGTAGACCACATAAGCGGTGACCAGCTTGGCGTCCAGCGCCTTCCAGCTGATGCGCACGCGCGCCGTGGTGGCCTCGGCCTTGACCTCCTGCAGGGCAGGCGGCGTGTACTTCAGCGCCGCGCCGGCCACGACCGGGCCCGGCAGGCCTTCGTCGCCACTGGCCGTGGCGGCCGCCACGCGGTAGTGGAAGGTCTCGTCGGGCTTGAGCTGGGCGTCGATGTAGGGCGCGCTCGGGCTGCTGCCGATGCGCACAAAGGGCCCGGCTTCGCTGCTGGCCCGGTAGACCTGGTACTGCTTCACATAGGCCAGGGGCGACGCCGCCCAGCGCAGTTCCACGGCATGCACCGCCGGCTGTGCGACCAGCTGCTGCGGCGCGCGCGGCTTGTACTGTGTGCTGAACAGCTGCACCCGCGGGCTGCCGCGCTCGGCGATGTAGAAGCTGCTGGCATCGCGCAGGGCAAACGCGTCGGCCTCGGAGAGTTCGCCGTTCTCCTTGCCGGGGGCTGCGAAGCTGCGCAGCTGCCGTCCCTCGAAGCTGTAGACGCGCACGCGGTCGCTGTCCAGCACGAATAGCTCTTCCTGCGTGGCCAGCAGGGCCACGGGGCGGCTGAGCTTCTCGGCCTCGCGAGCGGGGTCGTTGCCGAACTCGCGCAAGGGTTCACCGGCGGCGGAATAGACCGTGATGGCGTTGCGGCTGGTGTCGAGCACGTAGAGCTGGTCCTGCGCATCGATGGCCAGGGCCGCCGGGCGGCCCAGCTTTTCGCGCACACCCTTGTCGATCAGCTTGAAGAACACGCCGTCGGCGCTGAAACCCTGGATGCGGCCATTGCCGCTGTCGGCAACATAAAGGCTGCCATCGCTGGCGATGACGAAGTCGTTCGGGCTGTCGAGCTGGCCGTTGCGGCTGCCGCTGCTGCCGACGGTCAACACCGGTGTGCCGGCCGCATCGAGCTTGTGCAGGCGCGCTCGGTTGCGCTCCAGCACCCACAGGGCGCCGGTCCTGTCGAAGGCCAGGGCCGTGGGGTTCAGGTCCTTGAGCGGCATCTCCTGCGCGGCGCCATCCTTGATGCGCAGCAGGGCCGACTTGTCACGTGCCACCGCAAGCAGCGTGTCCTTGCCGTCCCAGGCCATGCGGCCGGCGGCCACGTTGAGACTTTGCTGCCAACGTACATAAGGCACGGCCGTCTGCTGCGGCGCGAGCGCGCTGGCGGGTGCCGCGCCGGTGCGGAAGTGGTGCACCAGGCCGCGCTCGCGGTCCCCCACATAGACGTCAGTGCCGGCCAGCGCCAGGCCGGACAGGCTCATGAACTGGGCGCGCCCGTCACCGCGCGAGCCGAAGTAGCTGACCATACGACCGCCGGCGTCGTATTTCTGTACGGCATACCCTTCGGCATCGACCACATAAACACCATCGTGCGCCATCTGCAGGGCCACCGGCTTGCCGTTCTTGGGCAGCAGGCGCAGGTGGCTGCCATCCTGGGCGTATACCTTGACCTGCGACTTGTCGCTGAACAGCCCGCCGCTGGCGTCGAGCACGTAGATCTGGCCCTGCGGGTCCACCGCGACCGCCGCCGGCTTGTCCAGCTTGTAAGCCACCTTCTGTTCGTCGATGCCCTTGTTGGCCGGTGCACTGTTGATGGGCAGGGTGGCGAGGAACACCCCGTTGTCGCCGTACATCTGGATGCGACGGTTGCCCGTGTCGGCCACGTAGACGATGCCGCCGGCCACGAAGATGCCCTGGGGCGAGGACAGGCCGCCCTCGCTGCTGCGGCCACCGAAGCGGCCCTTGTACTTGCCGTCCAGCCCGTACATCACGACGCGGTTCTCGTCGCTGTCGACCACGTAGACGGTGTCTTCGGACACCGCCACCGCCTCGGCCTGGCCCAGCAGGGCGCGGCCTTCAGCGTCCTTGGCCTGCAGGCTGAGCAGGACCTGGCCGTTCTGGCCGGCGTCCAGCACATCGACCTGCCCGTTTTTGCGCGCCACGTAGAGGCGGTTGCCGCCCATGCCCAGCAGCTTGCGGGTCTCCGTGGCCTGCAGAAAACGCACGTACTCGACCCGGCTGGGCGCAGCGTTCTGCGCCAGCACGGTGCCCTGCAGCAGCAGGGCCAGGGCGGCGATGGTGAAAAGACGCATGGTGTCTGTCCTCTGATGGTTCGTGCCTGGCCGTCGCGGGCCAGGTCTTCTTTTCGCTAAGGTGCTACTTGTCCTGGCGGTTGAACACGCCATCCCAGTCGGTGGCGACGGGCACCGCCTTGAACTGCAGGCAGCGCTCCAAATATAGCCGGCTCGGGATGTCGTTGGGGTACTCGACCAGGATGGCCAGGAAGGCCTGCTCGGCCGCCGCCCAGTGCTGCTGGCGGAACTGGACCAAAGCGGCGGCAAAGAGGGTTTCCAGCCGGTCCTCGGCCGCCTGCACGGCGCCGCGCAGTTCGTGGATGGCCACCGGGATGTCCTTGCCCGCAACCCGCACGCGGTCCAGGCGGCGGAAGCGGAAGCTGTCGCAGGTCTTGAGGTAGGTGGCGTCGCCCACCACGAAGTCCACGCCGAAATACTTGGCCATGCCCTCCAGGCGCGAGGCCTGGTTGACGGTATCGCCGATCACGGTGTATTCCATCTTCTGGCCGCGCGAGCCGATGTTGCCCGCCACCACGTCGCCGGTCTGGATGCCGCCGCGGATCACGAAAGGCTCCACGCCCTGCTGCTGCCAGCGCGCGCCCAGTTCGGCCATGACCTGCTTCATGGCCAGGGCGCAGGCCACGGCGCGCTTGGCGTGGTCGGGCTGGGCCAGCGGGGCGCCCCAATAGGCCAGGATGCCGTCGCCCATGAACTTGTCGACCGTGCCGTCGTGCGCATAGATCAGCTGCACCATGGCCCCCAGGTATTCGTTGAGGCGCGCCACCACCACCTGTGGCTTGTGGCGCTCGCTGAAGGCGGTGAAGCCCTTGATGTCGGTGAACATCACCGTCACCTCGCGGTTGTCGCCGCCGATGCGCGCTGCGCCCGGGTTCTTCTCCAGCTGGCTGACCAGCTTGCTGGACAGGTAGCTGGAGAACATGGCCCGCATCTCGCGCGCGCTGCGCTCCAGCACCATGTAGCGAAAGCCACCGCCCACCAGCAAGGCCACCGTGGCCGCCAGCGGCGGGTAGACCATGCTGACCCACTGCCCCTGCAGGAAGAGCCAGTAGCTCAGGCCCACATAGGCCGCGGCCAGCAGCACCACGGCGGGGATGGCGCGCTGCAGCTGCACACGGGCCGTGAGCCAGAAGCTGACCCCACCGATCAGCACGATCATCACCAGGTCGAACAGCGACTGCAGGCCGGTGCGCTGGATGTAACGCTGGCTCAGGATGTCGTCAGCCACGGCGGCGTGCACCTCGACCCCGGGTGAGTTGGGATGGAAGGGCGTGACGCGCATGTCGTAGATGCCCAGTGCCGTGGCCCCGAGGAACACGGTCTTGCCGCGCAGCGGCGCCAGGTCGACCCGGCCGCTCACCACGTCGGCAAAGGCGTAGCGCGGGTAGTTGCCGGGCGCACCGGTGTAGTTGATCCACAGGGCGCCGTCACGCCCCACGGGGATGCTGCGTTCACCCAGCTGCACCCGGAAGGATTCGACGCTGAACTGCTTCTCGCCCAGACTCAGCATGGCCGCCATCAAGCCCAGCGAGGGCACGGGCTTGCCATCGCGCTCGATCTGCAGCAGGTTGCGGCGGTTCACGCCGTCTTCCTCGGGGATCAGGTTGATGTGGCCGATACCGGCCGCCGCCCGCTCCAGCTGCGGCAGGCTGCCGGTGCTGCCGCTGACGCGGAACTGGCGGTCGAACTCGAAGGTGGTGGCCAGCACCACGTTGCCGGCGCGCCGGATCGCCTCGGCCAGGGCCTGGTCGGTCTCGGCGTTCTCGACCTCGGGGAAAAAGACGTCGAACAGGATGGCCTTGGGCTTGGCCGTCTCCAGGCGCTCCAGCAGGCGCACGTACTGCTGGCGGCTCCAGGGGAAACGCCCGAGTTCAGCAATGCTGCGGTCGTCGATGGTGATGATGGCGATGTCGGGGTGCGGCGTGATCGGGCCGCGCAGGCTCTTGAAGCGCAGGTCGTAGGTGCGCGCCTCGAAACCCTCGAGGAAGGTGTTCTGCTTGTAGTACAGCAACGTGACCAGCAGCACCGACACGATGGCCAGCAGGATGGATGCCGCGCGCGAACTGCGCCCTTGCAGCGCCTGACCCAGATCCATGCTGTCTCCTCAGTGGTGTGTGCCGTGGTGTGTGTTCTAGGTTACCAGCTTGCCCGTCGCCTGTGTGTCAGGTCGGCACCACGGCCCGCCGGTGCCAGTCCACCCAGTAGGCCCAGAGCACCAGCAGCCACTGCAGCTGACCGATCCAGGCGATGGCCTCGACGCTGGGCGGCGGGCTGCCCAGCACATTGCCGGCGTAGATCACGAAGAGGAAGAGCACCAGTCCCACCAGGCCCCAGCGCCCGGCGCCGTCCAGTGCCCGCGTGCTGCGGCTGTAGAGCCACACGCCCAACATGAAAAGCGGCACCTCCAGCGCGAGCGTGAGCAGTAGCGAGGACCACAGGCGCAGGCCGAGCACGGAGCCACCCCAGGGCCACAGGGGCAGGTCCGGCCGGTGCACCAGCAGGTCCAGCAGCCAATGGCTCAGGACCAGGCCGGCCAGGATCAGGGCACTGCGGCGGTCGCGCCGCAGCAGGAAATGCAGGCCGGCCAGCAAGGCGGCCCAGCCCAGCACGGCCAGCAGGCTGTGCGACCAGGGATAGTGCTCGAAGACCAGGGGCGTGACCGTCGTGGCGCCAGGCTCAATGCGCACCCGCTCCAGCCCCATGAGCAGGAAGGTGGGCCACAGCAGGTCGATGAACTGGGCCGCCAGGAACAGCGTGCCCAGCGACACCCGGGGCGCTGCGGTCTTGGCGGCAAAGCCGATGGCGAAGTGGCCGATGAACATGGGAGTCAGCTCCTGGCGTCCTGATGCTGCGGCACGTCCCGCAGGAAGACCGGCAGGTCCATCACGGGGGGACGGCTGCCGGCCTGGTAAAGCATGTCGGCCACATAGCCGCGGTGGTAGGTCTTGTGGTTCACGACATGCAGCAGCATGTCGCCGCGTGTCATGGCGCCGGCCCCACCGTCGACAAAACGGAAGTCCACCACCTCGGCATGCGCCGCCGCGTCGAGGCCGTCGGCGTAGGCGATGTACCACTGGTCGAGCTGCAGCTGGTCTTGCTGCAACTGGGACAGAGCGGGCTCCTTTTCAGGCTGGCGCGAACTGTAGCCGTGCGGGCAGCCCTGCAGATGGGCCTGCCAGATCCGGTCCACCACCCAGGCGTGGCCCAACGTGCCGACCATGCTGTGGGTGCCATGGTTGCGCCGCGCCGTCACCTCCCCTGCCGGCAAGGCGGCCAGCGCATCGAAGAGGCGGTGATTGGCCCAGGCGTTGTAGCGCGTGAGCATGCGTAGCTGGCGTAGGGCGGCGCTGGGCATCCGGGCTCTCCTGCGGCGTTTCGTGATCGCGGCACTATAACCGGGAGCGCTTGCCGCGCCCGGGCCCCGCGCCCTACACTGCGGCATCGTACACCCCAAGAGGAGACCTGACATGAGCAGCCCCGCCGCCACCGATCCGCGCAGCTTCACGCGCTTTGCCGACTTCTACCCTTTCTACCTGGGCGAGCACAGCAACCGCACCTGCCGCCGCCTGCATTTCATCGGCAGCACGCTGAGCCTGGTCTGCCTGGCCATGCTGGTGATCACGGCCCAGCCGCAGTACTTCCTCTACGCCCTGCTGTGCGGTTACGGCTTCGCCTGGCTGGGCCACTTCGGCTTCGAGAAGAACAAACCCGCCAGCTTCAAGCGGCCGCTCTACAGCTTCATGGGCGACTGGGTCATGTACAAGGACATCTGGACCGGCAAGATTCCATTCTGACCCGGATTGCTATCTTTTTGATAGCGCATCGGCCAGTTTGAGTTCGTCCAGCCGGGCGCTGCCCCAGAAGCTGTCGGTGCTCGCTTCGCGCGGCAGCAGCATGGTCTGCATCAGCGGCGCCAGCGGTGTGCGTGCCGGTTCGGCCAGCAGCACCAGGCGCGGCAGGCCGTCCTGCCCGTCGTCCACCAGCCGCCCCACCCAGTCCAGCGTCACCAGGGTCTCGACCAGCGGTTCGAGCTGCAGCGGGTCCACGTGCAGTTGCTCGGCCAGCTGCATCAGCGTGAGTCCGCGGCGCGCACTGGCCAGCGCCTGCAGCATTTCCACTGACAGCCGGAAACGCCAGCCCGGCACCACGGCCCGCCGCGACACACCCGCCAGCAGGCTGGGCAGATAAGCCGCGATCACCGCCCCCAGCAGCACGATGGCCCAGGCCACGTAGATCCAGATCAGCAGGATGGGCAGGGTGGCAAAGGCGCCGTAGACCGCCGAGTAGGTGGGCACCATGCCGATGTAGAGCGTCAGCAGCTTCTTGGCCAGTTCGATGGCGGCGGCGGCAAAGATGCCGCCGGTCCAGGCATGGCCCCATTTGACGGCCGTGTTGGGCACGTAGTGGTAGGTGGCCGCCAGGCCACCGGCGATCATGAGGAACTCGATGCCGTCGAGCAGCAGGCGCAGGCCGCCGGGCAGGCCGCCCACCATGCCGCGCGACGCCGAGACAATGTAGGAGGTGATGGTCAGGCTACCCGCCAGCAGCAAGGGCCCCAGGGTGATGGCCACCCAGTAGACCAGCACGCGTTGTCCCAGCGGCCGCGGGCGACGCACGCGCCAGATGGCATTGAGCGTGCGGTCGATGGTGAAGACCAGGCTCAGCGCCGTGAAAAACAGCACCGTGAGACCGGCCCAGCCCAGGCGGCCGGCCCGGCCGGCAAACTGCGTGAGGTAACCCAACACCTGGCGCGCAATGTTGTCGGGCACCAGGCTTTCCACCAGCCACTTCTGCAGCACGTCCTGGAACTTGGCGAACATGGGGAAGGCCGTGAACAGGGCCAACGCCACCGTGAACAGCGGCACCAGGGCGATGGTGGTGGTGAAGGTCAGGCCGCTGGCGGACAGGCCCAGCCGGTCCTCGCGAAAGCGCTCGCGCAGGGTCAGGGCCGTGGTTTTCCAGGGGAAGTGCGAGAGGTCGGCAAGCAACGCTTGCAGGCGGAGGGACAAGCTCATCCCGCTATGATGCCACCTCCATGCAAGCCACCGACACCACCCTCCCCTCCCACGTCCGGCTCAGCCGTCAACTGGCCGTGGCCAGCCTGCTGGGCCTCATCGTGCTGGGCCTGGCCTGGGAACTCTGGCTGGCGCCGCTGCGCCCGGGCGGCTCCTGGCTGGCGCTGAAGGTGCTGCCGCTGTGCCTGCCGCTGGCCGGCCTGCTGAAGAACCGCATGTACACCTACCGCTGGCTCAGCCTGCTGCTCTGGCTCTACTTCACCGAAGGGGTGGTGCGCGCCACCAGCGAACCCGCCCCCGGCGCCTGGCTGGCCGGGCTGGAAGTGCTGCTGAGCCTGGCCCTGTTTGTCGCCTGCGTGCTGCACATCCGCCTGCGCCAGAAGGCGGCCCAGGCCACCACCCCGAACCTCGACACCACCACACCATGACGACCCCCACCGAATTGCTGACCCAGCTGCGCCAGATCGTCGGCGCCTCCAACGTCCTCACCGAAGGCGATCTCAGCGCCTGGGAACTCGACTGGCGCCAACGCGAGCGCGGCCGCGCCCTGGCCGTGGTGCGCCCCGCCTCCACCCCCGAAGTGGCGGCCGTGGTCAAGGCCTGTGCCGCCGCGCGTGTGTCCATGGTGCCCCAGGGCGGCAACACCGGCATGGTGGTGGGCTCCACGCCCGACGCCAGCGGCACCCAGGTGGTGCTAAGCCTGACACGGATGAACAAGGTGCGCAAGCTCGACGCGGGCAACCTGACCATCACGGTGGACGCCGGCTGCGTGCTGCAAAGCCTGCAGGAAGAGTGCGAAAAAGCCGGTTTCCTGTTCCCGTTGAGCCTGGCCTCGGAGGGCAGCTGCACCATCGGCGGCAACCTCAGCACGAACGCTGGCGGCACGCAGGTGGTGCGTTACGGCAACACGCGCGAACTCTGCCTGGGCCTGGAAGTGGTGACGGCGCAGGGTGAAGTGTGGGACGGCCTGACCGGCCTGCGCAAGGACAACACCGGTTACGACCTGCGCCACCTCTTCATCGGCTCCGAGGGCACGCTGGGCGTGATCACCGGCGCCACCATGAAGCTCTACCCCATGCCCAAAGCCCAGCTCACCGCCTACGCCGCTGTGCCTTCACTGGAGGACGCCGTCAAGCTGCTGGGCCTGGCGCACGAATATCTGAGCGCGGGCCTCACCGGTTTCGAGGTCATGGGCCAGTTCGCACTGAGCCTGGTGGTCAAGCACTTCCCGCAGCAGCGCGTGCCCTTCTGGCAGGAGTCGCCTTGGTGCGTGGTGCTGGAGAACTCGGACAACGAGTCCGAGACCCATGCGCGCGAGCAGTTCGAGCGCCTGCTCGAAGCCGCCATGGAACAGGGTTGCGTCACCGACGCCGTGGTGGCCGAGAGCATGGCCCAGGCCAAGGCGCTGTGGCACATCCGCGAGAGCATCCCCCTGGCCCAGGCCCAGGAAGGTCTGAACATCAAGCACGACATCTCCATCAACGTTTCGCGCATCCCCGAGTTCGTGCGCGAGACCAATGCCCTGCTGCTGCAGAAGTTCCCGGGCGCACGCCTGGTGACCTACGGGCATCTGGGCGACGGCAACCTGCACTACAACGTGCAGGCCCCTGAGGGCGACGACCAGGCGCGTTTCCTCAACGAGGAGGAGGCGCCCATGAATGCCGTGGTTTACGAGGTGGTGGACCGCTACCGCGGCTCGATCTCGGCCGAACACGGCATCGGCAGCCTCAAGGTGGACAAGCTGCCGGAGCACAAGTCACCGGTGGCCCTGGGCCTGATGCGCAGCATCAAGCAGGCGCTGGACCCGCACAACCTGATGAATCCGGGCCGCATGATTCGCGGTTGAGTTCAAGTGCTTGGCTGGCGCGGCAGGCCGGGTCTCGCCCCGGCGGGCGACTCACTTTCTCTTGCTTCGCCAAGAGAAAGTAAGCAAAGAGAAGGCGAGCCGGGTGCGTCGTCCCTCCGCTTCGCTCCGGGCACACTGCGTTGCTCGGCAGCAGCGGGAAGCGCAGAAACTCGCCCTGCGGGCTCAAACATCTGCGCTTCTTT
>JAXMMJ010000105.1:0-41617 GCA_034366585.1 Hylemonella sp.
CGTGTCCGCGCCGGGCAACTGCAGTTCGTGCGCGCGCAGCGCGGCCCAGGCCGGCGCTTGCGGGTCCAGGCCGCGTGCGACGGCGAGCAGTTGCCCATGGGCGTCGAGTGGGCTGTCTTCAGGCAACTGCAGCAGGGTCTGCGGCGCCAGCCGCTGCAGCAGGCCCTGCAACTGCGGAAGCTGCAGCGCGCGCAGCGGTGCGCGTGCGGCCTCGTCGTCGCTCAGGGCGTGGGGGATCAGGATATGCATAGCTGGATTGTCGGTCTTGTTCGTTGCTCGGATTTTTTCGCTGCGCGGGTTTTTGTAGTCCCCCCCCTATCCCCCCCGCCCCTTTCCACCCCCGCCGGGGTGGAAAGGGGAGCCTGGATTCTGGAATTGCTCGCCGGCTACGCTTCTACGGCGCGGGAGGTCGCCGCCAGAGCTTGGGCGCCCACATTTCCCGGAGCCGGTCGTAGTCAACGGTGCCGAGTCAGCGCGGCTCTGGCTGGCGGCTGCGCGCCAGCGACGAGACAGAGGCGGAGTGCTGGGCTCGAAAGCGGCAGGTCGGAACGACCACCGCTGTTGGTGCGCCACTTCCGAGCTATTTACTACGACCGCTTCCAAGAAATGCTGATGTCCACGCCCAGTCCGTGAACTAACCGCCGTAGAAGCGCGGCCGGAGCGAAATTCCAAAATAAGGCTCCCCCTTCCCGCCCCGGCGGGGGTGGGAAGGGGGCTGGGGGGATAGGGGGGGGAAGAGAAGGAAGAACGAAAGAAAAAACCAAAGAACAGAAACCCAGATAATCCACCCCAACCATGCAAATCCCCTACGAACTGCTGCTGGGCTGGCGCTACACCCGCGCCGGCCGCTCTACAAGGCGCAACGGCTTCATCTCCTTCATCTCGGGCGTGTCCATGCTGGGCATCGCGCTGGGCGTGGCCGCGCTCATCATCGTGCTCAGCGTGATGAACGGCTTCCAGAAGGAAGTGCGTGATCGCATGCTGGGCGTGGTCTCGCACATCGAGATCTTCTCGCCCTACGGTACGGCCCTGCCCGACGTGGCCAAGACGCTGGCCGAGGTCCGGGCCAACCCGCAGGTCATCGGCGCGGCGCCCTTCATCGGCACGCAGGCCCTGCTGGCGCGCGGTGAGGACATGAAAGGCGCCATCGTGCGTGGCATCGATCCGGCGCTGGAGGGCGAGGTGACCGACCTGGCCGCCGGAATGAAGAACGGCGCGCTGGCGCGGCTGGTACCGGGGGAATTTGGTGTGGTGCTGGGGCGCGACCTGGCGCGCCAGCTCGGGGTGCAGCAGGGCGACAAGGTGACCCTGGTGGCGCCCAGCGGGCAGGTCACGCCGGCTGGCGTGGTGCCGCGTCTGAAGCAGATGACGGTGGTCGGCACCTTCGACTCCGGCCACTACGAGTACGACGCCGGCCTGGTGATGATGCACGTGGACGATGCCGCCCGCATCTTCCGCCTGGAAGGCCCGACCGGCATCCGCCTCAAGCTGAAAGACCTGCACCAGGCGCGCGAGGTGGGCGCGCAGCTGGCCGGCACGCTCAGCGGTGAGTTGTTGATCCGTGACTGGACGCGCCAGAACCGCAACTGGTTCGCCGCCGTGCAGCTCGAAAAACGCATGATGTTCATCATCCTCACGCTCATCGTGGCCGTGGCCGCCTTCAACCTGGTGTCCACGCTGGTGATGACCGTGACCGACAAACGCGCCGACATCGCCATCCTGCGCACCCTGGGCGCCAGCCCGGGCAGCATCATGGGCATCTTCGTGGTGCAGGGCGCGGCGGTGGGCGTGATCGGCACGCTGTCCGGCCTGCTGCTGGGCCTGGGCGTGGCCTTCAACATCGACGTCATCGTGCCCGCGCTGGAAAGTCTGCTGCAGGCCAGCTTCCTGCCCAAAGACATCTACCTGATCAGCCGCATGCCCAGCGAGCCGCTGGCCAGCGACATCGTGCCCATCGGCGTGATCTCCCTGGTGCTGGCTTTTATCGCCACCTTGTATCCGAGCTGGCGCGCCAGCCGCGTGAACCCGGCGGAGGCGCTGCGTTATGAATAAATATGCTCACCCCCAGGCTGCGCGCACTGCGTGTCGCTGCGCCACCCCCCTTGCAGGGGGCAACACCAGCGGCCCGGCAAAGCCGGTTCCGCGGTGTTCCCCGGTTTTTGTGATTTGGAGTGCGGTATGAGTGGGGTATCTGCCGGCGTTGTTCTGCAGGCCCATGGCCTGGACAAGCGTTACACCGAAGGCCGCCTGGACGTGCACGTGCTGCGCGGCGTGGACCTGCAGGTGCATGCCGGGGAGATCCTGGCGGTGGTCGGCGCCTCGGGTTCGGGCAAGAGCACGCTGCTGCACCTGCTGGGCGGGCTCGACGCGCCCACCAGCGGCCGTGTGCAACTCATGGGGCAGGATTTCTCCACGCTCTCGCAGGCCGTGCAGGGCCAGTTGCGCAACATGCACCTGGGTTTTGTCTACCAGTTCCATCACCTGCTGCCCGAGTTCAGCGCGCTGGACAACGTGGCCATGCCGCTGTGGATACGCCGCATGGACCGTGCGCAAGCTGCGCAGACGGCAGCCCGCATGCTCGAAGCCGTGGGCCTGAAGGAGCGTGTTCTGCACCGCCCGGCCGAACTCTCGGGCGGCGAGCGCCAGCGCGTGGCCATCGCCCGCGCCCTGGTCACGCAGCCGGCCTGCGTGCTGGCCGACGAACCCACGGGTAACCTGGACCGCGGCACCGCCGAGGGTGTGTTCGAACTCATGCTCAAGCTCGCGCGTGAGCAGGGCACGGCCTTCATCGTCGTCACACATGACGAGACGCTGGCTGCGCGCTGCCAGCGCCAGCTGAGGCTCGACGGTGGGCAGTTTGTCGCGCCGGACGTCTTCGCCAGAAGCTAAAGGACGCGATCTAGCGGCTGTGTCCGATCGGCGTCGGCGATCAGTCATCGCTGCCCATCATCCAGCCGCGTCGGAAGCTGCGCAACTGGTCTTTCTGCTCCTTGCTGAGCAGGGCTTCGATGCGGTTGTGGGATTCGATCGACGCTTCCAGCATCTGACGACGCAGGTCGGCCATTTTCATGGACTGCTTGCCGATCGCGGCCGGATCGCGTTTCTCGGCGGCAAAGAGGTCGCGCAACCGGGCCTGTTCGTCCATCAGCTTGCCCATGGTGTCCCAGTTCTTGCGCCGGGTTTCGTCCCGGATCTGGTTGATGCGGGTCTGCTGCTGCTCATTCAGGTCCAGCGCCTGCAGGGGGCCGAGGCCCATGCCCCCAATCATTCCGCCGCCGCCCATCATCCCGCCGCCCATCATCCCGGGCCCGTAGCCATAGGTCTGGCCCTGGCCGCGCATCATGCCCGGGCCATACGGGCCCTGACCGGGGCCGCCGTAGCCGCCCATCATGCCGGGGCCGTAGCCCTCCCGCGGGGATTCGCTGCGCGCGGGTTGCGCCTGCGCCAGCGGGACCGCGGCACTGAGCGCCGCCAGTGCGGTCAGCGTCATCAGAAAATGCCTGTACTTCATGAATCGCTCCTTGGAGGGTGGAATGCAACGCTTGCGCCTTGGGTGCGCAAAGCCGCCACAAGACCAGCATAGGAAGGTCTCGCGCGGAATACCAATGAATTCGGCGCCTGAATGGGCCGGTATTGACGGATGTCAACGATCCGTGCCCACCGGCGGGTCTCAGGCGACGCGGTGGTACCAGAGCATCGAGAGGCCGGCGCCGGCCAGCATCAGCACCGCGGCCAGCAGGGCCAGCAGGGCCGAGACCTCGGTTTCCTTCTTCTCCACGCTCAGGCGCGAGCTCAGCGTCTCATAGACCTTTTTCAGGTCCTCGGCCGTGGCGGCGTGGAAGTACTCGCCCTGGGTGCGGTGGGCGATGGCCTTGAGGGTTTCCTCGTCCAGGCGCACATGCATGGACCAGCCTTCGAAGCCGATGGTCTCGCCGTTGACCGTGCCCACGCCCACGGTGTAGATGCGCACGCCGCGGTCGGCGGCCATCTTGGCGGCTTCCATGGAGTCGATGCCGGTGGTGCGCTGGCCGTCGGTCAGCAGGATGATGGCGGCCGAGCCGTAGGAGCCGGGCGCCACCGGGGTGAACTCCTTGACGGGCGCCGCCGGCTGGTCGATGGAGACACCACGCCAGCGCTCGCGTCCGTAAGTGAGGTTGCCGATGTCGATGCCGGCATCCGGAAACAGCGTGGCCAGCGAGAGCACGATGCCGTTGCCGATGGCGGTGCCGCGCTGCAGCTGGAAGCGGTCGATGGCCGAGACCAGGTCTTCGCGGTTGTGGGTGGGGATCTGCGCCACCTGGGCCGAGCCGGCAAAGGCGACGACGCCCACCTTCACGTTGCGCGGCAGTTCGGTCAGGAAGGCCTTGGCCGCGTTCTGCGAGGCGACCAGCCGGTTGGGCAACACGTCGGCGGCGCGCATGCTGCCCGAGACGTCCATGGCCAGCATGATGGTTTCCTGCTGCGTGGGCAGCACGATCACCGCCAGCGGCCGTGCCGTCGCCAGCAGCAGGGCGGTGATGGCCAGCAGCAGCAGGGCCGGCGGCAGATGGCGCCGCCAGGTGGATTGCTGGCCCAGGGCCTGCCTGACCAGGCCCAGGCTGGCGTAGCGCAGCGCCAGCTTGTGCTTGCGCCGCAGCAGCCACAGGTAGAGCAGCACCAGCAGCGGCACGATCAGCAGCAGGAGCAGCATGTTGGGCCAGAGAAAGTTCATGGCGACACCTCCGCGGGCGTGCTGCGCACCAGTCGCAGGTGGGCCGGTGGCGGGGCCGAGCGCGCGCGGCTGCGCTGGCGGCGCAGCTCGGCAAAGCGCAACAGGGTGGACACAAGCTCGTCGTCGGTGGCCAGCTCCAGCGTGTCCACGCCGGCGCGTGAGAGCGTCTGCCTCAGGGCCTCCTCGCGCTGTGCGGCCAGCTGCGCAAAACGCGCGCGAAAGCCCGGGTCGTGCGTGTCCACCAGCAGTTGCTCGCCGGTTTCGGCATCTCGCATGGGCAGCAGGCCGAGGTCGGGCAGCTCCTGTTCCAGCGGGTCGTACAGGCGCACCGCCAGCACCTCGTGGCGCAGGGCCAGGCGCGCCAGCGGCTGTTCCCAGCCACCTTCACTGATGAAGTCCGAGAGCACGAAGACCGTGCTGCGCCGGCGCATCAGCGCGGCGCTGTGTTGCAGCAGGTCCTGCAGGCGGGTGACGCCGGGGTAGTTGTTGTCCTGCGCGGCCGGGGCTTGCAGGGCCTGGATCAGCTGCAGGACGTGGCGTCGTCCGCTGCCCGGTGGCAGCACGGCCTGGATGCCACCGTTGTAGAGCACGGCACCCACCCGGTTGCCGTGACGCGTGAGCAGGCGTGCCAGCACGGCCACGAAGTCGGCCAGCACCTCGCGCTTGGCACGCTCGCCCGAGCCGAAATCCACCGAGGGGCTGAGGTCCAGCAGGAACCAGGCGCTCATCTCGCGGTCTTCGGTGTAGACGCGCACATGCGGCACCTGCAGCCGGGCGGTGACGTTCCAGTCGATGTGGCGGACATCGTCACCGGGCTGGTATTCGCGCAGGTCGGCCAGGTCCAGGCCGGCGCCGCGTAGCAGGCTGCGGTAGTCGCCCTGCAGCAGGCCGTCCAGGCGGCGCAGCACCGTCCACTCGAGCCGGCGCAGCGCCTGCTCGGCGGATTCTGAGGTGGGTGCGGCTGACGGCTTCATGTCATGCGGCCTTCGGCTCATGCTCCAGCACCTTGGCCGGTAGCGGCACGTTTGCCATGAACTTGTCGATCAGTGCGTCGGCGTCCAGCCCTTCAGACAGGGCTTCGTAGGACAGCACCAGGCGATGCCGCAGCACGTCGTGCACCAGATCACCCACGTCTTCGGGCAGGGCGTAGCTGCGCCCGCGCAGCAGGGCCAGGGCACGCGCGCCTTCGATCAGGCTGATGGTGGCGCGCGGGCTGGCGCCGTAGCTCAGGTAGCGCGTGAGGTCCTTGAGGCCGGCGCGCAAGGGCTCACGCGTGGCAGCCACCAGTTTCACCGCGTACTGCACCAGCGCCGGGTCCACATAGACCTCGCGGCAATGGCGCTGCAGGGCAGCCAGCTGATCTGTGGTGCTGACAGCGCTCACGGCCACCGCGGCGCCGGTGACACGCTGCACGATGACGAATTCTTCTTCTTCGCTGGGGTAGTCCACCTTCACCTTGAACATGAAACGGTCCACCTGCGCCTCGGGCAGCGGGTAGGTGCCTTCGGTCTCGATGGGGTTCTGCGTGGCCATGACCACAAAGGGCGCCGGCACAGGGTAGCTGGTGCCGGCGATGGTCACCTGGCGCTCCTGCATCACCTCCAGCAGCGCGCTCTGCACCTTGGCCGGCGCGCGGTTGATCTCGTCGGCCAGCAGCAGGTTGGCGAAGACCGGGCCCAGTGCGGTGCTGAACTCGCCGCTTTTCTGGTTGTAGATGCGCGTGCCCACCAGGTCGGCGGGCACCAGGTCGGGGGTGAACTGGATGCGGCGGAACTGGCCCTGCACCACCTGGGCCAGGGTCTTGATGGTCAGGGTCTTGGCCAGGCCGGGCACGCCTTCGACCAGCAGATGGCCCTGGGCCAGCAGCGCCACCATGACACGTTCCAGGAAACGGTCCTGTCCGACCACCACGCGCTTGACCTCGTAGAGGATCTGTTCCATCAGGCGGGAGGTCTCGGCGGCGGTGTGGGAGCTCTTGTCCATGAGGGGCCTTTCCAGGGGGGCGGTTCAGAAGGGATGCATGCCGGCGGCCGAGGCCGCGTTCTCGATGGGTACGGCAAAGCCGATGCCGATGAAGGTGCGTTGCTCGGAGGGGTTGAGGATGGCGGTGACGATGCCCACCACCTCGCCGTCCATGGTGACCAGGGGCCCGCCCGAATTGCCGGGGTTGGCCGCCGCGTCGAACTGGATCAGGTTGCCGATCTGCTGCTTGCCCTCGTGCGAGCGGAAGCTGCGCCCGAGCCCGGAGACCACGCCGCTGGAGACCGAGGGGCCGATGCCGAAGGGGAACCCCACCGCTACCACGCCGTCGCCGGGCTGCAGATCGGCGGTGGAGCGCAGGGTGGCTGCGTGCAGGTCGTCGGGCAGTTTCTGGGCCTGCAGCACGGCCAGGTCGTTGTGGATCTGTGCGCCCGTCATGTGGGCGCCCGAGCGCGTGCCGTCGTGGAAGGTGAGTTCGATGCGGTTGGCGCCGGCCACCACGTGCAGGTTGGTGAGGATGACGCCGCTGTCCACGATGACCACACCGCTGCCCAGGCCGTGTTCTTTCTCTTCGCCATCCTTGTCCGTGACAAAACCGGCGACGCGCACCACCGAGGGGGCCACGGCGGCAGCGGCACGGGCGGCCGGCGAGGGCAGGTTGGCCGTCTCCAGCGTCTTGAGCACGGCCGCGTCGATGTCCTTCTGGGTCAGGCGGCGTTGCTGGGTGGCCGGAAAGAAGGCTTGTACCAACAGCGCCAGCAGGGCGGCCAGGGCCAGCCAGCGCCAGTGCTGCTCCTGCCAGCGCGGCAGGCGCTCGCGCCAGCGGCGATTGGAAACGGGAGGGGTGTCGTCCGCAGCAGGCAAGGCCGGGTCTGGCGCGGCGGCGGGGCCACGCGGCGAACGGCTGTACAGGGCAGGCTGGCGCATGCGTACACCTGGGGTGTGGAACCGCCGGGGCGGCGTTGATCAGACGGTAGCACGGCTGGCCGTTTTTTGCATGCGTACCGGCCCGGGGGCTCACCCTGTTTACGGCATCATCCGCTTATGACTGGATGGATCGACACCCATTGCCACCTCGATGCGCTTGAATTTGCCGCCGACGTGGCCGCCGTGCGGGCCCGTGCACGAGAACGGGGCGTGGTGCATTGCGTGCTGCCGGCCGTGCAGGTGGCCCATTTTGCCGACGTGCGCCGACTGGCCCATGCATTCGGCGACAGTTATGCCCTGGGCATCCATCCGCTGTACGTGAAACAGGCACAGGACGAGGACCTGGCCCGCCTGGACGCCGCCCTGGCCGAGCACCGCGACGATCCGCACCTGGTGGCCGTGGGCGAGATCGGGCTGGACTATTTCCTGCCCGAGCTGTGTGAGAGCCCGCTGCGCGAGCGGCAGGAACACTTTTTTGTGGAGCAGCTCAGGCTGGCGCGCAAGCACGGCCTACCGGTGATCCTGCACGTGCGCCGATCCGCGGACATGCTGCTCAAGGGTTTGCGTGCCGTGGGCAATGGCAATCCATGGCAGGGCATCGCCCATGCCTTCAACGGCAGCCCGCAGCAGGCGCAGGCCTTCATCGCCCTGGGGCTCAAGCTGGGTTTTGGCGGGGCGCTGACTTACGAGCGCGCGCAGAACCTGCGCCGGCTGGCGGCCGAACTACCGCTGGATGCCATCGTGCTGGAGACGGATGCACCTGACATGCCGCCGCACTGGCTGTACACGACGGCAGAGCAGCGTGCCAATGGCGAAGCGCAGGGGCGCAATGAGCCCGGGGAGTTGCCGCGGATTGCGCAGGTGCTGGCTGGATTGCGAGGACTGGACCCCGCAACGCTGGAGCGACAGACGCGCGAGAATTCAAAGGTAGCCTTGCCGCGCTTGCAAGCGGCGAGCGCCTCGTCGGCATGAGTTCTCAACGCCTGCATGGCCTGCCGCCGCTGGTGGGCTCTGGGACCCGTCTTCTCGTCCTCGGCAGCTTCCCCGGCATCGCTTCCCTGCGGGCGCAGCAGTACTACGGGCATCCGCAAAACCACTTCTGGAAGATCCTTCAGGCCGTGTGGCCGCAGCATCCTCTGCCTGGACCGGACGAGTACGAGCGGCGTTGTGCCTGGTTGCTGGCACGCGGCCTGGGCGTCTGGGACGTGTACGCGAGTTGCGAACGCGAGGGCAGCCTGGACACGTCCATCCGCAACGCCGAGGTGAACGACTTCGCTGCACTCAAGGTGCAATGCCCGCAGCTGCAGTTGATCGTGCACAACGGGGGTGAGAGCTATAAGCACGCGAAGCTGGTGCGCAGCAGTCTGGGGGTCGAGCACTTTCCCCTGATCAAACTGCCTTCTACCAGCCCGGCCAACGCGAGCTGGAGTTTTGATCGCAAGCTGGGCGCCTGGCGGGAGGCTGTGGTTCGGGCTGGGTTGTTGTGATTACTCGCTGAGTGAGGTTTTTTCTCTGCGAGGCTGATCTGCCCCCCACTCATCCCCCCGCCCTTCTCTCCCCCCGCCGGGGTAGAGAAGGGGGCCCTGATTTGACCGGGGCGCGCCGGCTGCGCTTCTACGGCACGTGAGGTCGCGGTGCGGGTTGGCTCATCTCGACCATCGGCCAGCGGTCGTAGAGATACCGAACAAATTTGTACGCCACGGCTGGCGGCTGCGCCGGCCAGCAACGAGACAGTAGAAGCGCGGCGCAATCTTGACTCGTTCACGGCAGGCCGCTCGCGGCCGCCGTTCGGGGCGCAAAGGTCAGCACCCTTTGACTACGACCGCATGCTGGAAATGCAGGCGTTTCACAAACGCCGGCGACCTCACTCGTCGTAGAAGCCTGGCCAGAACACCAACCACCAAATCAAGGCCCCCTTCTCTACCCCGGCGGGGGTAGAGAAGGGCGGGGGGATGAGTGGGGGGTAGACCAGGCGACGCAGTCAAAACCACCCACGGCCAGCAAAAAACGAAAGCGATAATCCCCTCACCTTGACCAAGAAGCACCCCCCCCTCCCCGAAGTCCAGTTCTCCGACGAGGGCCCCATCCGCCATCTCCACCTGGATTCGATCTGGATCCAGGGTTCCATGGATACCCGGGACCCGACGCGCCTGGTGCACGAATACATCCAGCGCATGATGGCCTGGATACTGTTCGTGGAGCCGGACACCGTGCCCAAGCGCCAGGCCGTGCAGCTTGGCCTGGGGGCGGGTTCGCTGACCAAGTTCTGCGCCAAGGTCCTGCGCATGAAGACCACCGCCATCGAACTCAATCCACAGGTGCTGCACGCCTGCCGTGGCTGGTTCAAGCTGCCGGCAGATTCGACTCGCATGCAGGTGATCCTGGCCGATGCCGCGAAGGAAATCCAGAAGCCCGAGTGGTTTGGCACGGTGGACGCGCTGCAGGTGGACCTGTACGACCACGAGGCCGCCGCGCCGGTGCTCGACAGTGCCGAGTTCTACGCCCATTGCCGCCGCATGCTGACGGAGGAGGGCTGCATGACGGTCAACCTCTTCGGCCGCTCCTCCAGCTATGCGAAGAGTGTGGACAAGATCGCTGCCGCCTTCGGCAAGGAGGCGGTCTGGGCCTTCAAGGCGACGCGTGAAGGCAACACCGTGGTGCTGGCCCAGCGCACGCCCTCGCGCCCGAAGCGCGCCGTGCTTGCCGAGCGGGCGGAAATCATCCAGACTCAGTGGGGCCTGCCGGCGCCCAAATGGCTGCGCGGCTTCAAACCGATTGCTGATCTGTAAACACCCATGAGCGCCCAGCCCAAACTCAAGAGCCTGTCCAAGTCCGAGCACGTGGGGCCGGTGGATTGGCGCCGCCTGGTCGAGTGGCTGCAGGCCGACGGCGTGATCGCCGAGGACGAGGCGCAGCGCACCATCGCGCGCTGTTCGCAGGCCGAGAGCGCCCAGCATCCGCTGCTGCGCCTGGCCAGTGTCTCGATCCGCCGGGCCGTTGACCACAAGCCGCTGGATGTGGAGAGCCTCACGCAATGGCTGGCCGGGCGCGCCGGGCTGGATTACCTGCGCATCGACCCGCTCAAGGTGGACGTGGGCAAGGTGGCCGACTCCATGAGCGCGGCCTACGCCGAGCGGCATCGCGTGCTGCCGGTCCAGGTGCTGCCCACCGAGGTGGTGGTGGCCACGGCCGAGCCCTACATCACCGACTGGGTGGGCGAGGTGGAACGCCAGACCCGCCGCAGCGTGCGCCGTGTGATCGCCAGCCCGGGTGAGATCACGCGTTACACGGCCGAGTTCTTCGCGCTGGCCAAGTCGGTGCGTTCGGCCATGAAGTCGGGCAGCGGCAACACCGGCTCCAGCTTCGAACAGCTGGTGGAGCTGGGCAAGAGCAACAAGCAGCTCGACGCCAACGACCAGAGCGTGGTGCAGGTGGTGGACTGGCTGTGGCAGTACGCCTTCGACCAGCGCGCCAGTGACATCCACCTGGAGCCGCGGCGCGAGCAGGGCGTGATCCGCTTCCGCATCGACGGCGTGCTGCACCCGGTCTACCAGATGCCCATGGGCGTGCTCACCGCCATGACGGCGCGCATCAAGCTGCTGGGCCGCATGGACGTGGTCGAGAAACGCCGCCCGCAGGACGGCCGCATCAAGACGCGCAACCCCGGTGGCGACGAGGTGGAAATGCGGATTTCCACCCTGCCCACGGCCTTCGGCGAGAAGATGGTCATGCGTATCTTCGACCCGGACACCACGGTCAAGGACCTGGCCGAGCTGGGGTTCAGCCCGCACGACGCGCAGCGCTGGGAGGCGCTGGTGAAACGCCCGCACGGCATCATCCTCGTCACCGGCCCCACGGGCTCGGGCAAGACCACCACGCTGTACTCCACCCTGAAGCGCGTGGCGACGGAAGAGGTCAACGTCAGCACGGTTGAAGACCCGATCGAAATGATCGAGCCGGCCTTCAACCAGACCCAGGTGCAGCCGCAACTGGACTTCGGTTTCCCCGAGGGCCTGCGCGCGCTGATGCGGCAGGACCCGGACATCATCATGGTGGGCGAAATCCGCGACCTGGAAACCGCCGAGATGGCGGTGCAGGCCGCGCTCACCGGCCACCTGGTCTTCTCCACCCTGCACACCAACGACGCGCCTTCGGCCATCACGCGACTGATGGAGCTGGGCATCCCGCCCTACCTGCTCAATGCCACCGTGCTGGGCGTGCTGGCGCAGCGCCTGGTGCGCACGCTGTGCGCGCAGTGCAAGGTGCGCGACGAGACGGCCACCAGGGAGCACCTGGCCGAGATGGTCAAGCCCTGGAACATCAGCGGCGGCTACAAGCCCTTCAAGCCGGTGGGCTGCGTGGACTGTCGCATGACGGGTTTCCAGGGGCGCATGGGCCTGTACGAGCTGCTGGTCATTTCCGAAGCCTTCAAGGACAGGGTCAGCAAGGAGCCCAACATCGACGCGCTCAAGCGCCAGGCCGTGTCCGACGGCATGCGCCCGCTGCGCCTGGCGGGTGCCTTGCGCGTGGCCGAGGGGCTGACGGTGATCGACGAGGTGCTCGGCGCCACGCCGCCGCTCACCTGAGGCAGGTCGCTGCCTGACCTGCTCCTGACCGGGGCACCGCCACGGCGCACGCCGTGGTGCAACCTAGGGTATTCCCTGCTGATTGCCCCGTGCTACCGGGGGAGGCATAGGTGTAATCCACATCCGGCATGAGCGCTATTCCGGGGCAGAATCCCGTGTGTTTCGGGCGCGGCCCGTAGGAGACAATTTCGTGAGATTCATCAAGAGTGAAAAAGATTTTTACTCCGGCCTGATGTTCACCATCGTGGGTGGTGCATTTGCCATCGGGGCAACCACCTACAACATCGGCACCGGTGCCCGCATGGGCCCCGGTTACTTCCCGCTGCTGCTGGGCATCCTTCTGGCGGTCCTGGGCGCGATGATCATGTTCAAGGGCGTGGTCACCCCGACGGAAACCGGCGACAAGCTGGGCGGCATGGCCTGGCGCCCGCTGCTCTACATCATCGGTGCCAACGTGCTGTTCGGCATCCTGCTCGGCGGCCTGCCCAAGCTGGGCATCCCCGCCATGGGCCTGATCGCCGCCATCTACGGCCTGACCATCCTGGCCAGCCTGGCGGGCGAGAAGTTCAAGCTGCGCGAGGTGCTGATCCTGGCCACCCTCCTGGCCTTCATCAGCTACGGTGCGTTCGTGAAACTGCTCAACCTGCAGTTCCAGGTCTGGCCTGCTTTCATCACGGGTTGAGGAGTACAAGATCATGGAATTCGAACTATTCAACAACCTCGCGCTGGGTTTCGGCGTCGCCTTCACTTTCCAGAACCTGATGTACGCCTTCATCGGCGTGCTGCTGGGCACGCTGATCGGTGTGCTGCCGGGCGTGGGCCCGATCGCCACCATCGCCATGCTGCTGCCGGCCACCTATGCGCTGCCGCCGGTGGCCGCGCTGATCATGCTGGCCGGTATCTATTACGGCGCCCAGTACGGCGGCTCCACCACCGCCATCCTGGTCAACCTGCCGGGTGAATCGTCCTCGGTGGTGACCGTGATCGACGGTTACCAGATGGCGCGCAAGGGCCGCGCCGGCCCGGCGCTCGCTGCGGCTGGCCTGGGCTCCTTCTTTGCCGGTTGCGTCGGTACGCTGATCCTGGCGGCCTTCGCAGCACCGCTGACGGAAGTTGCCTTCAAGTTCGGCCCGGCCGAATACTTCTCGCTGATGGTGCTGGGCCTGATCGGCGCCGTGGTGCTGGCCTCGGGCTCGCTGCTCAAGGCGATCGCGATGATCATCCTGGGCCTGCTGCTGGGCCTGGTCGGTACCGACGTGAATTCCGGGGTGGCACGCTACTCCTTCGACATCCCTGAGCTGACCGATGGCATCGGCTTCATCGTGATCGCCATGGGTGTGTTCGGTTACGGCGAAATCATCCAGAACCTGTCGCACCCCGAAGACAAGCGCGAGGTGTTCACCGGCAACGTCACCAACATCTACCCGTCCAAGGAAGACTTCAAGCGCATGATCCCGGCCGTGCTGCGCGGCACGACCCTGGGCTCGATGCTGGGCATCCTGCCCGGCGGCGGTGCGCTGCTGTCGGCGTTTGCTGCCTACTCCATCGAGAAGAAGACCAAGCTCAAGCCGGGCGAGGTGCCTTTCGGCCAGGGCAATATCCGCGGTGTGGCCGCGCCTGAAGCCGCCAACAATGCCGGTGCGCAGACCTCCTTCATCCCGCTGCTGACGCTGGGCATTCCGCCCAACCCGGTGATGGCGCTGATGGTCGGTGCCATGACCATCCACAACATCCAGCCCGGCCCGCAGGTGATGACCAGCAACCCCGAGCTGTTCTGGGGCCTGATCGCCTCCATGTGGATCGGCAACCTGATGCTGATCGTGCTGAACCTGCCGCTGATCGGCATCTGGATCAAGCTGCTGTCGGTGCCCTATCGCTGGTTGTTCCCGGCCATCGTGCTGTTCTGCGCCGTGGGTGTGTACTCGACCAACAACAACACCTGGGACGTCTGGATGGTGGCCATGTTCGGCGTCATCGGCTACGGCTTCATCAAGCTGGGGGTCGAACCCGCTCCGCTGCTGCTGGGCCTCATCCTGGGCCCGATGATGGAAGAGAACCTGCGTCGCGCGCTGCTGCTGTCGCGAGGTGACTGGAGCGTGCTGGTCACGCGTCCGCTGTCGGCTGGCCTGCTGGCTGCGGCGGCGCTGCTGCTGGTGATCGTGCTGCTGCCATCGATCAAGTCCAAGCGCGAGGAAGCGTTCGTCGAGGACTGAGTTACCTGCCCTTCCCCGATCAGAACGGCACCCACGGGTGCCGTTCTTGCCTTTTCGGAACCCCTTTCAGAGGAGCGACCCAGATGAAGTTCAAAACCCTGCTCGGCCTGCTGGCCGTCGGTCTGAGCCTGTCAGTCTCGGCCCAGACCTGGCCGGCCAAGCCGGTGCGCCTGGTCGTGCCTTTCCCCGCGGGCGGCGCCACCGACATCCTGTCGCGTGCGCTGTCCCAGGAACTGGCGAAGAAGCTGGGCCAGTCCATCGTGGTCGACAACAAGCCCGGCGCCGGCGGCACCATCGGTGCGCTGGCCGCAGCGCAGGCCCCGGCCGACGGCTACACCCTGCTGCTCACGACCTCCAGCACGCACAGCATCGGCCCGGCCATCAACCCCAGGATGCCCTACAACGCCGAGGCGGACTTCACGCCCATCGTCTATGTGGCCAGTTCGCCGCAGGTCATCCTGGTGCCCATGAGTTCACCGGCCAAGACCCTGCGCGAGTTCATCGACTATGCGCGCAAGAACCCGGGGCGGCTGAACTACGCCTCTAGCGGCAACGGCACCATCTCCAATCTCTCCACCGAGAACTTCAAGTCACAGTCCGGCACCTTCCTCGTGCATATTCCCTACCGCGGCACCGGCCTGTCGATTGCCGATCTGATCAGCGGCAAGGTCGACGTGCTGTTCGACTCCGTGGTCTCGGGCATGCCGCATGTGCGCGACGGCAAACTGCGTGCCCTGGCCGTGACCAGCCCCAAGCGCAGCACGCTGGCGCCCGAGCTGCCGGCGGTGTCCGAGCTGCTGCCGGGCTTCGAGTCCGTCACATGGTTCGGCGTGTATGGCCCGCGCGGCCTGTCGCCCGAGATCGTGACGCGCGTCAACCAGGCGGTGAACGCCGCCCTGGCCGAGCCTGAACTCAAGGAGCGTTTTGCCCGCCTGGGTGCTGAAACCACCGGTGGCACGCCGCAGGCCTTCGCGGCCGTGGTGAAGGCGGAGTCGGCCAAATGGAAAAAAGTCATCACCGAGCGCAAGATCACTGCGGACTAATGAAGCCCCCCTGTGTCGCCCCTGAGGGCGCCTTCCCCCGGTGGGGGACAACGCCAGCAGCCCGGCGAAGCCGGTTCTGCGGCGTTCTCGAAAAAGCCCGTGCATTCATGTGAATGAGCGGAGCACAACAGGACCCTGACATCATGAACTTCAACTACAGCACCCCCTATCCCAGCACGCGCCTGCCGGTCTTCGCGCGCAACGTCGTCTCCACCTCGCACCCGCTGGCCGCGCAGGCTGGCCTGCGCATGATGCAGAAGGGCGGCAATGCGGTGGACGCCGCCATTGCCGCGGCGGCGGCCATGATGATTTGCGAGCCGGTCAGCAACGGCCTGGGCAGCGACGCCTTTGCCATCCTGTGGGACGGCAAGGAACTGCACGGCCTCAACGCCTCCGGCCGTGCGCCGCAAGGCTGGACCCCCGAGTACTTCAAGAACAAGTACGGCGATGGCGCCAAGACGCCCCCGAAGCGCGGCATCGATTCCGTCACCGTGCCCGGCGCCGTGGCTGGCTGGGTGGCCCTGAGCGAGCGTTTCGGCAAGCTGCCCTTTGCCGACCTGCTGGAGCCGGCCATCGAGATCGCCGAGCGCGGTTATCTCATTCCCGTGGTGGTGCAGCAGAAATGGGCCGCTGCCACGCCCGAGCTGCAGGGCGTGCCGGGTTTTGCCCAATCCTTCCTCCCATGGGGCCGTGCGCCCCAGGTGGGCGAGCTGTTCCAGTTCAAGGCGGCGGCGCGCGCCTTGCGCGCCATCGCGCAGAGCAAGGGCGAGGCCTATTACCGCGGCGAGATCGCCCAGGCGCTGGCGAAATTCGCTGCCGAATGCGGTGGCGTGCTCAAGGCCAGCGACCTGGCCGCCTACCAGCCCGAGTGGGTGCAGCCCCTGGCCAAAAACTACCGCGGCTATACCCTGCACGAGATCCCGCCCAATGGCCAGGGCATCGCCGCGCAGATGGCGCTGGGCATCCTGGACAAGTTCGACCTGGGCAGCCTGCCCGTGGACAGCGTGGATTCGCAGCACCTGCAGATCGAGGCCATGAAGCTGGCCTTTGCCGACGTCTACCGCTACGTGGCCGAGCCTTCGGCCATGCAGGTGACGCCGGAGCAGATGCTGGACGACGCCTACCTGAGCAGCCGCGCCAAGCTGATCGACATGAAAAAGGCGCAGGACTTCAAGGCCGGCAACCCGGTCAAGGGCGGCACCATCTACCTGACGGCGGCCGACGAGAACGGCATGATGATCAGCTTCATCCAGAGCAACTTCATGGGCTTTGGCTCGGGTTGCGTGGAGCCGACCTTCGGCATCAGCCTGCAGAACCGCGGCCACGGCTTCAACGTGGACGCCAACGGCCTGAACACGGCCAACCTGGTGGCGCCGGGCAAGCGGCCCATCCACACCATCATCCCGGCCTTCCTCACGAAAGATGGCCAGCCGGTGATGAGCTTCGGCGTGATGGGCGGCAATATGCAGCCCCAAGGTCATCTGCAGACCCTGGTGCGCATGCTGGACTACGGGCAGAACCCGCAGACCGCCTGTGATGCGCCGCGCTGGCGCTACAACGCGGGTTTCGAGATCAACGTGGAGGCGACCATGAACCCGGCCACCGTGCAGGGCCTGTCCGCGCGCGGTCACCGCATGGAAGTCATCAACGACTCCTACCAGGACTTCGGCGCGGGCCAGTTCATCTGGCGTGCCGGTGACCCCAAGGTGCAGGGTTACGTGGCCGCCAGCGACGCGCGCCGAGACGGGCAGGCGGCCGGTTTCTGAGTTGTCCGACGTGCCGGCACAGAGCGCTAGCAAAAACATAGCAACCGGTCTGATGCTGGCGATGGCGGGTGCCATCGCCTTCAGCGGCAAGGCCATCATCGTCAAGCTGGCCTACCGTTACGGGGTGGATGCGGTCACGCTCATCATGTACCGCATGCTGTTTGCACTGCCGCTGTTTGCGGTCATGGCCTGGTGGGCCAGCCGCGGCCAGGCCGCGCTCACACCACGCGACTGGCTGGGCGTGCTGGGTCTGGGCTTTTGCGGTTATTACCTGGCCAGCTTCCTCGACTTTGCCGGCCTGGCCTACATCACCGCTTCGCTCGAGCGTCTGGTTCTGTACCTCACCCCCACCATCGTGCTGCTGATCGGCCTGCTGTTCTACGGCCGGCGCGTCAGCCGCGCGCAGTTCGGTGGCGTGCTGATCAGCTACGCGGGCGTGATGCTGGTTTTCGGGCGTGAGGTCACGCTGGCCGGGGCCGACGTGGCCTGGGGCACGCTGCTGGTCTTCCTGAGTGCCGTGAGTTATGCGCTTTACCTCAGCTACAGCGGGGAGCTCGTGCGGCGCCTGGGTTCGCTGCGCCTCGTGGGCCTGGCCACCAGCGCGGCCTGCCTGTTCTGCATCCTGCAGTTTCTGCTGCTGCGCCCGCTGTCGGCCGCGCAGGTGGCGCCCGAGGTGCTCTGGCTCTCCCTGCTCAACGCCACAGCCTGCACGGCGGTGCCGGTGCTGCTGGTCATGATGGCCATCGAGCGCATCGGCGCCGGCGCGGCAGCGCAGGCCGGCATGGTGGGGCCCCTGTCCACCATCCTCATGGGTGTGTGGCTGCTGGGCGAACCCTTCACCGGCTGGGTGCTGGCCGGCACCGTGCTGGTGCTGGTTGGTATCTTCGTGTTCAGCCGGGCCGCGCGCCTGCCTGCCGACTGAAGGCCTGGCCACGGCGGGAACGCGACAGTCCACGTATCATTTCTTTCATTCGACTTTTACTCACAGGAAAACATCATGGATCTCGGAATCAAAGGCAAGTGGGCGCTGGTCGGCGGCGCGAGCAAGGGCCTGGGCTATGGCTGCGCGCAGGCGCTGGCGCGTGAAGGCGTGAACGTGGTGATCGTGGCGCGTGGTGCGGAAGCACTGAATGCCGCAGCGGCCAGCCTCAAGGCCGAAGCCCCCGGGGTGCAGGTCATCGCCGTGCCGGTGGACATCACCACCGTGGCCGGGCGCGAGGCGATCTTCGCCCAGCGCAAGGACTTCGACATCGTCGTCACCAACGCCGGCGGCCCGCCGCCCGGCGACTTCCGCGACTGGGACCGCGAGGCCTGGATCAAGGCGGTGGACGCCAATATGCTCACGCCCATCGAGCTGATCAAGGCCACGGTGGACGGCATGGCCGCGCGCGGCTACGGCCGCATCGTCAACATCACCTCCAGCGCGGTGAAGGCGCCGATCGACATCCTGGGCCTGTCCAACGGCGCGCGCAGCGGCCTGACCGGCTTCGTGGCCGGCGTGGCGCGCAATGCACGGATTGCTGCCAAGGGCGTGACCATCAACAACCTGCTGCCCGGCGCCTTCGATACCGACCGCCTCAAGCACACCATGCAGGGTGCGGCGCAGAAGACCGGCAAGCCCATCGAAGACATCGCCAACGCGCGCCGCATGACCATCCCGGCCCAGCGTTTCGGCACCCCCGAGGAGTTCGGCGCCATCTGCGCCTTCCTGTGCAGCCAGCACGGCGGCTACATCAACGGCCAGAACGTGCTGGCCGACGGTGGCGCCTATCCCGGCACGTATTGAGCCGGTCCAGCCCGACGCGACCTGCGCCGCATGACCGGTCCGCCTCAGGCGGCCAAGGGTTTCCCCTTAAAATGCAGCAGCGGGTATCTGCATTTCGCAGTCGCCTGCGCGCCTGAGGCTGGCTCTGCCAGCCAGCCCGAACACCCCTTGTCATCCCGGTCTGACCGCACCCTGGCGGAGGACATGATGTTCCGATCCCCTTGCGCGGAACGGGCGGGCGCGGTCATGAATGGATGGATTGGAATGATGACAAAAAAGAAGATCTCCTTGGGATTTGCCGCCGCATGGCTGGCCGTGACCGCCTGCGGTGCCTGGGCTGATACGTTCACAGGGGCCGGCTCATCTGCCGCAGCACCGATCTACCGCAGCTGGGGTGCCGCCTACGAGCGCGCCACCAGTCACAAGCTGGCCTACGAATCGGCCGGCTCCTCGGCCGGTGTGCGCAAGATCAAGGCGCGCGAGGTGGGCTATGGCGCGACTGATGTCGCACCGACACGCGCCGAACTGGACAAGGACGGGCTGCTGGTGTTTCCGATCGCCATCACGGGCATCACACCCGTGGTGAACCTGCCCCGGATCGCCGACGGCCAGCTGCGACTGAATGGCACCGTGCTGGCGCGCATCTTCATGGGGCAAGTCGCCCAGTGGAATGCGCCCGAGATTGCCCAGCTCAACCCGGGCCTGGCCTTGCCCAATCTGCCGATCAAGGTCATCGTGCGCAGTGACGGCTCGGGCACCACCTACAACTACACCGACTATCTGGCCAAGGTCCACCCGGACTGGCAGGCGCAGTTTGGCGTCAAGAACAGCATCACGTGGCCCGCACACTTCATCGCGGCGAAAGGCAGCGAGGGGGTTTCCAAGGCGGTGCGCGAAACGGTGGGTGGCATCAGCTATGTCGATTTCGGTTATGTGCGGGACTACCAGCTCACCGCGGTGCAGCTGGCCGATGCCACGGGTGAATTCCTGAACCCGTCCAGCGACAGCTTCCGTACCGCGCTGTCGGCTAGTGACTGGGTCAGCAGCGGCAACTTCACGACCACGCTGACGAACATGAACCGGCGCGGTGCCTGGCCCATCACCATGGGAACCTTCGTTGTCGTGCCGCAGGTGGCCGAGAAGCCGCAAGACGTTTTGCCCGCCCTGAAGTTCTTCGCCTGGTCCTTCATGCACGGTGACGAACTGGTGCAGCAGAGCAGTTTCGTGCGCTTGCCCACCCGTGTGCAGGCGGCGGCCTTCAGGATCATTGCGTCCGTCAAGGACAAGACCGGCAACCCGATCGGCATGCAGGCGACGGGCTTCTGAACCGGTAGCAGCCAGCGGCCCCCTCGCGCCTGATGGGCCAGCCGCGGTCGCGGGCCCCGATCTATTCGGCCAGTGGCAGCCACAGCAGCACGGTGGTGCCGCGGCCGGCTTCGCTGGCCAGGCGCACTTCGCCCCGGTGCAGCTCGACGATCTCTTTCACGATGCTCATGCCCAGCCCCGTGCCGGGGATGTTGCCGCTGGCATCGGCCCGGTAGAAGCGCTCGAACACCCGTGCCAGCTCCTCGGGTTTCATCCCGATGCCCTGGTCGCGTACCTCGATGCCCACCCGCCGCGCTCCGGGCGTGTCGTCGACCTGCAGGCTGGCGTGCACCTCACCCCCCCTGGGTGAGTACTTGTAGGCGTTGGAGAGGATGTTGAGCAGGGCCTGCAGGATCTTCTGCTGATCCACCTCCACATACAGCGGCTGGTCCGGTTGCACGACGACCGGGCTGCTACGGCCCGCCGGGACCTTGTAGCCGCTGACTGCCTCGGCCAGGATGTCCTGCAGCGCGTGGCGCTCGATCACGAAGTCCTTGCCGCGGCGTGACTCGATGCGTGCGAGGTCGAGCAGCTCGTTGATGATGGAAGACATGAGCTGGGACTGGCGCGAGATGGTCTCCAGCAGCTGCTGGCGCCGGGGTGCGTCGAATTCGCGGGCGCGCAGCAATTCGGTGTAGCCGTAGATGCTGGCCATGGGCGTGCGCAGCTCGTGTGCTGCGGTGCTCAGGAACTCGCTCTTCATGCGGTCGACCTCGGTCTCGTACGTCACGTCCCGGAAGTGCAGGATGTAGGACACGTTGCTGGCCTTCTCGGCCAGACGCAGCCCCACCTCCAGAACCCGGCTGGCCGGGGCGGCCAGTTCGAACAGCTGACGCCGGTTCGACACCGGGGCGCTGCCCGCAGACTGCTGGTCGAGTTCGCTGCGCAGCGTGGTCACGCCCTGGAACATCGCTTGCGGCAGGCACTTGCCGCGCAGCAGCGCCGTGAACGCCGGCTCATCCTTGCCCACGATGTCCATGCCTTCCAGCCCGGCCATGCGCAGGAAGGCGCCGTTGACGAAATTGACGCGCCCCTGCGGGTCGAAGGAGACAAAGCCGTCCGGGCTCAGCGCGAAGATGGCATCGAGCTGCTCGGAGCGCTCGTTCAGTTCCTTGGTACGCTGCTCCACCAGCGCTTCGAGCGTGCGGCGGTACTGGTCGAGCTCGATCTCCGTCGCCTTGCGTTCGGCGATATCGCGCACCAGGCAGAAGATGAAGACCTGGCCGGCCCATTCGGTTCGGCTCAGCGAGATTTCGACTGGTAAGGTGCTGCCATCGCGCTGACGGATCTCCGATTCGAAGGTGCGCCCGACCGTGCTGGCATGGGCCAGTTGCCTGAAAAGCCCGGCTCCGGCGCGGCCGGCGTCCCAATCCTCGATCTGCAGGTATTGGGCCTCCAGCGGGCTGTAGCCCAGCATGTCGGCGAAGCGCGGGTTGGCCTCGAACACGGTGCCGTCCGGATTGAGGATGACAATGCCGTCGTGCACTTTCTCGAACAGCGTGCGACGGCGCGAGGCCTCGTCGGCAATGCCCTGGCGGGCCAGCTGCTGCTCCGCGTCCTGCGCCGCGATAGTGTCGAGCAGGCCGTCGAAGTGGTTGGCCAGCGCGCCCAGCTCGTCCTGGCGCTGCAGCCGGCCGACCCGGGCCAGCCGGTCGCCCCGGCTGACCGCCGTCATGGTCTCGCCGATGCGGTGCAGGCGCTGTGTCAGTTCGCGCCCGGTGCGCAGGAACAGCAGCGAGATGGTCAGCATGGTCAGGGCCAGCAGGCCGGCCACGGCGCCCAGCAGCAGCAACGCCGCCTGTTGGTAGGGGGCCGCCGGGAAACGCACGCCGATCATGCCGATGCGCCGGCCCTCGCTGTCCTCCAGCGGCTCGAAGCCGCTCATGTAGCGATCACCATCAAAGTTGAGCTGGCCTAGCCAGGGCTTGCCCTGTCCGAGCACCGTATGCAACACCGCGGGCGGGGCCACGGTGCCCAGCGTACGCTCTCCGCGCTGGCGCTGGCGGCTGACCGCCACTTCCAGGCCGTCGATGTAGATCGCGGTCACGCCTTCGGCGTCCCCGGGCAGGGTGCCCAGCGGGTAGATGATTTCCCGCATGTGCTCGATCAGCGCCTCGTTGCGATTGACCAGGATGCCGCCGACCAGGATGGCGTCCGGGCTGTTCACGGCCAGCGGAAAGTGCGCCGCCGCATGGATCAGCAGGCCCGGCGTCGGCGGGCCGGTTTCCGTGGCCGGGGGCGGGGCGGGCACCACGCGCGCCTGAGCCGCGAACTGCGGCGAAAAGGAACCCAGCTGGTCGGCAGGGAACAGTTCGAAGGCCGCGCTGGCAACGCCGAGGCGCGCCTGGCGGATCACATGGGAGTCGGGCAGCGTGGTGCCGGGGGGCAGGCCTGTGCTTGAGCCGATGACGCGCCCGTCGCTGGAGGCGACGATGAGGAAGTCCAGGCCGCCGCTGCGCGCCATGACACTCAGGGCCTGGTTGAGTTCGCGGTTGGCGGTGTGCGGATCGACCAGGCTCATCAGCCGCTCGGAGGTCGCGAGCTGGCGGGTACGCGTGGCGGCTTCGCTGCGCAACTGCTCCAGGTAGTTGCGCGAGCCGGCCAGGTTGCTGCGCAGGTTGACCTCCATCAGGCTCTCAGCCCGGTCGCCCCCGACGACGACCAGGATGGTGATCACGACCGGGAAGGCCAGCAGCAGAGGCATGAGGCCCAGCGTCAGCAGCCTGAAGCCCAGCGACTGTTCCCAGGCCTGGCGCCAGCGTGCCGGCCAGGAGTTCGTAGGCGTTACCTTCCCGGCCGCCGGGGTCAGGGTCGGCAAGTGCTGGGCTTGCGTCATGGGGCTAGGTTTGAAAATTTGATTAATTATAACAAAAATGATAAATTTGGATAAATCAAATTTCATCCCTGGTTGTCACTTGAAGGAGTTGCGATGAACAAGCGTACGTGGCTGACGGTCCTGGCCCTGGCGGGCTTGCTGCTGGCGGGTTGCGGGCCCAAGGCGCCCATCAAGATCGGCTTCATCGGCGGTCTCACAGGTCCCAATTCCGACAATGGCCAGTCCGGGCTCAACGGGGTGATCCTGGCGGTCGAGCAGTTCAACCGGGACGGTGGCGTCGACGGCCGCATGGTCGAGCTGATCGAGCGCGACGACGCGCAGAGCAAGGAAACCGCCGCGCGTTCGGCCCAGGAGCTGGTGGCTGCCAAGGTCGAAGCCGTGATCGGCCCCTTCACCAGCAGCATGGCTGAAGTCATCGTGCCCATCACCGGGCAGGCCGGCATCTTCCAGATCAGCCCGACCATCACCTCGATGGACTTCTACGGCAAGGACGACAACCTGTTCCGCATCAATCGCACCACGCGCGACAACGCGCGCGACTATGCACGGGTGCTGGGCGGGCGCGGGCAGCAGCGCATCGCCGTGGCCTATGACACGCGCAACCGCAACTTCACGGAATCCTGGCTCAAGGAATTTCGCGCCACCGTCCAGTTGCAAGGCGGGCAACTGGCTGCCGAGGTGCCCTACGAATCCGGGCCCCAGACGGACTTCTCGCTGGTCGTCGGGCGCATGCTGGCCGGCAAGCCCGACGGCATGCTCTTCATCTCCGGCGCGCTGGACGTGGCCCGGCTGGCGCAGCAGGCCCGGCGCCTGGCACCGCGCCTGCCCATCGCCGCTTCGGAGTGGGCCGCCACCGAGCAGTTGATCGAACTCGGCGGCGAAGTGGTCGAAGGGCTGCTGATCGTGCAGAACTACGACCGTGACGACGAGACGCCCCGGTTCCACAATTTCACCGAAGCCTATTTCAAGCGCTTCCAGCGCGCGCCGGGCTACAGTTCCATTTCGGCCTACGATGCGGCCACCGTGGTGCTCACGGCCCTGAAGAACAGCGCCAAGGGCGAAACCCTGAAAGCCGCGGCCCTGCGCTCGGGACCCTATCGCGGCTTGCAGCAGGAGATCGTGTTCGACGCCAACGGCGACACCGAGCGCAAGGTCTACTTCACCGAAATCCGCGGCGGGCGCTACCTGCCCCAGCGCTGAGTCCGGGCCTTCAGCGTCGCGCCGAGGACACCACGATGCCGCAGACGATGAGCACGAAGGCGCCGCCGTGGTACAGCTGCGGCAGCTCGCCCAGCAGGGCGGCGGACATCAGCGCCGCGAGCAGGGGCGTGAGGTTGCCGAAGAAGCTGGCGACCGTGGGGCCGGCGCGTTGCACGCCGATGCCCCAGGCGCGGTAGGCCAGCAAGGCCGGTCCCACGGCCACGAAGACCAGGGCCGCAGCCAGTGGCCAGCCCCAGCGCACCGGCTGGTCCACCACGGCCCATTCGCCGGCGGCAAAGAGGGCCGACCAGACCAGGCCGAAGACGATCTGCGCCATCAGGAAAGCCGCCCAGTCGCCGCGGATGGTGTGCGGCTCGCCGCCCGGGCGCGCCAGCATCCAGCTGTAGAAAGCCCAGCAGATGGACGCGATCAGGATGTAGATGTCGCCCGGCAGCAGCTGGACCTGCAGCAGCGTGTCGAGGTGGCCGCGGCTGAGCACCAGCAGCACGCCGCTGATCGAGAGCAGGGCGCCCAGCAGCTGGCGCCTTGATACGGGCGCTGCAAAGAACAGGCGGCCGATGAGCTGCATCCAGATCGGCATGCTGGCGGCCACCAGGGTGACGTTGATAGGCGAGGAGGTCTTGAGGGCCAGGTACTGCAGGGCGTTGTAGGCGCCCACGCTGAGCAGGCCCAGCATGGAGAAGCGCCGCCAGTGTTGCCACATCCCGCTGTCGCGCTTGAGGACCCAGGCTGCCAGGGGCAGCAGGATCAGGCCGGCCAGCGCCCAGCGCAGCAGGTTGAGCATCATGGGCGGCACGAGTTCGCTCACCATGCGGCCTACCACGGCGTTGCCCGCCCACATCAGGGGCGGGACGGTCAGGAGCAGGGCGGTGGAGGGGCTGAGACGGGTGTGCATGGGTTGGCACTGTAGCAAGCCACGGGCCGAGGCGCTGTCGCCCAAGGGGTTTGGCCCTGCGGCCGGCGGGTACTCGTATGCTCACGTAGAATTTTGCGCAACACAAGGAGACAGACATGAGCCAGTTCAAATCCCGCGCGGTGCGCATCAATCAGCACGGCGGCCCCGAAGAAATGAAGATCGCCGAGGTGATGGTGGGCGAACCCGGCCCGGGCGAGATCCGCATCCGCCACAAGGCCTGCGGCCTGAACTTCCTGGACGTCTACCAGCGTACCGGCGTCTATCAGCTGCCCATGCCGCTACAGCTGGGCATGGAGGCCTCGGGCATCGTCGAGGCCGTGGGCGAGGGCGTGACGCACCTGAAGGTGGGCGACCGCGCCGCCTATGCCAGCCAGCCGCCCGGCGCCTATTGCGAGCTGCGCGTGATGCCGGCCAAGTGCGTCTGCAAGCTGCCCGACAACATAGACTTCGAAACCGGCGCGGCCATGATGCTCAAGGGCCTGACCGTGCAGTACCTGCTCAACAAGGCGCGCCCGGTCGAGGGCTTGCAGCCCGGCGATCACATCTTGTTCCATGCGGCTGCCGGCGGCGTGGGCCTGATCGCCTGCCAGTGGGCCCGCGCCCTGGGCCTGCAGCTGATCGGCACTGCCGGCTCCGACGCCAAGTGCGAACTTGCCCGGGCCAATGGCGCGGCGCACGTGATCAACTACGCGACCGAGGACTTCCAGGCGCGCGTGAAGGAGATCACCGGTGGCAAGGGCGTGAAGGTGGTGTACGACTCGGTGGGCAAGGACACCTGGGACAAGTCGCTGGATTGCCTGCGCCCCTTCGGCCTGATGGCCAGCTTCGGCAACTCCTCGGGCGTGGTGCCGCCCTTCGCCCCGGGCAGCCTGGCCGCCAAGGGTTCGATCTACGTGACGCGCCAGACCCTGTTCACCCACATCGCCACGCGCGAGAGCACGCAGGCCATGGCCGACGACCTGTTTGCCATGGTGGGCAGTGGCAAGGTGAAGATCAACATCGCACAGCGTTACCCGCTGGAGCAGGTGCAGCAGGCGCACCGCGACCTGGAAGCCCGCAAGACCACGGGCAGCACCATCCTGACGCTGTGAAGCGGGCGCTGCTGCCCTGAGATGACGTTTCAGCGCAGCAGCGTCAGCACCATGCGCGGCATCTGGTTGGCCTGCGCCACCATGGCCGTGCCGGCGTTCTGCAGGATCTGGGCGCGCGACAGCGCTGCAGTCTCCTGGGCGAAGTCGGCGTCCATCACGCGCGAGCGGCTGGCCGACATGTTCTCGCTGCTGAGCTGCAGGTTCTGGACGGTGGTGTCGAAGCGCGACATCTGCGCCCCCAGCTTGGCGCGCGTGCCGCTGACGTAGTTCAGCGCCTTGTCGATCTGGCGCATGGCCAGGCTGGCGTTGTCGACCGAGGTGACGTCCACGTTCATCAGGCCCAGAGAACCCAGGTTCATGCCACCGATGGCGGTGTCGATGGTCTGGCCCGCATTGGCGCCGACCTGGAAGCTCAGGATGTTGCCGGTGCCGCCAGCCTTGCCCAGCTCTTCCCAGGTCTCGGTGAAGCCCGAGAGGACGTCGGTGCCGCTGCGGTTGCCGAAGTCCTGGACCACGCTCTTGGCGGTCTGGGCCGTGCCGTTGTCGACATCCAGGCCGCCGATGGCTCCGGTATCGCTGTTGCTGAAGTCGAAGCCGGCCACGAAACCGGCCTTGTTCGCATTGAAGTCGGTCACGAAGGCGGCCTGGCTGGCGTAAGCGCCATGGGTGGCATTCACGAAGGCGTCGTTCAGCGTCTTGCCGGCGTTGTTGTGCAGGTACTGCAGCATGTCCTGCACGCCGTCGCCGCCGGCCGCCTGGATCTTTTCATGCAGGTAGCGGATGGCCACATAGGCCGACGAATAGTCGACGCTGCCGCCACCCCAGGCGCTGATGTTGTCGGCCAGCGTGGCGGCCACGCCATCGGCCTGCACCCGTTCCTCGGCACCGTGGATGAACTCGGCCGCGCCTTCGAGGAACCAGGTGGCGCTGCCATCGTTGGCCAGCTCGCCCCAGCTGGCGCCGGTGGCCATGACGGCATGCACCATCTCGTGCGCGATGATGCGGTCGTTGTAGAAGGGAGCGTTGCCGCCGTTGGGCAGGTTGGGCGGCACGAAGTCCGCCATGTCGATCTGCATCTTGATGTCCGTGCCGGGCCCGCTGGCGCCCACGGACGATACGACCCGCGCCGCGGTATTGCCGGCGGCATCGGTGAAGGTGGTGAGCTCGATGCTGATGGCATTGCCCTTGCCCATGATGCCGTAGGCCTGGTTGATCATGTTCTCGGCCACTTCCAGCCAGCCGCCCTGCAAGCCTTCGATGACGGCGTCCTGGTCGGTGTTGCTCAGGCCGGTCACCTTGTTGCGGTTCTGGTCGAAGACCTTGAGCGTGTTGAATTCGGTGGTGCGGCCGATGCGGTCGATCTCGGCCGCCAGCTGGTTGACTTCCTGCTGCAGGGACTGCCGGTCCGAGGCCGAATTGGTGGCGTTGGCCGACTGCACTGCCAGCTCGCGGATGCGCTGCAGGTTGCCGGTGATGGTGGTGGCCGCGCCCTCGGCCGTCTGCAGCATGGAGATGCCGTCGTTGGCATTGCGGATGGCCTGGTTCTGGCCGCGGATCTGGCTGGTGAAACGCTCGGAAATGGCCAGGCCCGCCGCGTCGTCGCGGGCGCTGTTGATGCGCAGCCCGCTCGACAGGCGTTGTATGGCGGTGGCAAAACTCGACTGACTCGTGCCCAGATTTCTCTGGGCCGTCAGCGACAGCATGCCGGTGTTGATCACCATCCCCATGACAGGTCCTGTGGCTCCAGGTCAGTTGCAGATTCCCTGGGCCCACGGCCCAGGCACGGCCCGCCCGCAGGAAAGACCGCCTCTGCACTGATTTCGGCAACTGGCCCGGAAACTGGGGCCTTATTTTTGGATGGGGGAAAACGCCGATGAAGAAGGACTAAAGATCATCGTCCTCGTGCCGATGGCTGCGCCAGATCGAGCGGCCCAGCCAGAGCGCGCCGATGCCCGCACCCAGGAAACCCAACAGGCCGAAGGCCGGCAGGCCCAGCAGGGTCGGGCCGCCGCCCACCGTCATGACGATGGAGGAGCCGATGATGAGCGCCGCAATGATCAGCGCCAGCGAGATCCGGTTGGCCGCGCGGTCGAGCTGCTTGCCCACGTGGCGCAGCGAGCGGCTCTCGATGTCCAGCCCCATGCGTCCCTGGCGCGCCTTGCGCAGCAGGCGCGAGAGGTCTTGCGGCAGTTGCTCGGCCACCTCCATCAGGCGCAGCCAGGAGCCCCAGACGCGCCCCGCCATCGCCCGGGGGCGGTAGCGCGCGCGCACCACCTGCTGCAGCAGGGGCAGGGCCTCGCCGGCCATGTTGAAGTTCGGGTCCAGGCCGCGGCCCAGGCCCTCCAGCGTGATGAAGGCCTTGATCAGCAGGGCCAGGTCGGCCGGCAGGGCGAGGTGGTTCTCGCGCAGGATGGCCGTCACGTCCACCAGCATGCGGCCCAGGCTCAGCTCGGCCAGCGGGGTGCCGTGGTACTGGTCGAGGAAAGCCTCGATATCGCTTTCCAGCCGTTCTACCGGCACGGTCTGGCCGTCGCGGGTCCAGTCCAGCAGCACGTCCACCACCATTTGCGGCTCACGCTGCACCAGGCCCAGCAGCAGCTTGAGCAGCTGCTGGCGCCGGCGCATGGAGAGGTGGCCCACCATGCCGAAATCGATGAAGGCCAGCCGGTTGTCCGGCAGGTAGAAGACGTTGCCCGGGTGCGGGTCGGCGTGGAAGAAACCGTCTTCCACGATCATCTTGAGCACGGCCTGCGCGCCGCGCCGCGCGAGCAGGCGGCGGTCGAGCCCGGCCTGGTCCAGCTGGTCGAGTGCATGGCCGGCGATGCCCTCCACGTAGTCCTGCACATTGACGCGTTCGCGCGTCCAGGCCCAGTGGATGCGGGGGATCTGCACAAAGGGCAGCACGGCCATGTTGCGCGCCAGGCGCTCGGCATGGCGGCATTCGCTGGCCAGATCCAGTTCGCGCTGCAGCGAGCGGCCGAATTCGCGCAGCAGCTGGCGCGGGCGGTAGGGTGCAAGCGCGGGCAGCTCGATTTCGGCCAGGGCAGCCAGGCGGTCGAGCAGGCGCAGGTCGGCCTCGATCACTTCGCGGATGCCGGGGCGGCGGATCTTGACGACGACCTCGCTGCCGTCCTTGAGCTGGGCGCGGTGCACCTGGGCAATGGAGGCGGCCGCCAGCGGCTCGGTGTCGAAGCGGGCGAACACGGCCTCGGGCTCGTCGCCCAGATCCTCGCGTAGCTGCGCACGCAGGGCCTCCAGCGGCAGGGCCGGCACGTGGCTGTGCAGTTTCTCGAACTCGGCGATCCACTCGGGGCCGAACATGTCGGCCCGGCCGGCCAGGATCTGGTCGAGTTTCACGAAGGTGGGGCCCAGTTCCTCCAGGGCCTTGCGCAGTTGCACGGGGGGTGGGAGGTGGGCCAGGTCGGCGGCGTGGTCCCAGTGCAGGCGATGGCCGGCCTTGTCCAGCACATCGGCCAGGCCCCAGCGGCGCACCAGCTCGCCCAGGCCGTGGCGCATCAACACGCCGGCGATCTCGTTCAGACGCCCCAGATTGCTGCGCCTGACACCGTGGACCGCTGAAGTGTTCATGGTCGGAGCGTGTCAGGCCGGTGGACTCAGGCGCGCGAGCGCCGTACCCGCAAGAGCTCGTCGAGCAGCAGGAAGATCACACCCAGGGTGATGGCGCTGTCGGCCACGTTGAAAGCCGGAAAATGCCAGCGACCGATGTGGAAGTCCACCATGTCCACCACGTAGCCGTGCAGCAGGCGGTCCAGCACATTGCCGATGGCGCCCCCCAGGATGCAGGTCAGCGCAAAGCAGAACAGGCGCTGGCCGGCATGGGTGCGCAGCAGGTAGATGATGAACACCGCGGCCACCGCACCAATGCCCACGAAGAACCAGCGCTGCCAGCCGTCGGCGCCGGCGAGGAAGGAGAAGGCCGCGCCGCGGTTGTGCACGCGCACGATGTTGAGGAAATCGGTCAGCACGGTGACCTCGCCCGGGTGGTAATAAACCAGGATCAGCCCCTTGGTGATCTGGTCCACCACCAGGATCAAAAAGGCCAGGCCCAGCCACTTCAGCAGGCCGCCACCGGCGTTGGACTGGCGTGCCATCAGGCGACCTTCCTCGTCTCACCCTGGCCGTAGAGGTTGCTGGTGCAACGGCCGCACAAGGTGGGATGTGCGGCATCCACGCCGACGTCGTCGCGGTAGTGCCAGCAGCGCTCGCATTTCTGCGCGGTGCTGGGGGCGACCTGCACGGTCAGCGCACTGCCGGGCTGCAGCGTCACGGCCGAGGTGATGAAAACGAACTTCAGGTCCTCGCCCAGGCTGGCCAGCAGCGCGTGGTCTTGCGCGTTCGCGGCCAGTGTCACGGTGGCCTGCAGCGATGCGCCCACCTTGCCCTCGGCACGCAGGGCCTCGATGTCCTTGTTCACCGCATCGCGGATCTCGCGGATGCGGGTCCACTTGGCGAGCAGCGCGGCATCAGCCTGGCCCAGCTCGACATAGGTTTCCATGAAGATCGATTCGGAGGAGCCGATCACCTGCCAGGCTTCCTCGGCCGTGAAGCTGAGGAAAGGCGCCATCCAGCGCAGCATGGCCTGGGTGATCTGGTACAGCGCGGTCTGGGCGCTGCGGCGTGCCAGCGATTTGGGCGCCGTGGTGTACAGGCGGTCCTTCAGTACGTCCAGATAAAACGCGCCCAGGTCTTCCGAGCAGTAGACCTGCAGCTTGGCGACCACCGGGTGGAATTCGTAGACCTCGTAGTGCGCCAGGATCTCGGCCTGCAGCTCGGCCGCGCGGCTGAGCGCGTAGCGGTCGATCTCCAGCATCTGGTCCAGCGGCACTGCGTCCTTTTTCGGATCGAAGTCGCTGACGTTGGCCAGCAGGAACTTGAGCGTGTTGCGGATGCGGCGGTAGGTGTCCACCACGCGCGCCAGGATCTTGTCGTCGATGCCCAGGTCGCCCGAGTAGTCGGTGGCGGCGCACCACAGGCGGATGATCTCGGCGCCCATCTTCTCGCTGACCTGCTGCGGCGCGACGACGTTGCCCACGCTCTTGCTCATCTTGCGGCCCTGGCCGTCCACGGTGAAGCCGTGGGTCAGCAGGCCGCGGTAGGGTGCGCGGCCGTACATGGCGCAGGCGGTCAGCAGCGAAGAGTGGAACCAGCCGCGGTGCTGGTCGTGGCCTTCCAGATACAGGTCGGCCTCGGGACCGCTCTCGTGGCCGGCGCCCGGGTGCGAGGTCTTGAGCACCGTGGTGTGCGTGGTGCCGGAGTCGAACCACACTTCCAGGATGTCGGTGCTCTTGCTCCACTGCGCGGCGTTGCTCTTGTCACCGATGCGCTGCAGGATCTCGGCGGTGGAAAGTTTGCTCCAGGCTTCGATGCCGCCCTGTTCGACGACGTCAGCCGCCAGGTCGATGATCTCGGGCGTGCGCGGATGCGGCTCGCCGCTGTCCACATCGAGCAGGAAAGGCAGGGGCACACCCCAGCTGCGCTGGCGCGAGATGCACCAGTCGGGCCGGTTGGCGATCATGTCGCGCAGGCGGGTGCGGCCGTTCTCGGGGTAGAAGCTGGTGTCGTCGATGGCAGCCAGCGCCATCTGGCGCAGGGTCTGCGGGGCCTTGTCCTTGGTGAAGATGCCCGTGCCCTCGTCCATGCGCACGAACCACTGGGCCGCGGCGCGGTAGATCACGGGCGTCTTGTGGCGCCAGCAGTGCGGGTAGCTGTGGGTGATGTCCTGGGTGGCGAAGAGGCGCCCGGCATTTTTCAGCGCCTCCAGCACCACGGGCACGGCCTTCCAGATGTTGAGGCCGCCGAAGAGCGGGAAATCGGCGGCGTAGGCGCCGTTGCCCTGCACCGGGTTGAGGATGTCGTCGTACTTCATGCCGTGCGAAACACAGCTGTTGAAGTCATCCACGCCATAGGCGGGCGCCGAGTGCACGATACCCGTGCCGTCCTCGGCGGTGGCGTAGTCGGCCAGGTAGACGGGCGAGAGCCGCTTGTAGCCGGCATCCAGGTCATAGAGCGGATGCTTGAAGTGGATCAGGCCCAGCTTCTTGCCCACCGTGGTGGCCAGCACCTTGCCCGTGAGCTTGAAACGCTCCATGCATTTCTCGACCAGCACGGCCGCCAGCACCAGCAAACCGCGCTCGGTCTGCACCAGCGCGTACTCAAGCTCGGGGTTCAGGTTGAGTGCCTGGTTGGCGGGGATGGTCCAGGCGGTGGTGGTCCAGATCACGGCGTAGGCCGGCTGCTCCAGCTTCGGCACACCGAAGGCGGCGGCCAGTTTCTCGGGCTCGGCGCATTCGAAGCCCACGTCCAGCGTGCTGCTCTTCTTGTCCTGGTACTCGATCTCGAATTCGGCGAGGGACGAGCCGCAGTCGAAGCACCAGTAGACGGGCTTGAGGCCGCGGTAGACGAAACCGCGCTCCATCACCCGCTTGAAGGCGCGGATTTCGGCGGCCTCGTTGACGAAGTTCATCGTCTTGTAAGGGTTGTCCCATTGGCCCAGCACGCCCAGGCGCTTGAAGTCGGCCATCTGGCCGGCGATCTGCTCGGTGGCGAAGGCGCGGCTCTTGGCCTGCATCTCGTCACGCGGCAGGTTGCGGCCGTGCAGCTTCTCGATGGCGTTTTCGATGGGCAGGCCATGGCAGTCCCAGCCCGGGATGTATTGCGCGTCCAGGCCCTTGAGCTGGCGCGCCTTGACGATCATGTCCTTGAGGATCTTGTTGACGGCGTGGCCGATGTGGATCGAGCCGTTGGCGTAGGGCGGACCGTCGTGCAGGATGAACTTCGGCTGGCCGTGGCGCACATCGCGCAGCTTCTTGTACAGGCCCTGCTCATTCCATGCCTTGACCCAGCCCGGCTCGCGCTTGGGCAGGTCGCCGCGCATGGGGAAGGGGGTGTCGGGCAGGTTCAGCGTGGCGCGGTAATCAACTTTGTCGGTCATGGCAAACTTTTCGAGAGACGGGGCCGCCCGGAGGCTGGGCGTGCGGGAGCTGCGGGAGCGGGTACAGGCGCGGGGCAAGGTGCGCCGGTGATGCCCCGTCAAATTCGCCGGTCAAACCAGGCGCGTGCGGCATCACAGTCCTGGGTGATGCCCTGCGTCAGGGCTTCCAGGCTGTCGTATTTCAGTTCGTCGTGCAGTTTGTGCAGCAGTTCCACGCGGATGATTTTACCGTAGGCCCCCTCGGCGCCCAGGGCGGCCGGCCAGTCCAGGCAGTGGGTCTCCAGGAGTACCCGCCCGCCGTTGACATCGGTCGGGTCCAGCGAGGGCCGCACCCCCAGGTTGGCCACGCCGCGCAGGGGCCGGGCATCCAGGCCATGGACCAGCACGGCAAAGATGCCGCTGGCGGCCGGTTTCCAGTGGCTGAAACGCAGGTTCAGGGTCTTGAAACCCAGTTCGCGCCCGAGCTTGCGTCCGTGCAGCACGTGGCCGGAAATGTGGTACGGATGGCCCAGCAGACGGGCCGCATCGTCCATGCGGCCCTCAGCCAGGGCCGAGCGCACGGCCGAGCTGGAGACACGCAGGCCATGGACCTCGTAGCTGTTCATGCGGGCGACGTCGAAGCCTTTCTGGGTGCCGGCGGCGTCCAGCAGGGCGTAGTCGCCGGCGCGTTTCGCACCGAAACGGAAATCGTCACCGACCAGCGCGTAGCGTGTGCCCAGGCCGCGTACCAGCACATCGTCGATGAAGGCCTGCGGGGAGAGCGAGGCTAGGCGGGCGTCGAAGGGCAGCACGATCACCTGGTCGATGCCGCAGCGTTGCAGGTCGGCCAGCTTGTCGCGCAGGGTGGCGATGCGTGCCGGGGCCAGGGCAGCGTTGCCCGTGGCGCCGGCAAAGTAGTCGCGCGGGTGCGGCTCGAAGGTCATGGCACAGCTGGGCACGCCGCGCTGCGCCGCCTCGCCGCGCAGCAGCGCCAGCATGGCCTGGTGGCCGCGGTGCACGCCATCGAAATTGCCGATGGTCAGCGCGCAGGCCGGGGCGATGCCGGGGTGGTGGAAGCCGCGGAAAACCTTCATGGATGGGGTCGCTGGTATCTTTTTGATAGCGGGCCAGGCTGTAAGCAAAAGCAAAGCCGTCAAAGGGTCATCAAATCAGGGTATATTGTGTCCGAATGGCGAGGCAGTCCTTCCCGAGGGGCTGTCGCAGACGCAAACGTTCCGTTTGGATGGTTCTCGTAACCGGTCAGGAGGCGTGTTTTGAAGGTCTTGAAGCTGTCGGCCCAGGGGCTGCCCCAATCCTGGATTTCGCTTGAGGAGGCGGTGTTGCACTACGCCGCCGACGAAGTGCGCTGGGAAGCGGGTGGCGAGATCGCGGTGTTCCACGGCGGCCACAACGCCATCACCGGTGAGCAGTCCGTCATCACCGTCAACAGCATCATCGGCACCAAGGGTGTGCCCAGCATCAACCCCTTCGACCTGCGCCCCAGCCTCACCAACAGCAAGCTGTTCACGCGCGACCGCAACGTCTGCGCCTACTGTGGCGTCGACCACCACGAGACCGAGCTCACCCGCGAGCACATCATCCCCTTTGCCCAGGACGGCCAGGACCACTGGATGAATGTGGTGACCGCCTGCCGCGCCTGCAACCATCGCAAGAGCAGCCGCACGCCCGAGCAGGCCGGCATGCCCCTGCTCTACGCCCCCTACATCCCCAGCCTCTGGGAAGACTTCATCCTGCGCAACCGGCGCATCCTGGCCGACCAGATGGAGTTCCTGATGGCGCATGTGCCACGCTCATCGCGCCTCCTGATCAACTGATCCGCGGGGATCGTCAGGCCGTTGGCAAGCTTCTCCGCTACCATCCGCCCTCATGACAACCCAGCGTCCATTGCGGGTCCTGGTGACCGACGACGATCCGATCCAGCTGCGCATCGCCGCGCGCCCGCTGCGCGAGCTCGGGCATTCCGGCGCGCTGGCCAACAACGGCCAGATCGCCCTGGACATGCTGGAGCGCCTGCCCTTCGATCTCATGCTGCTGGACCTGAACATGCCGGTGCATGACGGCCTGGCCACGCTGGCCGGCCTGCGCGAGCGCCGCGCCCGCGGTCAGGCGACCCTGCCGGTCATCCTGGTCAGCGGCAATGACCTGGCCTCTAACTGGTCCTACTACCGCGATGCCGGCGCCAGCGCCTACCTGGTCAAGCCGCTGGACATCAAGGCCCTGGAAGCCGCGTTGCTGCAGCTCTGAACTGCCATGGAATTGCAGCTGGCTGTTCGGCGCTACCTGTTGGTATCGTCCACGCTTTTCGTGGTCGGCTTGCTGGGCCTGGCCTATGCGCTCGTGGGGCAACAGTTTGGCAACCTGCTGACCCGCGAGGTGTTGTTGGCAACCGGATGGAGCCTCTTGCTGGCGGGTGGCTGGCAGTTCTGGGCCCTGGCCATCACCCAGTACCGTGCTGACCGGCAGTCGGATGCGCTGGCCAGGCAGCTGGAGATGATGGCCGCCGTGGCCCAGCACACGGGGAATGCTGTCATCGTGACCAACGGTCGCCACGAGGTCGCTTGGGTCAACGAATCTTTCTGCCGGGTGACGGGTTATGCCGAGGGCGAGGTGCTGGGGCGGCAGCCTGGCGGCCTGCTGCGATCGCCTGCGGCAGACCCCGGCACCCTGGCCCGGCTCGACGAGGCGATCCGCAATCACGCCGGCATCGACGTGGAGGTGCTGCATCGCTACCGCGACGGGCGCGACCGCTGGGTGCGCATGCTCTTGTCGCCGCAGCGGGATGCCGAGGATGGTTTTACAGGCTTCGTGGCCGTGCTGGTGGATGTCGACGAGCAGGTCCTGACCCGCGAAGCCCTGCGCAAGGCGCTGAGTGACAACCAGTCGCTGATGCGCACGCTGGACGAGCAGTCTTTCGTGTCCGAGACAGATCGCGACGGCACCATCACCCGCGTCAATCGCAGGTTTGCACAGATCAGCGGTTACAGCGAGAGCGAACTGCTGGGCCAGAACCATCGCCTGCTGAATTCCCGCGTGCATCCGCCGCAGTTCTGGGCCGAGATGTGGGCCGCCATCCGCCGTGGCGAGTCCCGCAGCGAAGAGATCTGCAACCGGACCAAGGACGGGCAACTCTACTGGCTGCACAGTCTGATCGTGCCTTTCGTGGGGCCTGACGGGGAGGTGGAGCGCTATGTCGCCATGTCCATGGATATCACGGCACGCAAGCAGGTCGAGGAACAGTTGCGGACCAGCCAGCAGCTGCTGACGCGCACCAGTCGCATCGCGGGCATCGGGAGCTGGCATGCCGACCTGCGTACAAGCGCGCTCCATCTGTCGGACGAGTGCCGCGCCATCCTGCGCCTGCCGGTTACCCAGGACAGCCGCATCGACGACATCTGGCGGCGTTTTGATCCCGAGGCCAGCGCCCAGGCGCGCGAGCAGCTGTTGGCGATGACCCGTCTGGAGCGGCTGTCGATGGACCTGGTGGCACGCCTGCCCGGTGCCGAGCCCGGGCAGGCGCTATGGGTGCGCCTGGTGGCCGAGATGGACTGGCATGGTGCCCAGAGCGAACGCATCATCGGCGCCGTGCAGGACATCACGGCGCAGGTCAGTGCCCAGCAGCGCATCGAGGAGGAGCAGCGCATCCTGCGCGGCGCCATCGAGGCACTGGGCGAGGCCTTTGTGCTGTTCGATCCCGATGACCGGCTGGTCTATTGCAACGACAAGTACCGGCAGATCTATGCACCCATCAAGGATGCGATCCATGTCGGCGCTGCGTATGAAAGCATCGTCCGGGTGGCTGCCGATGCGGGCATCTTCAAGCACTCGCTGGACGACAAGGAAGCCTCGGTGCAGGAAGCACTCAGCCTGCATCGCATGCCGTATTCCGACCGGATCCGCGAGCTGCGTGACGGGCGCTGGCTGCGCATCATCGAAGGCCTGACGGCGGACAACTATCACGTCGGCTTCCGCATCGATGTCACCGCCTTGCAGAACGCCCTGATGGCGGCCGACGCTGCATCGCGCAGCAAGGGCCAGTTCCTGGCCAACATGAGCCACGAGATCCGCACCCCCCTCAATGCCGTGCTGGGTCTGTTGCAGCTCTTGCGCTACACCGCACTGACCTCCGAGCAGGGCGAACTGGTGCACAAGACGCATACCGCGGCGCGCTCGCTGCTGAGCATCCTCAACGATATCCTCGACTACTCCAAGGTCGAGGCCGGGAAGATGGAGCTTCATGCCGAGCCCTTCGCGGTCGGGCAGTTGCTGCAGAACCTCTCCGTGATCCTTTCAGGGGCGCTGGGTGAGAAGAATCTCGAGCTGCTCTATGAAATCGATCCGCGCATTCCGCCCGTGCTGGTGGGCGACGCCCTGCGTCTCAAGCAGGTGCTGATCAACCTGGGTGGCAATGCGATCAAGTTCACAGTGATCGGCCAGGTGCGGGTGGGGCTTTCCCTCGTGCGCCAGGACAACGAGCGGGTGCGGATCCGGTTCTCGGTGCACGACACCGGCATCGGCATCCTCCCGGAGCAGCGGCAGCACATCTTCAGCGGCTTCTCGCAGGCCGAAGCCTCGACCGCGCGCCGCTACGGTGGTACCGGCCTGGGCCTGGCCATCAGCCAGCGGCTGGTGGCGCTGATGCAGGGCGAGATCACGCTGGACAGCACACCGGGCGTCGGGAGCGTGTTCGCTTTTGAAGTCGACTTCCCGGTGGCGACGATGGCGCTGCTGCCGCGTCCTGCGCCTGCAGAGGCGGGGCATCCGCCGTCAGGGCCACGACTGTCCGGCCTGCGCCTGCTGCTGGTTGAAGACAATGCGCTCAACCAGGAGGTGGCGCTGGCCATGCTGGAGCGCGAAGGCGCCCAGGTGGTGCTGGCCGGGGACGGGCAGCAAGCCGTCGACCGGCTGGCGGCGCAGCCGCAGGGTTTCGATCTGGTGCTGATGGACATGCAGATGCCCGTGCTCGATGGCCTGCAGGCCACACAGCAGATCCGCCAGCGCCTGCAACTGCGCGCGCTGCCCATCCTGGCCATGACGGCCAATGCCATGTCCGCTGATCGCGAAGCGTGCGCCGCCGCGGGCATGAATGCCCATGTGGGCAAGCCTTTCGAACTGGATGAGCTGGTCGCTCTCATCCGTCAACATACCGGCCGGGCGGCGGGGGGTGTGGCCGACAGGCCGGCAAGCGGGCCGGCCGATGCCAATGCTGGGGCGTCCGTGCTAAACACGGCGACGGCCCTGCGCCGTCTGGGCCAGGACGCCGCCCTGTTGCAGCGCTTGCGCAGTGCTTTTGTGCCGGCGACGGCCAAACTGATGCGCCAGACCCGGCAAGCGGCAGCACAGGGAGATTGGGTCGCGGCTGCCGGCTGGGCACACCAGCTCAAGAGCAGTGCCGCGTCGGTGGGTGCCGAAGAACTGGCCCAGGCCGGTGCCGTCGCCGAGCAGCATTGGCGCACGCCAGCGGCTGTTGCGGATGCGGCGAGCTCTGCCGAGCTGATGGGAGCGCTTGATGCCGCTTGGGCGCGGGCGCAAGGTGCGCTGGGCCAGGTGCCTGCGGCCGCGCCTGTGTCTGTCCCGCAGGACGTGGAGAGCAGCCCGGGGCGTCTGCTGGATCGACTGGTGCAGCTCGAAGCGCTGCTGCAACAGTCCGACATGGCGGCCATTGACCTGCACGAGGCGTTGCTGTCTCGGCATGCGCAGCTGCCGGAGCTGGCCGTGCTGAACCTGGCCATGGAACGGCTGGACCTGCCGGCTGCGGCGCGGGAGGCGGCGCGGCTGATCCAGCAACTGCGAGCGCGCGCCGCGGAAAGTGGAAATAGGACTTGAATCCGTGATTTTTCCCGGCTTGACAATTCAAGGCGCCGGCTGAAAATGTCCTCAAGCAGTCGGCAGAGGTTGATCGATCCGGCTGGCCCGATCAACCACCTGGTACCCACGCGATGCGCAAGAACCTCCCAGTCACCCAGAACGGATACGACTTTCCGGGCGACCAGACACTGATCTCGGTGACGGACCTGAAGGGGCGCATGACCTACTGCAATACCAACTTCATTGCGGTCAGTGGTTATACGCGCGAGGAACTGATGGGGCAGCCGCACAACATGGTGCGCCACCCGGATATGCCTGAAGAGGCCTTTCGCGACCTGTGGGACACCATCCAGGGCGGCCTGCCCTGGTCCGCGCTGGTCAAGAACCGGCGCAAGAACGGCGACTACTACTGGGTGCGCGCCAACGCCACCCCCATGCGCAAGGGCTCGGAGATTGTGGGTTTCCTGTCGGTTCGTACCAAGCCGAGTGCGCAGGAGATGCAGGCCTGCGAAGCGCTCTACGCCACCATGCGCGCCGAGGCCGAAGCCGGCCGTTTGGTGCACCGGCTGCAGCGTGGGGTCTTGGTCCGCGACGATCTCCTCGGGCGCCTGGGGCGCTGGCTCCGGCCCGGCCTGCGCAGCCAGCTGGTGCTGCTCAGCGCCTGGGCGGCGCTGGGGCCCTTCGTCTGCGCCCAGCTCGATGCCCCGCACTGGGTCACGGCGGTGGTGTCGGCTTTCACGGTGATCTCCGGCTCCTGGATGGCCATGCGCCTGACGCTCAAACCGCTCAAGGATGTGGTGGACCTGGCCAACCTGGTGGCCAGTGGCGACCTGACCAGCTTCATCACGGTGAAAGGCAAGGACGAAATCGGCCAGTTGCAGCTGGCCCTGGCCCAGCTGGTGGTGTCGGTGCGCACCGTCGTGCGCGATGTGCGGCATGAGGTGGCCAACCTGCGTGGTGGTACCCAGGAAATTGCCGCCGGCAACCAGGACATGTCTTCGCGCACCGAGTCGCAGGCCACCAATCTGGAGCAGACGGCCGCCTCGATGGAGGAGATCAACGGAACGACGCAACAGACCACGCAGCTGGCGCGCGACGGTGCCGCCGTGGCGCGAGAAACCTCGGCCGTGGCGCATCGCAGCCACGAAGCGGTGCTGGCCGTGGCCCAGACCATGCAGGAGATCTCTGACTCCTCGCGCCGTATCGGCGACATCATCCAGGTCATCGAGGGTGTGGCTTTCCAGACCAACATCCTGGCGCTCAATGCCGCCGTGGAAGCCGCGCGTGCGGGTGAACAGGGGCGCGGTTTTGCCGTGGTGGCGGCCGAGGTGCGTGCCCTGGCCCAGCGCACCGCTTCCGCCGCCAAGGAAATCCGCACCCTGATCGAGGAGTCGCGCGAGCGCGTGGACGCGGGGACGACGTGCACGGCAGATGCCCGCGCTCGCATGGACGAGGCGATGGCCTCGGTCGAGAAGGTGGCGAATGTGCTGGAGAACATCAGCCATGCCACCGCCGAGCAATCCGTGGGTGTGTCCAAGGTCAGCACCGCCTTGGTCGAGATGGATGGCATCACGCAGCAGAACGCCGCCATGGTGGAGGAACTGGCCGCGGCGGCCCAGTCGCTCAACGGGCAGGTGCAGCAGGTGCATGACTCCATCCGGGTGTTCCGCCTGACCGATGCCGACGTCACGCTGGCCGAGGTCGATGCCGTGAGCCTGCGCAAGGAAAACCGTGGCAGCACGGGAGAGTTTGACCATGACGAGGCGCTCAGGACGCACCAGCAGTACAGCATCACGCTGCGCAACGCCATCCTGCGCAAGCTCAGCCTGGACGCCGACAACCTGCGCCGGGACGACTGCTGCCAGCTCGGTGAGTGGCTGCGTGGTCCTGGTGGACAGCATTCGGCACACAAGACAGGTTTCACCGAACTGGTTCGCCATCACCGCGAGTTCCACCTGGAAGCCGGCAAGGTGGCCGACGCCATCAACAGCAAGCGCATGAGCGAGGCGCAAGCCATGCTGGAGTCCGGTCAGTCTTTCTATCATGCCGCCCGCGGTTTCATGTCGTCCTTGCAGGCCTTGCACAAGAACGGCTGAGTTCATACTTCGCGCAAAAAGCAGAAGGCCCGCAACGCGGGCCTTCTGCTTTGGGAAAAGCCTGGGGTCAGGCGAAGACGCCGGCCGTTTCCTGCATGCGGGCCGATACCTCGCCGAGCTGGTGCAGGCTGTCGCCGTACGTCATCTCCAGCTGCGTCAGCTTCTTGAAGTAGTGGCTGACGATGTACTCGTCGGTGACGCCGATGCCACCATGCAGTTGCACGGCCTGCTGGCCGACGAAACGCATGGACTGGCCCAGCTGGACCTTGGCGCGCGCCATGGCGCGACGGCGCTCGTCGGCCGGGGCGTTGAGCTTGAGGCTGGCGTAGTAGCTCATGGAGCGC
>JAXMMJ010000106.1:0-23015 GCA_034366585.1 Hylemonella sp.
GGTCATCGGCGTGGATGTGGTTGGTGTAGACGTCGTCCTCGGCGCACAGCACAGGCGTGCCGCGTAGCAGTCGTTCGCGCGGGGTGCCGCCTTCGCGATCGGGCGCATAGATGCCCGGGATGCGCAGGATGCTGGTGCGCATGCCGCTGTGGCCGTGGAAACGCACCAGCCCCTCGGCTGCCACGCGCCGCTGCGCGCGCGGCGTGCCAGCGCGCACGGGGCGGGTTTCGGCAACCCAATCGCCGGCGCAGTCGCCGTAGACGCCGCTGGTGGAACCGTAGACGACGGCGGCCGGTGGCGTACGACGTCGCAGGGCACTCAGCAGGGCATGGGTGCGCGGATCGTCCGAGCCCTCACCCGGCGGCGGCGCCAGATGCAGAACCCGCGTGGCCAGGCCGGCCAGGCGGCGCAGCGTGGCCGCTTCGTCCAGATTGCCTGACAGCGGCGTGATGCCCCGTGCGCGCAGTTCGGCGCGTCGTCCCGGTGTCGAGGTTAGGGCCAGAACCCGTACGCGAGTGGGCAAGGCGGCAGCGGCGCGCAGGCCCACGTCGCCGCAGCCGACGATGAGCACGCGTTGGCGCCTGAAACGCATGGGCAGCGCGCCCAAGGGGCTTGTTAACACTGGCAAAATTCCTGTCTTTGCGTCAAAAAACTGTTCAAGGATAACGAAAAGATGTCGACCCACCAGGTCACCGTGCAGCCCAGCGGCCGCAGCTTCGAGGTTCTACCCGGCGAAGCCATTCTCGCCGCCGGCATCCGCGCTGGCATCGGCCTGCCCTACGGTTGCAAGGACGGTGCCTGCGGCTCCTGCAAATGCAAGAAGATTTCCGGCACGGTGGTGCACGGCCCCCACCAGAGCAAGGCCCTGAGCGAGGCCGAGGAAGCGGCCGGTTACGTGCTGACCTGCTGCGGCCTGCCGCAGAGTGATGTGGTGCTGGAATCGCGCCAGGTGACGGAGGCCGGCGCTTTCCCGATCCGCAAGATGCCGGTGCGCGTGAACGAGATGCAGAAGGTCTCGCCTGATGTCATGCGCCTGGTGCTGCAGTTGCCGGCCAATGACAGCTTCCAGTTCCATGCCGGGCAGTACGTCGAGTTCCTGCTGCGTGATGGTGCGCGGCGCAGCTATTCCATGGCCAATGCGCCGCACAGCCGCGCGGGCCTGCCCACGGCCACGCCGCCGGTGGGCGCGACGATGGAGCTGCACATCCGCCACATGCCTGGCGGCAAGTTCACCGACCATGTGTTTGGTGCCATGAAGGAGAAGGAAATCCTGCGCATCGAAGGCCCCTACGGCAGCTTCTACCTGCGCGAGGACAGCGACAAGCCCCTGGTGCTGCTGGCTTCGGGCACAGGCTTTGCGCCCATCAAGGCGCTGATCGAGCAGATGCAGCACAAGAACATCACCCGTGCGGCCACCCTTTACTGGGGCGGCCGCCGCCCGGCCGACTTGTACATGAACGACTGGATGATGCAGAAATTGCAGGAGATGCCCAACCTGAAGTACGTGCCCGTGGTGTCCGATGCCCTGCCCGAAGACCGCTGGGCCGGCCGCACGGGTTTCGTGCACCAGGCCGTGCTGCAGGATTTCCCCGATCTGTCGGGCCACCAGGTCTACGCCTGCGGCGCGCCCATCGTGGTCGACTCGGCCCGGCGCGACTACGTGGCCCAGGCCGGGCTGCCCGAGGAGGAGTTCTACGCCGACGCCTTCACCAGCGAAGCGGACAAGCACGGCGCGTAGCGCCGTGCTTGCGGCGTAGGCTAACTTCGCGCAGCGAAGTTAAGGTGCGTCAGCACCGGGTCGGAACCACAACGTATCAAAGACAAAAGGCCCGACGTCTTCCAACGGCGGGCGTTTGTTTGCCGCAACGGTGTCAGTGGCGCTTGCCCTGGTGGCGCTCGGTGTCGCCGCGATCCGCATGCTGGCGGTCCTTGCGGCCGTCGTGGTTCATGTCACGCTGGCGGTCGTGCTTCTCGCGGGCGATGTCGTGGCTGGCACGGTCCTGCATATTGCCCAGGTGGGCACGTTCCTTGGTGGTGACCTTGCCGTCGGCCTTGGCCTTGTCTTCGGCGCGGTCGATGCGGCCTTGCTGGTTTTCCAGGCGTTGTGCTTCGCGCTGTGTCAGCTGGCCCGAGTTCACGCCCTGCTGGATGCGGCGCTCCTGGTTCGCTTCACGCTGGTCTACACGCGGCGTGGCCGTGGGGTTGGGTGCGCTACCCATATTGGCCGATTGGGCGTGGGCGCCGGCGGCAGCCAGCGCCAGGATACCGAGCAACATCTTGGTCTTCATGCGGAACTCCTTCTGGGTTGAAGCATGGAAGAAAAAGCTTCCATGGACCTGCAACGCGGTCGACCGGTCGGTCGGTCGACGTTCTTACTGCAAAGTCTTGTAAAGGGTTGTGACGGATGACAGGCACACTGAATTTTGCACAATGCGGGCATGAAACGACGCGTCCTTCCATTCCTTGTCCTGGCCGCGCTGGCACTGGCCAGCCTCCCTGCCTTGTCCCAGCCCCGGCCGATCCGCCTGATCGTGCCCTATGCGGCGGGTGGGCCCATTGACATCACGGCGCGTGCGCTGGCCGAACGCGTTCGGGACACGCTGGGTCCGGTCGTCATCGAGAACCGCTCAGGTGCTGGCGGCAATATCGGTGCCGATGCCGTGGCCAAGGCCGCACCGGATGGCCTGACCATCGGCATTGCCGCCACGGCCACGCACGCCGTCAACCCCTGGCTCTACAGCAGGATGCCCTACCGGGCCGATGCAGAATTCGCGCCCATCACGCAGATGCTGCGCGTGCCCAATGTGCTGGTCATCAACGCCGAGACCGCGCTGCGTCTCCATATCAACAACCTGCAGGACCTGATCGCCTACGCCCGGGCCAACCCCGGCAAGCTCAACTATGGCAGCGGTGGCAACGGCAGTGCCGGGCATCTGGCGGGCGAGCTGTTCAAGTCGCAGGCGGGCATCTTTGCCGTGCACATTCCCTACAACGGTGGCAACCCCGCGCAGCTGGCCCTGCTCAGCGGGCAGGTGGACTTCAATTTCGACAACCTGGCCACGGCCTCGGCCAATATCCGTGCCGGCAAGCTCAAGGCCCTGGCCGTGACCACGCTGAAACGCTCCCCTGCCTTGCCGCAGGTCCCGGCGGTGGCCGAGATGCTGCCAGGCTTTGCGGTGGATACCTGGTGGGGGCTGGTGGCCCCGGCGGGCACGCCCAAAGAGGTGCTGGCCCGCCTGAACCAGGCCTTCGTGGCCGCGCTGCAGGCACCGGAGATGCAGACCCGCTTTGCTGCGCTGATGGCCGAACCTGTGCCGACCACGCCCGAGGAATTCGGTGCTTTCATGAAGGCCGAACTTGCCAAGTACCAGAAGGTCGTCAAGGCCTCCGGTGCGAAGGTGGATTGAAGACCTCGCTGGCTAGAGCCGGTTCGAGACCTCGATGAGGTTGAGGTCCGGGTCGCGGAAATAGACCGAGAGGATGGGGCCTTGCGCGCCGGTGCGCTGCACCGGGCCTTCGGTGATGGTCACGCCAGTGGCCGCCAGGTGCGCCTGCACCTGGGCCAGCGGTACGGACGTCAGGAAGCACAGGTCGGCCGAACCCGGCGTGGGCCGCTGGGCCTTGGGCTCGAACTCGCGGCCGGCCTGGTGCAGATTGATCTTCTGCGCGCCGAAGGCCAGGGCCTTGCGGCCGGCACCGAAGGTCACCACCTCCATGCCCAGCACGCGCTGGTAGAAGGCGCAGGAGGCCTCCACGTCGGCCACCGTCAGCACCAGGTGGTCGAGGCTGTCAATCTGCACGCGCTAGAACTCCAGGCTGTCGGCGATGGCCTTGATGCCAGCCTTGGCGCAGGCTTCGTCGGCGTCGCCACCCGGGGCGCCCGAGACGCCGATGGCGCCCAGCAGGTTGCCCCCGCCTTCGATCGGCAGGCCACCGCCGGCCGCGATGACGCGTGGCACCTGGCGGATGCCGCTCATGGGTTTGCCGGGCTGGGTGTCCTTGCCGAACTCCAGCGTCGAGTTCTTGAAGCTGGCCGCCGTCCAGGCCTTGTCGGTGGCAACGCCGGGCGTGTGGGCGCCGGCATAACGGTCGCGCAGCAGCACCTGCAGCACGCCGCTGCGGTCGACGATGGCGACAGCGGTCTGGTAACCCTGCTTGCGGCAGGACTCCAGCGCGGCGCGCGCCGCCGTCAGCGCGGCCTCGGGCGTGAGCGATTTGGTCTGGAACACGGCTTCCTGGGCCGTGGCGTGGCCGGCGATAAGCACGGCCAGCAGGGAGAGGAACCTGAGTTTCATGATGCAGTCCTTTAGATCAAGCACAGTGACGGCCATCGTAGCCGGACAGCGGCGGTCGGTCCAGCGGCCCACGTGCTGGAGATAGCCAGCCAAGGCTTCAGGGCCGCTGAAGATCCTCGGCGAGCTTGCGTGCCTGCGCCGCACCGGCCGGGTCGCCCTGGGCGATGCGCGCATCGGCAATGAGGTGCCAGTTCAGGGCTTGCAGGGTGCGTTCCCGGACCGCCAGGCTGTTCGACTTCTGCGACAGGGAGACGGCCTGCGCATACTGGCCCTGGGTCAGGCGCAGCCGTGCCAGCTCATGCCACAGCCAGGCATTGCGCGGTTCGATGCGCAGGGCGCGCTCCAGCGACGCGCCGGCGGACTCACGACGGCCGCTGCCGGCTTCCTGGCGCGCGCGTTCCAGCAAGGCGACTACGGCACGGTTGCCGGAAGCCGGGGGCAGCGGCGCCACCGTCCCGCTGCCGGCCTCGGCCGGTGCGGCTGGCAGGGGTGTGGCGGTATCGGTCGGCTGGGCTACTGCGGACGGGATAGCGGACGGAGGTGTACTGCCCGCAGTCGTCTGGTTCTGCGGCCCGCCCGGCCCTGCCGGCTGCGAGGCCTGGCTGCCTGACGGGGACACGCTGGCGCAGCCGGTCAGCCAGGCGACGATGGTCCCGGCCATGGCCAGACGCAGAAGAGGCAGGAAGCTGAGGTGACGCATGGGGTGATCCGGGTCTCGGGGTGCTCTGGCGCGTGCAGGCGCCGGACGCTAGGGGCTGTTGGACAGGGGGGCGCTCAGGCAGGCGGTCTCGGGCGGCAGCGAGCTTTTGATGAAGGGCACGGACACGGCACCCTTGCATTCTTCCTTGTAACGCTGGCCGCTGGCCGGGTCGATGAAGGCGAATTCGATGTCTTCCGGCACTTCGGGCAACAAGGGCTCGGGCTGGAGGTTCTTCATCATCTCGCCCCAGATGGTCATGGCACCCGTGGCACCTGTGAGGCCGGTGGACTTGGCGTCGTCGCGGCCGACCCAGACCACCGCCACCATGTCGCCCGTGTAGCCGGCGAACCAGTTGTCGCGCAGGTCATCGGTGGTGCCGGTCTTGCCGGCCACGCGGACTTCGGGTGCAACCCAGTTGCTCAGGCCCTGGGCCGTGCCGTCGCGCACCACGCCCTGCAGGGCTGTGGTCAGCAGATAGACCGGGGCCGGGCTGGCCACCGACTCGACGCTCAGCGGGTAGCGCTGCAACGGCCGGCCGTCGGCGGTGACGATCTCGCGGATGGCGCGCAGGGGAGTGCGAAAGCCTCCGTCGGCCAGGGTCTGGTAGACCTGTGCCACTTCGATGGGCGAGAGCTCGAACGCACCCAGCAGGCTGGACGGATAGGGCGACGGCCGCCCAACGCCAAAGCGCGGCAGCTTGTCCAGGATGCGTTCCACACCCAGCTCGATGCCCAGGCGGGCCGTGGACACGTTAAGCGAGCGGGCGAGTGCCGTGCCCAGCGGGACCTGGCCGTTGAACTTGCGGTCGTAGTTCATCGGTTTCCAGTCCGGCGCGCCGCGCTGGCGCCAGACCAGCGGCGAGTCGTCCAGCGGCGTGAGCAGCGTGTACTTGGAGGGTTGTTCCAGCGCCGTCAGGAACACGAGGGGCTTGGCCAGGGAACCGACCTGTCGTTTGGCGTCGATGGCGCGGTTGTAGCCCGCGTAGCGGGCCTGGCGCCCGCCCACCAGCGCCAGCACCTCGCCTTGCTGTGTGCTGCTGACGACCACCGAACCCTCCAGGGAATTGGCCGGGATCTTGCGCGTGGTCTCCAGCTGGGTCAGGCGTTGCGCCAGGGCCTGTTCGGCCTCGCGCTGAACGCGCGGGTCCAGCGTGGTGAAGATGCGCAGGCCTTCGCTGCGCAGGTCTTCCTCGCGGTAGTCGCGTTGCAGCTGCCGCTGCACGTATTGCAGGAAGGCCGGGTAGGGCGAGGTGCCCGTGGGCGCGCGGCGGATCACGCCCAGGGGCTTGTCGCGCGCCTGCACGAACTGGGCCTGCGTGATGACGCCGAGTTTCACCATCTCCTGAAGTACCACATTGCGCCGCTGCAGCGCTTGCTCCGGCTTGTTGCGCGGATCGTAGACACCCGGCCCCTTGATCATGCCGACCAGCAGGGCGATCTCCTGCAGCTCCAGCCGCTCCAGCGGGCGGTCGAAATAGAAGTGGCTTGCCAGCCCCACGCCGTGGATCGCGCGGCTGGCGTCCTGCCCGAGGTAGACCTCGTTGAGGTACGTCTCGAGGATCTCGTCCTTGCCGTAGTGCATTTCCAGCAGCAGGGACATGAGCACTTCCGTGCCCTTGCGTGTGAGCGTGCGTTCCGAGCTGAGGAAGAAGTTCTTGACGAGCTGCTGGGTCAGCGTGCTGCCGCCTTCCACCCGCTGGCCGCTGAGCGTGCGGTACAGGGCGCGCGCGATGCCGCGCGGATCGATGCCCCAGTGCGTCTGGAACTTGCGGTCCTCGACGGCGATCAGCGTGTCCACCAGCACGCGCGGCACCTGGTCCAGCCGCAGCAGCGCGCGGTCTTCGTTGTGCCCGGGGTAGATGCCGCCGATCAGGGGCGGCTCGATGCGCAGCAGCGGCATCTCCTTGTCCTCGGTACCGCGCTCCTGCAACTGGGCGACCTTGCCCTCGGCAAACACCGCGCGCAGCCGCTGGCTGGGCTGCGGCCCGTCCCAGAACACGAAGTCGCGGGTCGTGAACTCCACGCCGTCCTGGACATTGCGGTAGGTGGCCGCCTCCTGCGGTTCGGGGTTCTCGCGGTAACCGAGCGCGCGCAGCTCCTCCACCAGTCGCGCGGGCGTGAGCTTGAGGCCGGGGTACACCTCCAGCGCGCGGCCGTAGACGCGCGCGGGCAGGGCGAACTTGCGGCCCTCGAAGGCCTCGCGGATGGTGATGTCCAGGTACAGGGTAAAACCCGCCAGAACCAGCAGCAGCGACAAGGCAATGAGCCGCAGGGCCAGCCCCGGCTTTTTCCAGGGCAGGCGGGGCAAGGCACGCAGACGATTCAGGAACGGTGACAGCCTATGCATGGGGAGGTCCGTGAGGGGCGGGGCAGCGGCGTGCGCGCCCGCAGGGTGAACTCTGGGGATTGTAGGGGCCGGCGCGGCTGGCGTGCCAGTCCGTACGGCTTGTTACGCGCTGGCGCGCCCTATTCGCCCAGGTAGGCGGCGCGCACGGCCGGGTCGTGCAGCAGGTCCTGTGCAGGGCCGGACAGCGTGATGAGGCCGGACTCCATGACATAGCCCCGGTCGGCTAGGGCCAGCGCGCGGCTGGCGTTCTGCTCGACCAGCAGCACCGTCATGCCCTGGCTGGAGACCTCGCGCACCACCTCGAAGATCTTGTCGACCATGATGGGGCTCAGGCCCATGGAGGGCTCGTCCAGCAACAGCAGCTGGGGCCGGCTCATCAGCGCGCGGCCCATGGCCAGCATCTGCTGCTCGCCGCCGGAGAGCGTCCCGGCCAGCTGGGTATGGCGTTCCTTGAGGCGCGGGAACAGGGTGTACATGCGCTCCAGGTCGGCGGTGATGCCATCCTTGTCCTCACGGGTGTAGGCGCCCATGAGGAGGTTCTCGGCAATGCTCATGCGCGTGAATACGCCGCGGCCTTCGGGCACCATGGCCAGGCCCTGGCGTACCAGGTCCCAGGGGCCCTGGCCGCGCAGGGGCTTGCCCAGGTAATGGAGCTGGCCCAGGCAGGGCAGGGTGCCGGTGACGGCCTTCATGGTGCTGGTCTTGCCGGCGCCGTTGGAGCCGATCAGGCAGACCAGCTCACCCCGGCGCACCTCGAAGTCCACGCCCTTCACGGCCTGGATGCCGCCGTAGGCCACCTTCAGGCCACTGACCTGCAGCAGCACTTCTTTGTTGTCACTCATGATGCGGTGGCCTCCGCGGCGGCCTTGGCGCCGGCGTGGCCCAGGTAGGCTTCGATCACCTTCTCGTTTTTCTGCACCTCGGCCGGTGTGCCTTCGGCGATCTGGCGGCCGTAGTCCAGCACGGTGACACGGTCACACAGGCCCATGACCAGTTTCACGTCGTGCTCGATCAGCAGCACGCTGACGCCATCAGTGCGGATGCGTTCGATCAGCGCGCGCAGTTCCACCTTTTCGGTGGCGTTCATGCCGGCGGCCGGTTCGTCCAGGGCCAGCAGCAGCGGCTCGGTGGCCAGGGCGCGCGCGATCTCCAGGCGGCGCTGGTCGCCATAGCTCAGGGTGCGTGCCTTGTAGTCGCCCAGGTGGCCGATGCCCACGTAGTCCAGCAGCTCGTTGGCACGGCGGGTGATGTTCACTTCCTCGCGCTCGAAGCCGCGGGTGCGGAAGATGGCGCCCAGCAGGCCGGAGCCCGAGCGGATGTGCCGCCCCACCATCACGTTCTCAAGCGCCGTCATGTCGGCAAAGAGGCGGATGTTCTGGAAGGTGCGCGCAATGCCGGCGCGCGCCACCTCGTGCACGGCGGTCGGCTTGTAGGCCAGGCCGGCCAGCTCGAAGGTGCCTCTGTCGGGGGTGTACAGGCCCGTGATGACGTTGAAGAAGGTGGTCTTGCCCGCGCCGTTGGGGCCGATCAGGCCGTAGACCTGCCCGCGCTGGATGCGCAGGTGCACATCGTTGAGGGCCTGCAGGCCGCCGAAGCGCTTGGAGACACCGCTGACATGCAGGAGGACGTTGCTCATGCCGGACCGCCCTTCTTGCGCAAAGCCTTGCCGTGTTCGGGCGAGGGCCACAGGCCGCGCGGGCGCAGCAGCATGACCACGATCATGGCCAGGGCGATCAGCAGCTGGCGCAGGATGGAGGCGTCCAGCCGCCCGTCCGTCATGGACTGCAGCGGGCCAGCCACGTAACGCAGCACCTCGGGCAGGGAGGCCAGCAGCACCGCGCCCAGGATCACACCCGGCAGGTGGCCGATGCCGCCCAGCACCACCATGGCCACGATCATCACGGACTCCATGAGGCTGAAGGACTCGGGCGAGATGAAACCCTGGAAGGCCGCGAACATGGCGCCCGAGACACCGCCGAAGGTGGCTCCCATGCCGAAGGCCAGCAGCTTCATATTGCGCGTGTTGATGCCCATGGCCTTGGCGGCGATCTCGTCTTCGCGGATGGCCATCCAGGCACGGCCGATGCGCGAGAACTCGATGCGGTGACAGATGACGACGCTTACCACCACCAGCACGAGGAAGAGGTAGTAATACATCGTGACCGGCGCCACGTCGAAACCCAGGATGTTGAGCTTCTTGCCGAGGTCGAAACCGAAGAACTTGATGGAGTCGATCTGGCCGATGCCTTTGGGCCCGTTGGTGATGTTGACCGGGTGGTCCAGGTTGTTCAGGAAGACGCGGATGATCTCGCCGAAACCCAGGGTCACGATGGCCAGGTAGTCGCCGCGCAGCCGCAAGGTGGGCGCCCCCAACAGCACGCCGAAGGCCCCGGCCAGCAGCGCCCCCAAAGGGATCACCAGCCACAGCGGTGTGTGCAGGCCATTGGGGAACATGGCGGCAAATGCGGGGAAGTGGTCACTCAGGTGCGGCGAGGCCAGCAGGCCGAACATATAGGCGCCGATGGCGAAGAAGGCTACAAAACCCAGGTCCAGCAGGCCGGCATAACCCACCACGATGTTCAGGCCCAGGGCCAGCAAGACGAAGAGCAGGGCCATGTCCAGGATGCGCACCCAGGCATTGCCGTAGCCCTGGAGGATCAGCGGCAGCACCAGCAGGCCGATGGCCGCCAGCACGATGGCGATGAGGCGGTGACGGGAATTCATCTGCATGGTCAAGCCCGGTCCGCCACACGCTCACCCAGCAGGCCCGAGGGCCGCAGCGTGAGCACCACGATCAGCACGATGAAGGCAAAGATGTCCGCGTAGTGGCTGCCCAGCACGCCACCCGTGAGGTCGCCAATGTACCCCGCACCGATGGATTCGATCAGGCCCAGCAGCACACCGCCCACCACGGCCCCGGCCAGGTTGCCGATGCCGCCGAAGACCGCTGCGGTGAAAGCCTTGAGCCCAGGCAGGAACCCCATGGTGTGTTGCACCGTGCCGTAGTTGCTGGCCCACATCACGCCGGCAATCGCGGCCAGCACGGCGCCAATGATGAAGGTGGCCGAGATCACGCGATCGGGTTGCACGCCCATGAGCGCGGCCACGCGCGGGTTCTCGGCCGTGGCGCGCATGGCACGGCCTAATTTTGTGGCATGCACCAGCCACATCAGCGCGGCCAGCGTCAGCGCCGTGACGACGAGGATCATGATCTGCGTGGGCGTGATGCTGGCGCCGCCGAGCTGGATGGGCGTGCTGGGCAGGAGCGTGGGGTAGGACTTGAAGTTGGGCTTCCAGATGATCATGGCCATGGTCTGCAGCAGGATGGACATGCCGATGGCGGTGATCAGGGGGGCCAGGCGCGGGCTGTTGCGCAGCGGCCGGTAGGCCACCTTCTCGATGCTGTAGTTCAGCGCGGCGGCCAGCACACAGGCCACGATGAGGGCGATGATCAGCACCAGCCAGGGCGGCAGCAGGGGCTGCAGCAGGCCGATGACGCTCCAGCTCACCAGCGCGCCCACCATCAGCACCTCGCCATGCGCGAAGTTGATCAGGCCGATGATGCCGTACACCATGGTGTAACCCAGCGCCACCAGTGCGTACATGCTGCCCAGTACCAGCCCGTTGATGATTTGCTGCAGGAAGATATCCATAGATTCCCATCTGCAAGCTTCATGCCACTTGCTTCCGGTCCCGTGTTTTTATGGCTGGTTCCGACTCTTTTCGTTGAGCGCGCGCAGCGCACGCATCTTCTCGGCGATTTTGATCTCCAGGCCGCGTTCCACGGGTCGGTAGAAACCCGGTTCAGCCATGCCATCGGGCAGATAGCTCTCACCGGCCGCAAAACCGCCGGCCTCGTCGTGCGCGTAGCGGTAACCCTTGCCGTAGTCCAGCTCCTTCATGAGCTTGGTCGGTGCATTGCGCAGGTGCATGGGCACCGGGCGGGTGCCGTCCTTCTTGATGAAGGCCTTGGCCTCGTTGTAGGCCTTGTAGACGGCATTGCTCTTGGGCGCGATGGCCAGGTACACCACACACTCGGCCAGCGCCAGTTCGCCCTCGGGGGAACCCAGGCGCTCGTAGACCTCGGCCGCGTCCAGCGCCAGGCGCAAGGCGCGCGGGTCGGCCAGGCCCACGTCTTCGCTCGCCATGCGTACCAGGCGGCGCGCCATGTAACGCGGGTCGGCCCCGCCGTCGAGCATGCGCATGAACCAGTAGAGCGAGGCGTCGGGGTCCGAGCCGCGCACCGACTTGTGCAGTGCGCTGATGGTGTCGTAGAACTGCTCGCCGCCCTTGTCGTAACGGCGCATGCGCTCGCCCAGCACCTTGAGCAGCCACTCGTCGCTGATGTGGGCCTGCTTCTGCTGCGTGGCGGCCACGGCCAGAGTTTCCAGCGTGTTGAGCAGGCGGCGCGCATCGCCATCGGCATAGGCAATGAGCCGGTCGCGGGCCGCGTCGTCCATGGGCGGTACCGCGTTGATGTCCAGCGCGCGTTGCACGATCTGCTTCAGGTCGTCTTCACTCAGCGACTGCAGCACATAGACCGCCGCGCGCGAGAGCAGGGCGGAGTTGACCTCGAAGGAGGGGTTCTCGGTGGTGGCACCGATGAAAGTGAAGAGCCCGCTCTCCACATGCGGCAGGAAAGCGTCCTGCTGGCTCTTGTTGAAGCGGTGCACTTCGTCGACGAAGACGATGGTGCGCTTGCCCTGGCCCAGTGCCACCTGCGCCATCTCCACCGCCTCGCGGATGTCCTTCACGCCGCCCAGCACCGCGCTGATGCTGATGAACTGCGCACCAAAGGCATCGGCCATCAGCCGCGCAATGGTGGTCTTGCCCGTGCCCGGCGGGCCCCAGAGGATGCAGCTATGCGGCTGGCCCGACTCGAAGGCAATGCGCAGGGGCATGCCCTCGCCCAGCAACTGCTGCTGGCCGATGACTTCGCCCAGGGTTTTGGGGCGGAGGCGTTCGGCTAAGGGCTGGTGCGGCGGGGCAGCGGTTGACATGCGGGGATTCTAGGGCTTCGGGTCTTCTATTTGCCTGTGCCTAGGCTATCGCAGCAAGCCGGGTCTCGCCCCGGCGGGCGAGGTACTTTTCTTTGCTTCGCCAAAGCAAAGTACCCAAAAGAAAGGCGAGCCGGATTCGTCGACCCTCCGCTACGCTGCGGGCACGCTGCGTTGCTCGGCCCGGGCGGGGTGCGCATAAACTCGCTGCGCTCAAACATATGCGCCCCTCTTTCCTCCCGGCCCTGCGCTACTCGCCTCCTCATAACGGCGGTGGGAACCAAATACCAATACCGAAATTACAAAGACGCGCCGTGGCGCGTCTTTGTAATTGTTATTAGCTGCCAACCGTATCGCACAATTGGACGAATCAAGGCATTGTTGATATAAAACGTCTACCTAGAAGAAAAAGGGGAGCTCGTGCCACCACCACCACCGTTCTATTTTGACTGGACGTTTTGGGCTGCAGCCCTTTCGCTTTTGGCGATCGTTCTGTCACAACTTCCCCCGATCCATCTCTTGCTTCGTCCCAAGCGCCTAGAGGTGGAGGTTCACAGCCGAATCCGTGTCTCACACATGGTCGGCAATCCAAACGCAAGCGTCGTAGTCAGCGTACGAAATACAGGTGGGCGTCAGCTTCGCGTCCGTTCCTTGCGGCTCGCTCTTACTCGCGATGGCAAACCCCTTGTCGCCCTGCCGGGGCTCACTTACTTCGAGACACCAACTTCAGTAGCGGCTGTCCTGTTCGTACCATTCAACCTAAAGCCTGGCGACACTTGGACACACAGCGTGTCATTCTTCAACGAATTCGACCGTCAGACCGAAAAACAATTCCGCGAGAGCGAGTCGGCCCTGCGCGCAGATATACGCCAACGACTCGATGCGAAGGCAAAGGATGACCCCGCTCCTGTAGTAGCCGACGCAAGACTTGTGGAGCCCTTCTTTGCACTCTTCGAGAGGCTGTTCGTCTGGCAACCAGGTGAATATGTAGCGACGCTTGAAGTGCGCGCCGAGCCAGGATCAGCTTCCTTCTCGAAGAAATATCGTTTCACCCTATACGAGTCCGATACCCGAGATCTCGTAGAAAACAAGAACGACTACAAATTTGGCGGTGGTATCACATACAAACTTGAAACTCACGCTGGGGTTAATGTTCCCCTCGCGGAGCATGTTGGGTAAGCGGCTTTCTAAGCTAGCCTTCGTTGCTATGAAGATTGCCGGAACGCGCCATGGCGCGTTCCGGTCCGGCTGTTGGCTGTTCTGGTTCCCCACGCCGTAATGAGGAGGCGAGTAGCGCAGGGAGCGGCGGAAAAAGAAGCGCAGATGTTTGAGCGCAGCGAGTTTCTGCGCTTCCCGCCGGTCCCGAGCAACGCAGCGTGCCCGTAGCGCAGCGTAGGGTCGACGAATCCGGCTCGCCTTCTCTTTGCTTACTTTCTCTTGGCGAAGCAAGAGAAAGTGAGTCGGCCGCCGGGGCGAGACCCGGCTTGCAGCGATCGCCAATGTGCAGGAAGCCGAACCTGCGAAAATCACGCCTTCGCAGTCCAAAACCCCATGACCTACTCCGTCAAAGAAATCTTCTACACCCTGCAAGGCGAAGGCGCGCAGTCCGGCCGGGCTGCCGTGTTCTGCCGCTTTGCGGGCTGCAACCTGTGGAGCGGGCGTGAGGAGGACCGGGCGGCAGCGGTCTGCAAGTTCTGCGACACTGATTTCGTGGGCACGGACGGCACCGGTGGCGGCAAGTTCGCCACCGCTGATGCACTGGCCGAGGCCATCGAGAAAAGCTGGGAACCGCAAGGCCGGGCCGGTCGTTATGTGGTGCTGACCGGCGGCGAGCCCCTGCTGCAGGTAGACGAGGCCCTGACCACCGCGCTGCACGCGCGCGGTTTCACGATCGCTGTGGAGACCAATGGCACGGTGCCGGCACCGGCAGGGCTGGACTGGATCTGTGTGAGCCCCAAGGCCCAGGCCGAGGTGGTTCTAAAGCAGGGCAATGAGCTCAAGCTGGTCTACCCGCAGGTCGACGTGGACCCGGCGCGTTTCGAAGGCCTGGCCTTCGAGCATTTTTTCCTGCAGCCCATGGACGGGCCGGACCGCGCGGCCAACACGGCGCGCGCCATAGACTACTGCCAACAACACCCCCAGTGGCGATTGGGCATCCAGTCGCACAAGATGATCGGAATCCGGTGATGTACGAGATCAGCCAGCGTTTTTTCTTTGACGCCGCGCACACCCTGCGCCGCGAGATCGAGGCCGAGGGCAGCAAGCGCGTGCATGGCCACACCTATTACGCCGAGGTCTTCGTCCGCGGCGAGCCCAAGGGGACGTCCGGCATGGTGCTGGACCTGGGTTATGTCCGGCGCGAGGTGGAGGTGCTGCGCGAGAAGCTGGACCACCATTTCCTCGACGAGGTGGCAGGCCTGGGCATCCCTACGCTGGAGAACCTCTGCGCCTTCATCTGGAAGGAACTGCAGCCCAAGGTACCGGGCCTGTCGGCGGTGACGGTGGAGCGCCATGCCATTGGTGACAAGTGCGTCTACCGGCCTGAGTGAGGCCCTTCGAGGGGGCTTGGGGCCACACGCTCAGAACCCGCTACGCCGCGTTTGTGCCTAGGTCGTCGGTAGCGTCGCGGTGGGAATGGCGTCGGGGTTCGTGATCACCTGGCGCTGCGGTATGTAGTCCAGCAAGAGGTCGGTTTCCTTCCTGACCACCGCGTAGCACTCGCAACTCAGGGCTTCAAGCTTCGAACGGTCAAGCACCTTGATCAAGCCGCGCTGGTATGAAATCACGCCGAGCTGCTGCAGCTTTGACGCCGCCTGCGTGACACCTTCGCGGCGGACGCCGAGCATGTGGCTGATGAACTCCTGTGTCATGGTCAGGTGGTTGTGAGACAGACGGTCCATGGACAGCAGGAGCCAGCGGCAAAGCTGCTGGTCGATCGAGTGGTGCCGGTTGCAGACGGCGGTCTGGGAGACCTGCGTGATCAGGGCCTGCGTGTAGCGCAGCATCAACATCAGCAATTGGCCGTGGCGGTTGAACTCTTCTTTCACACGCAGTCTGGGGAGTCGGTAGGCGTGGCCGGCGCTTTGGACCAGCGACCGGCTCGGCGTGCTCTCGCCGCCCAGAAACAAGGTGATGCCCAGCAAGCCCTCGTTGCCCACCACGGAGATCGCGGTTGACGCGCCGTTTTCCATCATGTATTGCAGCGAGACGATGGAGTCGGTGGGAAAGTAGACGTGGCGCATGGGGCGCCGGGATTCATACAGGACCGCGCGCAAGGGCAGGGGCACCAGTTCCAGGTAAGGGAACAGGCGGCTCTGAACCTCGGGCGACAAGGCTGCCAGCAGATGGTTCTGCTGGGGTTGGGGCTGGGGTTTGAGTGACATTCAGTGCTTTGGGAATCGGGCTGACGGGAATGGCTCGCCCCAATCTGGTCGAATGTACTTTTTGTCCGTCGAGAGTTTTGTGCGGTAGCCCACAGAGGGTTAAAGTGGATTCCATGCGACCTGTCCCTGCCTCCTATTACTGGCGTGGTGAAACCATCCGCAGCCGAAGCGTGAGCGATGTCGTGCCCATGGGAACCCTTGATGTGCCTGCGCCCCCTGCCAGGCTGGTGGCCGATTGGAACCGGGAGATCTCGCTGCGCCTGGGCCTGGAACCCGGCGACGTCGAGTCCTTGCCTTTGGCGCGAGCGCGCGTCCGCTGGCCGGATTACCGCCTCTGCGTGCAGGCGGTGGCCGACTGGACACGTTCGCTCGGTCTGCAGGAGGTGCTGGCTTCCAGTGAAGTCGCCCTGATGGCCTGCCGCGGCGCGAGGTACCACCATGATGGCGAACGTTATGGCGGGGCGGCCTTCTGCAATCTCTTCCTGAGCGAGGATCGGGGGCTGGACCTGCATTTCCCGGCGACCGGTCAGCGCATCCCCCTGGTCCGGGGGACGGTCGTGATCTTCGATACGGGCCAGCCGCACGCCGTCATTGATCGCAGCAGCAGCCGCTTTGATGTGGGCGACTTCCCGCCCGAGCGGGAGCGCGATCAGGTTTTCCTGAGCTGGGAACTACCCATCGAGGATGCCCGTGTCGGGCACGCACTCCAGATCGCTTTCGACATCGACCCCGCAAGAGCCTTGCTGCTGGAGGATGAGCAGGTCTGGCTGGACGGCGCACGGGCCCGTGTGTGCCCGGTGACGGGCCGGTGGACCCCGGCTGATCCAGCTTAGCCCGTATTGCGCAGGCCCGCCGCAATGCCGTTGATCGAGATGTGGATGCCGCGGCGCACGCGCTCATCGGCCTGGCCGGCGCGGTAACGCCGCATCAGCTCCACCTGCAGGTGGTGCAGCGGGTCGATGTAGGGGAAACGGTGGCGGATGGAGCGCTGCAGGGCGGCGTTGCCGGCCAGGCGCTGTTTCTCGCCAGTCAGCAGGGTGAGCGCATGCACGGTGCGCTGCCATTCGGCCTCGATCTGGGTGAAGACCTTCTTGCGCAGCTTGCCGTCGCCCACCAGTTCGGCGTAGCGCGAGCCCAGGGCCAGGTCGCTCTTGGCCATCACCATGTCCATGTTGGAGAGCAGGGTCTTGAAGAAGGGCCACTGTTTGGCCATCTTCTGCAGCAGGGCCAGACGCTCCTTGGCGGCTTTGGGGCCTTCGGCGTTCAGGAAATTCTCCACCGCGGTGCCGAAGCCGTACCAGCCGGGCAGCGTGACGCGGCACTGGCCCCAGCTGAAGCCCCAGGGGATGGCGCGCAGGTCTTCGATCTTCTGCGTGGCCTTGCGCGAGGCCGGGCGCGAGCCGATGTTGAGCTCGGCGATCTCGCGGATGGGGGTGGATCCGAAGAAGTACTCGGCAAAACCCGGGGTGTCGTAGACCAGGGCGCGGTAGGTGGCCATGCTGCCTTGCGACAGGGCCTCGGCGGCTTTCAGATAGGCGGGGGCCGCCGGCTTGGTGGGTTGCAGCAGCGTGGCTTCCAGCGTGGCGGCCACCAGGGTTTCCAGGTTGCGCCGGCCGATCTCGGGGTTGGAGTACTTGGAGGCGATCACCTCGCCCTGCTCGGTCAGGCGGATCTGGCCGCGCACCGTGCCCGGGGGCTGGGCCAGGATGGCCTGGTAGCTGGGGCCGCCGCCGCGGCCCACGGTGCCGCCGCGGCCGTGGAAGAGGCGCAGTTGCACGGGGGCGAGCTGGTCGAACAGCTCCACCAGCGCGATCTCGGCGCGGTAGAGCTCCCAGTTGCTGGTGAAGATGCCACCGTCCTTGTTGCTGTCGGAGTAGCCCAGCATGATGTCCTGCTCGCCCCCGCTGCGCCGGATCAGCGCGGCGATGCCGGGCAGGGCGTAGTAGTCGCGCATGATGGGCGCGGCCTGGCGCAGGTCTTCGATGGTCTCGAACAGGGGCACGACGATCAGGTCGTTCACACAGTTCGGGTCGTCCAGCGTGCCGCGCATCAGGCCCACTTCCTTCTGCAGCAGCAGCACCTCAAGCAGGTCGCTCACCGTCTCGGTGTGGCTGATGATGTAGTGGCGGATGGCCTCCACGCCGTAGCGCTTGCGCATCTGCCGTGCGGTTTCGAACACGGCCAGTTCACTCTGCGTGTGCGCGCTGTAGTCCACGCCCACCACACGCAGCGGCCGGGCATCGCCCAGCAGGCGCAGCAGCAGGGCGCGTTTGGCCATTTCGTCGAGCTTCGGGTACTGCGACTCGATGCGCGCGGTGGCCAGCAGTTCGGCGATGACTTCCTCGTGCTTGTCCGAACTCTGGCGCAGATCCAGCGTGGCCAGGTGGAAGCCGAAGACTTCGACGGCGCGTATCAGCGGGCGCAGGCGCTGCTGCGTCAGGGCAGCGCCGTGGCGCGTGTTGAGCGAGGCGTCGATGGTCTGCAGATCGGCCAGGAAGTCGGCCGCGCTGGCATAGGGGTTCTGGGGGGCCACGGCGTGGCGCGCGGCCTCGCCGCCGGTGAGTTCGTGCAGGGTGGCGGCCAGGCGCGCATAGACGCCGATCAGCGCACGGCGGTAGGGCTCGTCCTTGCGGTGCTCGCTGGTGTCGGGCGAGCTGTCGGCCAGTTGGCGCATTTCAGGGCTGCAGCCGACCAGCAGGTCGGAGACGGAGAGCTCGCTGCCCAGCAGGTGCACCTCGGTCAGGTAGTGGCGCAGCGCCACGTCGGCCTGGCGGCCCAGGGCCATGGCCATGGTGTGTGCGCCGACGTTGGGGTTGCCGTCACGGTCGCCGCCGATCCAGTGGCCCATGCGCAGGAAGCTGTGCACATGGGCCTGGCCCAGCTCGCGTTCCAGGTTGGCATAGATGGCAGGGATCTCGCGCAGGAAGGTGGGCTCATAGTAGCTCAGCGCGTTCTCGATCTCGTCGGCTACGCTGAGCTTGCTGCTGCGCACCAGGCGGGTCTGCCAGAGCTGCAGCACGCGCGCGCGCAGCTGGGCCTCGTTGGCGGCCAGCTCGCGCGGGGTCAGCATGTCCTTGCGCGGGTCCACGCCCACGGCGCGGGTCTTGATCTCGTCACGCTGCGTCAGCAGGCGGGCAATGTCGCGTTCGGCGTCCAGAATGCTCTTGCGCTGCACCTCGGTGGGGTGCGCGGTGAGCACGGGCGAGAGGTAGCTGTGGGCCAGGGTGTTGGCGATCATCTTGGGGCTGATGCCGGCCCAGCGCAGGCGTGACAGGGCCACGTCGATGCTGCCTTCCTGCTCGTTGCCGGCGCGTTCGTGCACGGCGCGGCGGCGGATGTGGTGGCGGTCCTCGGCCAGGTTGGCCAAGTGGCTGAAATAGGTGAAGGCGCGGATGACGCTGACGGTCTGGTCGTCGCTCAGGCCCTTGAGCAGTTTTTTCAGGGTCTTGTCGGCTTCCGTGTCGTCGTGGCGGCGAAAGGCCACCGAGAGCTTGCGAATCTGTTCGATCAGCTCGTAGGCGGCGCTGCCTTCCTGCTCGCGGATCACATCGCCGAGGATGCGGCCGAGCAGGCGGATGTCTTCGACCAGGGGACGTTCGTTGTCTCGGGAGCGGGCGACGGGGGCGGGCATGGCGAGGTACCGTGTGGTGTTAAATGGAGGTTGCGCGATGCATGCTAGCATCGCCGGCTCGCTGATGTGTCTACGCTCTGTAACTGATGCATTGGCGGCTTTTCCACACCCTCCAGACGCCCGATGAAACTGACCATTGCAACCCGTGAAAGTCGTCTCGCCCTCTGGCAGGCTGAGCACGTGAAAGCCCTGCTGGAACAGCAGGGCCACAGCGTCACGCTGCTGGGCATGACGACCAAGGGCGACCAGATCCTGGACCGCTCCCTGAGCAAGGTCGGCGGTAAGGGACTGTTCGTCAAGGAACTCGAAGTCGCGCTGGAAGAGGGCCGCGCCGACCTGGCCGTGCATTCGCTCAAGGATGTGCCCATGGAACTGCCCGAGGGTTTTGCGCTGGCCTGCGTGATGGAGCGCGAAGACCCGCGTGACGCCTTTGTTTCCCCGAAGTACGCCAACCTGTCTGCGCTGCCGCAGGGCGCCGTGGTCGGCACCTCCAGCCTGCGCCGTGTGGCCCTGCTGCGTGCTGCCCGCCCGGACCTGAAGATCGAGCCGCTGCGCGGCAACCTCGACACCCGCCTGCGCAAGCTGGACGAAGGGCAGTACGACGCCATCGTGCTGGCTGCGGCCGGCCTCAAGCGCCTGGGCCTGGAAAACCGCATTCGTGCCGTTTTCGCACCGGGCGAGATGCTGCCCGCCGCCGGCCAGGGCGCGCTGGGCATCGAGATCCGCAGCGATCGCCAGGACGTCGCGGCCGCGCTGGCACCGCTGGTGCACCAGGGCACCTGGCTGCGCGTGGCGGCCGAACGCGCCGTGAGCCGTGCCATGGGCGGCAGCTGTTCCATGCCGCTGGCGGCCTACGCCACGCTGGAGGGCGGCCATCTCACGATCCAGGCCGCCTGGGGCGACCCGGAGGGCCGCGTGGCCTTGGTGCGCGCCGATGCGGTGGCCGATGCGGCGGAGCTTTCCGCCGCAGAGACGCTGGGCACGCAAGTCGCGGCCCGGCTCAAGGAAGGCGTGCTGCGCGCCGGCGGCTCCCTGGATACCGAGAAGCACTGAACACCATGCGCGTCATCGTCACCCGCCCCCAGCGCGAGGCGCAGGACTGGGTGCAGGCGTTGCGGCAGGCAGGCCACGAGGCGCTGGCCCTGCCCCTGATTTCCATCGCTCCGGCGCCCGATGCGGCCGCGCTGCAGCAGGCCTGGCGCCGGCTCGGCGGCTATCTGGGCATGATGTTCGTCAGCGCCAATGCCGTCGACGGTTTTTTCGCCGCCCGCCCGGCCGATGCGCCATGGCCTGCCCAGGCCTGGGCCACCGGGCCCGGCACGGTCAACGCGCTCCTGCGCGCCGGCGTGCCGGCCTCGCAGATCACCGCGCCGCCAGCCGATGCCACGCAATTCGACTCCGAAGCCTTGTGGCAGCAGGTGGCCGGCCGGATCAATCCCGGGGTCGGTGTGCTGATCGTGCGAGGCGCCGATGCGGCCGAGGGCAGCAGCCAGGGCGCCGGGCGCGACTGGTTTGCGCGCCAGGTGGGCGATGCGGGCGGCACAGTGGATTTTGTCGCCAGCTACCAGCGCCAGCGTCCCTTGCTCGACACCACCCAGAGGCAACTCGCGCAGGCCGCCGCGAGTGACGGCTCGGTCTGGCTGTTCAGCAGCAGCGAGGCCGTGGCGAACCTGCAAGCCAGCCTGCCGCAGCAGGACTGGGGCGCCGCGCGTGCCGTGGCCACGCATGCGCGCATCGCGCAGGCCGCCCGCGCGGCCGGCTTTGCCATGGTGCGCGAGTCACGCCCGGCCCTGGCCGACGTCCGGGCCTCGATAGAATCGATGCAATGACCACACCCGAGCCCCTGGAGCCCCAAGCCACCGGCAGCACGGAGCCTGCCGGCTCGGTGGTGTCTGCACCATCCGCTGCGCCTGACGCGAAGCCGGCGGCACCGCTGTCGCGCCCCCTGCTGCTGGCCCTGGGCGCCGCGGCCCTGCTGGCCCTCCTGTTCAGCATCCTGCTGTGGGACCGCCTGTCCACCCTGCAGGACCAACTGGCCCGCCAGACCGCCGAGGCCGGCGCCAACGCGGCGGAGGCCCGCATGCTGGCCCGCCAGACCCAGGAGCAGGAACGTGAACTGGCCGCGCGTCAGGCCGTGATGGAAGCGCGCCTGGGTGAGGTGGCGCTGCAGCGCAGCCAGCTCGAGGAACTGATGCAGAGCCTGTCGCGCTCGCGCGACGAGAACCTGGTGGTGGACATCGAATCCGGCATCCGCCTGGCGCAGCAGCAGGCCCAGCTGACTGGCAGCGTGGAGCCCCTGCTGGCGGCGCTGCGCACGGCCGAGCAGCGCGTGCAACGTGTGCCCCAGGCCCGGCTGGCGCCTCTGCAGCGCGCGCTGGCGCGCGACATGGCGCGCATCAAGGCCACGCCTCTGACCGATACGCCGACCCTGCTGGCCCGCCTCGACGAACTGGTGCGCCTGGCTGACGAATTGCCCCTGGCCAACGCAGTGGCGGTGGCCAAAACGCCTGCGGACACCACCCTCAAACCGCGTGAGGCAACCGGGCTGACGGCCTGGTGGCAGCGCAGCCTGCAGCTGGTGCTGGACGAGGTGCGCGGCCTGGTGCGCGTCAGCCGCATCGATCACCCGGAGGCGGTGCTGCTGACGCCCGAGCAATCCTTCTTCGTGCGCGAGAACCTCAAGCTGCTGCTGCTCAACGCCCGGCTGGGTCTGCTGGCACGCCAGCCCGAGGCGGCCCGGGCTGATCTGCTCAAGGCGGCCAGCGCCATGGACAAGTATTTCGATGCCAATTCACGCCGCCTGCGCGCGGCCGCGGGGCTACTGCAACAGACCCGTGAACAGATGAAGACACTGGAGCTGCCGCGCGTGGATGACACGCTGGCGGCGCTGGCCACGGCCGCCGCCGGTCGCTGAAGGCAGCAGACAGACCCCATGCGCAACGTTCTCTGGTTCCTGGCCCTCTTCGCCATGGCGGCGGGGGTGGCGCTGTTTGCCGGCAACAACCAGGGCACGGTCACCCTGTTCTGGCCACCTTATCGCATTGACCTGTCCCTCAACCTGGTGCTGCTGCTGCTGCTGGCGGCCTTTTTGCTGCTCTACGCGGCCTTGCGCAGCGTGGCCCTCTTGCTGGCCCTGCCGGGGGAGGCGCAACGCTGGCGCATGCGCCATCAGGAGCGTGTGCTGCAGCAGGGGCTGCTCGATGCGCTGTCGCATCTGACGGCGGGACGCTACATCCGTGCGCGCAAGGCGGCCGAGCACGTGCTGGCCCAGACCGAGGCGCTGACGCGCGGCGAGCAGGGCCTGCCCTACGGCAACCGGCTGGCCGCCATGGCCCATTTGCTTGCCGCCGAGTGCGCCCATGCCCTGCAGGACCGCAGCGCGCGCGACGAACATGCACGCCAGGCGCTGGAACGGACCCAGTCCCGGCGCCGCGACGAACTGGAAATCCGGGAGGGTGTGCAGCTGCGCGTGGCACGCTGGGCCTTTGACGACCGCGATGTGCAGGCGGCCTTGCAGCGGCTGGATGAACTGCCCCAGGGCGTGGCGCGCCGCACCCTGGCACTGCGCCTGCGCCTGCGGGTCACGCGCCTGGCCGGCCAGTCCCGGCGCCGCGACGAACTGGAAATCCGGGAGGGTGTGCAGCTGCGCGTGGCACGCTGGGC
>JAXMMJ010000107.1:0-20047 GCA_034366585.1 Hylemonella sp.
CGCGGCCAGGCCCTTGTGCGGCTCGCCGACCAGCGTGCCGGTGGCGCCGTCCAGGCTGATCTGCGCCGTGGCGTTGCCGTGGATGCCCATCTTGTGCTCCAGGCCGCCACAGTAGATGCCGTTGCGCTCGCCGAGCGAACCGTCGGCCTTGACGTGGAATTTCGGCACGATGGTGGGCCAGCCCAACAAGGGCCTGCAGGCCATGTTTGTCATGATGAATGCCGCCCGTCTGGGCGTGGGCAACCAGTCCCTGGGCCTGACCGAAGTGGCCTACCAGAACGCCCTGGCCTACGCCAAGGACCGCATCCAGATGCGCAGCCTGTCGGGCACCAAGGCCAAGGACAAGGACGCCGATCCCATCATCGTGCACCCCGACGTGCGCAAGATGCTGCTCACCGCCAAGGCCTACGCCGAAGGCGGCCGCGCCCTGGCTTGCTACTGCGCCATGCTGCTGGACCAGCACCTCTACCACCCCGACGAGAAGGTGCGCAAGGAAAGCGACGAGATGCTGGCCCTGCTGACCCCCATCATCAAGGCCTTCCTGACCGACAACGGCTTTGAAGCTACCGTGATGTGCCAGCAGGTCTTCGGTGGCCACGGCTACATCAAGGAATGGGGCATGGAGCAGTACGTGCGCGATGCCCGCATCAACATGATCTACGAAGGCACGAACACCGTGCAGTCGCTAGACCTGCTGGGCCGCAAGATCCTGGGCAACAACGGCGCCACGCTCAAGAAGTTCGGCAAGCTGGTCGGCCAACTGGTAGAAGCCGAAGGCGTGAACGAGAAGATGGCCGAGTTCATCAACCCCCTGGCCTATCTGGGTGACCAGATGACCAAGTTCACCACAGAAGTCGGTTTCAAGGGTTTCCAGAACCCCGACGAAGTGGGTGCCGCCGCCGTGGACTACCTGCGCGTGGCCGGTCACCTGGTGTTCGGCTATTTCTTCGCCCGCATGGCTTCCGTTGCGCTGAAGGAAATTGCTGCCGGCAACACCGATCCGTTCTACCAGGCCAAGCTGCAGACCGCACGCTTCTACTTCGCCAAGCTCTTCCCCGAGACCGCGTCGTTGATGCGCACCGCACGTGCCGGCTCCAAGGTCCTGATGGACACCGATCTGGCCCTGGCCTAAGAAATGATGCCCTCCCGAAGCGCCTGCGGCGCCTCCCTCCCAGGAGGGCGCACCCAGTGGCCCGGCCAAGCCGGTTCCACGGGTGCCCTGGCCTGGGTGGCGGGCATGCTGCTGCTGTTGGCCACGTCGGCGACGCTGGCGCAGGCCACACCCGTAGGCCTGTGGCGCAGCATCGACGACAAGACCGGCACGGCCAAGGCCGAGATCCGCATCCGTGCGGGTGCCGATGGTGTGCTCAGCGGTGTCGTCGAGCGCGCGCTCGTGACTTCGGACCAGCCCAATTGCGATCTCTGCGCCGATGACCGCAAGGGCAAACCCAAGGTCGGGCTGGAGATCATCCGCGGCGCGAAAAAGGCCGAAGACGCCGACGTGTGGGAGCAGGGCAAGATTCTCGACCCCGAGAACGGCAAGAACTACACGCTGCGCATGACCCCGCTCGAAGGCGGCAGCAAATTGCAGATCCGGGGTTATGTCGGCCCCTTCTACCGGACCCAGGTCTGGACCCGCGTCCAGTAAAAATCAACCAGGAAGACAACCATGTCTCGATTCCAAGTCAGAAAAGTCGCCGTGCTAGGTGCCGGTGTGATGGGCGCGCAGATCGCCGCCCATCTGGTCAACGTCAAGGTGCCGGTCGTGCTGTTCGACCTGCCGACCAAGGAAGGCCCGAAGAACGGCATCGTCACCAAGGCCATCGACAACCTCAAGAAGCTCAAGCCCGCCCCGCTGGGCGTGGCCGATGACGCGAGCCTGATCCAGGCCGCCAATTACGAGGAAAACCTGGGCCTGCTCAAGGACTGCGACCTCATCATCGAGGCCATCGCCGAGCGCATGGACTGGAAGCTCGATCTCTACAAGAAGATCGCGCCCTTTGTGGCCAAGCACGCCATCGTCGCCTCCAACACCTCGGGCCTGTCCATCACCAAGCTGTCCGAGGTGCTGCCCGAAGAAATCAAGCCGCGCTTCTGCGGCATCCACTTCTTCAACCCGCCGCGTTACATGTACCTGGTGGAGCTGATCGCCACGCCCACCACCCAGCCCATCATCCTGGACCAGCTCGAGACCTTCGTTACCAGCGGCCTGGGCAAGGGCGTGGTGCGCGCCAAGGACACGCCCAACTTCATCGCCAACCGCGTCGGCATCGCCGGCATGCTGGCCACGATGAAGGAGGTCGAGAACTTCGGCCTGAGCTATGACGTGGTGGATGACCTCACGGGCAAGAAGCTGGGCCGCGCGAGTTCCGGCACCTTCCGCACCGCCGACGTGGTGGGCCTGGACACCATGGCCCACGTGGTCAAGACCCTACAGGACAACCTGGACGAGAAGAGCGATCCCTTCTACGCCAGCTTCGGCACCCCGCCCGTCCTCAAGACCCTGATCGAGATGGGCCACCTGGGCCAGAAGAGCAAGGCCGGTTTTTACAAGAAGGTCGGCCGCGACATCCTGCGCTTCGACCTCGAGGGAAAGGAATACGTGCCCGGCGGTGAAAAGGCCGACGCGGTCTACGAGCGCATGCTCAAGAAGCCGGCCGGTGAACGTCTGAAACTCTTGCGCAACGCCGAGGGCGCGCAAGGCCGTTTCCTCTGGGCCATCCTGCGCAACAGCTTCCACTACGCGGCCGTGCACCTGGCCACCATCGCCGACACTGCGGCCGACGTGGACCTGGCCATGCGCTGGGGCTTCGGCATGAAACAAGGCCCCTTCGAACTCTGGCAGGAAGCCGGCTGGCTCGAAGTGGCCAAGATGATCCAGGAAGACATCGATGCCGGCAAGGCGCTCTCCAAGGCGCCGCTGCCCAAGTGGGTGTTCGAAGGCCCGGTGGCCAAGGCCGGTGGTGTGCACACACCCGAGGGTTCTTTCAACCCGAGCACCGGCAAGTTCCAGCCGCGTCGCCAGCTGCCGGTCTACGGCATCCAGTACTTCCGCGAGAGCCTGCTGGGCGATGGTTCGGCCAACTACAAGACGGCAGGCAAGACCCTGCACGAAGACGAGGCCATCCGCATCTGGACGCTGGACGAAAACCGCGAAGCCGTCACGGGCAGCGTGCTGATCGCCAGCATCAAGAGCAAGATGCACGCGATCGGCCCCGGCGTGGTCGAAGGCCTGACGCGTGCGGTCGAGCTGGCCGAAGCCGATTACCAGGGCCTGGTGATCTGGTCCGGCGACGAGCCCTTCAGCGTGGGTGCCGATCTGCAGGCCACCCTGCCGGCCTTCATGATCGCTGGCGTGGGTGCCATCGAGGGCGCCGAGCAGGAGATGCAGACCATGATGCTGCGCCTGCGGTATGCGGGCGTGCCCGTTGTCGCTGCGGTGCGTGGTATGGCCCTGGGCGGTGGCTGCGAGCTCGCGGTCTACGCCGCACGCCGTGTGGTCGCGATGGAAAGTTATATCGGCCTGGTCGAAGTGGGCGTGGGCCTGGTGCCCGGTGCCGGCGGCCTGACCTACATCGCGCGCCGTGCAGCCGAGAACATGGCCACCTCGACGGGCAAGGACATCCTGCCCTTCCTCACCGAGGGTTTCACCGCCGCGGCCATGGCCAAGGTGGGCACCAGCGCGCTCGAATCGCGCAAGCTGGGTTACCTGCTGGACAGCGACCTCGTGGTACCCAACAAGGACGAACTGCTCTATACCGCGCTCAACGAGGCCCGCGCCATGTACCAGGGTGGCTGGCGCGCCCCGCACCGCCGCACCTTCCCGGTGGCGGGCCGCAATGGCCTGGCCACCATCAAGGCGCAGCTGGTCAATATGCGCGACGGTGGTTTCATCAGCGCACACGACTATCACATCGCCACCTTGATTGCCAACGTGGTCTGTGGTGGTGACGTCGACGCCGGCTCCCTGGTGAGCGAGGAGTACCTGATGGCCCTGGAGCGCCAGGCTTTCTGCTCGCTCATCGTCCATCCCAAAACGCAAGAGCGGATCATGGGCATGCTCAGCACCGGCAAGCCCGTGCGCAACTGATCGGCCGCAGCAAAGGAATCATCATGAAACAAGTTCAAGAAGCCTACATCGTTGCCGCCACGCGCACGCCCATCGGCCGCTCGGGCCGCGGCTTTTTCCGCAACACCCGCCCCGACGACCTGTTGATCGCCGCCATCAGGAGCGCGATGCAGCAGGTGCCCACGCTGGACCCCAAGGCGATTGAAGACGCCATCATCGGCTGCTCCTTCCCCGAGGGTGAGCAGGGCATGAACATGGCGCGTATCGCCGTGGGCCTGGCCTTCAAGCACCCCATCGGCGGTGTGACCGTCAACCGCTTCTGCGCTTCGGGTGTGACCGCGATCCAGATGGCCGCCGACCGCATCCGAGTGGGCGAGGCCGACGTGCTGATCGCCGGCGGCGCCGAGTCCATGAGCCTGGTGCCCATGGGCGGCAACAAGCCCTCCTTCAACCCCGAGGTCTTTGCCCGCGACGAGACCGTCGGCATCGCCTACGGCATGGGCCTGACGGCCGAGAAGGTGGCCCAGCAGTGGAAGGTCACGCGCGAGATGCAGGACGCTTTTGCGCTGGAGTCGCACCAGCGTGCGATCAGGGCGCAGAAAGCCGGCGAGTTCACGGCCGAGATCACGCCCATCGACGTGGTCGAGCGCACGCCCAATCTGGCGACTGGCGAGGTCAGCACCAAGACCCGCACCGTGAGTCTGGACGAAGGCGCGCGTGCTGACACCACATTGGAGGCCCTGGGCAAACTCAAGGCGGTCTTCGCGGCTCGCGGCAGCGTGACCGCCGGCAACAGCTCGCAGACCAGCGACGGCGCCGGCGCGCTGATCCTCGCCAGCGAGAAAGCGGTCAAGCAGTTCGGCCTCAAGCCGCTGGCGCGTTTCGTCAGTTTCGCCGCGCGCGGCGTGCCGCCCGAGATCATGGGCATCGGCCCGATCGAGGCGATTCCTGCTGCGTTGCGCTACGCCGGCCTCAAGCACGAGGACATCGGCTGGATCGAACTCAACGAAGCCTTCGCGGCCCAGTCGCTCGCCGTGATCAACAGCCTGGGCCTGGACCCGAGCAAGGTCAACCCCATGGGTGGCGCCATCGCCCTGGGCCACCCGCTTGGCGCCACCGGCGCCATCCGTGCGGCCACCGTGGTGCACGCCCTGCATCGCCACAATCTGAAGCACGGCATGGTGACCATGTGCGTCGGCACGGGCCAGGGCGCCGCCGGCATCTTCGAGCGCGTGTAAGCCATGAGCGCCGCGTTGGCACGCAGTCTGCCGCTCGAAGGCGGCGGCGCGCTGGCGCTGCGGGTTTACGAGCCGTCCGGCGAGGCCCGGGCCACGGTGGTCATCGGCGGTGCCATGGGCGTACCGCAGGATTACTACGCGGCCTACGCCAGCTGGCTGGCGGCGCAGGGCTACCGCGTCTGGAGCTTCGACTACCGGGGCCACGGCGAATCGCTGCCGCACACGCCCGGCCACAGCCTGCGCGGTTTCAAGGCCGACCTGTTCGACTGGGCGCATGACTACGAGACGGTGGTGCTGACGGCCAGGCGCGAGCTGCCGGCGCGGCCGCTTTACCTGCTCGGCCACAGCCTGGGCGCGCAATTGCCCGGCCTGTTCCGCCATCTGGACCAGGTCGACGGCCTGTTCAGCATCGCCGCCGGCAGCGGTTACTGGCGCGACAATGCGCCCCAGCTGCGCCGGCGGGTGCTCTTCTTCTGGCACGTCATGGTGCCGCTGGCCACGCGCGTCTGCGGTTATTTCCCGGGCCGGCGGCTGGGCATGGTGGGTAACCTGCCGGCCGGCGTGATCCACCAGTGGAGGCGTTGGTGCATGCACCCGCGCTACAGCGCCGGCGCAGAAGGGCAGGACGTGGCGCAACGTTACAGCCGCGTGCGTTTCCCGCTCCTGGCCTGGTCTTTCAGCGATGACGAGCTGATGACGCTGCGCGGCACGCACAGCCTGGTCAATCTTTACAGTGCGGCTCCGCGCCAGGTCCTGACCCTCCACCCGGTCGAAGTGCCCTCACGCCGCATCGGCCACTTCGGTTTCTTCCGCGAGGCCATGCGTCCCACGCTGTGGCCGCGCAGCCTGCTCGCCCTGCAGTCCATGGCCGCTGGCGCCGTCCCGGCGGGGACGCCATCGGTGGCGACAACAGTGCACACTATGCCCTCATGAAACCGCACGCCTTCGACGCCGCCCTCGCGCTGGACCCCGTCGCCCCTGGCCGTTATGCCGGGCGCACCAGCGAGGCCTACTGGAACATGGTGGGGCCCTTCGGCGGCTGCACGGCCGCGACGGTGCTCAAGGCCGTGCTCAGCCACCCGGACTTGCTGGGAGCGCCGCTGTCCATCACGGTCAACTATGCCGGTGCACTGGCGCAGGGGCCCTTTGAAGTGCAGCTGCTGCCGGTGCGCACCAACCGCTCCACCCAGCACTGGACGGCGGCCGTCGTGCAGGACGATGCCCAGGGCCAGCCGGTGGTGGCCACCACGGCCACGGTGATCACCGCGGTGCGGCGCGAAACCTGGAGCCTGTCGGACCTGCCCATGCCGGTCGTGCCCCGGCCCGCCGAGGCACAGGCCATGCGCTACGACAAGGCCATGGCCTGGCTGGACCATTACGAGCTGCGTCCGCTCAGCGGCATGATCCCGCAGGCCTGGGACGGCCGCCAGCACGACCACAGTGTTTCCCAGCTCTGGATGCGCGACCAGCCACCGCGCCCGCTGGACTTCTGCTCGCTGCTGGCCTTGTCCGACATCTTCTACCCGCGCGTCTGGCTCAGGCGCGCCACGCGCGTGCCGGCCGGCACCGTCTCCATCACCACCTATTTCCACGCCGGCGAGAAGGAGCTGCAGGCCACCGGCAGCGGCTACCTGCTGGGGCAGGCGCGCGGCCAGGAATTCCGCAACGGCTTTTTCGACCAATCGGCCCAGCTCTGGAACGAGGCCGGCACCCTGCTCTGCACTTCGCACCAGATCGTTTATTTCAAGGAATGACCACCATGTCCGACATCCTCGTCCACACCGAAGCAGGTGTCTGCACCCTCAGCTTCAACCGGCTGGAGCGCAAGAACTCCATCACTGCGGCCATGTACGCCACCCTGGCCGACGCCGTGACGCAGGCGGCCAGCGATGCGGCCGTGCGCGTGCTGGTGTTCCAGGGCCACGAGACCGTGTTCTCGGCCGGCAACGACATTGGCGATTTCCTCAACGCGCCCCCTTCGGACGGGGATGCGCCGGTCTGGCGCTTCATGCGCGCGCTGGCCGCCTTCCCCAAACCGGTGATTGCCGCCGTCAGCGGCCCGGCCGTGGGCATTGGCACCACCCTGCTGTTCCACTGTGACCTGGTCTACGCCGGCGACAACGCGGCCTTCTCCATGCCTTTCGTGAACCTGGGCCTGTGCCCGGAGTTCGCCTCCAGCATCACGGTGCCGCAGATGTTCGGTTACCACCGCGCGGCCGAGGCCTTGTTGCTGGGTGAGCCCTTCATGGCCGAGGCGGCGCTGGAGGCCGGCCTGGTCAACCGCGTGCTGCCGCCCACCGAGGCCAATGGCTACGCGCAGGCACAGGCGCGCAAGCTGGCAGCCAAGCCCCTGTCCTCCCTGATCGAGACCAAGCGCCTCATGAAAAAGGGCCAGGCGGCCCAGATCATGGCGCAGATGGGCGAGGAGGGCGCGAGCTTCGGCCGCATGTTGCGCGAGCCCGCGGCGCGTGAGGCCTTCGGGGCCTTCATGGAGAAGCGCAAACCGGACTTCAGCAAGGTCTGAGCGCGTGAAGCAGCTGGTCCCTTTCCCCGTCACCGGGTTCGAGCCCGAGTTCATCGCGGCGCTCAAGGACATCTTCGAGGACAAGATCGCCTTCAATCGCGTGCTGGGCCTGCAGATCACGAAGATCGCGCCTGAGGGCGTGTGCGCCCAGATCGCCATGAAGCCCGAGCTCATCGGCCATTTCGGGCACCAGCGCATCCACGGCGGCGTGATCAGCGCGGGGCTGGACGCCATGGGTGGCCTGGCCATCATGGCCGCCATCGGCGCGCGCCATATGGACGAGCCGCCGCTGCAGCGCCTGCAGCGTTTCGCCAAGCTGGGCACCATCGACCTGCGGGTGGACTATCTGCGCCCGGGCCTGGGCGAAGCTTTCGAGCTGCGCGCCGAGGTGCTGCGCCTGGGTTCTCGTGTGGCCTCCACGCGCATGGAGTTCCTGGACGCCGAGGGCAAGCTGCTGTCGACCGGCGCGGCGGCCTACATTGTTTCCTGACCGCGGGGGCTCAAGGGGCCGGCCGGCGCGGTACGGGGCGCGGCTTGCCCTGCTCGTCGATGGCCACATAGGTCAGGTTGGCTTCCGTCACCTTGACGAACTGGCCCTGGGCCTGGAAACGCTCGGCATAGACCTCCACCTTGACGGTGATCGAGGTCTTGCCGATGCGGGTCAGCTTGGAATAGAAGGACAGGATGTCGCCCACACGCACCGGCTGCTTGAAGATGAACTCGTTCACCGCCACGGTGGCGATGCGCCCGCCCGCATAACGCGCCGGGATCACCGAGCCGGCCAGGTCGACCTGGGCCATGACCCAGCCGCCGAAGATGTCGCCATTGGCATTGCTGTCGGCCGGCATGGGGATGACCTTGAGCACCAACTCCTCGTCGGACGGGGGCTGGAGGGGGGCGGTGCTGGGAAATTCGCTCATGGGTGACAATCTCGGAAAAACTATCACCGGATTGTCCCCCATGCGCCGCTACGGTGAAACTGCCGCCTCTTCTTCTCCTGCCGCCCCGTCCTCAGCGGGCGTGCCGCGCTCCGACTGGTCCACGCTGCAACGCCTCTTCCCCTACCTCTGGGCCTACAAGTGGCGTGTCATCGCGGCGCTGACCTTCATGATCGGCGCCAAGGTCTCCAATGTGGGGGTGCCCCTGCTGCTCAAGGAGCTCGTTGACGGCGTGGGCCTGCGCCCCAGCGACCCGGCTGCGTTGTGGCTGGTGCCGGCGGCGCTGCTGCTGGCCTACGGCGCCCTGCGTTTCATGACCTCGCTGTTCACCGAGCTGCGTGAACTGGTCTTTGCCAAGGCCACCGAGGGCGCCGCGCGCACCATCTCTCTGCAGGTCTTCCGTCACCTGCACGCGCTGAGCCTGCGTTTCCACCTGGAGCGCCAGACCGGCGGCATGACACGCGATATCGAGCGCGGTACGCGCGCCGTGCACTCTCTCATCTCCTACTCGCTCTACAGCATCGTGCCCACGCTGATCGAGTTCACGCTGGTGCTCACGCTGCTGGCGGTGAAGTTCGACTTCGGTTTTGTCTGGATCACGCTGGCAGCCCTGGTGAGCTACATCGCCTTCACGGTCACGGTGACCGAGTGGCGCACGCGTTTTCGCCGCCGCATGAACGAGCTGGACTCGACCGCGCACAGCCGCGCCGTCGACTCGCTGCTCAACTACGAGACCGTCAAGTACTTCAACAACGAGGAGTTCGAGGCGCGCCGTTACGACGAGAACCTGGAGCACTACCGCCGCGCTGCGGTCAAGAGCCAGACCAGCCTGAGCGTTCTCAACACCGGCCAGCAGCTCATCATCGCCACCGGCCTGGTAGCCATGCTGTGGCGCGCCACCCAGGGCGTGATCGACGGCCGCATGACCCTGGGCGACCTGGTCATGATCAACGCCCTGATGATCCAGCTCTACATCCCGCTGGGTTTCCTGGGCGTGCTCTACCGCGAGATCAAGCAGAGCCTGACCGACATCGACAAGATGTTCACCCTGCTGGAGCGCGAGCGCGAAGTGGCCGACGCACCGGGGGCCTTGCCCCTGCAGGTCGAGCAGGCCGCGGTGCGTTTCGAACACGTGAGCTTCTCCTACGAGCCGGCGCGCGCCATCCTGCATGAGGTGAGCTTCGAGATCCCGGCCGGCAAGACGGTGGCCGTGGTCGGCCCTTCCGGGGCGGGCAAGTCCACTCTGGCGCGCCTGCTCTACCGTTTCTACGACGTGAGCGGCGGCCGCATCACGATTGCCGGTCAGGACATCCGCCAGGTCACGCAGTCCAGCCTGCGGCAGGCCATCGGCATCGTGCCGCAGGACACCGTGCTGTTCAACGACACGGTGGAATACAACATCGCCTATGGCCGTCCCGGCGCCAGCCGCGCCGAGGTGGAGGAAGCGGCACGTGCCGCCCACATCCACGGCTTCATTGTCGCCACGCCCAAAGGCTACGACACCATGGTGGGCGAGCGCGGGCTCAAGCTTTCGGGCGGCGAGAAACAGCGCGTGGCGATTGCGCGCACACTGCTCAAGAACCCGCCCGTGCTGATCTTCGATGAGGCCACCTCGGCGCTGGACTCGGCCAACGAGCGTGCCATCCAGGCCGAACTCCGGGGCGTGGCCCAGGGCAAGACCACGCTGGTCATTGCGCACCGCCTGTCCACCGTGGTCGATGCGCACGAGATCCTGGTCATGGAGGCCGGTCGCATCGTCGAGCGTGGCTCGCACAGCGCGCTGCTGGCGCGCAACGGCACTTATGCCCGCATGTGGGCCTTGCAGCAGAGCGCGGAGTGAACGCCGGCAGGGGCCGGTCGCCGCATAATCCGCGCCATGGAAACCAAGTGGCTTGAAGACTTCGTCAGCCTGGCCGAGACGCGCAGCTTCAGCCGCTCGGCCCAGTTGCGTCACGTGACGCAGCCGGCCTTTTCGCGTCGCATCCAGTCGCTGGAAGCCTGGGCCGGCACCGACCTGGTGGACCGCAGCGCCTACCCCACGCGCCTCACCCCCGCCGGTGAAACCCTCTACGGCCAGGCGCTGGAGATGTTGCAGTCCCTGCAGCACACCCGCGCCATGCTGCGCAGCCACACAGCAGCCGGCGAGGACGTGATCGAGTTCGCCGTACCGCACACCCTGGCCTTCACCTTCTTCCCGGCCTGGGTTTCCAGCCTGCGCGAAAACTTCGGCCCCTTCAAGAGCCGGCTGATCGCCCTCAATGTGCACGATGCGGTGATCCGCTTGACCGAAGGCAGCTGCGACCTGCTGCTGGCCTACCACCATGCCTCGCACCCCTTCCAGCTCGATGCGGAGCGCTACGAACTGGTTAGCCTGGGGCAGGAGACCATCGCCCCTTATTCACGGCCCGATGCGCAGGGCCAGCCGCTGTTTCCGCTGCCCGGGCGCGCCGAGTTGCCCTTGCCCTATCTGGGCTATGCGCCGGGTGCCTACCTGGGCCAGGTGGTGGATTTCATGCTCAAGCAGGCAGGCACGGCCATCCATCTGGACCGCGTCTACGAGACCGACATGGCCGAAGGCCTCAAGGCCATGGCGCTCGAAGGCCATGGCCTGGCCTTCCTGCCGCACAGCGCCGTGCGCAATGACCTGCGGGCCGGCCGTCTGGTCAGCGCCGCGCCAGCGTCCCTGTCGGGTCTGCAGATCACCATGGACATGCGCTTGTATCGGGAAAAACCCCAAGGCAAGCAATCCCCGAAGCGCACGGCCGAGGCGCTGTGGCGCTTCCTGGCCGGTGGCGGGCAGGGGGCATGAGGGTAGACCTGTGTTGCCAAAATGACGGCAGCCGTTCTTTAATCAGCCCATGGGGCATATCCCGGCATGGGATTTGCTGGATACTCACGGTCTGACTTTTCTCTTTTTTAGGAGTTACGCATGAAGAAGCATCTCCTGGCCTTTGCCATCGCTACCACGCTCGCCGCCGGCGCACACGCCCAGGCCAATGACACCCTGGCCAAGGTCAAGGCCGCCGGCAGCATCACCATGGGGGTGCGCGACTCCTCGGGCGCCCTGTCCTACACCCAGGGTGATGGCAAGTACGGCGGCTTCCACGTGGAACTGTGCCAGCGCATCGTGGCCAATGTGGAAAAGGCCGTGGGCAAGAAGCTGGACCTGAAGTACCAGTCGGTGACCTCCCAGAACCGCATTCCCCTGATGCAGAACGGCACCATCGACATCGAGTGCGGCTCCACCACCAACAACGCGACCCGCCAGAAGGACGTGGCCTTCCTCAACACGGTCTATATGGAGCAGGTGCGCATCGCCGTGCGGGCCAATTCCGGTATCAGCAGCATCGCGCAGCTCAATGGCAAGAGCGTGGCCACCACCACGGGCACCACTTCGGTGCAGCTGCTGCGCAAGCATGAGCGCGCCACCGGCGTCGACTTCAAGGAAGTGTTCGGCAAGGACCACGCCGACAGCTTCCTGCTGCTCGAATCGGGTCGTGCCGATGCCTTCGTGATGGACGCCACCCTGCTGATCGGCAATATCGTCAACTCCAAGTCGCCAGGGGACTACCGCATCGTCGGCGAACCGCTGAGCCTGGAGCCCATCGGCATCATGATCCGCAAGGATGATCCCGCCTTCAAGAAGCTGGGCAACGACACCATCGCCGATCTGGTCAAGTCGGGTGAACTCGCCAAGATCTACGACAAGTGGTTCATGCAGCCGATTCCTCCGAAGAACATCAGCGTGAACATGCCCGTGACGGCGGAGACCAAGGCCGCCTGGGCGGATCTCAACGACAAACCGGCGGAAGATTTCGTCAAGAAGTAAAAACGAAGTAGGGGCTTGACCGCACAGGCAAAACACTCCCCGTCCGGGCCTCGTACCGGGCGGGGTTTTTGCTTCTGATCGTGTGCCACCGCCGCGCGTGGCGGCGCCCCTTGCACGGAGACACCTTATGAGCTGGGACTGGCAGGTATTCCTCAACGACGACGGCAGTGGCCGCACCTATCTGGAATGGATGGTGGACGCCTGGGGCTGGACGCTGGCCGTGGCCGGCAGCTCCTGGGTGGTGGCCGTGGTGGTGGGCGCCCTCATGGGCACCCTGCGCACCCTGCAGGACAGTCCCTGGCTGGTGCGCCTGGCCACGGTCTGGGTCGAGCTGTTTCGCAACATCCCCTTGCTGGTGCAGGTCTTCCTCTGGTACTTCGTCGTGCCCAAGATCTTCCCCCTGTTCCAGCAGGTGCCGGGTTTTGTGCTGGTGGTGTTTGCCCTGGGCTTCTTCACCTCGGCGCGCATCGCCGAGCAGGTGCGCGCGGGCATCCAGGCCCTGCCGCGCGGGCAGCGTTATGCGGCCCTGGCCATGGGCTTCACCACGGCGCAGGCCTACCGCTACGTGATCCTGCCCATGGCCTTTCGCATCATCCTGCCGCCGCTGACCAGCGAGTCCATGAACCTGCTGAAGAACTCGGCCGTGGCCTTTGCCGTGTCGATCGCCGAACTCACCATGTTCGCCATGCAGGCGCAGGAGGAGACCTCGCGCGGTGTCGAGGTCTACCTGGCCGTGACGGCGCTGTACATGCTCTCGGCCTTCGCGGTCAACCGCGTCTTCGCCTATATCGAGAAGCGGGTGCAGATCCCCGGCTTCATCGTCGCGGGCGGCACCGGCGGGGGACACTGATATGTTGGGCCTCGACCTTACCTTCCTCGACTGGGACATCATCAGCAAGTTCGTGCTGGGCGGTTTCTGGTTCAGCATCAAGCTCACGCTGATCGCCACGCTGGGCGGCATCTTCTTTGGCACCCTGCTGGCACTCATGCGCCTGTCGGGCCGCAAGGCGCTGATGCTGCCGGCCACCATCTACGTCAACGGCATGCGCTCCATCCCGCTGGTGATGGTGATCCTGTGGTTCTATCTGCTGATCCCTTTCCTGATCGGCCGGCCCATCGGGGCGGAAATCTCGGCCATCGTCACCTTCATCGCCTTCGAGGCGGCCTACTTCAGCGAGATCATGCGCGCGGGCATCCAGTCCATCCCGCGCGGCCAGGTCCATGCCGGCCAGGCCCTGGGCATGAGTTACGGCCAGAACATGCGCCTGGTGGTGTTGCCCCAAGCCTTTCGCAACATGCTGCCGATCCTGCTGACGCAGACCATCATCCTGTTCCAGGACACCTCGCTGGTGTACGCCATCGGCGCCTACGACATGCTCAAGGGCTTTGAAGTGGCGGGCAAAAACTTCGGCCGCCCGATCGAGGCCTACCTCGCCGCCGCCGTGGTGTATTTCGTCATGTGCTACGCACTGTCGTGGTCCGTCAAACAGCTGCACAAGAAGATCGCCATCATCCGTTGATGCAACCGCCATTCAGGAATTGCCATGATTGAACTCAAGAACGTCTCCAAGTGGTACGGCAGCGTGCAGGTGCTGACCGATTGCTCCACCAACATCCAGAAGGGCGAAGTGGTTGTGGTCTGCGGCCCCTCGGGCTCGGGCAAGTCCACGCTCATCAAGACCATCAACGCGCTCGAGCCCTTCCAGAAGGGCGAGATCACGGTGGACGGCGTGCCGGTGCACGACCCCAAGACCGACCTGCCCAAACTGCGCAGCCGCGTGGGCATGGTGTTCCAGCACTTCGAGCTGTTCCCGCATTTGTCGGTGACCGAGAACCTCACGATTGCGCAGATCAAGGTGCTGGGCCGCAGTCCTGAAGAGGCCAAAACCCGTGGATTGAAAATGCTCGACCGCGTGGGCCTGTCGCTGCACAAGGACAAGTTTCCGGGTCAGCTCTCGGGCGGCCAACAGCAGCGTGTGGCGATTGCGCGCGCGCTGTCCATGGACCCGATCGTGATGCTGTTCGACGAACCGACTTCGGCGCTCGACCCCGAGATGGTCGGCGAGGTGCTCGACGTGATGATTGGTCTCGCCAACGAAGGCATGACCATGATGTGCGTGACGCACGAAATGGGGTTTGCGCGCAAGGTCAGCAACCGCGTGATCTTCATGGACGTGGGCGGCAAGATCCTGGAGGACTGCTCCAAGGACGATTTCTTCGGCAAACCCGAAGACCGCAAGCCGCGCACCAAGGACTTCCTCAACAAGATCCTGGCGCACTAGAGGGGCACCCCCCGCCGCGCTTCGCGCGTCCCCCCTCAAGGGGGGCGCACCCTTGGGCCGGCGGAGCCGGACCCTCGGGGGCCTTGGTCAAGACACTGTGCGCCGGAGATGTCCGCTCCCTCGCGCTCTTGTTCATGGGCAGGCCAGTGGGACAATCACGCCATGAACAGCCCCCTCGACACCCTTACCATCACCCGCCCCGACGACTGGCACTTGCACGTGCGCGATGGCGACGCCCTTCGCACCGTGGTACCGCACACCGCCGCCCAGTTCGGCCGCGCGATCATCATGCCCAACCTCAAGCCGCCGGTGACCACCGCGGCGCAGGCCGTGGCCTACCGGGATCGCATCCGCGCCGCCGTGCCTGAAGGCATCAGCTTTGAGCCGCTGATGACGCTCTACCTGACCGACAACCTGCCCGCCGACGAGATCGCGCGTGCGAAGGACGCCGGCGTGGTCGCTGTCAAGCTCTACCCGGCGGGCGCCACCACCAACAGCGATGCCGGCGTGACCGACATCCGCAAGACCTACAAGACGCTGGAGGCCATGCAGCGCGCCGGCCTGTTGCTGCTGGTGCACGGTGAAGTCACCTCGCCCGACATCGACCTGTTCGACCGCGAGGCGGTGTTCATCGACCAGCAGATGATCCCGCTGCGCCGCGACTTCCCCGAGCTCAAGGTGGTGTTCGAGCACATCACCACGAAGGAGGCCGCGCAGTACGTGGCCGAGGCCGGACCGTTCACGGCCGCCACGCTCACCGCGCACCACCTGCTCTACAACCGCAACGCCATCTTCACCGGCGGCGTACGCCCGCATTACTACTGCCTGCCGGTGCTCAAGCGCGAAACGCATCGGCTGGCCCTGCTGGCCGCCGCCACCAGCGGCAACGACCGTTTCTTCCTCGGGACCGACAGCGCGCCGCACCCGGCGCACCTGAAGGAACACGCCACCGGCTGCGCCGGCTGCTACACCGCGCACGCCGCGATCGAGATGTACGCCGAGGCCTTCGACTCGGTCGGCGGGCTCGACAAGCTCGAAGCCTTCGCCAGCTTCAACGGCCCGGCCTTCTATGGCTTGCCACGCAACACCGGCACCATCACCCTGCAACGCGAAAGCTGGACGCCACCCGAAAGCTTTGCCTTCGGCGAAGCCGAGCTGAAGCCGCTGCGCTCGGGGGAAGCGCTGCCCTGGAAGCTGGTTGCATGAGCTTAAATGGCGATTCAGTGAGAACGACAGCCCGGTCCATGGCGGTTTTCATTGATGCTGACAACCTGAACGATCCGACCGCCCTTGACCACGTCTTGTTGACGATTCGTTCACTGGCAGATCGGGTTTTGTACCGGCGAGCTTACGGACGCCCTGAAAGTCTCAAGGGGATTGAATCGGTCCTCTGGAAGCACGGTGTTCGTCTGGTGGCCAACCTGATCGTTGACAAAGTGACGACCGACAGCGCCCTGGTGATCGACGCCGTTGAGGCTGTCTGTACCAGCGAAATCGACACAGTCGCAATCTGTTCTGGCGATGCGGATTTTGTGCCACTGGCGCTCTGGTTAAGAGAAAAGGGGAAGAGGGTCTTTTGCTACAGCCTGTCAAACAAAATCTTCGCGAACCCGGAGAGCTTTTATGACGACATTGTTCTACTTGATGTCGTCTCAAGCGGGCAAGAGGCCCCTGGGAATGAAGTCCCCACGGTTCGCGATCAAGCCAATGCGGGCAAGCCGTCGTCTTCAAACTTCAAGCTGAGTGCACCCGGTCATAATCGAACTCAAGTGGTACCAGTGACCAATGGCAGTGCAAATAAAGCTTCAGTCAAGCAAATTCTCTCTGTACTGCCCGAACTGAAAACCAATGAGCCAATGCATCTCAGTATGGCAACCAAACGACTCAGAGAAGCCAAAATTCTGGGTAAAAGCAGCAGTTCACCTAAGCTGTTTAGCGTCTATCCAGCACAGTTTGAACTGACTCCCAAAAAACAGCCAAATACTGTGAAGTACCGTGGTTGAGCAGCAGACTGTTTTATCGACTGTTGAGATTGCTTGGGATGCTCCCTGGCTCTTCTTCGTTCGTGACAAAGGTGTGGTGGTCGAGAAGCTTATTCGTTCTGGCACGTCAGTTAGCTGTGCACTAAATACTCAGCCTGCGCCGGTACGCTTTGTGTCTCAGACGGAACTTCCCTCAGAGGTTGCGTATGAAAAGTTTATCTTCGACACCGGCACCGTGCCCACCCGCGACGGCCTGCACGACTTTTTCAACGGCTTGTGCTGGATGCGCTTCCCCCTCACCAAGCGGCGGCTGAACCAGTTGCAGGCGGCAGAAATTGCCACGGCGGGTGTGGGCCAGGTGCGCGGCCCGGTGCGCGATGGTTTGACCTTGTTGGACGAAAACGCTGCCTTGTTGCAAGCCCCCGATGCGCTGTGGGAAGCGCTGCTGGCGCGCGACTGGACGCGCCTGCTGGTGGACCTTCGCCCGCTGTGGGCACAGGCGCGGCTGGTGTTGTTGGGCCATGCCTTGCTGGAAAAACTGGTGTCGCCTTACAAGTCCATCACCGCCCATGTGCTGCGCGAGCCGGTGCCGTTGACTTTGGGCGACGATCTGGCGGCCTGGGATGCCTGGCTGGCACAGACGCTGAACGCGCCGCTGCTGGCTAGCAAGCCGTTCACGCCGCTGCCGGTGCTGGGCGTGCCCGGCTGGTGGCCGGCCAACGAAGACTCCGCGTTTTATGCCGACGCAGGGGTGTTTCGGCCTCAGCGGGTGGCGAGCGTCTGAGCACCACCACCCGTTTTTGACTGTCTGCCTCATCCCAACCGGGCACCTTATGCCTTCACCCACGCCACCCACCACCGACGGCTTCGCTCACCTCAACCTGCAGCAGGACGCCGACCGCAGCCATCTCGCCGCCCACTTTCGCGCCGCGGGCGTGCGCGACGTGGAATGCCTGTTTGCCGACGTGACCGGCTACCCGCGCGGCAAACTCATGCCCGCCGCCAGCTTTGCAGCCGGTGGCGAACTGCGCATCTGCCAGGCCATTCCCATGCAGTGTGTGACGGGCGAGTACAGCGACGACCCCATCTTTCCCGACAGCGACCCCGACGTGCGCCTGGTGCCTGACCTGGCCACCCTCAAGCCCGCGCCCTGGGCCAGCGTGCCGCGCTATGTGGCGGTGCACGACTGCGTGGAAATGGATGGCAGCCTGTGCGACTTTGCGCCGCGCTCGGTGCTCAAACAGGTGGTGGCGCGCTACCAGGCGCTGGGCTTGCAGCCGGTGGTGGCACCCGAAATCGAGTTTTACCTGACCGCCGCCATGACCGACCCGGCCCAGCCGCTGGCCGCTCCGGTGGGCCGGGGCGGACGGCCCGAGGTGGGGCAGTCGGCGTTCAGCCTGAACGCGCTCAACGAACTGGCGCCGTTCTGGGACGCCTTCCACGCCGCCATCGACGCCCTGGGCATCCGGGCCGACACCTGGCTGCACGAGGTGGGCCCGAGCCAGTACGAAATCAATCTGTTGCACGGCGACGCGGTGGCCGTGGCCGACCAGGCTTTTTTGTTCAAAACCGCCGCGCGCGAAATCGCCTTGCAGCACGGGCTCAACGCGGTGTTCATGGCCAAGCCCATGGCCGCCGAGGCGGGCAGTTCCATGCACCTGCACCAAAGCGTGGTGGATGCAGAGGGCCGCAATGTGTTCAGCCACGCCGACGGCACGGCCAGCGAGGCGTTTTTGCACTACATCGGCGGCTTGCAGGCCTACACGCCCGACCTGATGCTGGTCTACGCGCCCACCGTCAACAGCTACCGCCGCTACGTGGCGGGCAGCCAGGCGCCGACCCAGGTGCAATGGGGGCACGACAACCGCACCGCTGGCCTGCGCGTGCCGGTGAGTGCGCCCGCCGCCCGGCGGGTGGAAAACCGCTTGGCCGGTGCCGACGCCAACCCCTACCTGGCCATGGCCGCCACGCTGGCCGCTGGGCTCGCGGGCATGCAAGAGCGCCTGACACCCGGCGCGCCGGTGCAGGGCAACGGCTACGACCAGCCGCGCAGCCTGCCCCGCACCTTTTCCACCGCCCACAAGCAGATGGCCCACAGCCTGCATGCGCCGCGGCTGCTGGGCGCGCGGTTTGTGCAGGCTTATCTGGCCGTGAAGGCGCTGGAGCACCAGAACTACCTGGCCGAAGTGAGCGCCTGGGAGCGGCGGTTTTTGTTGCCCCAGGTGTGAACCGCCGCAGGGTTTTGGGGTCGTACACCTGGCTGGCGCTGACTTGAAAACGCAGCCCCGATCCCCACTATCATTCGGTCAGTTTTTCTTTCTTCGGAGATTTCATGAAACGCATCCTGTTGTTTGTCTTGACCAACTTCGCCGTCATGGCGGTGTTGCTGGTCACCACCCGCATTCTGGGCGTGGACCGTTTTCTCACAGCCAACGGGCTGGACATGACGGCGCTGGCCGGCTTTTCGCTGGTGATCGGTTTTGGCGGCGCCATCATTTCGCTGCTGATCAGCAAGCCCATGGCCAAGTTCAGCACCAAAACACGCATCATCAACCAGCCCCAGACCGCCGACGAAGCCTGGATCGTGCAAACGGTGCAGAAATTCGCCGACAAGGCGGGTATCGGCATGCCTGAGGTCGGCATCTTCGAGGGTGCACCCAATGCGTTTGCCACCGGCGCCTTCAAAAACTCGGCTCTGGTGGCGGTGTCCACCGGCCTGCTGCAGGGCATGACGCGTGAAGAGGTGGAGGCCGTGATTGGCCACGAGGTGGCCCACGTGGCCAATGGCGACATGGTCACCATGACGCTCATTCAGGGCGTGATGAACACCTTTGTGGTGTTCCTGAGCCGCGTGATTGGCTACGCCGTGGACAGCTTCCTTCGCAAGGGCGATAGCCAGAGCAGCGGCCCCGGCATCGGGTACATGGTCACGACCATCGTGATGGACATCGTGCTGGGCTTCGTGGCCGCCATCATCGTGGCCTGGTTCAGCCGTCAGCGCGAATTCCGTGCCGACGCGGGCGCCGCCAACCTGATGGGCCGCAAGCAGCCCATGATCAACGCGCTGGCCCGCCTGGGCGGTCTGACCCCCGGCGAACTGCCCAAGACCATGCAAGCGCTGGGCATTGCCGGTGGGCTGGGCAAGCTGTTCAGCACCCACCCGCCCATTGAAGAGCGCATTGCCG
>JAXMMJ010000108.1:0-19409 GCA_034366585.1 Hylemonella sp.
CGCGCGAACTTGCGCACCGAGGGGCTGGCATGCGGCAGCTGACCCTTGGGGGCCGAGGGGTCGTGCGCCGGCACGGCGACGGAGGCCACAGGCGCGGGAGCCGCTGCGGCCTGGGCCACCACCGGTGCCGGAGCGGCGATCGCGGTGGTTTTGGCCCCCTCCCCCGTGACGGGGGAGGGTTGGGGTGGGGGTGAGCTTGTTTGCCCCGTGGGGGAACTCGTTTCGCTGCTTTCAAGCAGCAAAACGAGAGACCCCATAGCGACCTTGTCGCCGATCTTGACCTTGAGCTCCTTCACCACACCGGCGTGGCTGGAGGGGATCTCCATGGACGCCTTGTCGGACTCGACGGTGATGAGCGACTGCTCGGCCTTGACGGTGTCGCCGGGCTTGACCAGCAGTTCGATGACAGCGACGGACTCGAAGTCACCGATGTCCGGTACCTTGATTTCTACGATAGCCATGTTCTTGTCTTCCTGTTTGGGAAGCGGGCCCTGAGAGTCAGGCCCACCCGGCTGAGCGCGGGCAGGCCTGAGCCGCAGGATCGACCCGCCTTATGCGTAAAGCGGGTTGATCTTGTCGACTTTGATCTTGTACTTGGCGATGGCCTCGGCCACCTTCTCCATCGGCACCGTGCCCTCATCCGCCAGGGACTTGAGCGCGGCCACGACGATGTAGTGGCGGTTGACCTCGAAGTGCTCGCGCAGCTTGCTGCGAAAGTCGCTGCGGCCGAAGCCGTCCGTACCCAGCACCTTGTAGGTCCGGCCCTTGGGGATGTAGGGTCGGATCTGCTCGGAGAAGGTCTTGACGTAGTCGGTGGAGGCAATCACCGGGCCGGCGTGCGGATCGAGCTGCTGTGTGACGAAAGGCACGCGCTGCTTCTCCGTCGGGTGCAGCAGGTTCCAGCGCTCGCAATCCTGGCCGTCGCGCGCCAGTTCGTTGAAACTCGGGCAGCTGAAGACGTTGGCGCCTATGCCCCAGTCCTTCTCCAGCAGATCCTTGGCGAACATGGATTCGCGCAGGATGGTGCCCGAGCCCAGCAGGTTGACCTGGGGCGCCTTCTTGGCCACCTTGGCTTCCTGCAGCAAGTACATGCCCTTGATGATCTGCTCTTCGGTGCCGGCTTTGAGGCCCGGCATGGCGTAGTTTTCGTTGAGCAGGGTCAGGTAGAAGAAGACGTTGTCCTGCTTCTCCACCATGCGCTTGAGACCATGGTGCAGGATGATGCCCACCTCGTGCGCAAAGGTCGGGTCGTAGCTCACGCAGTTGGGGATGGTGCTGGCCAGCACCTGGCTGTGACCGTCCTCGTGCTGCAGGCCCTCGCCGTTGAGCGTGGTGCGCCCGGAGGTGCCGCCCAGCAGGAAACCACGCGCCTGCATGTCACCGGCCGCCCAGGCCAGGTCGCCCACGCGCTGCAGGCCGAACATCGAGTAGTAGATGTAGAAGGGGATCATGATGCGGTTGTTCGTCGAATACGACGTTGCCGCGGCGATCCAGCTGCAGATGCCGCCCGCCTCGTTGATGCCTTCCTGCAGGATCTGGCCGGCCTTGTCTTCCTTGTAGTACATGACCTGGTCCTTGTCGACCGGGGTGTACTTCTGTCCTTCGGGGTTGTAGATGCCGATCTGGCGGAACAGGCCTTCCATGCCGAAGGTGCGCGCCTCGTCCACCAGGATGGGCACCACACGCGGGCCCAGGGCCTGGTCACGCAGCAGCTGCGTGAGGAAACGCACATAGGCCTGGGTGGTGGAAATCTCGCGGCCCTCGGCCGTGGGCTCCAGCACCGACTTGAAGGTCTCCAGCGACGGCACGGTGAAGCTCTCGCTGGACACGGTACGGCGCTTGGGCAGGTAACCACCCAGGGCCTTGCGGCGCTCGTGCAGGTACTTCATCTCCGGCGTGTCATCGGCCGGCTTGTAGAACGGGATCTTGGGCAGCTCGCTGTCCGGGATCGGGATGTTGAAACGGTCGCGCATGTAGCGGATGTCGTCGTCGCCGAGCTTCTTGGTCTGGTGGGCGGTGTTCTTGCCCTCGCCAGCCTTGCCCATGCCCCAGCCCTTGACGGTCTTGACCAGCAGCACGGTCGGGCCGCCCTGGGAGTTGTGGGCCTTGTGGAAGGCGGCATAGACCTTCTGCGCGTCGTGGCCGCCGCGGCGCAGGCCCCAGACTTCCTGGTCGCTCATCTTGGAGACCATCTCCAGCGTGCGCGGATCGCGGCCGAAGAAGTTCTTGCGCACGAAGGCACCATCATTGGCCTTGAAGGCCTGGTAGTCGCCGTCCAGCGTGTCCATCATGATCTTGCGCAGGGCACCGTCCTTGTCGCGCGCCAGCAGGCCGTCCCACTCCTTGCCCCAGATCAGCTTGATGACGTTCCAGCCGGCACCACGGAACTCGCCTTCGAGTTCCTGGATGATCTTGCCGTTGCCGCGCACGGGGCCGTCCAGGCGCTGCAGGTTGCAGTTCACCACGAAGACCAGGTTGTCGAGCTTCTCGCGTGCGGCCAGGCCGATGGCGCCCAGGCTTTCGGGTTCGTCCATCTCACCGTCACCGCAGAAGACCCAGACCTTGCGCTGGCTGGTGTCGGCCAGGCCGCGGGCGTGCAGGTACTTGAGGAAACGCGCCTGGTAGATCGACATGATGGGCCCCAGGCCCATGGACACCGTGGGGAACTGCCAGAAACCGGGCATCAGCTTGGGGTGCGGGTAGCTGGACAGGCCCTTGCCGTCGACTTCCTGGCGGAAGTTCAGCATCTGCTCTTCGCTGATGCGGCCTTCCAGGAAGGCGCGGGCATAGATGCCGGGCGAGGAATGGCCCTGGATGTAGAGCAGGTCACCACCGTGGGTGCCGCCCTCGTCGGTGTTGTCGGCGTGCCAGAAGTGGTTGAAGCCGGCAGCAAACATGTGCGCCAGCGACTGGAAGGAACTGATGTGGCCCCCCAGGTCGCCACCGTCTGCCGGGTCCAGGCGGTTGGCCTTGACCACCATGGCCATGGCATTCCAGCGCATGTAGGCGCGCAGGCGGCCTTCAAGGTCCAGGTTGCCGGGGCTGTGGGCTTCCTGATCCGGCTCAATGGTGTTGGTGTAGCCGGTGGTGGCCGAGAACGGCAGGTCGATGCTGTGCTCGCGCGCATGTTCCAGCAATTGCTCCAGCAGGAAATGGGCACGTTCCGGGCCCTCCTGCGCAATCACGGCTTCCAGCGCGTGCTTCCATTCAAGGGTTTCCTGGCTGTCGAGATCTTGGGCGTCGATTCCAGACAGGTTCTGGGGCAGGGCTGACATGCTTGGCTCCTCTTGGTTTTAGGCACGGAACCTGTCTGCGGACAAGTTCTTCAGTCAATGTAGAACGATCCGGGAGTTTCGCATAATTCTTTTCCTATTTCAAGGCGTGCTTGTCTATTTCATATTATGGATTTTGTACAAGCCACCGAAGGTCACACGGAATACACTCGGCACTCATGCCTACACGACTGAGCCTGCTGCTGCCCTACCTGCGCGAACTGCCCGCGCTGGTGCGTTTTCGGCAGTGGTGGCGCCGGCAGTCACCTCACCGCCAGGACCGTTACGCCATGCTGGCGCCGCTGCTGGCCGTGCTGCTGTTCCTGGCCGCCATCGTGGCCGCCTTTGGCTATCTGCGCCTGGAAGAGATGGAGCGGGAACAGGAAGCGGTTCGCCGGGACGTGGAATACGCCCAGCAGCGCATGCGCCTGCGATTGCTGGAGCGCCAGGAAGAACTGGTACGCCTTGCCCAGGAAGTCTCCAGCCAGGAGCTGGACGCCGAACAGTTCCGCAACCGTGCCAACGTACTGCTCAACCAATACCCCGAACTGCAGGGGCTGAGTTGGATCGACGAACGCCGCCGCCTGCGCGTTGCCCATGGCAATCCCAGTCTGGCGCAAAGCCTGGTGAACGGCCCGGTCCGCAGCGGCGTGTTGCCGGAAAAACCCAGCGAGACCGAAAACGCCTTTGCCCTGGCGCGTGAGTTGCGCCAGCCCATCTACGTGCAGCGCAGCGCCACGCCGGATGGCACCGCGCTGCTGGAGCTGCACCTGCCCTTGCACAGCCGGACGCGCTTCACCGGCGTGCTGCTGGCCGAGTATTCGCTGGACACGCTCTACCGCTACGGCGTCCCCTCGGAAGTCTCGGCGCGTTATGCCGTCTCCCTGCGTGACTCCCGCGGCGAGGTGCTGGCCGGCAGCAGCGCGCCCAAGCGCAACCGGGCCGGCCAGTGGCTGGGCTGGGCCTCTCATGCGAACGAATATGAGGTGCCGGTCTCGCCCGTGGGCAACGGCCTGGTGCTGCACGCCCAGGCCTACCGCGCCTCGCTGGGTGTGGTGGGCAGCGGCCTGTTCTGGCTGGTCGGCACGCTGAGCGTGATGACGGCCTGGATGCTGATCGCCAACTGGCGCCACACCCGCCGGCGCATGCAGGCCCAGCAGGCCCTGGTGCTGGAGACCAATTTCCGCCGCGCCATGGAGAACTCCATGCCCACCGGCATGCGTGCGCTCGACCTGCAAGGCCACATCACCTACGTCAACGCCGCCTTCTGCCAGATGACGGGCTGGAGCGAACGCGAACTGGTCGGCTGCACCGCCCCCTTCCCCTACTGGCCGGAGGAAGACCGCGAGATGCTGATGGGACGGCTCGAAGACGAGCTGACCGGCCGTGTCACCCCGGGCGGCTTCCAGGTGCGCGTCAAGCGCAAGGACGGCACCCTGTTCGATGCCCGCATCTACGTCTCGCCGCTGATCGACGCACGCGGCCTGCAGACCGGCTGGATGACCTCGATGACCGACATCACCGAGCCCAACCGCGTGCGCGAGCAGCTGTACGCCTCCTATGAGCGCTTCACCACCGTGCTGGAGGCGCTGGACGCTTCGGTGTCGGTGGCGCCGCTGGGCACCGATGAACTGCTGTTCGCGAACAAGCTGTACCGGCTCTGGTTCCACGAGCAGAGCAGCGGCCATGTGCTCCTGTCCACCCAGGCCGGCATGCCAGCGCGCGTGAGCGGCGAGGACAGCCAGGACAGCGTGGACGGCCTGGTGGGCATGCCCACCAGCGCCCTGCCCGACGCCGAAGCCGAGAACGCCGAGGTCTACGTCGAGGAGCTCGGCAAATGGCTGGAAGTACGCACCCGTTACCTGACCTGGGTGGACGGGCGCCTGGCGCAGATGGTGATCGCCACCGACATCACCCCGCGCCGCCTGGCCGAGGCCCAGTCCGCCGCCCAGGCCGAACGCGCCCAGACCGCCAGCCGCCTGATCACCATGGGCGAGATGGCCTCCAGCGTGGCCCACGAACTGAACCAGCCGCTGACGGCCATCAACAACTATTGCAACGGCATGGTCTCGCGCATCAAGGCGCAGCAGATCTCCGAGGAGGACCTGCTGGGCGCGCTGGAGAAAACGGCCAAACAGGCCCAGCGCGCCGGCCAGATCATCCAGCGCATCCGCGCCTTCGTGAAACGCAGCGAGCCCAACCGCACGCTGTCGGAGGTTGCCGTCATGGTCAACGAGGCGGTGGAACTGGCCGAGATCGAACTGCGGCGTTACAACGTGCGCCTGAGTTACTTCATGGCCGACCTGCCACCGGTGCTGGTCGATCCCATCCTGATCGAGCAGGTGCTGGTGAATCTGCTGAAGAACGCTGCCGAGTCCATCGTCCACGCGCAACGCCCACCGCAGCATCGCCGCGTGGAACTGCACGTGCTGCCGGCCACCGTCGAGGGCAGGCCGGTGGTGGAGTTCACCGTAACCGACACCGGCCGCGGCATCGCGCCCGAGGTCATGGCGCGCCTGTACGAAGCCTTCCACACGACCAAGGCCGAAGGCATGGGCATCGGCCTGTCCCTGTGCCGCTCCATCGTCGAGTCGCACCAGGGCCGGATGAAAGCCGAGAACCTCTACAATGGCTCCGAAGTCACGGGCTGCCGTTTCACCTTCTGGTTGCCTGTGGACGGACCAGCGGCTGCGTCGGCCCCCTTACAACTGCAAGCAGAAAAATCTCAGGTTAGAGCATGAGTCTGATTCCGAAAAAAGGCACGGTCTATGTGGTCGACGACGACGAAGCCGTGCGCGATTCTCTGCAATGGCTGCTCGAAGGCAAGGACTACCGGGTGCGCTGCTTCGACTCGGCCGAGTCCTTCCTGAACCGCTACGACCCGCGCGAAGTGGCCTGCCTGATCGTCGACATCCGCATGGAGGGCATGACCGGGCTGGAACTGCAGAACCGCCTGCTCGAAGGCCACTCGCCCCTGCCCATCGTCTTCATCACCGGCCACGGCGACGTGCCCATGGCGGTGGACACCATGAAAAAAGGCGCCATGGATTTCATCCAGAAGCCCTTCAAGGAAGACCAGCTGGTGGCCCTGGTCGAGCGCATGCTCGATCGCGCCCGCGAGACCTTCAGCGTGCACCAGCAGGCCGCCAGCCGTGATGCCCTGCTGGCCAAGCTGACGCTGCGCGAAAGCCAGGTGCTGGAGCGCATCGTCGCCGGCCGCCTGAACAAGCAGATCGCCGACGACCTGGGCATCAGTATCAAGACGGTGGAGGCGCATCGCGCCAACATCATGGAAAAGCTCAACGCCAACACCGTGGCCGACCTGCTCAAGATCGCCCTGGGGCAAGCTGCCAAAGCCTGACCCGCCACACACCTTCCCCGACGCCCGCCTCGTTCGCTACAGCGGGCGTTTTTACTTGACCGACGGAATAGCACGATGACCCAGACCACCGGCCGCCTGATCGACGGCAACGCCCTCTCCAAGCAACTGCGCGGCGACGTCGCCCAACGTGCCGCGGCCCTCAAGGCCCGTGGCATCACGCCCGGCCTGGCCGTGATCCTGGTCGGCGAAAACCCGGCCTCCCAGGTCTATGTGCGCAACAAGGTCAAGGCCTGCGAAGACAGCGGACTGCACTCCGTGCTGGAAAAGTACGAGGCCGCCATGACCGAAGCCCAGCTGCTGGCGCGCGTGGAAGCCCTCAACAACGACCCGTCCATCCACGGCATCCTGGTGCAGTTGCCGCTGCCCCCCCACATCGACGCGCACAAGGTCATCGAGGCCATCTCCCCGGCCAAGGACGTGGATGGGTTCCACGTGGCCAGCGCGGGCGCCCTGATGGTCGGCCAGCCCGGCTTCTGGCCCTGCACCCCCTACGGCTGCATGAAGATGCTGGAATCGATCCACTACGACCTCAAGGGCAAACACGCCGTGGTCATCGGCCGCTCCAACATCGTGGGCAAACCCATGGCGCTGATGCTGCTGCAGCAGAACGCCACGGTGACGATCTGCCACAGCGCCACCCCGGACCTCAAGGCGATGACCCTGCAGGCCGATGTGGTCGTCGCGGCCGTGGGCAAGCGCAACGTGCTGACGGCCGACATGGTGAAACCCGGTGCGGTGGTGATCGACGTCGGCATGAACCGCAATGACGACGGCAAGCTCTGCGGCGATGTGGATTTCGAGGGCGTGAAGCAGGTGGCCGGCTGGATCACCCCCGTGCCCGGCGGCGTGGGCCCCATGACCATCACCATGTTGCTGGTCAACACCCTGGAAGCTGCCGAGCGCATGGCGGCGAGCTGATCGGGAACATCAGCAAAAGCTATGGGGACATGGCTTGAATCGAGCCCCGCTGACCGCACAATGCTGGATATGAGCAATCCCCTTCTCGACACCTCGGACCTCCCCCTCTTCGACCGCATCCGCCCGGAGCACGTGGCCCCGGCCATGGATTCGCTGCTGCAGGCCTGCGACGCTGCTCTGCAACGCGTCACCGCAAGCGACTTCCCGCCCGACTGGTCCGCCATCGCGCGCGAACTGGACGTGGCCACCGAACAACTGGGCCGGGCCTGGGGTGCGGTCAGCCATCTCAACAGCGTGGCCGACACACCCGAGTTGCGCGCCGCCTACAACGAGGCCCTGCCGCGCGTGACCGAGTTCTGGACCCGCCTGGGCGCCGATGAACACCTGTATGCCAAGTACAAGGCCATCGATCCCTCCAGCCTGAATGCGGAACAGCGCCAGGCCCACCAGAACGCCCTGCGCAACTTCGTGCTGGGTGGGGCCGACCTGCGCGGCGCGGCCAAGGAACGTTTTGCCCAGATCCAGGAACGCCAGGCCGAGCTGAGCCAGAAGTTCAGCGAGAACACGCTGGACGCAACCGACGCCTGGTCCTATTACGCGACGCTGAGCGAACTCGAAGGCGTGCCCGCCGATGTGCAGCAGGCCGCGCGCGCGGCCGCCGAGGCCGAAGGCAGGGACGGCCACAAGCTCACGCTCAAGATGCCCTGCTACCTGCCGGTGATGCAGTTTGCGAAAAGCAGCGAGCTGCGCCACAAGCTCTACCGCGCCTACACCACGCGCGCCTCCGACCAGGCCGAGGGCGATGGAGCCAAGTTTGACAACAGCGCGCTGATCCGCGAAATCCTGGCCTTGCGCCAGGAAGAGGCCCAGTTGCTGGGCTATCTGAACTTCGGCGAGGTCTCGGTCGTGCCCAAGATGGCCGAGTCCCCGCAGCAGGTGGTGCGTTTCCTGCGCGACCTGGCAGTCAAGGCCCGCCCCTACGCCGAGCAGGACGTGGCCGACCTGCGCGCCTTTGCGCGGGACGAGTTGCACATGGCCGATCCCCAGCCCTGGGACTGGTCCTACATCGCCGAACGCCTGAAGGAGGCGCGCTACGCCTTCAGCGAGCAGGAGGTCAAGCAGTACTTCACGGCACCGCGTGTGCTGGCCGGCCTGTTCAAGATCATCGAAACCCTGTTCGAGGTATCGATCCGGCCTGACACGGCCCCGGTCTGGCATCCGGCGGTGGCCTTCTACCGCATCGAACGCGGCGGCCATCTGGTCGGCCAGTTCTACCTGGACCAGCCGGCCCGCCCCGGCAAACGCGGCGGCGCCTGGATGGACGATGTGCGTTCACGCTGGCTGCGCCCGGACGACGGCCGCCTGCAGATGCCCGTGGCCCACCTGGTCTGCAACTTCGCCGACGGGGTGGGTGGCAAACCGCCGCTGCTCACGCACGACGACGTCATCACCCTCTTCCACGAGTTCGGCCACGGCCTGCACCACCTGCTGACCCAGGTCAACGAGCGCGATGTCTCCGGCATCAGCGGCGTGGAATGGGACGCGGTGGAACTGCCCAGCCAGTTCATGGAAAACTTCTGCTGGGAATGGGACGTGCTCAAGCACATGACATCCCACGTCGAGACCGGCGAGCCGTTGCCGCGCACCCTCTTTGAGAAGATGGTCGCCGCCAAGAACTTCCAGAGCGGCATGCAGACCCTGCGCCAGATCGAGTTCGCCCTGTTCGACATGCTGCTGCACACTGAACACGACCCGCAGCAGGACTTCCTGCCCCTGCTGGACCTGGTGCGCACCGAGGTCGCCGTGCTGCAACCGCCGGCCTGGAGCCGCACGGCCGACACCTTCAGCCACATCTTCGCCGGTGGTTATGCAGCGGGCTATTACAGCTACAAGTGGGCCGAGGTATTGAGCGCCGACGCCTACGCCGCCTTCGAAGAAAACCCGGGGCCGGAGGGCTTGCCGAATGTGCAAACCGGGCGAAAATACCGCCAGGCCATTCTGGAGGCCGGCGGCAGCCGCCCGGCCATCGAATCCTTCAAGGCCTTCCGCGGACGCGAGCCCAGCCTGGACGCCCTGTTGCGGCACCAGGGCATGGCCAGCACCTAGGGAACCTGCACATAAGGAATAATGAAGCGCATGAAGACCAACTACCGTCCCCGCTACGCCGCCCTGCTGGCCGCGGCCGCCGTCCTGGCTCTGCTCCCTGTCCTGGCCTCTGCCCAGGGCATCTACCGCATCGTCGGTCCGGACGGCCGGGTCACCTTTTCCGACAAGCCGCCCACCCGCAGCGAAAAAGCCACGGCCCTGAGCCCGAGCGGCCGTTCCAACGAGGGCGGCGGTGCCAGTGAACTGCCCTTCGAACTGCGCGAAGCCATGAACCGCTACCCGGTCACCCTTTACACCGGTGACAACTGTGAACCCTGCGGCGCGGCCCGGAGTCTGCTGAACCGACGTGGCGTACCCTACACAGAGCGCACCATCACCACGGCCCAGGATATCGAGGCCCTCCAGCGCATGGGTATGGAAGCCACGGTGCCCATCGCCACGATCGGTGGCCAGCGCCTCAAGGGCTATTTAGAGGGCGATTGGAGCAGCTACCTGGACGCCGCGGGTTATCCCAAGACCTCCCGCTTGCCCTCAGGCTATCGCAATCCGCCGATTGGCCCCCTGGTACCGCTCCAGGAAGCGCCCCCCGCTGCCGCACGCCCGGCTGCGGCACCACCGGCAACCCCTAGTGCTCCGGCACCCGGGCCGACACCGGACAATCCGACCGGCATCGTTTTCTGACCAGCAAGGGGCCTCAAGAGGCCCCTTGTGCATTTCAGTACGTCAGCGTCTTCACGCCGCTGGCCGTGCCCAGCAGGCAGACCTGGGCCCGCTGGTGCGCGAACACGCCCACCGTCACCACGCCCGGCCACTGGTTGACCTCGGACTCGAAGGCCAGCGGCTCCTTGATCTGCAGGCCGGTCACATCCAGGATGTGCTGGCCGTTGTCGGTCACCAGGGGCGCGGCCCCTTTCATGCGCACCCTGGCCGTGCCACCCAGGGCGGCGAACTGGCGGATCAGGCGCTGGGTGGCCATGGGTATCACCTCCACCGGCAGCGGGAACTTGCCCAGAACGGTCACCTGCTTTGACTCGTCGGCAATGCAGACGAAACGGCGCGACTGGGCCGCCACGATCTTCTCGCGCGTGAGCGCCGCACCACCGCCCTTGATCATGTAACCGCGGCCATCGATCTCATCGGCCCCGTCGATGTAGACCGAGAGTTCACCCACCTCGCCGGCCTCGAACACCGGAATGCCCAGGGCCAGCAGGCGCTCGGTGCTGGCGACCGAACTGGACACGGCACCCTTGATCTGCCCCTTCATCGAGGCCAGCGCATCAATGAACTTGTTGACCGTGGAGCCGGTGCCGACCCCGACGATCTCGCCGGGAACCACGTATTGCAGGGCCGCCTGGCCAACCAGGGTCTTGAGTTCGTCTTGGGTGAGCATGTTGGGGAAAGAAAGGAAGGGTTGATCTGGGAAAATCGGGAAAACACTGGAATTATGCGATGTCCCTGATCCCCTACACCCTCTCCCGCGCCATGCTGTTCCGCCTCGACCCCGAGGCCGCGCACGACCTCACCATCGACATGCTGGCACGCACGCAGAACACCCCCCTGGCCTGCGCCTATAGCCAGACCCGGGTCGAGGACCCCATCACCCTGGCCGGCCTGCAGTTCCCGAACCGCGTGGGCATGGCCGCTGGCCTGGACAAGAACGCCCGCTGCATCGATGGCCTGGGCGCCATGGGCTTCGGCTTTGTCGAGGTCGGCACTGTGACGCCGCTGGCCCAGCCGGGCAACCCGAAACCCCGCATGTTTCGCCTGCCCGCCGGGAACGCGCTGATCAACCGCATGGGCTTCAACAACGACGGCCTGGACGCCTTCCTGTCCAACGTGCAGCGCGCCACCTTCCGCCGCAAGAGCGGGTCACCCCTGCTGCTGGGCCTGAACATCGGCAAGAACGCCGCCACGCCGATCGAGCGTGCCACGGATGACTATCTGATCGGCCTGGCCGGCGTCTACCCGCACGCCGACTACGTCACCATCAACATCTCCAGCCCCAACACCAAGAACCTGCGAGCACTGCAGAGCGACGAGGCGCTCGACGCGCTGCTCGGGGCCATCGCGACCCGGCGCGAGCAGCTGGCGCAGCAGCACGGCAAGCGGGTGCCGGTGTTCGTGAAGATCGCCCCCGATCTGGACGAGGAACAGGTCAAGGTGATTGCCGCCACGCTGCAGCGCCACGGCATGGATGGCGTGATTGCCACCAACACCACGCTCAGCCGCGAAGCAGTGCAAGGCCTGCCACATGCCGAGGAAACCGGTGGACTCTCGGGCGCGCCGGTGCGGGAAGCCAGCAACCGCGTGATTCGCCAGCTGCGCGCGGCCCTGGGCCAGGGCTACCCCATCATCGGCGTGGGTGGCATCCTGAGCGCCGCCGATGCCGTGAGCAAGATCGAGGCCGGTGCCGACCTGGTACAGATCTACACCGGCCTGATCTACCAGGGCCCGGCGCTGGTGCAGCAGTCTGCACTGGCGATCAAGGCCTTGCGCCAGACGTCCTGACGCGCGCCGTGCGGCTTCAGGCCCCCGGCCTGGAACTGCGGCTCTCCTTACCGGGAGGCGGCGTGAGCAGCGGCTGGTCCCAATAGGGTTCATCCGCAAAGCGCTCGGCGAGGAACTGGACAAAATTGCGCAGGCGCTCCGGCAGGCGACGATCCGGCAGGAACACGGCGTACAGCGTGCTCTGCGGCATCGTGTACTCCGGGAACAGCTGGACCAGACGTCCGGCCACGATGTGTTCGCTGGCCGCGAAGGACGGCAACACGGCAATGCCCACGCCGGCCACGGCAGCATCGACCAAGCCTTCGGCCACATTCGCACGCAGGTTCCCAGACACATTGACAGTCAGCTCACCTTCGCGTCCGCGGAAACGCCATTCGTTGCCCTTGGGCCGGTCATAGACCAGGCAGTTGCAGGCCAGCAGGTCGCGCGGGGTGCGCGGGGTGGCGTTGGCAGCCAGGTAGGCCGGTGAAGCCACCACGATCCAGCGGCAAGGCGCCAGGCGACGCGCCACGAGATTGCTCAGGCGGGGCTCTTCCGCCAGCCGAACCACCAGATCGGCATTGCCCGAGATCAGGTCGGCGAAACGCTCGGACAAGGTGACATCGATCTGGATGGAACGATTCAGCGCCAGAAATTCGCTCACGGCCGGCAACAGATGCAAGCGGCCGAAGGTGATGGCGGTGCTGATGCGGATCAAGCCGTGCGAACCCCGCGAGAGCTCCTCGACATCGCGCACGGCATCGCCGGCATCGGCGACGATGCGCGCGCAGCGTTCGTAGAAACGCTCGCCCGCCAGGGTCAGGCCCAGCTTGCGGGTGCTGCGGTTGAGCAGCTTCACACCCAGTGACTCCTCGAGTTCCTGGATATGACGACTGGCCAGGGCCTTGGAAATGCCGCAGCGATCGGCAGCGACCGTGAAACTGCCGGCATCCACGACCGCCACGAAGGTGGCCAGGGCGTTCAGGTCGCGCATGGGGGGACCCTCGGCATGACGCCCGTAAACAATGAATTCACAAAATCCCGTTTCATAGACGATGGCTTGAAAGTATATTGTCCTGTTGACCCAGCGTGCCCGCGGCGCCACCCGGCGCGAGCGCGCTGCCCCTCTCTCGAATTGAAAGACCATCATCGTGATCTGGAGTGAAGAACATTTTGTGACCCGTGAGGGCGTGCAACTCTATGTGTACCGCAAGCGCGCCAAGGCACCCGTGCCCAGCGAGGCGCCGCTGCCGGTGCTGATGCTGGTGCACGGCTCCACCGTCTCGGGTCGCAACACCTACGACCTGCAGGTGCCCGGCGGCAAGGACTACTCGGTGATGGACTACTTTGCCGAGCGCGGCTACGACGTCTGGACCCTGGACCACGAAGGCTACGGCCGCTCGGGCTGGTCGGGTCGCGGCAACAGCGACATCAAGACCGGTGCCCTGGACCTGGCCGCCGCTATTCCCCTTATCCTGCAAAAGACCGGCGCGAAGAAGGTCAACCTGTTCGGCTCCTCCTCGGGCGCACTGCGCTCCTGCCTGTACACCGCCGCACACCCGGACACGGTCGAGCGGCTGGGCCTCTCGGCCCTGGTCTACACCGGTGCCGGCTCGCCCACGCTGGAGCAGCGCCGCAAGAAGCTGCCCGAGTACTCGGCCAGCCCGCGCCGCAAGGTGGACCTGGCCTTTTATGAGGGCATGTTCAACCGCGACAAGCCCGGCAGCAGCGAGGACATCGTGCCCAAGGCCATTGCCGCGGCAGAACTGCCGCTGGTGAGCGAAGTGCCGACCGGCACCTATGTGGACATGTGCGCCAACCTGCCGGTGGCCACACCCGAAGCCATCCCCTGCCCGACCCTGGTGATCCGCGGCGAATACGACGGCATCGCCGCCGAGCCGGACCTGCTGGACTTTTTCGCTCGCCTGCCCACCAAGGACAAGGAGTTCGTCGTGCTCTCCGGCATCGCCCACAACCCGATGATGGGCGTGCAGCGCTACAAGTTCCATTACGCGCTCGAGACCTTCCTGCGCCGTCCCGTCTGAATCGCAGATCACTGATCAACCCGAGGAAACAAGACCATGGCAAATGTGCAGTGGACCGGTGGCATCGAGCACTGGACCCGCAAGGGCGAGATCAAACTCTTTCTCTGGCAGAAACCGGCTTCGTCCAAGGTGCCTTACGCCGGCACCATCCTTTTTGTTCACGGCTCGTCCATGGCCTCGCAGCCGACCTTCGACCTCACGGTCCCCGGCAGGCCGCACTCCTCGGTCATGGACTGGTTCGCCGAGCGCGGCTTCGACACCTGGTGCATGGACAACGAAGGCTATGGCCGTTCCGACAAGCACCGCCCCATCAACTTCGACATCAGCAACGGTGCCGACGACCTGGCCGCCGGCAGCGAGTACATCCTGAAGACCACCGGTGTGGGCAAGCTGATGGTGTACGGCATCTCCTCCGGCGCGCTCAAGGCCGCGCTCTTTGCCGAGCGCCACCCCGAGCGCGTCGCCCGGCTGGCGCTGGACGCCTTCGTCTGGACCGGCGAAGGCAGCCCGACCCTGGCCGAGCGCAAGAAGAAGCTGCCTGAATTCCTGGCCAGGAACCAGCGCCCGATCGACCGCGCCTTCGTGCACAGCATCTTCAACCGCGACCATCCAGGCTGCGCCGACGAAGCCACCAAAGAGGCCTTTGCCGACGCCATCCTGACGCTGGACAGCACCATGCCCACCGGCACCTACGTCGACATGTGCTCGAAACTTCCGGTCGTCGAGCCGCGCAATATCAAGGCCGCCACGCTGGTCATGCGCGGCGAGTTCGACGGCATCGCCAGCCTGGACGACCTGCTGAAGTTCTACCAGCTGCTGCCCTGCACCAACAAGCAGTTCAGCATCATGGAGGGTATCTCCCATGCCAGCTTCCAGCAGAAAAACTATTTAATGGTCTACGCCATCCTGCACGGCTTCTTCGCCATGCCCGAACCTGACTACAAGGGGTAATCATCATGACCGCACGCTTCTCCGTCCGCCGTCTTTTCCTGGGCTCGCTGCTCGTGCTGGCCGCTGGCAGCGCCGCTGCCCAGGGCTATCCGAACCGCCCCGTCAAGATCATCGTGCCCTTCGGCCCTGGCGGTTTCACCGACGTGGTGGCGCGCATCCTGGGCCAGAAACTCGGTGCCGCCATGGGCGGTTCCTTCGTGATCGAGAACAGACCCGGCGCCGGCTCCACCATCGGTGCCGACCTGGTCGCCAAGTCCGCCCCGGATGGTTACACCCTGGTCATGATTTCGTCGACCCACACGATCAGCCCCTCGATCTACAAGACCATCCCCTACGATCACATCAAGAGCTTCACCCCCATCAGCAAGCTGGTGGACTCCGCCTACGTGCTCGTGATCAACCCCAGCAAGGTCCCGGCCAACAACGTGAAGGAATTCATCGCGCTGTCCAAGGCCAAACCCGATACCCTGCGCTACGCCTCATCGGGCAACGGCAGCACACAGCACCTCATGGGCGGCCTGTTCATCTCCATGACCGATGCCAAGCTGCAGCACATCCCTTACCGGGGCAGCAACCTGGCCATGACCGACCTGATCGGCGGTGTGGTCGAAAGCAGCTTCGCCGGCATCACCAACGCCCTGCCCCATCTGGCCAGCGGCAAGCTCAAGGCCCTCGCCGTGACCACGGCCACCCGCGCACCGCAAATGCCCGTCGTGCCCACCCTGCAGGAAGCCGGCGTGGCGGGTTACGACGCCAGCAACTGGCTGGCCCTGCTGGGTCCGGCCGGCATGCCCAAGGAGATCGTGCAACGTCTCAACAGCGAGATCGCCAAGCTCATGGCCCTGCCCGATACCCAGAAGGCCCTGTTTGATGCCGGCGTCCAGGTCAGCCTGTCCACCCCCGAAGGCCTGACCAAGCTCATGCAGGACGAGACCGTCAAGTGGAGCAAGATCGTCAAGGATGCCGGCGTCAGCATCGACTGAGCGGCTTCAGACGAGCTCAGCCACCCGGGCCGCAATAGCCAGACTGCTGGTCAGCCCGGGGGACTCGATGCCGAAGAGGTTGACCAGGCCTGGCACCCCGTGCCCGGCCGGCCCCTGAATCATGAAGTCACGTGCCGCCTCTGCCGGGCCGCTGATCTTCGGTCGAATACCGGCATACCCGGCCTGCAGGGCCGCATCGGGCAGCGCCGGCCAGTACTTGCGCACCTCCGCATAGAAGACGTCACCGCGCGCCGGGTCCACGACCAGATCGTCGGGCGAGTCCACCCACTGCACATCGGGGCCGAACTTGGCCTGGCCTCCCAGGTCGATCGTCAGGTGCACGCCCAGGCCGGCGGCCTCGGGCACGGGGTAGATCAGGCGGGAAAACGGTGAGCGACCGCTGAGCGTGAAGTAGTTGCCCTTGGCGTAGTACTCGCCGGGAATATGGCGTGCGTCCAGCCCTTCCATACGGTGCGCCAACGAGGGGGCGTGGACGCCGGCGGCGTTGACCACGGTGCGGGCCAGCAGTTGCGTGCCGTCTTCTGCGTCCAGTTCGATGCCCTGCACCGTCACCCGCGCGCGCGCCAACCGCGAATGGAAAGCCACCATGCCGCCGGCATTCTCCAGGTCACCCTGCAGCGCCAGCATGAGGCCGTGGCTGTCAACGATGCCGGTGCTGGGGGAATGAACCGCCGCCACGCACGCCAGCGCCGGCTCCAGCGCCCGGGCCTGTTCGCGCGTGAGCAGCACCAGATCATCGACGCCGTTGGCCGCAGCCTTGGCCAGGATCCCCTGCAATGCGGGGACCTGCTGCTCGGAGGTGGCGACGATCAACTTGCCGCAGCGGCGGTGCCCGATGCCGCGCTCGGCGCAGTAGTCGTAGAGCATCTGCTTGCCCTGCACGCACAGCAGCGCCTTGAGCGAACCCTGGGGGTAATAGAGGCCGGCGTGGATGACCTCGCTATTGCGCGAGCTGGTCTGGGTACCGATGGCCTCGGCAGCTTCCAGCACCAGCACCTCGCGTCCGTTTAGCGCCAGCGCGCGCGCCACCGCCAGGCCGACCACACCCGCACCAATCACCACACAATCGACCTGTTCCACTGCCCGGCTCCACTTGAATCAGCAAAGTCGCAAGCATAAAGCAGCGTTCAGGTGATGAAGCCTTAGCTGTTTTCTCCGCCCAGGGCCTTGTAGAGCTGGGCCGCGGCCGACCACATGGTGCGGCGCACCTGGATCAGGCTCTGCTGCACGGTGAAGAGCTGGCGCTGCGCATCCAGCACTTCAAGGAAGCTGCCCACGCCCTGGCGGTAACGCGCCTGGGCAATGTCGGCCGCACGCTGCTGCGAACGTTCCTGCGCCTCCACGGCCTTGAGCTGCTCGGCCAGCTGATCGCGCGCGACCAGCAGATCGGCCACCTCGCGGAAGGCCTGTTGCACCGTGCGCTCGTAGTCGGCCACCGCGATGTTCTTGCGAACCGTGGCCAGGTCCAGGTTGGAGCTGTTGCGGCCATAGTCGAAGATGGGCAGGCTGATGCTGGGCGTGAAGCTCCAGGCGTCAGATCCGCTCTTGAACAGGCCTTCGATCTCGCGGCTGGCCGTGCCGGCCGAAGCCGTCAGCGCGATGCGCGGAAAGAAGGCCGCGCGCGCGGCGCCGATATTCGCATTGGCCGCCAGCAGGCGTTGCTCGGCCGCCAGCACATCAGGGCGACGTACCAGGACCTGCGAAGGCAGATCGGCCTGTTGGTCCAGGGCGATGCCCTGCTCGGCCAGGGCCTTGCCCGCAGGCAGATCCTTGGGCTCGGTCCCGACCAGGGCACGCAGATAGTTGCGTGCTGCCGAATGCTGGCGCAACAAGGCGGCCACTTCGGCACGTGCGCCTTCGAAAGCTGCATCGGCCTGCAGGTAGTCCAGGTCGCCGGCCAGGCCCGCCTGGCGCCTGCGGTCCACCAGCTCGCGGGTCTGGGCCCGGGTCTCCAGCGACGACTGGGCCAGCACCAGGCGCTCCTGCGCTTCGCTCAGGGAGAGGTAGGCATCGGCCACGCTGGACACCAGCGTCAGACGGAAGGAGCGCTCGGCCTGCTCGGTCGCCAGATAGGAAGCCTTGGCGGCCTCGCTCAGACTTGCCACGCGCCCCCAGAAGTCCAGCTCGAAAGACGACAGGCCCACGTTGACATCGGCTCGCTGGCCGATGACGGCTGCACCGGTGCTCGACAGGTCGGCCGGCGTGCGGCTGCGCGCCAGCGAGGCCCCCACATTCACGGTGGGAAGTCGGTCGGCCCGCTGGATGCCGTAGAGCGCCTGGGCCTCGGCCACGCGGGCCGTGGCGATGCGCAGGTCGCGGTTGTGCTCCAGCGAGAGCTTGATCAGGGCGCGCAGGCGCTCGTCGGGGAAGAAGCTGGCCCAGTCCACCGGCTTGCCCGGCGCCGCGGTTGCCTTGACGTCATCGGGCCAGGCGTCCGGCACGGCAAGCGCAGGACGCTCGTACGTGGGCGCAAAGGAACAGCCGGCCAGCGCCAGCAATGCGAGCATTGCCGCGTAACGAATTTGCTTAGGCGCCATGGTGGCCCTCCTCGCCTGCGGATGCACCGCGCTGACGGCTATGACCCGGGAAGAAGCGGCTCACGACCAGGTAAAACACCGGCACCAGGAAGATGGCCAGCACGGTGGCGGCGATCATGCCGCCCATCACGCCGGTGCCGATGGCGTGCCGGCTTTGCGCACCGGCACCGCTGGAGATGGCCAGAGGCAGCACGCCCACGATGAAGGCAATCGAGGTCATCAGAATGGGGCGCAGACGCAATCGGCAGGCCTCCAGGATGGCCTCCTTGAGCTCCATGCCCTTGTCCTGCAGACTGCGCGCGAATTCGATGATCAGGATGGCGTTCTTCGAGGACAGGCCGATGGTCGCGATCAGGCCGACCTTGAAGTAGACGTCATTGGGCAGGCCGCGCATATAAACCGCCAGCAGAGCACCGAAGATGCCCAGCGGCACCACCAGCATGACCGAGAGCGGAATCGACCAGCTCTCGTAAAGCGCGGCCAGACAGAGGAAAACCACGATCAGCGACACGGCAAACAGCAGCGGCGCTTGCGATCCGGACAGGCTTTCCTCAAAAGAGGTGCCGGACCAGGCGTAACCGATGCCCGGGGGCAGCTGACCGGCCACGTCCGCCATGGACTGCATGGCTTCGCCGGTGCTGCGGCCCGGCCCCGGGTTGCCCGAAAGCTTGACCGAAGGCACGCCGTTGTAGCGGTCGAGCTTGGGC
>JAXMMJ010000109.1:0-8747 GCA_034366585.1 Hylemonella sp.
GTCCTTGTTTGGCTGTTTTGTCTTGGGCTGTTGGTTCCCGGCTGTCTGGTTCCCTATGCCGTGTGGCAGGGCTGAGCAGCGCAGCAGCGGGCGGATCAGGGCGGGCGTTGTCTGAGCGCAGCGAGTTTAGCCCGACCCCGCCCGATGCGAGCAGCGCAAGGAACCGCGCAGCGGCCCTGACTTCGGCTGCCCTTCTCTTTGGTGACTTTCTCTTGGGCAAGCAAGAGAAAGTTACTGCGCTGTCGGGCGCATATCCCGACATGTCACGCAAGCCAAAAAATAACGGGAAAAGAAAGTCAGTACAAAGCCAACGCTTCCAGACACCGCCGCTTTTGCATATCCCCCTGCTCCGGCGGCAACTCCAGCCCAGGCAGACGCAAGCCGTAATCCAGCTCCTGCGCCTCCGCCAACAAGAGCCAGGCGCACAACCGTGACAGGCGTTGCTCCAGCGAGGCACCCTGGGTTTCAGCGAGGTCCAGCCAGAGCTGGAAGTGCTGCGCCTGCAGGCTGTCGCGGCTGACCAGTTCGTCGGTCTTGGCGGCTTTTTTCCAGACGACGCTCTTGAGCGGATCGCCACGGCGGTAGGGGCGCACGCCGTCGAACTCGCTGCTGGCCACGTGGCGCGCGGCGCTGCCGCCGTGGCTGTGGGCCTGGCCCGCAGGCAGTGCGGGTGGCGAGGCTTCGGCGTGGGGGTAGACCAGTACGCTGGCGGCCGGGCGCCACAGGGTCCAGACGCGGAAGATGCCCAGGGGGAAACGTGTTTCGGCGGTGAGCATGGGCACGTCGTGCCGGCCACGCGACAGGCCGGGCCATACCAGCTCGGTGTCGGTGCTGCCCCCTCCCGGCACGTCGCACCAGACCCAGGGGGCCTGCGGGTCTTCGCCGTAAACGCGCAGGCCGATGCCGTAGCGCGGTGCGCTGCGTGCGTTGTTCAGGCTGATGCGCAGTCGGCTGGGTGCGTCGGCGTGGTGGGCCTCGACCGGGTGCAGCACCAGGGTGAGGCCGCGCAGTGTGCCGTGCGAGATGTAGGTGCTGACGATGGCGCTGCCGCCCAGCAGGAAGGTCAGCAGGTACCCCAGGTTGAGCTGGTAGTTGATGGAGGCCACCAGCAGCACCAGCAGCGTGGCGGCCAGCATGAAACCGGCGCGTGTGGGCAGGATGTAGACATTGCGCTGCGTCAGCGTCAGCGTGTCGCTGCGGGGCAGGCGGGCCTGCCACCAGCGCTGCCAGCGCGCCCGCACATGGGCCAGCGGCCGCAGCACGGGGTTGGGCAGGGGCTGCGCGTGGTCGGTCACAGCAGGCGCGATCAGGGCAGGGGCACGGCTTCCAGCATCGCGCGCACCTGCTCCAGCGGGCCGCGGCCGGCGCTGGCCACGGGCACCAGGCGGTGGGCCGTGGTCTGCGGCAGGATGGCCTGCAGGTCGTCCGGGGCCACGTAGTCGCGCCCGCTCAGCAGGGCCTGGGCCTTGGCGGCGCGCAGCACGGCCAGGCCGGCGCGGGGCGAGAGGCCCTGCACGAACCAGCGGCCATTGCGGGTGGCAGCGATCAGGTCTTGCAGGTAGTCCAGCAGGGGTGGTGCGGCGTGGATGGCCTGCACCTGCTGCTGCAGGGCCTTCAGCTCTTCAGAACTCAGCAGGCCGGGCAGGCGGTCCACCATCTCGCGCCGGTCGCTGCCGGCCAGCAAGGCGCGCTCGGAAGCGCGGTCCGGGTAACCCAGCGAGATGCGCATGAGGAAGCGGTCCAGCTGTGACTCGGGCAGCGGGTGGGTGCCCAGCTGTTCCTGCGGGTTCTGCGTGGCGATGACAAAGAAGGGCTTGGGCAGGGGGCGCGTCTCGCCCTCGATGCTGACCTGCTTTTCCTCCATGGCCTCGAGCAGGGCACTCTGCGCCTTGGGGCTGGCGCGGTTGATCTCGTCGGCCAGCAGCACCTGCGCGAAGATGGGACCGGGGTGGAAGACGAAGGCGCTCTGGTTGCGGTCGTAGACCGAGACGCCCGAGAGGTCGCTGGGCATCAGGTCGGCGGTGAACTGCACGCGCGAGAACTGCAGCCCGAAGCTGCGCGCCAGCGCGTGGGCCAGCGTGGTCTTGCCCACGCCGGGGGCGTCTTCGATCAGCAGGTGGCCGCCGGCCAGCAGGCAGGCCACGCCGTCCTGCACCTGGGCTGATTTCCCCACGATCACCGTGTTAAGCTGATCGAGCAATATTTTGAGCTTGGCTTGTGCATCCATGGCTCGACATTAACCGAATTCAGGTGAGACATGAGCAAGACGGGTTACTTCACCCACCGTGATTGCCGCAAGCATGAGATGGGGCCGGGGCACCCCGAATGTCCCGAGCGGCTCGACGCCATCGAGGACCGCCTGCTGGCTTCGGGCCTGGACCTGGCGCTGACGCGCCTGGAGGCGCCGCTGGCCTCGGTCGAGGAGATGGAGCTGGCCCACGGCCGCATGCACATCGCCGCGCTGCGGGGGCTGAGTGCCTCCTTGCATGAGGAGGTGGCCGCGGGGGGGCCGAGTTACGCCCACGTCGATCCGGATACCGCCATGAACGTGCATTCGTGGAACGCGATCCTGCGCGGCGCCGGAGCCGCGATGGCGGCGACCGATGCGGTATTGGCCGGCGAGCTGGAAAACGCCTTCTGCGCCATCCGTCCGCCCGGCCACCACGCCTGCCACGACAAGGCCACGGGCTTCTGCTTTGTCAACAACGTGGCGCTGGCGGCCAAGTACGCCGTGGAGCGGCACGGCCTCAAGCGCGTGGCCATTGCCGACTTCGATGTGCACCACGGCAACGGCACCGAGGACATCGTGGCCGATGACAAGCGCATCCTGATGGTGAGCATCTACCAGCATCCTTTTTACCCGCACGGCGGCGCACGGCCGGACACCGACACGATGGTCAATGTGCCGGTGCCGGCCTATACCAAGGGCATGGAGGTGCGCGAACTGATCGAGATGCTGTGGATCCCGCGCCTCGAAGCCTTCAAGCCCGAGATGATCTTCATCAGCGCCGGTTTTGACGCGCACCGCGAGGACGACCTGGGTCAGCTGGGGTTGGTGGAAGCCGACTACGCCTGGATCACGGAACGCCTCAAGGGTGTGGCCCGTCGTTTCAGCAAGGGGCGTATCGTCTCCTGCCTGGAAGGGGGCTACAACCTGAGCGCGCTGGGGCGCAGTGTGGAAGCGCATCTCCGCGCCTTGGCGGACGTATAGAACACCCCCAGGCTGCGCGCACTGCGTGTCGCTACGCCACCCCCCTTGCAGGGGGCAACGCCAGCGGCCCGGCAAAGCCGGTTCCGCGGCGTTCCGCAAGTAAGCTCCTGCACGCTGTTGCCGGCGGGCACCCAAATCAGACGCTTACCAAGCGATGTAAGCGTAGCCCTTTTCCTGCAGCTCCATGATGGCCGCGGCGCCGACTTCCTCGACCTTGGCGAAATCCAGCATGTCGGCTTGCTCCCAGCCCAGGGTGTGCATGGTATTGCCGCAGGCGATGAACTCGATGCCATAGGACTCGCTCATGCCGCGCACGCGTTGCTGCAGGGTCTTGGGCACCGGGCGCTTGGGCTTTTTCGCCAACAGGTGGATGCCCGGACCCCAGGCCACCACGACGATGCTGACGTCGTCCACGTATTTCTTGAGCATCGCGCCGATTGAATTGAGGATGGCTTCCTGGTACTCGGGCTCGTGACGGTTGATCTGGTAGACGACCTTGTGTGGCGGCCCATCGGTCGCCGTCGGGGCCTTGGGATTGGCGGCACGGGCCGGCAGCGCGGCGCCAGCCGTGGCTGCTGCGGCGACGGCGCCGAGAAGCTGGCGGCGGGCAAGAGGGGAGGGGTTCGACATGTTCAGGTGCTTTCCGTGGGTTGCTAATAGATTAGCCCATGTCGTGCCGAGTTCCCGGCGCAATTCGGTGAAAATCCTTCACCATGACCGAACTCCAAAATCTCTTGCACGATCTGGGTGGCGCGCGCGTCTGGGTCGAGGTGCTGGTGCTGCTGGCCTGCCTGGCCCTGGCCTACGGGGTGGCGCGTTATGCGCGGCGCGGGCACGGGGCTGATTCCGTCTGGTTCGGTCGCCATGTGTTCGACGGCTTGCTGTTTCCCGTGCTGGCCCTGGTGCTGATCTATGCCGCCCGTCATGGCGTGGCCCAGGTCCAGCCGGTAGCCGTGCTCAAGGTGGCCCTGCCCATCTTCACTTCGCTGGCCGCCATCCGGCTGTTTGTGCGCGTGCTGGGCGCTTCTTTCCCCCAGTCGTCTGCGGTCAAACTGACCGAAAGCCTGGTGTCCTGGCTGGCCTGGGGCGCGGCCGTGCTCTGGATCACGGGCCTGTTGCCAGCCGTGCTGGACGAACTCGATGCCATCCATTTCGCCTTCGGCAAGTCGCGCATCAGTGTGCGCACCCTGCTCGATGGCGTCCTCTCCTCGGGGGTGATGCTCGTGGTGGTGCTGTGGATCTCGGCCACCATTGAGCGGCGCATCCTGCGCGAGAACGTGGGTGACCTGTCCATGCGCAAGGTGGCTGCGAACGCCATCCGCGCGGCCCTGTTGCTGCTGGGGCTGTTGTTCGTGCTCTCGGCCGTGGGGGTGGACCTGACCGCCCTCTCGGTACTGGGCGGTGCGCTCGGTGTGGGCCTGGGTTTCGGCTTGCAGAAGCTGGCGGCCAACTACGTCAGCGGTTTTGTCATCCTGCTGGAGCGTTCGCTGCGCATCGGCGACGTGGTGCGCGTGGACAACTTCGAAGGCGTGGTCACCGACATCAAGACGCGTTACACCCTGATCCGCGCGCTCAATGGCCGCGAGTCGGTGGTGCCCAATGAACTGATCATCACCCAGCGGGTGGAGAACCTGTCCACAGCCGATCCCAAGGTGCAGCTGTCGATCAATGTGGCGGTGGGCTACGACAGCGATGTCGAGCGCGTGCGCCAGATCCTGTGTGCGGCGGGGGCTGCCAGTGCGCGTGTCCTGAAGGACCCGGCGCCGGCCGCCTACCTGGCGAACTTCGGTCCCGACGGGCTGGAGTTTTCCCTGTCGGTCTGGATCACCGATCCCGAGAACGGGCAGCTCGCCCTGCGCTCGGAGATCAACCTGGCGATCCTGCAGGGCCTGCGCGAGGCCGGTATCGACATTCCGTATCCCCAGCGTGTCGTTCACATGAAAGCCTGAAGGGCGCCCTGTTTCTCCGCGTATAATAAAAAAAGCACGACCGTTCGTTTTTGTGTCGCGCAAGTGCCGGCTCCCCGTAGCAGGTGCGCCTAGAATCCTCTGATTGACGTACACGTCAATCACAACAACCGAATTTGCAACTAGCAGGAGTGCATCCCATGAAAGTCCTGGTACCCGTCAAGCGCGTGGTGGACTACAACGTCAAAGTCCGCGTCAAGTCGGACAACACCGGTGTGGATATTGCCAACGTCAAGATGAGCATGAACCCCTTCGACGAGATCGCCGTCGAAGAGGCCGTGCGCCTGAAGGAGAAGGGTGTCGTGACCGAGGTCATCGCCGTCTCCTTCGGCGTGGCCCAGTGCCAGGAAACCCTGCGCACCGCCATGGCCATCGGTGCCGACCGCGCCATCCTGGTCGAGACCGCTGAGGAACTGCAGCCGCTGGCCGTGGCCAAGCTGCTCAAGGCCCTGGTCGACAAGGAGCAACCCGGCCTGATCATCCTGGGCAAGCAGGCCATCGACGACGACTGCAACCAGACCGGCCAGATGCTGGCCGCGCTGGCCGACCTGCCGCAAGCCACCTTCGCATCGAAGGTCGAAGTTGCGGATGGCAAAGCCAAGGTCACGCGCGAAGTGGATGGCGGCCTGGAAACGCTCTCCATCAGCCTGCCGGCCGTCATCACGACCGACCTGCGCCTGAACGAGCCGCGTTACGTGACGCTGCCCAACATCATGAAGGCCAAGAAAAAGCAGCTCGATACCTTCAAGCCGGAAGACCTGGGCGTGAACGTCGCCCCGCGCATCAAGACTCTCAAGGTCAGCGAGCCCCCGAAGCGCAGCGCCGGTATCAAGGTGCCCGACGTCGCCACGCTGGTGGCCAAGCTCAAGAATGAAGCCAAGGTGATCTAAATGACTGCTCTCGTTATTGCCGAACACGACAACGCGTCCATCAAGGGCGCCACCCTCAACACCGTGACCGCAGCCAAGGCCTGCGGTGGCGACGTCCACGTGCTGGTGGCCGGCCACAACGCTGCGGCTGCGGCTGCTGCGGCCGCCCAGATCGCCGGTGTGAGCAAGGTGATCCATGCCGACGGTGCCCAGCTGGGCCACGGCCTGGCCGAGAACGTGGCCGCCCAGGTGCTGGCCATCGCCGGCAACTACAGCCACATCCTGTTCCCGGCCACGGCCGCGGGCAAGAACGTGGCCCCGCGTGTCGCTGCCAAGCTGGATGTGGGCCAGATCTCCGACATCACCAAGGTGGACAGCCCTGACACCTTCGAGCGCCCCATCTACGCCGGCAACGCCATCGCCACCGTGCAGAGCCTGGATGCCCAGAAGGTCATCACCGTGCGCACCACCGGTTTCGATCCGGCGCCGGCCACCGGTGGCAGCGCCGCCGTGGAAACCGCAGCCGCTGCGGCCGACAGCGGCAAGAGCAGCTTCGTCGGTTCCGAGATCGCCAAGAACGATCGCCCCGAACTCACCGCCGCCAAGATCATCGTCTCCGGCGGCCGCGCCCTGGGTTCGAGCGAGAAGTTCAACGAGGTCATGACCCCGCTGGCCGACAAGCTGGGGGCCGCCATCGGCGCCAGCCGCGCCGCGGTGGACGCAGGTTACGCGCCCAACGACCTGCAGGTCGGCCAGACCGGCAAGATCGTTGCGCCGCAGCTCTACATCGCCTGCGGCATCAGCGGCGCCATCCAGCACCTGGCCGGCATGAAGGACAGCAAGGTGATCGTGGCCATCAACAAGGACCCCGAGGCGCCGATCTTCAGTGTGGCCGACTACGGCCTGGAAGCCGACCTGTTCACGGCCGTCCCCGAGCTGGTCAAGGCCCTTTGATCCGCTGAACCAAGGGCGTCACGTGGTGACGCCCTTTTTTTGTACCTGATTCGTCCCCGGAGTCTTCCATGAGCTACACCGCCCCCCTCAAGGATATGCTGTTCAACATCAAGCACCTGGCGCAGATCGAGGAGATCGCCAAGCTGCCGGGTTTTGAGGATGCCGGCTACGACACGGCCCAGGCCGTGCTGGAGGAGGCGGCCAAATTCAACGAGCAGGTGGTCGCGCCGCTGAACTGGGATGGCGACAAGAACCCCTCGAGCTGGAAAGACGGCGTGGTCACCACGACCCCGGGTTTCAAGGACGCCTTCCGCCAGTTCGGCGAGGGCGGCTGGCAGGGCCTTCAGCACCCGGCGGACTTCGGCGGCCAGGGCCTGCCCAAGACCATCGGCGCGGCCTGCATCGAAATGGTCAACAGCGCCAACCTGAGTTTTGCCCTGTGCCCCCTGCTGACCGACGGCGCCATCGAGGCGCTGTTGACCGCGGGCAGCGATGAACTCAAGGCCACCTACCTGGAAAAGCTGGTCAGCGGCGAGTGGACCGGCACCATGAACCTGACCGAGCCCCAGGCCGGCTCCGACCTGGCCCTGGTGCGCAGCCGTGCCGAGCCGCAGCCCGACGGCAGCTACAAGGTCTTCGGCACCAAGATCTTCATCACCTACGGCGAGCACGACATGGCGGGCAATATCGTGCACCTGGTGCTGGCGCGCGTGACCGGTGCGCCCGAAGGCATCAAGGGCATCAGCCTGTTTGTCGTGCCCAAGTTCATGGTGAACAAGGATGGCTCGCTGGGTGCGCGCAACGACGTGCATTGCGTGAGCATCGAGCACAAGCTGGGCATCAAGGCCAGCCCGACCGCCGTGCTGCAGTACGGCGACCATGGCGGTGCCGTGGGCTACCTCGTGGGCCAGGAGAACCGTGGTCTCGAGTACATGTTCATCATGATGAACGCCGCGCGTTACGCCGTGGGCATGCAGGGCATCGCCGTGGCCGAGCGCGCCTACCAGCAGGCCGTGGGCTACGCACGTGACCGCGTGCAGAGCCGCCCGGTCGATGGTTCGCTCAAGACCAGCGCACCCATCATCCACCACCCGGATGTGCGCCGCATGCTCATGACCATGCGCGCTTATGTCGAGGGTTGCCGTTCCATGGCTTCCGTGGCGGCCGCCGCCTACGATGCGGCGCACCACCACCCTGATGCCGAGGCGCGCAAGACGAACCAGGCCTTCTACGAATTCATGGTGCCCCTGGTCAAGGGCTACAGCACCGAGATGAGTCTGGAAGTCACCAGCCTGGGTGTGCAGGTGCACGGCGGCATGGGTTTCATCGAGGAAACCGGTGCGGCCCAGCACTACCGCGACGCCAAGATCCTGACCATCTACGAAGGCACCACGGCCATCCAGGCCAATGACCTCGTGGGGCGCAAGACCTTGCGTGACGGCGGCCAGACCGCCAAGGCGATTGCGAAACAGATCGAAAGCACCGAGGCTGAACTCAAGAAGAACGGTAGCGCCGACGCGCTGGTCGTGACCAAGCGCCTGACGGCAGCCCGGCTCGCATTCGTCGACGTGGTCGACTTCATGGCGACCCAGAAGGACCCCAACGCCGTGTACGCCGGTAGCGTGCCCTACCTGATGCTGGCGGGCAACCTGATGGCGGGCTGGCAGATGGCGCGCGCGCTGCTGGTGGCGCAGGAGGAACTGGCCGAGGGCGTGGACGCTGGCTTCATGAAAGCCAAGATCATTA
>JAXMMJ010000110.1:0-6051 GCA_034366585.1 Hylemonella sp.
GTCCTTGTTTGGCTGTTTTGTCTTGGGCTGTTGGTTCCCGGCTGTCTGGTTCCCTATGCCGTGTGGCAGGGCTGAGCAGCGCAGCAGCGGGCGGATCAGGGCGGGCGTTGTCTGAGCGCAGCGAGTTTAGCCCGACCCCGCACGATGCGAGCAGCGCAAGGTACCCCGCAGGGGCCCTGACTCCGGCTCGCCTTTTCTTTGGTGACTTTCTTTTGGCGAAGCAAAAGAAAGTTACTGCCCTGTCGGGGGCACATCCCGACAAAGCAGCCAAGCCAACCACATCAAAAAAGCGAAGAGAGGTGAACAAGCTCATCTCCCGAGGTAAACCTCAATCACCCGCTCATCCGCCTGAACCTCCTCCAACGTCCCCTGAGCAAGCACAGACCCATCACAAAGAACGGTGACGATCTCCGAAATCGCCTTGATGAAACTCATGTCGTGCTCCACCACCATCAGCGAATGCTTGCCCTTGAGCGAAAGGAACAGTTCCGCCGTGCGCGCCGTCTCCTCGTCCGTCATGCCCGCCACCGGTTCGTCCAGCAACAACAGCTTCGGGTCCTGCATCAGCAACATGCCGATCTCCAGCCACTGCTTCTGGCCGTGGCTCAGGGTGCCGGCCTGGGCCGTCAGGCTACCGGCCAGGTGGATGGTGTGCAGCACCTCGGCCAGGCGGTCGGACTGGCCGGAGTCCAGGCGGAAGAACATGGAGGACTTCACGCCCTTGTCGGTCTTGAGGGCGAGTTCCAGGTTCTCGAAAACGCTCAGGTGTTCGAACACCGTGGGTTTCTGGAACTTGCGGCCTATGCCCAGCTGGGCGATTTCGGCCTCGCTGTGGCGCAGCAGGTCGATGGTGGAGCCGAAGAAGACCGTGCCTTCGTCGGGCCGCGTCTTGCCGGTGATGATGTCCATCATCGTGGTCTTGCCCGCGCCATTGGGGCCGATGATACAGCGCAGCTCACCCGGCGCAATGTCCAGGCTGAGCTTGTTGATGGCCTTGAAGCCGTCGAAACTGACGCTCACGTCTTCCAGGTAGAGGATGCGGCCGTGCGTCACGTCCACCTCCCCGGCCACCTGCACACGGCCGTAGCTCGCGGTCTGGCCGCCGGCTTCGGTTTCCAGGCGCGCGGCGTCGAGTTCGGCCAGGCGTTGGCGGTAACGCTGCGCGCCCTGCTCCAGCAGATCGGGGGTCATGTGCTTTCCTCCACGGCCGGTTTGTTCTTCTTCAGGGCCTTGAGCTTCTGCACCAGACCTACGATGCCGTTCGGCAAAAAGAGCGTGACCACGATGAATAGGCCACCCAGGAAATACAGCCAGAACTCCGGGGCCGCCACGGTCAGCCAGCTCTTGGCGCCGCTGACCACGAAGGCGCCGACGATGGGGCCGATGAGCGTGCCGCGCCCGCCCACGGCCGCCCAGATGGCGATCTCGATGGAATTGGCCGGGCTCATCTCGCCCGGGTTGATGATGCCCACCTGCGGCAGGTAGAGCGCACCGGCTATGCCGCACATCACGGCCGAGAGTGTCCAGATCGCCAGCTTGTAGCCCAGCGGGTTGTAGCCCGAGAACATCACGCGGCTCTCGGCGTCGCGGATGGCCTGCAACACACGGCCGAACTTGGCGCGCACCAGCCAGCGCGCCAGCAGGAAAAAAGCCAGCAGCGTGAGCCCGGTCAGCACAAACAGGACCATGCGCATGTTGTGCGTGGCAATCGGCATGCCGAGAATGCGCTTGAAGTCGGTGAAGCCGTTGTTGCCGCCGAAACCCGTCTCGTTGCGGAAGAAGAGCAGCATGGCTGCGAAGGTCATGGCCTGCGTGATGATGGAGAAGTACACGCCCTTGATGCGCGAGCGGAAGGCGAAGTAGCCGAAGACGAAGGCCACCACCCCGGGCACCAGCACCACCAGGGCCAGTGTGGCGATGAAGCTGTCGCTGAGCGCCCAGTGCCAGGGCAATTCCTTCCAGTCCAGGAAGACCATGAAGTCGGGCAGATCGCTTTTGTAGTTGCCGTCGCGGCCGATCTGGCGCATCAGGTACATGCCCATGACATAACCACCGAGCGCGAAGAACAGGCCGTGGCCCAGCGAGAGGATGCCGGTGTAACCCCAGATCAGGTCCATGGCCAGCGCGCAGATGGCGTAACACATGATGCGGCCCAGCAGGGCCACGGCGTAGTCGCTCAGGTGGAAGACGCTGCCCGCGGGCACGACCAGGTTGAGCAGCGGCGCCAGTGCGCAGATCAGCAGCAACGCGACCAGGAAGCTGCCCCAGCCGCCGCGCGTGAGCAGGGGTTGGCGTGCAGGAAGTTGAACTTGGCTCATGGTCAGGCTTCCGCGGAGCGGCCCTTCATCGCGAATATCCCTTGCGGACGCTTCTGGATGAAGATGATGATGAACACCAGCACGGTGATCTTGGCCAGCACGGCGCCCGTCCAGCCTTCGAGGAACTTGTTGAGCACGCCCAGGCCCAGCGCCGCGTACACGGTGCCGGCCAATTGGCCCACGCCACCCAGCACCACGACCATGAAGGAATCGACGATGTAGCTCTGGCCCAGGTCCGGGCCCACATTGCCCACCTGGCTCAGCGCACAACCGGCCAGGCCGGCAATGCCCGAGCCCAGGGAGAAGGCATAGGTGTCGATGCGCGCCGTGTTTACGCCCATGCACGACGCAATGGGCCGGTTCTGCGTGACCCCGCGCACGAACAGGCCCAGGCGCGTGCGCCCGATCAGCAGGGCCATGCCGGCCAGTACCGCCAGCGCGAAGGCGATGATGACCAGGCGGTTGTAGGGCAGCGTGAGGTTGGACAAGAGTTGCCAGCCGCCGCTCATCCAGGCCGGGTTTTCCACCGCCACGTTCTGAGCGCCAAAGAGCGAGCGCACGCCCTGCATCAGCACCAGGCTGATGCCCCAGGTGGCCAGCAGCGTTTCGAGCGGGCGGCCGTAGAGGAAGCGGATCACGCTGCGCTCCAGCACGGCGCCCACACCGGCCGAGACCGCGAAGGCCACCGGCACCGCCGCCACCAGGTACCAGTCAAACGCGCCGGGCAGGTATTTCTGGAACACGCCCTGCACGACCCAGGTGGCGTAGGCGCCGATCATCATGAGTTCGCCGTGCGCCATATTGATCACGCCCATCAGCCCGTAGGTGATGGCCAGGCCCAGCGCAGCCAGCAGCAGGATGCTGCCCAGGCTGAGCCCGGTGAACATGGCGCCCAGGCGCTCGCCCCAGCGCAGGCTGTCGTCGATCTGGCGGATGGCGGACTGCAGTTGCGCCTTGACCTCGGCTTCGCTCTCCACCGACAACCGCTCATTCAAAAGCAGCTTGGTATCCGGCGTGCGGCTTTGCGCCAGGGCACCGGCAGCCGTCAGGCGTTGCGACTTGTCTTCGCTGGCCAGCAGCACGGCTGCGCGGGCCAGCGCCAGCACTGCCTTGACGCGCTCGTCCTGTTCACTCGCCAGGGCCTTGTCCAGCAGCGGCAGGCGCCCGGCATCGGGCTCCTTGAGCATGGCGCGGGCAGCGTCCCCGCGCAGCTTGGCATCCGGGCTGAAGAGCTTGAGCACCGCCAGCGCAGTGTCGATCTCGCCGCGCATGCGGTTGTTGTTGATGACGTCCTCGGCATCCTCGGGCAAAGCCAGCACCTCGCCCGTGGCCGGGTCCGTGGCCTTGTCATCGCGCACGATGTAGACCTTGCCGCCCGCCACCTTGACGGCGTCATCGGCCAGGGCCTGCAGCAGCGCGGCCTTGCGCTCGTCGGGGTTCAGCACTGCCTGCTGCAGGGCCGTGATGCGACCATCGGTCTCGCCGATGACGATGGCCTGCGCCTCTGCGGGCGTCAGGGCCTGGGCTTGGGCCGCGCACAGCAGCGCGGCGAGTGACAGCAAGAATTTACGAAACATAGAAAGAACCTGTAGGGTGGGCACGGGGGGCCGCGCCCACGCTGCAAATCCCGTCTCCGGGAACGGATGCCCGCCACAGCGGGCATCCTTCAGGCGAACCGCTTATTTCTTTTCCGGTTCATCTTTTTTCTTGTCGTTACCCTCGATGTACGGAGACCAGGGCTTGGCCTTAACCGGGCCCGGGGTCTTCCACACCACGTTGAACTGGCCGTCGGCCTTGATCTCGCCGATGAACACGCTCTTGTGCAGGTGGTGGTTCTTCTCGTCCATCTTGCTCACGATGCCCGAGGGTGCCTTGAAGGTCTGACCGGCCATGGCCTTGATGACGGCGTCCACATCGGTGGTCTTGGCCTTCTCGACGGCCTGCTTCCACATATAGATGCCGATGTAGGTGGCTTCCATCGGGTCATTCGTCAGCGGCTTGTCCTTGTGGCCGGCGATGTTCTTGGCCTTGGCGTAGGCGGCCCACTTCTTCACGAAAGCCTCGTTGTCCTTGTTCTTGATGGACATGAAGTAGTTCCAGGCGGCCAGGTGGCCCACCAGCGGCTTGGTGTCCACACCGCGCAGCTCTTCCTCACCCACGGAGAAGGCAACCACCGGCACGTCCTTGGCCTTCAGGCCGGCGTTGCCCAGTTCCTTGTAGAAGGGCACGTTGGAGTCGCCGTTGATGGTGGAGACCACCGCGGTCTTGCCGCCGGCCGAGAACTTCTTGATGTCGGCCACGATGGTCTGGTAGTCGCTGTGGCCGAAGGGGGTGTACTTCTCGTCGATGTCGCTGTCCTTCACGCCCTTGCTCTTGAGGTAGGCGCGCAGGATCTTGTTGGTGGTGCGGGGGTACACATAGTCCGTGCCCAGCAGCACCCAGCGCTTGGCGGCGCCGCCGTCCTTGCTCATCAGGTAGTCCACGGCAGGAATGGCCTGCTGGTTGGGCGCGGCACCTGTGTAGAACACGTTCTTGGACAGTTCCTCACCCTCGTACTGCACGGGGTAGAACAGCAGGCCGTTCATTTCCTCGACGACCGGCAGCACCGACTTGCGGGACACCGACGTCCAGCAACCGAAGATCACCGAGACCTTGTCCTGGCCCAGCAGCTGTTTGGTCTTCTCGGCAAACAGCGGCCAGTTGGAGGCCGGGTCCACCACCACGGGCTCGAGCTTCTTGCCCAGCACGCCGCCCTTGGCGTTGATCTCTTCGATGGCCATGAGCACGGTGTCTTTGAGCACCGTCTCGGAAATGGCCATGGTGCCCGACAGGCTGTGCAGCACGCCCACCTTGATGGTGTCGGCAGCATGGGCGGCCATGGAGGCCAGGCCCAGTGTGGAGACGGCGGTGGCAGCTGCCAGCGCCTTGAGGGTAAATCGACGTTGCATGTGGGTGACTCCAGGTGGTTGAACAAAACCGTCTCGCTGCGCCCGGCCGGGAAATGGCCTGGGGACGGCGATGGAGTCACTCTAGGGACGGGAGAGAAAAGCGGGAATACGCCGGACGGCGTATGTGGGGAACTGGCGGCTGGTAGGTTCGGTCAGGGATAAGCGGCGGGTGACTCTATACGAGACGAGGGAGAAGACGGCCAGACGCTCAACGTTCGAGATGAGCGGGAGCTGTAGGCGATCCGCTCTCGATTGAAGGGTTAGGTTGCATCGCTGTACCTCCACCAATACACGGGCGCAACCAACGGCCCGAGAGCCAGCATACCTAGAGCCCACAGGGCCCGCGAAAGCCCAGCTTTGCCAACGCTCCACAACGCATGGCCAAAGAAATAGAGCCATATGACGACCGCAGGTGTACAAATTAGAGCCCACCACCAGGCAGTCAAGAACTCAACCAGTGGCCCTTTATCTGTCACCGGCGAATTCCAGGACTCAGGTGCACTCCCACCAATAACGGTGACGATCAACGGGAGACAGGCTATTGCTGCCCAAATAGGTGTCCGGCGCATATTTTCTGCAACCTAACGTAGAAGTAACCGGCCTGCCGCTTGCGGCAGGTCCGAGCGACCAGAGGGAGCGATGTTGACTGATGGGATGGACTCCCCCGTTTGTTTGCGCGAAAGTTGCGCACTGGTCTTCATTGGCGTGGGGATCAGGTCTTCAAACGAAAGGAGTCCGACATGCATGCTACTACCGTTGCCGTTGATCTTGCAAAGTCCGTCTTT
>JAXMMJ010000111.1:0-26375 GCA_034366585.1 Hylemonella sp.
GGGGCGCGCCCGCAGGGCTTGCAGGCGCATCAGGCGCTCAACCCGATGCAGTCCGCAGGACTGCCCCAGGGCCAGCACGTCGTGCCAGACGCGCCGCGCACCATAGGTCCGGTCGCTGCCGATGAAGCTTTGCCGCACCAGAGTGCCCAGTACCTCATCAGTCTGGCTGCGCTGGCTTCTGGGCCGGCTCAGCCAGGCATAAAAGCCACTGCGCGAGACACCGAGCGCCTCGCATATCAATCCCAGCCTATTCAGCATGATGCAGACCTTCTCCACCACCTCTGTCACGGACATGGACTGAGCCTCGATCTCCAGATGTCCGGCCTCAATCTTGGAGAAGTCCAGAATATCGTCAATTACGGTGAGAAGCGAGAATGCTGATTCGCGGATCAGCTCCACCATTTCAACTTGGTGAGACTTCAGACTGGAGCGCGCCAGTACTTCGACCATCCCAATAACACCATTCATAGGCGTGCGTATTTCGTGGCTCATGGCGGCCAGGAAGTCCGATTTGGCTTGGGTCGCAGCATCAGCTGCATTGCGCGCCAGTTCCAATTCCTCGTTTCTCTGCTGCTCTCGCCCGTTGGCCTGCGCGAGTTCTATGTGCAATCGCCCATTCTCCAGCAGTAGCACAACCAAAACGAAGGACGACGCCAGTAATCCGTAGACCCGCCCGCTGTAGAACCCAAGGTCAAAACGCCCGCCATTGAGTACCGAGGCCAGACCGATGGCGAAAAGCCAAGCGATGAGCGAAACCATCAGCCACAGATCCAGCACGCTACGTTCCTGGCTACGCCACAAGCTGAGCAAGGCCAACAAAGAGAGCCCCCAGGTGCAAGCCGCGACCAAAATTTTGCGCGGATCGTCCTGGTTGCCGCGCATGATGGCCGGCAACACGTCATGCCCGATAGTTGTCAGAAATACCAGAAACCCACACAAAGCTAGCTGCACATAACGGGGCGCTCCAAAGCCAACTCTCTGGTACTTAGCATCCTGGGCATTCAAGGTTCCTAGCTCGAGATCGGAGATGCGTGGCAGATCGTTTACACACCTGAAATTCGATCAAATTCATACATTAAATCAGTGCTTTATCTCATTGATTTAAAAGAATATTTCACCGTTTGTTCGAAACATTACTTCAGAAATGTTCGAAGCTTTATTTAAGCTGCTTGAGTTGCGGGGTGGCTTTCTCCGTCTATCGTACTTTATACGATGTATATTATGTTAAGTAACAAAGACGAGCCAGAAAGCAACCTCAGGTCACCTCGAAGTTCAACATGGGCGCACTGGCATCCGTGAACGATGCGCCCAGAGCAATCTGGCCTCGTCCGTGCAAGACGCACTCTTCCCTGCGCAGCAGCAGTTCCGATCGAGCCCCCACAAACCGTATCCAGGTGCCATAGCTGCTCATGTCGATGAGCATGATGCGACCGTGGCGCCATTCAAGGCGTGCGTGCGTACGTGACACGCGTGGGTCGGCGACGACAAATTCGCAATGACGAATGCGCCCGATGTGCGCGGGCAGCTCAAACGCCCGAAAGACGCGTTTCTGGTCCCCCCAGCTCAGGTGGACCTCCTGCCCCAGGGCGTCGGCCTTGGCGGCCTTGCTCATGGGGTCGATGTCCCCTTGCATGGTGATGAAGTCGGTGGACTGGTCCTCGTGCCACTCCACCTGGTACACATTGCAGGGCTCGACACGGCCACGCACGCTGATGGGACCCAGGGGCCGGTAGCGTATGCCGTTGGCCCGGCTGGAATAGTCCAGATCAGGGCTCTCCACCCAGATTTCATGGGGGCCCGCCAGGTCGCTGAGCCTGGAGGCGATGTTCACGGCATCACCGTAGCAATCGCCGTTCACGATTTCCACCTCGCCGGTGGCCACCCCTACGCGTATCGGCAGGTGCTCGGCCAGGGGCTGCTGCAGGAGGTTCATCTGGTGCTGGCGCTGCAGATCCACGACGGCATTGACCGCCACGGTGGCGTCCTGGAACACGGTCAGAACGCCGTCGCCCAGCGTCTTGATGACCTGCCCGCCCTGCGCCTGCAGCACTTCACAAATCCAGCGCGTCAACTGCGTGACGGCTCGGGTGGCCCTGATATTGCCTAGTGACTCGAAAACGGAGGTGCTGCCGGTCAGATCAGTGAAAACGACGGTGGTGTTGACACCCATGCGCGAACTTGATTGATTTCTTCTGTAGACAGTTTAGGGCATCCCCGAACGCTTGGATACCGCGGCTCAACCCTCAGACCAAGTGGCTGGACAAGCATACAGCCCTGCGGTGTTGCTTGATGTATCTTGGGTAAATTATTGATTTGTATGTTGTTTTACGATGACATTCAGCGCATAAATCGATTGTGGGAAATCCGCGGTGAAATTACCCTGCGGAAGTCGTTGAGTCTGTCGATAAATACATACAAGAGCATATGAACAAATTGGCTAGCCAATTCATCAGCAGCATGCAGGGACTGCTGGGCCGCCCATTGGCGGAGGATGCTCACGCCACGGTCCGCATCGAGGACATCCGCCAGGCGATGCTCGACTCTCTGGGTGACGAGGGTTGCAGCAGCTACCCCCATATTGAACGGCGTGTGCTTTTTGCGCCGGATCTGCACGGCCTGTGGTACCTTCGCGCCGACATCATGGTGGCTATTTCCTCCCTGCAGGGTGAAGGCGTGGCCAACCAGAAAATCCGCCTGATCACCGGCATGTTCGAGGGCTTGCTGCCCCGGGGCATGATTTCGCGTCCAGGTGCCCTGGGCCGCTGAACCTAAGGCACGGTCTCTCGGGCTTCAATCTGCGTGGGCATGGCCCCACAGCAGCAGTACATCGCGTCCCTGCACCACCAGATCGCAGGCCTGGCCGACGGGTAACAACACCTTGGTCGGCACGTGCCCAAAAGGCAGGTTGCTCAAGACCGGCACCTTGAGCTGGCTGCGCAGCCAGTTGACCACGGACTGCAGCTTGAACCCCTTGTCGTGCGGAACCAGCTTGTAGCCTGTGAACTGCCCCAGGACGATGGCTTTCTGCTGAGCCAGGACACCCGCATGCAGGAGCTGGGTCAGCATGCGCTCGATACGGTAGGGGTGCTCGGCCACGTCTTCCAGAAACAGGATGCCATCCTTCACGGCCGGAAAAAAGGGGGTTCCCAGCAAGGAGCACAGTACGGCCAGGTTGCCACCCCACAGCACGCCATCATCCACCTTGAAGTTGGCCGCATCACCCAGACGCCGGGCGTGAAAAGCACTGACCTGGGCCAGATCGGATTCACGCTCCTTGGCCTGACGCCAGCCAGCGCCCTCCCCCTGCCCCTGGATCATGTCCTCGAAACAGGCCTCCATGATGTCGTCCGGTCCACCTTGACCACCGGCACCATGCCCATCGGCCACGTCCGCCTGGTCACTCACCCCGAAGCCTTCGCACAGCGAGGGACCGGCCCAGGTCACCGAACCTGAGCGGGCCAGGACGGCCAGCTGGAAGGCCGTGAAGTCGCTCAGGCCGACGAACTGCGTGCCGCTGTCAATCGCCTTGGCCACGCGCTTGTAGTGAATCCCCGGAAGGATACGGGTCAGGCCGTAGCCTCCACGCGAAATCATCGCCACATTCGCACCGCTGGCGGCCGCCCGCTCGATGGCCGCCAGTCGCGTGGCGTCATCCCCGGCAAAGCGCTGGTGGCTGGCCAGGGCGGCTTCGTCGATCTCGACCTCGTGGCCCAGGGCCTGCAGGCGCTTGATGCCGCGCCGGAAAGCAGCCTTGTCTCGCACCGCGCCCGAGGGGGAAAAGATGTAAATGTGTTTCTTCATGAAGCGCTGATTATCGGGGTGGGAAATGACGCAGCGCAGCCTGTGCGATAGCCTCGCCCTGCTCCTGGACGAAATGTCCACCCTGCTCCACGCGTATCGGATCGGGGCAGCCGCATATCGCCTGCTGCAGCTTCTGCATGACCGGCCAGCCCAGCACCGGGTCCTGCATGCCGACGGCCATCAGGCTGCGGCCTTGCCAGTCGTTTTGCCAGAAGGCGCGGGCCTGGCGTGAAATCGCGGCGCCGTCGGCATCTTCAGTTTCAGGCACCATGAGCGGAAAGGCGCGCAGGGCCGCGCGATGACCACGGTCGGGAAAGGGCGCGTTGTAGGCCGCGCACTCCGCATCACTGAGCTGCGGGTTACCGCGCGCCAGCAGACGACCGACATCGTAGTCTGGCTTTTTGAAGCACATCTCGCGCCAGGCCAGAAAGCCCGCCGACAGGGCCTGGTCTCCGGTGGCCAACATGGTGTTCATGACCAGCAGGCCGTCATAGCGCTGTGGCGCGGCCAGGGGCAGGGTCAGGCCCAGCAGTCCACCCCAGTCCTGCACCACGAGCACGATATTCTTCAGGTCGAGCTGTTCAACGAACTCCAGCAGCACCTGGCGATGCCAGCTGAAGCTGTGGGCAGACTCCTTCTTGGGCTTGTCGCTGCGACCGAAACCGATCAGGTCCGGCGCCACCACCCGATGGCCGGCGGCCAGAAAAACAGGAAGCATCTTGCGGTAGAGATAGCTCCAGCTCGGATTGCCATGCAGGCACAGCCAGGTAAGCGGGGCATCACGTGGACCTTCGTCGAGGTAATGCAAGCGCAGGCCAGCCAGGGCGGGCAGATCGCTGAGGTAATGCGGTGCCCAGGGATAGCCGGGCAGATCGAGGAAACGCTCCTCCGGGGTGCGCAAGGCATCTTCGCGCACCGGCTGGCTGGCGCGCCGATGGTCCTGGCGTTTGCGCTGGAAGAACGCCTGCAAGAGCGCGCCGCACTCGGTGGCCAGCACCCCGCCCCGCACCTGCGTCTGGTGGTTGAGCTGCTGGTTGGCAAACAGGTCGAGTACCGAGCCCGCCGCGCCGGTCTTGGGATCGGGGGCGCCAAACACCACGCGTTTGAGCCGCGCGTGCAGCAGAGCCCCGGCACACATGGGGCAAGGCTCCAGCGTGACGTAGAGCTCGCAGTCCTCCAGTCGGTAGTTGCCAAGCCGGGATGCAGCATCGCGCAAGGCCCGGATCTCGGCATGCGCCGTGGGGTCGTGGCTGCCGATGGGCGCGTTGTGGCCGGTCGCGATCACGACGCCCTGGTGCACCAGCACGGCACCCACCGGCACCTCACCGGCGTCGGCGGCCTGGCGCGCCAGCGCCAGGGCCTGGCCCATGAAGTCGGCTTCAGTTGCCATGCAGCCCCAGGCGCTCCATCCAGGCCGCCAGTTCGCGTTCGTTCGGGTTGCCCTTGGCGTAGGCTGCTTTCATCGCCGCATGCGCTTCAGGACGGTGCTGGTTGAGTTTGAGTTTGCACTGCAGTGTTGTCACCCGCAGCTCGAAAGCCACGATGCCGGCCAGCATCTTGTGCGCATAGTCCTGCCCCAGGCTGCGCCACTGCGCAGCGTAGGCCGGCTCATGGTCACCGATGAGCTTCTTCAGCAAGCCGTCCTTGGCCTCGGCACCCTCGACCAGGGTCGCCTGCACGGAGCAATGCACGGCCAGGTAGTTCCAGGTCGGCACCCGCGCAAGATCCGGGTAGACACTGGGTGACATATAGGCGTGAGGGCCCATGAAGGTCACCACGGCTTGCGGCCGGGCCTGCAAATGGCGCCAGTGCGGGTTCGGCCTGGCCACATGGCCAAGCAACACAAGCTCGGCGCCCTCCTCCTGCACGTGCAGCGGCAGGTGCGTCACATAGGGCAGGCAGTCGTCATCCGGGCTGATGAGGCTGGCAAAGGGATGCGCACGCATCAGCGCCAGCGCATGGTCGCGGTCTTCCGACTTGAACTGGGGCGGCAGGTACATGTTGCGGCTAGTTTAGCCTCGCACCTGGGCCGACGGCGCCGGCGGAGGCCACACGATGCGTGTTTTCTGATACCTTTACCGGGAACGGGGAGAAATTCAGGACACGACAGGCACAGGCATGAGCGGCGCGCTGGTGGGATTCAGGATAGACGGCGAGAAAAAGCTGCTCCGACTGCACGGTGAGCGCAGCTGTGAAAGCGTGCTCACCGAATTGCTGGCCTACCTGCATCGCGTCAGCGACGCCCGTCTGGACACCTATGCGCGCACACTGAAGCTGGTCGGGCCGGAACACGGCCCCTTTCCGGGGGAAACCGACCAGACCGTGATCCAGGCTTTCTTCGAGGACCATTTCGGCGAAACCTGCCCGTTTCACACCTGGGCGGAGACCTTTGATGCCTTGCCCGAACTGGAGGGCTGGCATGCCGGCTTTCCTTTCATGCCGGCGGCGGCCATCAAGAGTTGCGGTGACGTGTCCTGGGGTTTTCTGATCGACCTCGACACCGGCACGCTGCAGATCTTTGTCAACCGCCACGCGCGCTTCCAATGGAGCGACATCGCCGACACCCAGCCCGCCTACTGCACCCTGCCCCTGGCCCATGCACGCCAGTTGACCTCGCACGATCTCTCGGCCCTGCATGGCTTGCTGCACCAGCACTCCTATTCCGATGGCATCGATCCAATCCTGCCTCTGCAGGATGCCGTGTCGGCGCCTTTTCCCGGGCCGGGGCCGTGGCAGTCCAGGCTCAAGCTGGCCCACGGCCGTGCCCGGCTGTTGCTGGAGCGCGGCCCCCTCAGGGCCAAGCTCAGGCAGGTTGGCGAGCTGAAGCTGGACGATGCCCACTGCGGAGCGCTGCTGCGCGAAGCGCTGGCCCCGCCCGTGCTGGCGATGGCACAGGCCATTTACGGACCGGACGCGAATCTCGGGCAGGTTGCCCACGTGGCGGCGCATCTGCCGGCCTTGCCATACGCGCCGGACGACGGCGGCCTGCCCCTGCTCGACCTCGGCCTGAGCACGGCCTCCGGGCTGCAGCTGGCCTTGGGGCCCGGCTTCTTCGACACGGTGCGCTCGCGCTTTCTGGCCGCCGGCATGAGCGCACAAGGCTGGCGTTTCCTGATCAAGCAGGACAACGCCGTGCTGCGCTTCGTGCTGCAGTTCTTCCCGCCTTCGGCCCGTATCCTGGGATCTTTCACTCACTTCATCAACCTGCTGGCGAGCGCCTTGCAAAGCGAACCGCTGCGGATCGAGCGCTGCCAGCCGGCCTTGCGCGGCGTCGAGCGCATCCTCGACCGAACGCGTGGACGTCCTGGCCCGCTGCGCGAAGACAATGCGCGTATTTTCCTGCGCGCCATCATGCGCGCCCGGCTGTCCATGGAAGAGGAGGCCAACCTGGCCCATGAGGCGCAGGACGTGTCCGATTTCGTCTACGCCCACACGGCGGTGCTCAAGGGGGTGACCTGGCGCTCGCTGTGCCGCCGCTCGGACGAGTGGCACCGGGCGTTGTTGATCACGGTCGATCCCGACAAGGATGTACGCTGGCCCGCCCTGCTTCCGGTGTATGCCACGGGCCCCTTCCTTGCCGTGGAACTCGATTCGGGCTTTTTGCTGGCCGAGGAAGGCCTGGAACAGCGCCACTGCATCGGCACCTATGCCAATGCCTGCGCCAGCGGCGCCACCCGGGTTTTCTCCTTGCGCCACAACGGCCGGCGCGCCGCAACCATCGAACTGCAACGTGGCCATGACGGCGCGTGGAGCATGGTCCAGATCCGCGGCAAGGCCAACACGGCGATACAAGATCCGGCCCTCCTGGACGCGGCGAGCCAGCTGACACAGGCCTATTCGGATGCGGCGCAGGCGCGCGAGCGCGTGGAATTCGCCAGGGTTCGCGAGCGGCAGCCGTCGAGCGGCTCGCTGTCGCCCTCGCTGCTCGTGCCGCAACAGGAGTACTGGACTGGCTAGGGCCGATTCAGTGAGCGAGCCTGTAGGAGATCACTCCCACTCGATGGTGGCCGGCGGCTTGGAGCTGACGTCGTAGGTGACGCGGTTGATGCCACGCACCTCGTTGATGATGCGGCTCGAGACCTTCTTGAGCAGGGCGTAGGGCAGTTCGGCCCAGTCGGCCGTCATGAAGTCGCTGGTCTGCACGGCGCGCAGGGCCACCACGTAATCGTAGGTACGGCCGTCGCCCATCACGCCCACACTCTTGACCGGCAGGAACACCGTGAAAGCCTGGCTGGTCAGCTCGTACCAGGTCTTGCCGGAATTGGGGTCGATGGTGGAGCGCAGTTCCTCGATGAAGATGGCATCAGCCCGGCGCAGCAGGTCGGCGTAATCCTTCTTCACTTCACCCAGGATGCGCACGCCCAGACCCGGGCCCGGGAAGGGGTGGCGGTACACCATGTCGTGCGGCAGGCCCAGGGCCACGCCGAGTTCGCGCACCTCGTCCTTGAACAGGTCGCGCAGCGGCTCCAGCAGCTTCAGGCCCAGCTGCTCCGGCAGACCGCCCACGTTGTGGTGGCTCTTGATGGTCACGGCCTTCTTGCTCTTGGCGCCGCCGGACTCGATGACGTCGGGATAAATGGTGCCCTGGGCCAGCCACTTGGCGCCCTTGGCGCCCTCGCCCTTGAGCTTGGCCGCCTCCGCCTTGAAAACATCCACGAAGAGGCCGCCGATGATCTTGCGCTTTTGCTCGGGTTCGCTGACACCGGCCAGCTTGCCCAGGAACAACTCGCTGGCGTCCACCCGGATCACTTTGGCGTGCAGCTTGCCGGCGAACATGTCCATGACCATGTCCCCCTCGTTCAGGCGCAGCAGGCCATGGTCCACGAAAACACAGGTCAGCTGGTCGCCGATGGCTCGGTGGATCAGTGCCGCGGCCACCGAGGAGTCGACGCCGCCGGACAGGCCCAGGATGACCTCCTCGTCGCCGACCTGCCGGCGAATGGCCTCCACCGCTTCCTTGACGTGGTCACGCATGACCCAGTCGGCGCGGGTGCCGCAGATCTCCAGCACGAAACGCTCCAGCATGGCGCGGCCCTGCACGGTATGCGTGACTTCCGGGTGGAACTGCACCGCGTAGAAGCGGCGTTGTTCGTCGGCCATGCCGGCGATGGGGCAGCTCGGGGTGGACGCCATGAGCTTAAAGCCGGGCGGGAAGGCCGTGACCTTGTCGCCGTGGCTCATCCAGACCTTGAGCATGCCGTAGCCTTCGGGCGTCGTGAAGTCGGCGATGTCTTTCAGCAAGGCCGTGTGGCCATGCGCGCGCACCTCGGCGTAGCCGAACTCGCGCTGGTGGCCGCTTTCCACCTTGCCGCCCAGCTGCTGAGCCATGGTCTGCATGCCGTAGCAGATGCCCAGCACCGGCACCCCCAGTTCGAACACGGCCTGAGGCGCCTTGTCGGTCGTTTCCTCGTAGACGCTGGCGTGGCTGCCCGAGAGGATCACCCCCTTGAGCTGGCCATCGGCGGCGAACTGCCGAACCCAGTCGTCCGAGACATCACAGGGATGGACCTCGCAGTACACATGGGCCTCGCGCACGCGGCGCGCGATCAGCTGCGTGACCTGGGAGCCGAAATCGAGAATGAGGATTTTCTGGTGTTGCATGGCGGTACAGAAACGGTGCGGTCCATCTGAAAGGCAAAGGCCCGAACGCCGTGGATGGGGGTTCGGGCCTGGGCTGCGGTTTTCTCAGTCAGCGCGGTAGTTGGGCGCTTCTTTGGTGATCTGAACGTCGTGCACGTGGCTTTCGCGGATGCCGGCCGAAGTGATTTCCACGAACTCGGCCTTGTTGCGCATGTCTTCGACGGTGGCGCAACCGCAATACCCCATGCTGGCGCGCAGACCGCCGGCCATCTGGAATATGATCGCGACCACCGAGCCCTTGTAGGGCACGCGGCCTTCGATGCCCTCGGGCACCAGCTTGTCGGCCTGCGGGTTGCCGGCGGTCGATTCCTGGAAGTAGCGATCGGCGCTGCCCTGCTGCATGGCGCCAATGGAGCCCATGCCACGGTAACTCTTGTAGCTGCGGCCCTGGAACAGCACGATCTCGCCCGGCGCCTCTTCGGTGCCGGCGAACATGCCGCCCATCATGACGGTCCCGGCGCCGGCCGCGATGGCCTTGGCGATGTCACCGCTGTAGCGGATGCCGCCGTCGGCGATGAGCGGCACGCCCGTGCCCTTGAGCGCCGTGGCCACGTTGTCGATGGCCATGATCTGGGGCACGCCCACACCCGCCACGATGCGGGTGGTGCAGATGGAGCCAGGACCGATGCCAACCTTGACCGCATCGGCACCGGCTTCCACCAGCGCCAAAGCGGCCGCGCCGGTGGCGATGTTGCCGCCGATCACGTCCACCTGCGGATAGGTCTGCTTGACCCAGCGCACGCGGTCGATCACGCCCTTGCTGTGGCCGTGGGCCGTGTCCACCACGATGGCGTCGACACCAGCCTTGACCAGCGCCTCGACGCGGGCTTCGGTGCCCTCGCCCACGCCTACCGCTGCGCCTACGCGCAGGCGGCCGGCGGCGTCACGCGCGGCGTTCGGAAAATTGAGCTGCTTGGTGATGTCCTTGACGGTGATCAGGCCCTTGAGCTCGAAGGCGTCGTTGACGACCAGCAGGCGCTCCAGCTTGTGCTTGTTCAGCAGGGCCTTGGCCTCGGCCGGGGTGGTGCCGTCGGGCACGGTGATCAGGCGCTCGCGCGGGGTCATGATCTCGCGCACCGGCAGCTCGTAGCGGGTTTCGAAACGCAGGTCGCGGCCGGTCACGATGCCGACCACTTTGCCACCATCCACGACCGGGAAGCCTGAGATCCCCCATTCGTCGGAGAGCTTCATCACCTCACGCACCGTGGTCTCGGGGTTGATGACGACCGGGTCACGCAGCACACCGGATTCGTAGCGCTTGACCTTGGCCACCTGGGCGGCCTGTTCAGCCACGCTGAGGTTCTTGTGGACGATACCGATACCGCCTTCCTGGGCGATGGCAATCGCCAGCCGGGCTTCCGTCACCGTGTCCATGGCCGCAGAGACCAGGGGCAGGTTCAGGGAAATATTGCGTGAGAAACGGGTCGCGAGAGAGGTGTCCTTGGGCAGGACCTGGGAATACGCCGGCACCAACAACACATCGTCGAAGGTGAGCGCTTTACCTAGAAGGCGCATGTCTAAGCTCCAAAAGAAGAATTGTACCCGCCTTAGCGACCGGCTTCTCCCGCAGGCTCGCTGCGTGGGCGCCACAGCGCACGCCCCCGGAATCAAAAAAAGCAGCGAGACGGCGCTACACTGCTGTCATGAAACCGATCCGCCCCCTGATCTGCTTGGCCCTGTGCCTTTATGCGCTCACGGCCAGCGCCCAATGGCAATGGATGGACAAGGACGGCCGCAAGGTCTTCAGCGACCGAGCGCCGCCGTCCGATATCCCCGAGAAAAACATCCTCAAGCGCCCAGGCAGCCGCGGATCCACTCCGACGCCGGCAGTGGCCCCCGCAGCGGCCCCTGGTGTAGCTGCTGCCCCGGCTGGCATCGACAAATCCCTGCAAGAGAAGAAGAAACAGGTCGAGGATGCCGAAGTGGCCAAACGCAAGGCCGATGAAGAGCGCAACGCCCGCGCCATGGCTGACACCTGCAGCCGGACCCAGCAAGCCAAATCCGGGCTGGATTCCGGCGCACGCATGGCGCGCACGAACGAAAAAGGCGAACGCGAGTTCATGGACGAAGCCGCCCGCGCCGCCGAAGGCGAACGCCTGCAGGGCATCATCAACGAGAACTGCAAGTAATCAGTAGCCCGACTTGGCCCCGGCCCGCTTGTTGGCAAAGAGGCCGGCCCTGCCGGCGCCCTGCTTGGCAAAACGCTCGCGTCGCGCCACCTTGGGATCGATCCGCAAGGGACGATAGACCTCGACCCGATCCTGTGCCCGCAGCACCTGCTCACGCGTCGCCTTGCGCCCCCAGACCCCCACCGGTGCATGCAAGAGGTCGAGCTCCGGATAGTTGCCGGCCAGGCCGCTGGCCTGCAGGGCCTGTGCCACGGTGCTGCCGGCCGGCAGGCGCAGGGCAATCTCGCACACCTGGCGCGCAAGCGGCGCATAGGCGACCACGATCTCGATGTCCATCTCAGACCCCATAGACCTTCTCGGCGCGCTTGACGAAGGCATCGACCAGGCTGGCCGCAATCTTGTCGAACACCGGGCCGACCAGCCTGCCCAGCAGTGCATTGGAAAAACCGTAGTTCAAGGTCAGCTCGACCTTGCAGGCGCGCTGATCGCCCTCACCCACCGGCAGGAAATTCCACCGGCCTTCAAGCTGCGAAAACGGCCCCTTGACGAGTTCCATCCGCACTTCGCTGCCCGGCACATGGGTATTGCGCGTGGTGAAGCTCTGATGGATGCCGCTGAACGCAATGCCGACCTCAGCCGTCGCGCCGCCTTCATGGGCCTCGATGATGCGAGCGTGATCGCACCAGGGCAGGAACGCCGGATAGTCGGCCACGCCGACGACCAGCGCGTACATTTCCTGTGGGCTGTACCAGATCAGAACGGACTTGTGGACGGTTTTCATAGAATGCTGGACTCGCAGGCCCAAACCGAATTGTAAGTTTGCTGCCCGCCCCCAATTGAGACTCCATGGCCAAAAAACCCGAAACGCCCGCCCGCATTGCCGACAACAAGAAGGCCGTCTTCAATTATTTCATCGAGGAACGCTTCGAGGCCGGCATGGTGCTGGAGGGCTGGGAGGTCAAGGCCGTGCGTGAAGGCAAGGTGCAGCTGACCGACGGCTACGTGGTGATCCGCGATGGCGAGATGTACATCATCGGCTGCCAGATCAATGCGCTCAAGACCGCCTCCACCCACGTGCGACCGGATGCCGTTCGCACCAAGAAGCTGCTGCTCAAGAAGGACGAGATCCGTCGCCTGATCGGCAAGGTCGAGCAGAAGGGCTACACCCTGGTACCACTGAACCTGCACTGGAAAAACAACAAAATCAAGTGCGAGATCGGCCTGGCCAAGGGCAAAGCCGAACATGACAAGCGCGACACCATCAAGGACCGCGAAGGCAAGCGCGAGGTGGAGCGGGCCATGAAAAGCCGCAGTCGCTGATTTATTTCTACCCGGATGGAATAAACAGGGATCGGCAGGCGTTTATCCCGTTGAGCACGCTTTTGTGCCCAAACCCGACGGAGATGACCATGACTTTGACCGCATCCCGCGCCAAGCGCGCCTTCCTGTCTCTCACCCTGAGTTCGGCCTTGCTGGCCAGTTGTGCTTCGATGGCCGCCGGCCCGGCCAAGGTGGCCGATGGCGTGCTGACGGGCCCCAACGGCATGACGCTCTACACCTTCGACCGTGATACCGCCGGCAACGGCAAATCCGTCTGCAACGGCCCCTGCGCCACCAACTGGCCGCCCCTGATGGCCAGCGATACCGACCAGGCCAGCGGTGACTACAGCGTCATCACCCGCGACGACGGCAAGAAGCAGTGGGCCTTCAAGGGCAAGCCCCTGTACTTCTGGGCCAAAGACATGAAACCCGGTGACCGCACCGGCGACGGCTTCAACAAGGTCTGGCAACTGGCCCGACCCTGAACCTGATCGGGCGGTGAGCGGTATAAAGTTCGTTCATCGATGAACCGTGAACCCCTGATCGCGCACATCCCCGCCTTGCGCCGCTACGCCCGCGCGCTGACCGGGGATGCCTGGGCCTGTGACGACCTGGTGCAGGACACGCTGGAGCGCGCCTGCACCAAATGGCGGCTATGGCTGGTGGGCTCGGATCTGCGAGCCTGGCTGTTCACGATCATGCACAACCTGTATGTGAGCCAGGTCCGGCACCGCGTGCGCCAGGGTGACCTGGCCCATCCGCTGGACCTGGCTGAACTGGCCCAGGAACCCGCGGCGCCCGCGTCCTCCACGGACAGCGCCATCGACCTGCAACGCTGCCTGCTGCGCCTCCCCGACGAACAGCGCGTGGTCTTGCTGCTGGTCACCCTGGAAGACCTGTCCTATGCCGAAGTCGCGAAGATCACGGGCGTGCCGGTGGGCACCGTGATGTCGCGCCTGTCGCGGGCGCGCAGCCGGCTGCAGGAACTGATGGACGCATCGGCAACCCCACCGGTCCGCAGCGTTGCGGCCACCGAATCCGAGGTACCGCCCTTGCGGCGCCTGAAATGAAAATCGAAGACCGCCATGGATAAGCGCCCTGCCCCTCCCGTCCCCGAAGCCGAACTGCACGCCTTGCTCGACGGCCGGCTTGATGCCGACGAGCGGGCCGACATTCAACGCCGGTTGGCGCTGGATCCGCAGGCCAGCGCCACGTTGCAAGCTTGGCAGCGCCAGCGCGACGCCTTGCGCGGCCTGCATGAGGACGTGCTGGCCGAACCCGTCCCCGCGTCCTTGCTGGCCGCCGCTGGCCAGGCCCAGCAGGCCCGCCAGCAGGTGCAGCAGTGGTGGCGCTGGGGGGGCATGGCTGCCAGCGTGACCCTGGCGTTTGGCCTGGGCTGGTTCACCCATGGGCAGCAGCAGGGATCATCGGCCGCGTTGCTGGCCCGTCAGCAGCCGGCACACGAGTTCGTGCACCAGGCGGCGCTGGCGCATGCGGTCTACGTGCCTGAGGTCCGTCATCCGGTCGAGGTGAGTTCAGCGCAGGAAGAACACCTGGTGCAGTGGTTGTCCAAACGCCTGGGCCGTCCGCTCAAGCTGCCCCGGCTGAACGAACAGGGCTACGAGCTTGTCGGTGGCCGCCTGCTGCCAGGCGACGAAGGCGCCCGCGCCCAGTTCATGTACCAGAACGCGCGCGGCGAGCGTGTGACCCTTTATCTGGGCAGCACACCTGCAAAGGTCAGCGGCGGCGGTGCCAGCACGGAATTCCGTTACAGCGCGGATGGCCCGGTCCCGGGCTTCTACTGGGTGGAAGAAGGTTTTGCCTACGCGCTGTCAGGCACGCTGACACGCCCGCAATTGCTGCAACTGGCGCAGGCGGTCTACCACCAGCTCTGATCAGTCCAGTTCGCGCAGCGGGTGAGCGTGCGCCGGCCAGGGCGAGACGAAGAAGCCGTCCACCATGGCGGGCGTGACCTCCTCCAGGCTTGCCGGACTCCATTTCGGCGTGCGGTCCTTGTCGATCACCAGGGCACGTATGCCTTCCATGGTGTCGGTCGCCGTCATGTAGCGGTCCAGGTGGCGCGAGTTGAAGCAGTGGCGCACCATGTCGCGTTCCATGCGCAACTCGTCGGCCAGGCTCATGTCGGCCCCGCGGCGGATCTGCTGCAGGGTGACCTCCAGCATCAGCGGTGAATGCGTGCGCAGGGCCTTGACCGTGCCGGCTGCCCACTCGCCGCTTTCCCTTTCCAACGCCTGCACGATCTGCAGCACGTCGGGTTGCTCGAAGCAGCGGGTGATGGTGTCCAGCGGCAGCTCAGCCGCCGGCGCAGCGACGCCATAGCCTTGTTGCCAGGCCTGCAGGCTGGCCGCGTCAAAACTTGCCAGACCGGCCAGCGCATCCCAGGCCGCGCCGATGCGCGCCGTATCGAAGCAGGCATCGGCCAGTTGCAGCGCCAGCGCGTCGCCAGCACCAATGACTTCGCTGGTCAGGGCCAGCCACTCGCCACCATGGCGCGGGCAACGCGCCAGGAACCAGCCGCCGCCAACATCGGGGAACAGGCCGATATTGGTCTCGGGCATGGCCATCTTGGTCCTAGGCGTGACGATGCGCAGCTTCGCCCCCTGCGAAATGCCCATGCCGCCACCCATGACCACACCGTCCATGAAGGCGATATAGGGCTTGGGGTAGTGATGGATCAGGTGGTTGAGCGCGTATTCCTCGGTGAAGAAGTCTTCCAGCTCAGCGTCACCACGCAGCACGGCTTGGTGGAAGAAACGGATGTCGCCACCGGCGCAGAAAGCACCAAAAGCGCCCTCCTTACCCATGCCGCGTATCGCCACCGCCTGCACTTGCGGGTAGTCGCGCCAGGCCAGCAGCGCCGCGGCCAGGGCCCGGATCATGGGCAGGGACAAGGCGTTGAGCGCGCGTGGGCGGTTCAAGGTGATGCAGCCGAGATGGCCGCGAACTTCGGTTTGCACCTCGGGACAGGTGTAGGCAATGGGGAATGTCATCGTTTTTTCTTCCAGACCATCAACTCGTTGGCGACCAGTGCGAACAGTACCAAGGCCCCGCCCTGCAGCATAGTTGTAGCCGGCCGCTCACCGGCACCGACCCAGACCAGCAGGATGCCGAAAATGATTTCCAGCTGCGCCAGCAGGGAAATTTCGGGTGCCTTGAGCACACGCGCGCAGATCACCAGCAGCGTGCAAGGGATGGCCAGCTGGACCAGGCCCAGGACTGCCAGCAGGCCGATGTCGTGCGCGGTGGCTTGCAGGGGCAGCGCCAGCGGCAAGGTGACCAGGGCCGAGAGGATGCCGCCGACCAGCACCGATGGCACCAGGTCTACGTCCTCGCCTTTGGCATGGGCATGCTGCACCACGATCCAGTTGATCGCCGCGCTCAGCGGTACAAACAGCGCGACGAACAGGCCCAGGCCGCTGTCGCTGCCCAGCTGTCCGCCAAACATCCAGGCCATGCCGGCCCCGGCCAGCGTGATGGCCGCCCAAGTGAACCAGGCGATACGCTGACGCAGGAAGAGCCAGGCCAGCAGCGCGGTGAACAGCGGGTTGAGCGAGGAGATGACCAACACCCCGGCCACGCTGGTCATGGTTAGGGCCAGCATGAAGGAGGTGAACATGGCGCTCCAGCACAGGCCGGACCACCAGAGTGCCGCCGGCGCGCTGCGCAGCTGACGCCAGACGGCGTGCGGCCCGCGCCACAGCGGCAGGATCACGAGCAGCGACAGCGCCGTGAAGAAGCTGCGCCAGAAGGTGACTTCAAAGCTGCGTGCCGCCTCCAGCTGCCGCGTGACGACACCGGCGATGGACCACATGAGGGTCACCGCCACCATCACCCACACGGCACGCTGATGCGTGAGCTTCATGTCTTTCGTCTGTCGGAGCGAAAGGATCTACGGCGCTCTCACTCCAAAGTCGGGGAACGCCGCGGAACCGGCTTTGCCGGGCCGCTGGCGTTGTCCCCCTTGGGGGAAGGCGACCGCAGGTCGACTCAGGGGGTTAACTCGACTTCCCGGCGCGCTTGCGCTCGTTCTCGGTCAGGTGACGCTTGCGCAGTCGGATCGACTTGGGCGTGATTTCGACCAGCTCATCGTCCTCGATGAACTCCACACCGTATTCCAGCGTGCAATCGATAGGGGGCGTGATCTTGATCGCGTCTTCCTTGCCGCTGACACGGAAGTTGGTCAGCTGCTTGGTACGGGTGGCGTTCACCACCAGGTCGTTGTCGCGGTTGTGGATGCCGACGATCATGCCTTCGTACACCGGGTCATTGGCCTTGACGAACATGCGACCACGGTCGTCCAGCTTGCCCAGGGCGTAGGTGAAGATTTCACCGGCGTCCATGGAGATCAGCACGCCGTTCTTGCGGCCGCCGATGTCGCCCTTGTGCGGCTCGTAGCCGTCGAAGATGTTGGAGATCAGGCCGGAACCACGCGTCAGGTTCAGGAACTCGTTGGAGAAACCGATCAGGCCACGGGCCGGAATGCGGTACTCCAGGCGCACGCGGCCGCGGCCGTCCGGCTCCATGTTCACCAGCTCGCCCTTGCGCTCGCCCAGGGCCTGCATCACGCCACCCTGGTGCTGCTCTTCGATGTCGGCCGTCACCAGCTCGATGGGCTCGCACTTCTCGCCGTTGACGTCCTTGAACATCACACGCGGCTTGGACACGGCCAGCTCGTAGCCTTCACGGCGCATGTTTTCCAGCAGGATGGTCAGGTGCAGTTCACCACGACCCATCACTTCGAAAATGCCTTCTTCGTCGGTTTCCTTGACGCGCAGGGCCACGTTGTGCTGCAGCTCCTTCTGCAGGCGGTCCCAGATCTGGCGGCTGGTCACGAACTTGCCTTCACGGCCGGCCAGCGGGCTGGTGTTCACGCAGAAGTTCATGGTCAGGGTCGGCTCGTCGACCTTGAGCATGGGCAGCGGAGCCGGATTGGCCGGATCGGTGATGGTCACGCCGATGCCGATTTCATCGATGCCGTTGATCAGCACGATCTCGCCCGGGCCGGCTTCCGTGGCCTGCACGCGCTCCAGACCCTGGAAGGTGAGCACCTGGTTGATACGGCCCTTGACGGCCTTGCCGTCCGGCCCTTCCATCACCACCACGTCCATGGCAGGCTTGATCGTGCCCTGGCTGATGCGGCCCACGCCGATGCGGCCCACGAAGGTCGAGAAGTCCAGCGCGGAAATCTGCAGCTGCAGCGGCGCGGCCGGGTCGCCCTTCTGGGACGGCACGTGTTTCAGGATGGTATTGAACAGGGCCGACATGTCGGGGCCCCACTGCTCGCCCGGTGCGCCCTCTTCCAGCGAGGACCAGCCGTTGATGCCCGAGGCGTAGACCACGGGGAAATCCAGCTGTTCGTCATTGGCACCCAGCTTGTCGAACAGGTCGAAGGCCGCGTTGACGACCTTGTCCGGATTGGCACCCGGCTTGTCCACCTTGTTCACCACCACGATGGGCTTGAGCCCCAGCGCCAGCGCTTTTTTCGTGACGAAACGCGTCTGGGGCATGGGGCCTTCCTGCGCGTCGATCAGCAGCACCACGCCGTCCACCATGGACAGGGCACGCTCCACTTCGCCGCCGAAGTCCGCGTGGCCGGGGGTGTCAACGATATTGATGTGCGTGCCTTCCCAGGTCACGGCACAGTTCTTCGCCAGGATGGTGATGCCGCGTTCTTTTTCGATGGCGTTGTTGTCCATCACGGTGTCGACGACCTTCTCGTGTTCGGCAAAGGTGCCGGACTGGCGCAGCAGCTGGTCCACCATGGTGGTCTTGCCGTGGTCGACGTGGGCGATGATGGCGATGTTGCGGATCTGTTTATGGCTCATGGTTGGCTTTCCAGGATTTGTTGGATTTCGATCGGGCTCAACAGACGCCCGGGTATGAGTTCCCCTGCCTTCACATGGGCGGTGCCCAGCAAGGCATGGGGTTGGCTGCCATAGACAGCCACTTGTTCGGTATCGGGCCAGCCGCCGCGTCGGCGCAGGCCGCTGAGGAAACGACCGGCATTCTCCGTGTCCAGGGTGACGGCGGTATGACCGTCCAGCAGCGCATCGACCGGTTTGAGCTGCACGGGGCGTTCGGCCTCGTCCATGCGCTCCAGACCTTCCAGGGTCACGCACTGGGTCTGGTCAAAAGCGCCGGTCGCGATGCGACGCAGCGCCACCAGATGGCCGCCGCAGCCCAGGGCTGAGGCTATGTCTTCACCCAGGGTGCGGATGTAGGTGCCCTTGCTGCACTTCACGTGCAGGCGCAGGAACGGCGCCTCGCCGTGCAACTGGACCTCCAGCAGTTCCAGCTCGTGAATGACCACGTCGCGCGGCTCGCGCTCGACGGTCTCGCCTTCGCGGGCATATTCGTACAGGGCCTTGCCGTCCTTCTTGAGCGCGCTGTGCATGGGCGGCACCTGGCGGATCGGCCCCATGAACTGGTCCAGCACCTCGACCACCTGGCCCAGGGTGCAGGTCACCGGGCGGGTTTCGATGACCTCACCCTCGGCGTCGGCCGTGCTGGTGCGCACACCCAGTCGCACCGTGGTCTCGTAGGTCTTGTCGGCATCCAGGTGCAGCTGGCTGAACTTGGTGGCGGCGCCGAAGCAGATCGGCAGCACGCCCGTGGCCAGCGGGTCGAGCGTGCCGGTGTGACCGGCCTTTTCGGCACGCAGGAGCCACTTGGCTTTCTGCAAAGCGTTATTGCTCGAAATTCCGAGCGGTTTGTCCAGCAAGAGCACCCCATGCACAGGGCGCCGTTGCACCCTGGTGCGTGGCGCTTGCATGCTTATCCCTCGTCTTTGGAACGCGATGCGACAGCCTGCGCGATCAGCGCATTCATGTCAGCAGCCCGCTCGGTGGTGCGGTCGAAGAGGAAGTGCAGGGTCGGCACCGTGTGGATGTGCAGGCGCTTGAACAGGCCGTTGCGCAAGAAGCCGGCGGCCTGGTTCAGCGCGTCCTGCGTTTCCTGCGGGTCACCGATCAGCACGCTGAAATACACCTTGGCGTGCGCATAGTCGGGCGTGACCTCGACGCTTTGCAGCGTCACCATGCCCACGCGCGGGTCTTTCAACTCGCGCGCGATCAACTCCGTCAGATCACGCTGGATCTGATCGGCGACCTTGAAGCCGCGGTTCGGAGTGGATGACTTCTTGGCCGGCATGGTTTACAGCGTACGGGCGATTTCTTTCACCTCGAAGAACTCCAGCTGATCACCTTCCTTGATGTCGTTGTAGTTCTTGAGCTTGATACCGCACTCGAAGCCTTCCTTGACCTCGCGCACATCGTCCTTCATGCGCTTGAGGGAGTCCAGCTCGCCGGTGTAGATGACCACGTTGTCGCGCAGCAGGCGGAAATGCGCGCTGCGGGTGACGAAGCCGGCGGTGACCATACAGCCGGCGACCGTGCCAATCTTGGAGGCCACGAACACGGTACGGATCTCGGCCATGCCGATGACTTCTTCGCGTTTCTCCGGCGCCAGCATGCCCGACATGGCCGCTTTCAACTCATCGACGGCATCGTAGATGATGTTGTAGTAGCGGATCTCGACGTCGTTGCCTTCGGCCAGCTTGCGCGCGCCGGCATCGGCCCGCGTGTTGAAGCCGATGATGATGGCCTTGGAGGCGATCGCCAGGTTGACGTCGGACTCGCTGATACCGCCCACGGCGGCGTAGACCAGCTGCACCTTGACCTCTTCGGTCGAGAGCTTGAGCAGAGAGGCGGCCAGCGCTTCCTGCGAACCCTGCACGTCGGCCTTGACGATGATGGGCAGCATCTTGACTTCGCCAGCGGAGATGTCGGTGAACATGTTCTCCAGCTTGGCGGCCTGCTGCTTGGCCAGCTTGGTGTTGCGGAACTTGCCGGCACGGTAGGTCGCGATCTCACGCGCACGGCGCTCGTCGGACAGCACCATGAACTCGTCGCCCGCCTGCGGCACTTCGGTAAGGCCCTGGATTTCCACCGGGATGGACGGCCCGGCCGACTTGATCGGCTTGCCGTTCTCGTCCAGCATGGCGCGCACGCGGCCATAGGTCTGGCCGGCCAGCACCACGTCGCCGGTCTTGAGCGTGCCGGTCTGCACCAGCACGGTCGCCACCGGGCCGCGGCCCTTGTCCAGCTTGGCTTCGATGACCAGGCCCTTGGCCATGGCGTCGATCGGAGCCTTGAGTTCCAGCACCTCGGCCTGCAAGAGCACCTGCTCCAGCAGCGCATCGATGCCCTGGCCGGTCTTGGCCGACACCGGCACGAAGGGCGAGTCGCCACCGAATTCCTCGGGGACCACCTCTTCCACCACCAGTTCCTGCTTCACGCGGTCCGGGTTGGCATCGGGCTTGTCGATCTTGTTGATGGCCACGACGATGGGAACCCCCGCCGCCTTGGCGTGCTTGATGGCTTCCTTGGTCTGCGGCATGACGCCGTCGTCGGCAGCCACCACCAGGATCACGATGTCGGTCGCCTGGGCGCCACGGGCACGCATGGCCGTGAAGGCCTCGTGACCCGGGGTGTCCAGGAAGGAGATCATGCCGCGCGGTGTTTCCACGTGGTAGGCGCCGATGTGCTGCGTGATACCGCCAGCTTCGCCCGCAGCCACCTTGGCGCGGCGGATGTAGTCCAGCAGCGAGGTCTTGCCGTGGTCGACGTGGCCCATGACGGTCACGACCGGGGCGCGCGGCAGCGATTCGCCGTGCTGCTCCGACACTTCCTCGTCGGTGAAGGCTTCCGGGTCGTCCAGGGCAGCAACGATGGCCTTGTGGCCCATTTCCTCGACCACGATCATGGCCGTGTCCTGGTCCAGCGGCTGGTTGATGGTGACCATCTGGCCCAGCTTCATCAGGTGCTTGATCACCTCGGAGGCCTTCACCGCCATCTTGTGCGCCAGTTCGGCCACCGTGATGGTCTCGGGCACGTGCACCTCGATGACGCGGGCCTCGACCGGTGCGGCCTGGGCATGCTGGTCATCACGGTCGTGACCACGCTTGCCGCGCGGGCCGCCACGCCAGCTGCTGCGGCCGACGCCGCCACTGGTATCGCCACGGGTGGGGATGGCCTTTTTCTTGGCCGGATCGCCAGCCCAGCTGCTCGAAAGCTTGGCAGACTTGACTTCCTTGCCGGCGCCAGCAGGCGCAGCGGCACCGGAACCTGCCGGTTTGGCCGGTCTGGCAACCGTGCTGCCGGCTGCCGGCTTGTGCAGGGTGCCCTTCATGGCCGTCTTCGGCTCTTCCTTCTTGGGCGGCGGCGGCGGTGGCGGAGCCTTCTTGGCCGGCGTTGCCATCATGGAACGGATGGCCGCAGCTTCCGCCTCGGCCTTGCGGCGGCGGTCGTTCAAGTCAAGTGCTCGCGCAGCCTCTTCGTCGGCACGGGCCTTGGATTCGGCGGCCGCCTTCTCGCGCAGCTCGGCCTGCGCTGCAGCACGCGCTGCAGCAGCGTCCGCGGCCTCGGCCGTGGCTTCAGCCTTGCTGGTCGATGCCTGGACCTTTTTCTCGTCCTCGGTCGCTGCGTAGCTGGCGGCACGCTCCTCGGCTTCACGCTCGCGCTTTTCGCTTTCCTCGCGCTGGCGACGCTTCTCGGCCAGGTCTTCTTCCTGACGGCGGATCAGCTCGGCCTGACGGCGGGCATCTTCCTCGCGGCGCATGAGTTCGGCATTGTCGACCGCAGGGGCCGGCTGGCTTGCCACCGGCGCTTCCTCAACCGGCTCGGCTACGCCGCCCTCGGCCACATCACTGCCATCATCGCGACGAATGAAGGTGCGCTTCTTGCGGACTTCCACCTGGATGGTGCGGGCCTTGCCACTGGCGTCGGCCTGCTTGATTTCGGTGGTCGACTTCTTGGTCAGGGTGATCTTCTTGCGCTCTGCCGTGGCTGTGCCATGGCTGGCTTGCAGGAAACCCAGCAAGCGCTGCTTGTCGGCATCGGTCAGGGTGTCGGCGGCGGAGGACTTAGCCACGCCTGCGGCCTTGAGCTGCTCAAGCAGGGTATCGGTTGACTTCTTGAGTTCGGTTGCAAACTCGGCGACGGTCGTACTGGACATTTGTGATGGGGCCTTTAGCTAGGGCATGACCAGCCCGGAGGGCAATGGCCAGCCTTGACTGAACTTATTTTTTCATGACGATGACTCTTGAGCAGCGGCTTCATTGGTGAACCAATGTTCGCGCGCCTTCATGATCAGGGCTTTGGCTTCGTCCTCGGACTGGCCGGTAATCTCGGTGAGCTCGTCGACCGCGAGGTCGGCCAGGTCATCCAGCGTATGCACGCCGCCGTCGGCCAGCTTGGCGATCAGCTCGGGCGTGAGGCCTTCGAGGTCGCGCAGGTCCTGCGACACTTCCTCGACGCTCTCCTCGCGCGCGATCTCCATCGTCAGCAGGGCATCCTTGGCACGGGCGCGCAGCTCGTTGACGGTGTCCTCGTCGAAGGACTCGATCTCCAGCATCTCCTGCAGCGGCACGTAGGCCACTTCTTCCAGGCTGGTGAAGCCCTCGGCGATCAGGATGTCGGCGATTTCCTCGTCCACGTCGAGCTTGGCCATGAACAAGGAGCGCAGCGAACCGGTTTCGGTGGCCTGCTTCTCGGCCGATTCGGCCGCGTCCATGATGTTGATCTTCCAGCCGGTCAGGTCGGACGCCAGGCGCACGTTCTGGCCGCCACGGCCGATGGCGATGGCGAGGTTTTCTTCGTCCACCACCACGTCCATGGCGTGCTTCTCTTCGTCCACCACGATGGACTGCACATTGGCCGGGGCCAGCGCGCCGATCACGAACTGGGCGGGGTCTTCGCTCCACAGCACGATGTCCACGCGCTCGCCGGCGAGCTCGTTGGTCACGGCGTTGACGCGGGTGCCGCGCACGCCGACGCAGGTGCCGATGGGGTCGACGCGCTTGTCGTGCGAGAGCACGGCGATCTTGGCGCGCGAACCGGCATCACGGGCGCAGGACTTGATCTCCAGCAGTCCCTGTTCGATCTCGGGCACTTCCTGGCGGAACAGCTCGATCATGAACTCGGGAGCCGAACGCGACAGGATGATGGGGGCGCCACGCAGCGTCAGGTCCACATCCATGATCATGGCGCGCACGCGGTCGCCGGTGCGCAGGTTTTCCTTGGGGATCATCTCGCCGCGGCGCAGACGACCTTCGACCCGGCCGGACTCCACGATGATGTCGCCCTTGTCCATGCGCTTGACGGTGCCCACGAAGATCTTCTCGCCGCGCGACATGAAGTCGTTGAGCAGCATCTCGCGCTCGGCGTCACGGATCTTCTGCAGGATCACCTGCTTGGCGGCCATCGCACCGATGCGGCCGATCGGCACCGACTCGACGGATTCCTCGATGTACTCGTCGACTTCGATGTCGGGAATCTGTTCCTTGGCTTCAAACAGCAGGATTTCCTGGTCGGGCAGCTGCAGGCCGGCCTCGTCGGGAACGACATGCCAGCGGCGGAACGTCTCATAGACACCGCTATCACGGTCGATCGCCACGCGGATGTCCACGTCGCCTTCGTACAGCTTCTTGGTGGCTTGCGCCAGGGCGGATTCCACCGCGCCAAAGACCACGTCGCGCTCGACGTTCTTTTCGCGGGAAATGGCTTCCACCAGCATCAACAGTTCGCGATTCATGCCTCTAACCTCCAATACCCTCAAAGACCCGTGGCCCCAGCGTGCGTATCGCTGCGGCCCTTGAAACTCACGATCGGCGCCAGACGCGCCTCGCGCAATTCGTCCAGCGTGAAGCCCAGCGCCTGCATCGGCGCCGGCTCACGCTTCTTGCTCACCTTCTGTCCCGGCTTGGGCGCTGGCGCATCGCTCCAGACGATCTGCCAGCCCGAGCTGCCGTCGGCAGCGCTCACGCGTTCGAGCGTGCCGCGAAATTTCTTGCGGTTGGCGCTGACCTGGCCGGCCGCAGCCGCACCCATCGGCGCCTTGAGCGTGATGTCGACCACCTGGCCGACGAAACGCTCGAAATCCTTTTCATGTCGCAGCGGGCGATCGATGCCCGGCGAGGACACCTCGAGCCGCTTGTACTCGATGCCGTCAACTTCCAGCGCATACTGCAGCTGGCGAGTGACCTTCTCGCAGTCCTCGACGTTGATGAAACGCTCACCGAGTTGCGGATCCCAGGGCAGGTCGATTGTCACGCGCAGCAAGCCCCCGGCGGAGCGGTCGATCTCCACCAGGTCGTAACCGAATCCGGTCACGGTTTGTTCGACGATCTGCTGCAGTGTCAACGTTGCCCTTCCCTGGCCATCAAAAAGCGTTCGACCATAAAAAAAGGGCGGTTGGTAATCCGCCCGTTTGGTCGAGAATTGCCGAATTGTACTCGAAAATCGGGACTAGAGCCTTGATTTTCAAGGAAATTCCAGCCCGTGTGGGCCGATTTTGTTGAAACCGCAGGTCTTGTCGAACCCCGCGGTTTTCAGGCGGCCGCCTGCACCAGGGTCAGGGTGTAGGGATGGGCCGGCGCGTCCAGCAGGGCCGCGACCGGGCCGGACTCGACGATTTCCCCGCCTTTCATGACCAGCACCTCGTGCGCCATGGCCCGGATCACGTCCACGTCGTGGGTGATCAGCAGGTAGCTCAGGGCCCGCTCGCGCTGCAGGCGCTGCAGCAGCTGCAGCACCTGCTTCTGGATGGTCACGTCCAGGGCGCTGGTGGGTTCGTCCAGCACGATCAGGCGCGGCTCGACGATCAGCGCCCGGGCGATGGCCAGGCGCTGGCGCTGCCCGCCGGAAAACTCATGGGGGTAACGCTGGAACAGGCCCGGGAACTGGGCCTCGGTCAGGCCCACCTCCTCCAACGCCCGCTCGACCTTGGCCGATCGCTCCTCTTTTGATAGCTCAGGCGCGTGGATCGCCAAGCCCTCACCCACGATCTCCTCCACCGTCAGGCGCGGCGACAGCGAGGAAAACGGGTCCTGGAACACCACCTGAACCACCCGGCGCAACGCCTTGTTGCGCACCTGGTCGCGGCTCCAGGCCCGGCCGTCCACCAGTAATTCCCCTGTGAAGGGCAGCAGGCCCAGGGCAGCCAGCGCGAGGGTGGACTTGCCCGAACCCGATTCGCCGATCACCCCCAGGGTATGGCCGGGCGGAATGCTGAAGTCTGCGCCCTGCACCGCCACGAACTCGCCGCGGCGGAACCAGCCGCGCAGGCCGGGCAGCGGCACGGGATAACCCACGCGCAGGCCCCGGGCTTGCAGCAGTGCCGGCGCGCCGGCCGGTTCGGGTAGCTCCTGTACGTCGCGCACCGGTCGGCTGTCGATCAGGCTGCGGGTATAGGGGTGTTGCGGCCGCCCAAACACGTCGGCCACCAGCCCCTGCTCCACGATGCACCCGTTTTCCATGACGACCACCCGGCTGGCAAAACGCCGCACCAGGTTCAGGTCGTGGGTGATCATCAATACGGCCATGCCGTTTTTTTGCTGCAGCCCGTCCAGCAGGTCCAGGATCTGGCCGCGCAGGGCCACATCCAGCGCGGTGGTCGGCTCATCGG
>JAXMMJ010000112.1:0-35871 GCA_034366585.1 Hylemonella sp.
GCGTCCGCGCGCCAGCTGCCGGTCCTCGTCGTCCAGGCTGACGACCTCGATCAGGCGTTCATAACGCTCGAAGCCCGCGGGCAGCTGCGTGCCCAGGTTGAGCAGCACCTGGCGGTGCGGCAGCTCCTGCGCCGGACTGTCCGTGAGCACGACGGGCGAGGCGGCCAGCTGGCCAGGCTCGGCCGGCTGGCGCACATGGGCGACGAAGTCGGTCTGGGAAAAGGTCCACAGCAGGGTGTCGAGCCGGGCCAGCGCATCGGCCGGCGCCGTGACCACGACGCGTGAACCGGCCGCCACCGCCTTGCGCAACAGGCGGCAGGCGTAGGCCAGCTTGTCCGGCGCGTTGAAATGAAAGGCCACTTCGGTCATGCTGCTGCGCCCATCCGGAGTTTCAGGCCTTGCGGCGGTCGGATTTGACGGGCGCCTGCTGGGCCAGCAGGAACTCCAGCAGCAGGCCCACCGGGCGGCCGGTCGAGCCCTTGGCCGCACCACTCTTCCACGCGGTGCCGGCGATATCCAGGTGCGCCCAGGGGAACTTGGCCGTAAAACGCTGCAGGAACTTGGCCGCCGTGATGGCGCCGCCCGCGCGGCCGGCCACATTGCCCACGTCAGCAAAGTTGCTCTTCAGCCCCTCGGCGTAATCGTCGTCCAGCGGTATGCGCCAGCACAGGTCCTGTGCGGCCTCGCCGGCCTTCAGCAGCCTGTTTGCCAGCTCGTCGCTGGGGCTGAACAGGCCGCTGCGCACCGCGCCCAGCGCGATCACGCAGGCGCCGGTCAGGGTGGCAATGTCCACCACGGCCTGGGGCTGGTAACGCTCGGCATACGTCAGCGCATCGCACAGGATGAGCCGCCCTTCGGCGTCGGTGTTGAGGATCTCGATGGTCTGACCGCTCATGCTGGTCACCACGTCGCCGGGCTTGATCGCGCGGCCGTCGGGCATGTTCTCGCAGCTCGGGATGAGCCCGACCACATTGATGGCCGGCTTGAGCTCGCCCAGGGCACGGAACACCCCCAGCACGCTGGCCGCACCGCCCATGTCGAACTTCATCTCGTCCATCTCGGCCGCCGGCTTGATGGAGATGCCGCCGGTGTCGAAGGAAATACCTTTGCCCACCAGCACGGTAGGCGCCTGCGCCGCCGGCGCGCCCTTGTACTGCAGCACGATGAAACGCAGCGGCTGCTCCGAGCCCTGGGCCACGGCCATGAAGGCGCCCATCTTCAGCTTGGCCACTTCGCGCGGGCCCAGCACCTGGCAGCTGATCTTGGGGAACTTGGCCAGCGCACGCGCGGCCTGGGCCAGGTCCGTCGGCGTGGCGTGGTTGGCCGGGCGGTTGGCCCACTCCTTGGCCAGCTCGATGCCGGCCACGGCCGCGGCGGCCTGGGCGAATTCGGCTTTGGCCTCGGCCAGCTTGGGCACGCCCAGGGTCACGCGCGCCAGGCTGCGGCCTTCGGCCTTGGACTTGGTCGTGGTGTAGACATAGCTGTTCTCGGCCACGGTCTGCACGGCCGCCCGGACGGCACCGGGCTGCGGCGCGGCCGCAAAGCCCAGCACCAGCTTCTTCACGGCCGGGGTGCCGGAACGCAGGGCCCCGAGCGCAGCATGGACGGCCAGCCTGATCTGGCGCGGTGTCCCGTCGCCGGCCCCCACCAGCAGCACGCGGCCGGCCTTGGCCTGGGCCGGGCGGTACAGGGCCAGCAGCTTGCCGGCCTTGGTATCGAGATCGCCGGCCTTGAGGGCCTGGCCCACGAGGGCGCCAAAGGGGTCCCGGCCCGGCTTGAAACCGGCGGGAACCAGGAGGATGAGGGCATCGCAGACCTGCGCGGATGCACCGGCGAGGTCCAGGGACTTGAGTTCGAAGTTCATAATGGCGTTTTCCTGACGAGCAATGTTATTCGATTCCTCCATCCGCAAGGAGCTGGCACGCAGCTTTGGCGCCACGCTGATCGTTCTGGTCACCGTCGTCATGACCATGACGCTGATCCGCACACTGGGCATGGCCTCGCGCGGCAGCTTCAATCCGTCGGACGTGATGCTGGTCATGGGCTACACGCTGCTGTCCTTCCTGCCCAACATCATGACCATGGGCCTGTTCGTCGCCATCGTCATGACGCTCTCGCGCCTCTACACCGACAGCGAGATGGTCATCTGGTTCTCCAGCGGCATGGGCCTGTTCAATCTGCTGCGCCCGCTGCTGCGTTTTGCCTGGCCCATCCTGCTGGCCATCGCCACCCTGGCCATGTTCGTGTTGCCCTGGTCCAACCAGCAGGTCGAGAAGATGCGCGCCCAGTACGAAAGCCGCGGCGACCTGGAACGCGTGCAGCCCGGCCAGTTCCAGGAATCGGCCGGCGGCACCCGTGTCTTTTTCGTCGAGAAAAGCCTGCTTAACGAGTACAGCGCCAGGAACGTCTTTGTCGCCACCACAGAAAACGGCAAGGAGACGGTGACCTCGGCGCGCAGCGGCTACACCGAACTGATCGGCAACGACCGTTTCCTGGTGCTGGAAAACGGCCAGCGCCTGGAGAGCACCCAGGGCAAGGCCGAGGTGAAGATCGGCGAGTTCGAACGCTACAAGCTGCGTGTGGCGCAGGACCCGCTGGGTGGCAAGATCGATGTCCCGCTGGGCAACATCTCCACGCTGGAGCTGATCCGCAACCCGAACTCCCTGCCCTACCTGGGTGAGATCTCCATGCGCCTGGGTTTCGTGCTGGCCGCGCTCAACCTGTCCGTGCTCGCGCTGGCCGCCACGCGCGTGAACCCGCGCGTGGGGCGCTCGGGCAACCTGATGTTCTCGCTGCTGCTGTTCCAGGTCTATCTCAACCTGCTCAGCCTGGGCCAGACCTGGATCGCCTCCGGCAAGATCGGCTTCCTGGCCTACAACGTGATGCTGCACGGCGGCATGCTCGCCGCCGGCCTGCTCTGGCTGGCCAAGCGCCAGTACAACTGGGGCTGGCGCCTGCGCCTGCCGCTGCCTCTGCGCAAGGCGGCCACCCCATGAAAACCATCCGCCGCCTCATCCACGCCGAGATGTTCACGGCCGTGGTCTTCGTCACGCTGGGCTTCCTGGCGCTCTTCGCCTTCTTCGACTTCGTCGACCAGCTGCCCACCATCGGCCGCCCCGGGCTGGCCGCCGGCTACCAGGTGCCGCAGGCCGCCAGTTACGTGGCCCTGCTGGTGCCCAACCACCTCTACGAGCTGCTGCCCATCACCGTGCTGATCGGCACCATCTACGTCATGACGCGCCTGGCCCAGAGCTCTGAATTCACCATCCTGCGCACCAGCGGGCTGGGGCCCTGGCGCGCGCTGCGCATGCTGCTCGTCGCCGGCTTCACCTTTGCCCTGCTGACCTTCGTCATCGGCGACTACCTGGCCCCCTGGGCCGACCGTACGGCCCAGCTGCTCAAGGCGCGCTACGAAGGCAAGCTCAGCGTGGGCCAGACCGGTGCCTGGTTGCGCGAGCGCGAGCCCTATGCCCAGTTCGCCGTCAACGTCGGCGCGCTGAACTCCGACGGCGACATGCGCGACGTGCGCATCTTCGAATTCGACAACCAGAGCGCCCTGGTCTCGATGACACACGCGCCGCTGGCGCGTTTCATGCCCGACGACGCCTGGCAGCTTGAAAATGCCGAACGGACCGAGTTCAACGCGCCCGGACTGGCCCTCAGCCGGGTCGAACGCACCCGCGTGCCGGTGTTTCGCTGGCCCACCGGCATCTCGGCCGAGATGGTCTCCGCCGCCGTGCTTCGGCCCGAGCGCATGAGCACCATCGACCTCTTCCAGTACATCCGCCACCTCAAGGAAAACGCCCAGACCGCCGAGCGCTACGAGATCGAGTTCTGGAAAAAGGTGTTCTACCCGCTGAGCTGCCTGGTGATGGTCATGCTGGCCCTGCCCTTTGCCTACCTGCACTTCCGCAACGAGGGCATCTCGCTCTACGTCTTCGGCGGCGTGATGGCCGGCATCAGCTTCTTCTTCCTCAACAACGTGTTCGGCTACATCGGCGAGCTGCAGCACTGGATTCCCTGGCTTACGGCCGCCGCCCCCGGCATGATCTACATGCTGATCTCCCTCACCGCCTTCGGCTGGCTGGTGCTCAGAAGGTGACCTCCATGCAAAACCCGGCGCCGTCGCGCGGCCTCATCCTGTTCGCACACGGCTCACGCGACCCCCAGTGGCGCGCCCCCATGGAAGCCGTGGCCGTGCGCGCCGCGGCGCTTGAAGCCGCCGCCGTCGTGCGCTGCGCCTACCTGGAGCTCATGGCGCCCGACCTGCCCGCCTGCGCCGCCGAGATGGTGGCGCAAGGCCTCACGGCCATCACCATCGTGCCCATGTTCCTCGGCGTGGGCCGTCATGCCCGCGAAGACCTGCCCCTGCTGGTGGCCGAACTGCGGCGCCTGCACCCGCAGGTGCACTTCGAACTGCGTCCGGCCATCGGCGAGGACGAGCGGGTGGTCGACATGCTCGCGCGCATCGCACTGGCCGAGCACTGAGCCGTACCAGGGCCTGCCGGCCCTACGTACAATCTGCCGGGACTCAAGCGCCGCCCATGACCCGACCTCCTCTACGCAACCGCACCGTCTTCCTGCTCGTCCTGGGCGCCTCCCTGGCCGTGGCCCTGCTGCCCGTGATCTGGCCGCAACTCGACATCGCCGTCGCCGCCTATTTCCTGCAAGATGCGCCGCCGATCAACCCGGCCCAGTGGCTGTGGGTTGAACTGGTCAACGAATACATCCCGGACATCTTCCGCGGCCTGGCCCTGCTGAGCCTCGCCGGCTGGATCGTCATCAGCCTGCTGCGGCGCTCGCGCCGCGTCGGCATCGCCCTGGCCTTCGTGGGCATCGCCCTGACGCTGGGCCCCGGCTTCTCCACCTGGGCGGTCAAGGAGCACACCCTGCGCGCACGTCCCTTCGACGTGGTCCAGTTCGGCGGCAACCGCCAGTTCACCCCGGCCCTGGAGCAGGCGCAGCAGTGCAGCGACAACTGCGCCTTTACCAGCGGCCACGTGGCCTGCGGCTTCTTTTTCGTCTCGCTCATGCTGCTCGATCCGCGCCGTCGCTGGCGCTGGATCGCCGGCGGCCTGGTTGCCGGCGCGCTGGTGAGCGTGGCGCGCATGTCGGTCGGGGCGCACTGGCTCAGCGATGCACTCTGGGCCCTGCCCATCACGCTGCTGGCCAGCGGGCTGGTCTGGGTGGTGCTGAGCTACTTCTACAAATACGGGCAGCCGCCCGCAAAGGTGTGAACCCATGGCTGTCCTGCGCCCCCTGATCCGCCTGATGCGCCCGCACCAGTGGCTCAAGAACGTCTTCGTCTTCGCCGGCCTGATGTTCAGCCAGGCCTGGAGCAACGGCCCGCTGGTCGAGCGCGTGCTCTACGCCTTCCTGGCCTTCTGCTGCTTCTCCAGCCTGGTCTACATCCTCAACGACTGGCGCGACCGCGCCGCCGATGCCCAGCACCCCACCAAGCGCCTGCGCCCGCTGGCTAGTGGTGTCGTCAGCCCGCGCCAGGCGCTGATCCTCGCCGCCCTGCTGCTGCTCGTCGGCCTGGGCCTGGCCTGGGGCAGCCGTGCGCTGCTGCTCATCCTGACACTCTACGTCGTGCTCAACCTGGCCTACAGCTGGCGCCTCAAGCACGTGCCGGTGGTGGATGTGTCCATCATCGCCAGCGGCTTCATGCTGCGCCTGCTGGCCGGCACGGTGGCCGTGGGCATCCCGCCTTCGCGCTGGCTGCTGCTCACCGGTCTGTTCATCGCGCTCTTCCTGGGTTTCTCCAAGCGCAAGGCCGAGACCTTCCACGAACCCGAGCAGCAGCGCGCTGTGCTGGAGCACTACCCGCCGGCGCTGCTCGACACCTACATTGCGGCCACGATGACCGCCACCGTCATCACCTACGGCCTCTACGCCACCAGCATCGAAGCGCTGCAGCAGCACGGCGAGCGCCTGGTCTACACCGTGCCCGTGGTGATCTTCGGCCTGCTGCGTTATGCCTACCAGGTGCACCGCGGCCGCGGCGAGGACGTCTCGCGCGACCTGCTGCGTGACCCCTGGATCCTGGCCGCCGGCATCATCTGGCTGGGTCTCTTCCTCGCCACGCGGTTCTGGCGTTGAAACTCCCCCTCAAACCCCTGCTCCTCGTCATCGGTGGCGCCGCCACCGTCTACGCGCTGGTCCTGCTGCTCAGTGGTGACGCGACCGGCAGCGCCAAGCTCTCCGCGCTGTGGTCGCCGGCCGGCGCGCTGGCGGCGGCCCTGTGCATGCTCAACTACCTCCTGCGCGGCCAGCGCTGGCGCCTGTGGATGGCGCACTACGGCCGCCCGCTGCCGCCGCTCCAGGGCCTGCGCCTTTATCTCGCTGGCTACACCTTCACGCCCACGCCCGGCAATGTGGGCGAGGCCGCGCGCGGCCTGCTGCTGCGCCAGCCGCTGGGCGCGGCCGACAGCCTGGCCGTCTTCGGCGCCGAGCGCCTGGCCGACCTGCTGGCCCTGCTGCTGCTCACGCTGCCGGGCCTGTGGTGGCTCTCGCAACTGCCGGGCGCAGCAGCGTGGCAGCTGCAGCTCGTGGCTGTCGTGGCCACGGCCGGCCTGTTCGTGCTGATCCTGCTCTTCAAGTTCAGGCAGCTCCTGTTCACCCGGCTGCCCTGGCTGCACGCCGCCTGGCGCTGCCTGGCCACGCGTCCCTGGACCTGGCTGGGCCTCACGCTCGTGGCTTGGGCCGCGCAAGGCCTGGCAACCTGGCTGGTCTGCCGCGAACTCGGGCTGGCCATCGACCCGCTGCTGGCCACCGGCTTCTACGCCCTGGCCATGGTGGGCGGCGCGCTCTCGCTGCTGCCGGCCGGCCTGGGCGGCACCGAAGCCCTGCTGACCGGCCTGCTGGTGCTGCAGGGCAGCGCCTTGGCCACGGCCATCGCCATCACCGTGCTGGTGCGCCTGCTCACGCTCTGGCTGGCGGTGGCCATCGGCGCGCTGGCCCTCCTATATAGTGCGGCCGTCTCCCGCGATATTTCCCTGCACTGATGTCCCCCTCTTCCACCGCCCCCTCCTTCAACCTGTCGCGCTGGCTGCTCGTCACCGCCCTGGCGGCGCTGGCCGTGCGCCTGTGGATCGCCGCCGCCATGCCCATCACGGGCGACGAAGCCTTCTTCTACTGGTGGGGCGTCTACCCCGACTGGGGCTACTACGACCACCCGCCCATGGTGGGCTGGCTGATCTGGCTCATGCGCACGCTGTTCGGCGAAGCCACCTGGGCCATCCGCCTGCCAGTGGTGCTCCTGCCCCTGGCGCTGGGGGCCATGCTCTGGTGGGCCTTCAAGCCGCTGAACCGCGAGCGCGCCGCCTGGGGCGTGCTGCTGTTCTGGCTGGCGCCGATCAACTGGCTCAACGCGCTGATCACCACCGACACCCCGCTGCTCTTCTGGTCGGTGCTCTCGGTGGCCATGCTGCTGCGCGCCGAACGGCGCGCACAGATGGACGGCCGCGCCTGGGGCCTGTACGCCCTCTCGGGCCTGTTCATCGGCTGCGCCTTCCTCTCCAAGTATTTCTCGGTGGTGCTGGGCCTGGCCTACCTGGTTTATTTCGCCGCCTTTCGCCGCGAACGCTGGCCCGCCCTGCTGCTGCTGGTGCTGTGCGCGCTGCCCGGCCCCCTCATCAATCTCCTGTGGAACATGAGCCATGGCTGGTCCAACATCATGTTCAACGCCATCAACCGCAACGAAGACGCCGTCTTCGAACTGCGCAAGCCGCTGACTTACCTGGGCATGCTGGCCTACCTGCTCACGCCCGCGCTGCTGTGGCTGGGCCTCAAGTACCGCGGCCTGCTCGCGGCCACGGCACGCCAGCTGCCCCTGGTCGGCGTGCTCATCGTGGTACCGCTGCTGTTCTTCGCGCTGCTCTCGCTCAAGAAGGTGGTGGGCCTGCACTGGGTGATGTCCTTCTACCCCTTCGTCTTCGTGCTGCTGGCCTTTGCGCTGCCGCAGGCCGCGTTGCGCCGCTGCGCCCTGGGCCTGGCCGCCTTCACCGCCCTGCACGTGCTGCCCCTGGGCGGCATCGCGCTCACCCATGTGGAGCAATGGGAAGGCAAGCCGCGTTATTTCGCCATCGTGCGCGCCTTCAAGACGCCTGAACTTCTGGCCCAGGTCCGCACGCCTGATGCCGTGCTCATGGCCGACGGTTATTCGCCCGCTGCCGTCTACGGCTACGTCAGCGGCCAGTACGTGCCCGTCTTCGGCCCCGGCAAGTTCCACGCGCGCCAGGACGACCTGCTGGTCGACTATTCCGTCTACCAGGGCAAGACCATCCGCGTGCTGCTGTCGGACCCGCCGGTGATGAGCGACTTCACCCCGTATTTCGACAGCGTGCAGGCCTACACCGCGGTGCAAAGCGGCATCACCTTCCACTACGTCGAAGGCCGCAACTTCAATTTCGAGGCCTACCGCCAGGGCGTGCTGGCCGAGGTCTTCCGGCGCTACTACAACATCCCCACCTGGCTGCCCATGACGGGCTGCCCCTACTGCGTGCGCTACTGCGGCCAGGTCTCATGTCCGAAACCGTGAGCGAAGCAGGGCCAGAGACCGTCGTCGCGGCCTTCGACTTCGACGGCACGCTCACCTGGCGCGACACCCTGCTGCCCTTCCTGCACCGCCTGCTGGGCACACCCACCCTGATGTGGGTGCTCTTCATCTGCAGCCCCTGGCTGGTCGCCTACGCCCTGCGCCTCACCAGCAACCACCGCGCCAAGTCGGTGCTGCTGCAGGCCGCCCTGGCCGGCCGCACGCAAGCCGAGGTGCAGCGCTGCGCCCAGACTTTCGTGCGCGAGTATCTGCCCCTGCAGTGGCGACCCTGGGCCATGCGCCAACTGGTGCAACACCAGCAACAGGGCCACCGCTGCATCATCGTCAGCGCCTCCACCAGCCTCTACATGCATCTTGTGGGCCAGAGCCTGGGCGTGGACGCCGTGCTCTGCACCGAGATGGAAGTGGCAGACGGCCGCTACACCGGCCACATGGCCACGGCCAACTGCCATGGCGAGGAAAAAGTGCACCGCCTGCAGGCCTGGCTGGCGACCGAGTTCGGCGCCGCGCAGCCCGTGCTGCACGCCTATGGCGACACCGCCGGCGACCGGCCCATGCTGCGGCTGGCCAGCGTGGCCTGGTACCGCGAAAAGCCCTGGCAGCGCAGCTGAACCCATAAGCTCAGCGCAGGCATTTCATCAGCGAAAGAATCGCCTGTCTCCCTAGAATGGGCTGAGTTGGGAGCGGCCCGCCAGAGGCAGCCTCACGAATCCCCGCGTTCACATAACGAAGGAGACAAGATGAGTAAGCTGCTTGCTACGGCCCTGCTGACCCTGGCCCTGACCCCGGCCGCCTGGAGCCAGGACATCGTGATCGGCCAGTCCGTGCCGCTCAGCGGCTCCAATGCCGACATCGGGCGCGACATGCGCGACGGCGCACAGGCCATTTTTGCCAAGGTCAACGCCAGCAACCAGCTGGGGGGCCGCAAGATCCAGCTCGTGACGCTGGACAACGCCAACAACCGCCAGCGCGCCGCCGAAAACACCCAGCAGCTGCTGGGCCAGCACAACGCCATGGTGCTCTTCGGCTACAACTCGGCCACCAACAGCGTGGACGCCCTGCCCCTGGTGACGCAGAACAATATGCTGTTCTTTGCGCCTTTCAGCGGCTCGCTCAGCCTGCGCGGCCACCCCAACGTCTACACCATCCGCGCCTCCTACAAGGACGAAACGCTCAAGATCATGGAGTCCAAGCGCGGTGTCGGGGCAACCCGGACGGTGGTTCTCTACTACGACGACGAGGTCGGCCGCAGCAACTACGAAGCCGTGGCCAGTGTCTTTACCGACGCCGGCGCGGAAAAACCGCGCGGCGTCGCCGTCAAGCGCGGCGCGGCGCTCGACGCGGCCACCGTCGAGGCCCTCACCAAGGACGGCCCGCACTACGTGCTGGCCACCACGCAGTTCAGCGTGGTCGGCGATTACCTGAAGATCGCCAACGACAAGGGCATCCCGGTCCCAGTGGCGGCGCTGTCCTTTGTCAACCCCGACGAGCTGATCGAATCGGTGGGCAACCTGGCACGCGGCACCGTGGTCTCGCAGATCATTCCCTCGCCACGTGCCTCCAACCAGATCTCCATGCCGCTGGTCAAGGAATGCGCCGACGCGCTCAAGGCCCTCAACGGCGCCCGGCTCAACTACACCTCGCTGGAATCGTGCATCGCCGCCAAGGTGCTGGTGACGGCCCTCAAGAAGGCCGGCCCCCAGCCCACGCGTGAAAGCGTGCTGCAGGCCATGGGCACGCTGGGCCGGCAGGACCTGCACGGCTACACACTCACCTTCGGCCCCAACCAGCGCCACGGCAGCACCTGGGTGGAGCTGACCATCCTCTCGCGCGGCAACCGCTTCGTGCAGTAGCGCCGCTGAATACCCCAGGACATCCGGCCGGAGCAGACTTGATCCATATCAAGCCTGCTCCAGTCGCGCTTCCTCTATAATCAACATGTGCAAGCCTTCACGAGATTCCATCCGCTGAACCGCGGGGTGATAGCCGTCCTGATCGGACTGCTGGCCCTCGGGCCGTTCCTGCACGGCCATCTCGGGGCGTCCCATGTCTCCGGCTTCCATCTGGATGGCGTGCACGCCGTCGCCCATACCGGCGAAGCTGGCACCGCACAGAGCTTGCATGCCGTTGACGATGAATCCCCCGCACTGGGCGTGGCAACGTCCCTGCCCAAACCCGACGACGACGGCAACCTGCTCCTGCAGGCCGCCTTGCTGCTGGCAGCCGTGCTGGCCCTGCTGCCACGCCTGATCCTCCTGCGCCTCCGGCCTTCGGCCGCCGAACCGCGCACCGTCCATGCCTACCATGACGGCTGGCCGCCTCCGGCCCTCGCGCCTCCCCTCCTGAGCGCCTGATCCCAGGCAGGCTGCGCCCTGCCCGGCCCACCGCCATGCGGGCGGTGCTCTTCCACTTTTTCGATCCAGGAGGCGGTCATGTCCCGACTGCTCATCGCTTTGTTCATCATGGCTGGCGCCAGCCTTGCGGCTGCACAGGCCCAACCCGCGTTCAAGGAATTGCAGGTCGACGCCCGCCAGCAGGCCGCGCTCGGCATCCGCACCGTCGCGGTCAAGCCCGCCACCACCGGGCTCTTGCTGGCTTCAGCCACCGTCACCGTGCCACCCGGCCAGGACGTCACGGTGACCGCACCCTTTGCCGGCGTGATCACGCGCATAGCCGTCGGCCTGGGCGATACGGTGCGCCAGGGCGCACCGCTGCTGACCATCAGCAGCCCCATGCTCGCCGACGCCCGGCGCCAGGCCCGCGAGGCCCAGCTCGAAGCCCTGAATGCACAAGCCGCCTGGCAGCGCGACCAGGCCATGTACGACGAAGGCCTGATTCCCGCCGCGCGCCTGCAGCTCAGCCAGAACCGCTACCGCGCCGCCGATGCGGCCCGCCAGGCCCAGGAGGCCATGCTGCGCTCCACCGGACAGGCCGGCGACGCCGGTGACGGTGACTACGCCAGCGGCACGGTGCGCGCGCCACGCCAGGGCAGCGTGATCGAGGCCCTGCCCGGCGTGGGCCAGCGCGTGGAAGCCGGTACGGTGCTGTTCAGGATCGCGGACCTGCGGCAGCTGCAACTCGACATCGTGCTCTCCGGCGACAAGGCGGGCCTGCTGCACGTGGGCGACAGCGTCGCCGTGCCGGCGCGTGAAGCCCGCGCCACCCTCATCGGCGTCAGCCGCGCCCTGGACGCCTCGAACCAGGCCCGGGCACGGGCCCGCGTGACCACACCCGGTCGCCTGCAGGTCGGCGAGGTCCTGTCCGTGCAGATCCAGCCCACGCGCGACAAGGGCGCCGCGCCCGCCTGGCTGGTGCCTGCGCGCGCCATCGTGCTCTACCGCGGGCAATCCTGGGTGCTGCTGGCCACGCCCCAGGGCTTCATGCCCACCCGGGTCCAGCTGCTGTCGGGCAACGACGAGCTGGCCGTCGTGGAAGGCGAACTCGGTGCGGACCGGCAGGTCGCCCACACCGGCATCGCCTCGCTGCGCGCCCTGATGGAAAAGGGCGAGTGACATGTTCAATGCCCTCATACGCCTGAGCCTGCGGCACCGGGTGCTGGTGCTGCTGCTGGCCGTGGTCCTCATGGCCGTGGGACTGCGCGCCTGGATGCAGCTGCCCATCGACGCCTTTCCCGACATCTCTCCCACGCAAGCCAAGATCATCCTCAAGATCCCGGGCATGACCCCCGAGGAAGTGGAACTGCGGGTCGTCAAACCCGTCGAGCAGGAACTGCTGAGCATCCCGCGCAAGCGCATGGTGCGGTCGGTCTCCAAATACGGCATCGCCGACATCACGCTCGACTTCGACGAGGGCGTGGACATCTACTGGGCCCGCCAGCAGGTCAACGAACGGCTCACCGGCGTGATGGCCGAACTGCCCGCGGGTGTCAGCGGCGGCCTGGCGCCCATCACCACCCCGCTGAGCGAGCTCTACATGTTCACCGTGGAAGGCGGAGGCTACAGCCTGGCCGAGCGCCGCCGCGTGCTGGACTGGGTGCTGCGCCCCGAGCTGCGCACCATCGCCGGCGTGGCCGAGGTCAACTCGCTGGGCGGCGAAGTCCAGACCTACGAGGTGGTGCCCGACACGGCCCGCATGGCGGCGCTGGGCCTCTCGATGGCCGACCTCCGGCAGGCCCTGGGCAGCAACAACAGCAACGACGGCGCAGGCCGCCTGAAAACAGGCGAAGAATCCCTGGTGGTGCGCGTCGAAGGCGCGATCCGCTCGCTGGACGATCTGCGGACGATCCGGTTGCCGCTGACCCAACGTCAGCAAACGGTGCTGCTCGAAGACGTGGCCACCGTGCGCCTGGGCGCGCTCACGCGCTACGGTGCCGTCACGCAGGACGGACGTGGTGAAGCCGTCGAAGGCCTGGTGCTGGGCCTGCGCGGTACGGATGCCCGCAAACTCGTCGACGCCATCGCCTTGAAGCTGGAAGAGCTTAAAACGCGGCTGCCCGAAGGCATGAGCGTGCGGACCTTCTATAACCGCGGTGAGCTCGTCACCCGGGCGGCCGACACCGTGATCAAGGCCCTGGCCGAAGCGGCGGTGCTGGTCTGCGTCGTGCTCTACCTCTTCCTGGGCGGGCTGCGCGCCGCGCTGGTCGTCGCCCTGTCGCTGCCGCTGACGCTGCTGACCACCTTCCAGCTCATGCAATTCGCCGGGCTCACGGCCAACCTCATGAGCCTGGGTGGCCTGGCCATCGCCCTGGGCATGCTGGTCGACGCCTCCGTCGTGGTGGTCGAGAACATCGAGAGCTCGCCCGGCACGCCCGGTGAGGCCAGCAGCGAGCGCGTGTTGCATGCCGTGCAGCAGGTCGTCAAGCCGGTGGTGGCCGGCGTGCTCATCATCGGCGTGGTCTTCCTGCCCCTGCTCACGCTCGAAGGACTGGAAGGCAAGCTCTTCAGCCCGGTAGCGCTGACCATCGTGATGGCGCTGGCCGCCTCGCTGCTCATGGCCCTCACCGTCATTCCGGCGCTGGCCTCCCTGGTGCTGCGCCCCGAAGCCGCCCACGAGTCCGCCCTGATGCGACGCCTGTCCACGGGCTACGTGCGCCTGCGCGACGCCGCCTGGCGGCACCCGCGCTGGCTGGCCGGCGTGGCCCTGGGCTCGCTGGTGCTGGCCGCGGTGCTCTACGGCCTGGTCGGCAAGACCTTCATGCCCACGCTGGACGAAGGCGACGTCCTGGTCCAGCTGCAGAAGGCGCCGACCATCTCGCTGGAAGCCTCGCTGGAAATGGACATCCGCGTGCAGCAGGCCATCCTGGAGCAGGTGCCCGAGGTGAAATCCATCGTGGCCCGCACGGGCTCGGACGAACTCGGTCTGGACCCCATGGGCCTGAACGAGACCGACACCTTCCTCGTGCTGCGGCCCAAGAGCGAATGGCGCGGCAGCAAGGAGGACATCATCCACGCGCTGCGCGAGGTGCTCGAAGGTTTCCCCGGTCTGGTCTACGGCTTCACCCAGCCCATCGAGATGCGGGTCTCGGAAATGCTGACCGGCACCCGCGGCGACGTGGCCATCAAGCTCTTCGGCAACAACCTGGACGAGCTGGTGGCGAACGCGCAGAAAGTCGCGCGCGCCGTGCGCCAGGTGCAGGGCGCGGCCGAAGTCATCGCACCGCGCGGCGAAGGCATGCAGTACCTGACGGTGGCGCTCAACCGCCATGCCATCGGCCAGGCGGGCCTGAGCGTGGAGAGCGTGCAGCAGGCGCTCAAGCAGCAGGTCGAGGGCGAGACCACCGGCCTGGTCAACGAAAACGGCGTGCGCGTGCCTCTGGTGCTGCGCGGTGGTGACACCGTGCGCAACAGCCCCGAAGCCCTGCGCAACCTGCCCCTGCTCGGCGCCGATGGCCGCAGCTGGCGCCTGGGCGCACTGGCCGACATCCGGCAGGTCGACGGCCCCATCCGCGTCGACCATGAACTGGGCCGGCGCCTGGCCACCATCCAGGTCTCGGTCGAGGGGCGCGACCTGGCCGGCTTCGTGCTGGACGCCCAGCAGGCCGTGGGCCAGCTGGGCCTGCCGCGCGACATCCAGATCGTCTGGGGCGGCCAGTTCGAGAACCAGCAGCGCGCTGCGGCACGCCTGGGCCTGGTCATCCCCGCCGCCATGGGCATCATCTTCCTGATCCTCACCCTCACCTTCGGCTCGGCGATGCAGGCGACCATCATCTTCCTGAACATCCCGTTTGCGCTGGTGGGTGGCGTGGTGGCGCTGGCCGTCGCTGGCGAATACCTCTCGGTTCCCGCGTCGGTGGGTTTCATCGCGCTGCTGGGCATCGCGGTGCTCAATGGTGTGGTCATGGTCACGCACTTCAACGAACGACTCCACGGTGGCGAAACGATGCATGACGTCGTGCGCCTGGGGGCCGAGCGGCGGCTGCGGCCCGTGCTGATGACCGCCATCATCACCGCGCTGGGCATGATCCCGCTGCTCTTCGCCACCGGCCCCGGTTCGGAAATCCAGAAACCGCTGGCCATCGTGGTCACCGGCGGGCTGGTCAGCTCCACGCTGCTCACCCTGCTGCTGCTGCCCAAGATCTACGAACACCTGGGCGCACCCGACAGCCTCGCACAGCTCACCGCCCGGCTGCGCCGCCATCTGCCCGGGCGTCGGGCCTGAAGGAGGAACCCAGATGAACAAGCTATCGCTCTTCCTCGCGCTGCAGGGCCTGTGCCTGCTCGCCACGGCGCAGCCCCAGCCGCCGGCCGATCCGCTGCAGGCGCTGCTGCCACCCGCACACCAGGTGCAGGACGTGGTGCTGCGCAGCCCGGCCACGCGCGCCGCCCTGGCCCAGCGCGACGGCCAGCTGCGCCGCGCCGACATCACCGAAAGCGGCCCCGCCGAGTTCACCGCGCGCTTGAGCCAGCAAAACCGCCACGTGTCCGATCCATCGGAGCGTTACTCGGAAACCCTGCTCAGCCTGGAGCGCCCCGTGCGCTGGTGGGGCAAGGCCGGGCTGGACGCCGACCAGGCCGGCGCCAGCCGCACTTCGGCGCGCCTGGCCTATGCCGACGCCATCCATGAAACCAGCCGTGAACTGCTGCAACTGTGGCTCGAAGCCCAACGCGCCGGCATGCGCCTGGACAACGCCCAGACCAACCTCAACCTCGCCCAGGAACTGGACCGCCTGGCGGCCGCACGCCTGCGCCTGGGCGAGATCTCGCAGCTCGACGCCAGCCTGGCGCAAGCCGAACTGCAGCGCGCCCAGGCGGCGCTCGACCAGGCCCGCGGGGCCCAGTCTGCCGCAGTGGCACGGCTCACGCGCACCTACCCCGGCATCACGCCGGCACAGCCCCCGCTGCCCGATCCGGCCTGGCTGCAAACCCGGCTGGAGGCCTTGCCCACCCTGGCGGAACTGCGGCAACAGTACCTGGAACGCAACCACCAGCTCAACCTGTGGCGCAGCGAAGCGGCACGCCTGCGCCTGCTGGCACAGCGCGCCGACCGCGACCAGTGGCCGGACCCCACCCTGGGCATCTACACCGCCAACGAACGCGCCGGGGCCGAACGCATCATCGGCGTGTCCATCAGCGTGCCCATCTCGGGCAAGGTGCGCCAGAACCACGCCCTGGCCGCCGCGGCCGACGCCCAGAATGCAGAAGACCGGGTGCAGCAGCTGGAACAGAGCCTGGGGGCCGACATCGAGGCGCGCTACAACAGCCTGCAGCACCTGGCACGCGCAGCCATCAGCGTCGACACGGCCGCGGTGACCCAGCAGCTGGCCGCGGAAAAATCACGCAAGGCCTACACCCTGGGTGAGCACACCATGACCGAACTCATCCAGAACCGCCGCCTCGCGGCCGAGCAGCTCACCAGCGCGCGGCTGGCGCAGCTGGAGGTGCTGGAAGGCCTGGCGTTGATCGAGCTGGACCTGCACCGGATCTGGGATTTCGACGAATAAGGCGTGCACGGAAGGTTGATCGCGGGCGGCTACAGGCCCTTTAATAGGGCGAGCCGTCCTTGTGCACGAAGCGCCACTGGCCGTCGACCAGCAGCGCCTTGAGGTCGTCGTCCGGATAGCTGCCCTCGTCGCCGGGCGTCCGGTCGCCGACCTCGATGTACACCACCTCTTCGGCGGTCTCGTTCAGCAACCGGTGCCCGTTGCTCGTGCCCGCCTTGAACCCGGCACACATGCCGGGCGCCAGCCGGGTCAGCCCCTCGTCGGTGTGCAGCGTGGGGTGCCCCTGCAGGATGTAGATGAACTCGTCCTGCCTGCTGTGTGCGTGCCGCAGCGCCGAAGCCGCGTGCGGCGCCAACCGCGTGAGGTTCACCCCGAAGTTCGTCAGCCCGAACAGGTCCCCCAGCGGCTGCTTCTGCCGCCCGGCCATGCGGGAGGCAAAGGGCTCGGGGTAGTTGGACGGCTTCGTTCTGGCGGGCGCATCAGAAGCGGTAATGGCGACGGGGTGCTTGGGATCGGGCATCAGAGGCTCCAGGTGAGTCATTTCAGATCGGCTTGGGCGCCATGAAGCCGGAGGATGCGACCGGTTGCGAACCCCGGTTTTACATCAGCGGCACAACTTGGTTTTATGGTGATCGGGAGCACGCCACTTAGACACCCGAGGCATAATAAACGCCAGTCTTAGCCGGATTTAGCCATGAACCTGCATCAATTCCGCTTCGTCCAGGAGGCGGCACGCCACAACCTGAACCTGACCGAGGCGGCCAAGGCGCTGCATACCTCGCAACCAGGCGTGTCCAAGGCCATCATCGAGCTGGAAGAAGAACTGGGCATCGACATCTTTGCCCGCCACGGCAAGCGCCTCAAGCGCATCACCGAGCCGGGCCAGCAGGTGCTCAAGAGCATCGAACTCATCATGCGCGAGGTGGGCAACCTCAAGCGTATCGGCGAACAGTACAGCGCGCAGGACAGCGGCACCCTGTCGATTGCCACCACCCACACCCAGGCGCGTTACGTGCTGCCCGAGCCCGTGGCCAAGCTGCGCGCGGCCTGGCCCAAGGTCAACCTTTCGCTGCACCAGGGCAACCCGGACCAGGTGGCGCGGATGCTGATCGACGAGATCGCCGAGATCGGCATCGCCACCGAGTCGCTGGCCGACTACGACGAGCTGGTCACCCTGCCCTGCTACGAATGGGAACACGTGCTGGTGCTGCCGGCCAACCACCCCCTGGCAGCCAAGGAGCGACTCAGCCTGGAAGACCTGGCCAGCGAACCGCTGATCACCTACCACCCCACCTTCACCGGCCGCACCCGCATCGACCAGGCCTTTGCCCAGCGCAAGCTGGAGCCGCGCATCGTGCTCGAAGCCATCGACTCCGACGTCATCACCACCTATGTCAAGCTCGGCATGGGCCTGGGCCTGGTGGCCGAGATGGCCGTGCGCAACCTGCCGGCACAGGGCACGGGTGACGAACTGGTGGTGCGCCCGCTGGGCACGCTCTTCGGCAAGAACGTCACGCGCGTGGCCTTCAAGAAAGGCGCCTACCTGCGCAACTTCGTCTACGAATTCGCCCAGCTGCTCAGCGACCGCCTGCAGCGCGATCTGGTGGCCCGCGTGATGCGCGGCGAACACACCGACTACGAGCTTTGAGTATCCTTTCAACATGACCATCAGAACACCCGCCCTCAAGAGCCGCCTGCCCAACGTAGGCACCACCATCTTCACCGTCATGTCCGCGCTGGCCACGGAAAAAGGTGCCGTCAACCTGGGCCAGGGTTTCCCGGATTTCGAAGGTGATCCGCGCCTGGTGGACGCGGTGACCCAGGCCATGAAAAGCGGCCTCAACCAGTACCCGCCCATGACCGGCGTGCCCGCGCTGCGCGAGGCCGTCGCGAAAAAGAACCAGGCGATCTACGGCCACTCGTACGACGCCAACACCGAGATCACCATCACCGCCGGCGCCACCCAGGCCATCCTCACCATCATCCTGGCCATCGTGCACCCGGGGGACGAAGTCATCGTGCTGGAGCCCTGCTACGACAGCTACGTGCCCAATATCGAGCTGGCCGGCGGCGTGGTGGTGCGTGTGCCGCTCACGCCCGGCACCTTCCGTCCGGACTTCGGCAAGATCGCTGCGGCCATCACGCCCAAGACCCGCGCCATCCTCATCAACAGCCCGCACAACCCCAGCGGCATGGTCTGGACGAAAGAGGAAATGCTGCAGCTGCAGGAGCTGCTGGACCCGACCGACATCCTGGTCATCAGCGACGAGGTCTACGAGCACATGGTGTTCGACAGCAAGCAGCACGAAAGCGCCGCGCGTTTCCCCGCGCTGGCCGCGCGCAGTTTCATCGTCAGCAGCTTCGGCAAGACCTACCACGTCACCGGCTGGAAGGTGGGCTACGTGGCCGCCCCCGCGCCGCTGTCCGCCGAGTTCCGCAAGGTGCACCAGTTCAACGTCTTCACCGTCAACACCCCGGTGCAGCACGGCCTGGCCGCCTACATGGCCGACCCGAAACCCTATCTGGAACTGCCCGCCTTCTACCAGCGCAAGCGCGACCTGTTCCGCGAAGGCCTGAAGAAGACGCGCTTCAAGATGCTGCCCGGCCAGGGCACCTATTTCCAGTGCGTGGACATCTCGGCCGTGAGTGATCTGAATGAGGCCGAATTCTGCAAGTGGCTCACCACCGAGATCGGCGTGGCCGCCATTCCGCTCTCGGCCTTCTACGGCAACGGCTTCGACCAGAAGGTGGTGCGCTTCTGTTTTGCCAAGAAGGACGAGACGCTCAACACCGCGCTGGAACGGCTGGCCCGCCTGTAAAACCGGTCGACCGCCAGACTCAAGGCCAGAGCTTGCCGCACAACCCGCGGTACACAAAGGGCTGTGTGGGTGCGCCGGGCTGGGCACCCACAGGCTCCAGCGAAACGGCCAGCTCCACCGCCGGGAAAAACACCTGCTCGGCGGTTTCCTTCAGCGTCAGGTGCGTGAGCTTGCCCCTGGGCAGCGGCCCCACCGCCTCCACCGCACCCGCCTTGTCGATGCGCCACAGGTACAGCGTCTGCCCCGGCGGCACGGCCACCGGCGTCACCTGCTTGATGTCGACCACCTTGCCTTTGCGCAAGCTGGAAATGATCAGGCCCGGCTGCCCCTGGGCGGTCGCCAGCACGCCCACATAACTGTCCGGCAAGGCCATGTCGCGCTGGTAGTCGCCGTGGGCTTGCCACAAGACCGGCACCAGCATGCCCATCAGCAAGCCCAGCGCCAGGGCGCCCGCGGGTGCCGGGGCCAGCAGACGACGCCACCAGGAAGCGCCGCCTGCCGCGGGGGCCGTGTCGGTCGCCCGCGTTATCCGGCGCCACAGCTCTGCGCTGGGCGCCTGGGCCGGCAAGGCCCGGTGCAGCGGCGCGAGGCGTTCCGTCCAGTCGTTCACCGCAGCCACCAGCGCAGGCTGGCGCCGCATGACAGCCTCAAAGCGCTGGCGCGCCCTGCCGCGCAAGCTGCCCGCCACATAGGCCGCGGCCAGCTGCTCGATGGCCGATGGGTTCCGGTACCAGTTCATGCCAGTGCCTCCATGCAGCCTTTGAGTCGCATCAGACTGCGCCGCGTCCAGGCCTTGACGGTCCCCAGGGGCCGCTGCATGCGCAGGGCAATCTCGGCCTGGGTCAGGCCGTCGTAGAAAGACAGCAGCAGCGCCCGCCGGGGCTCGGGCTCCAGGGTCTCCATGCAATGCCCCAGTTGCGCGCCGTCTTCATGCGCCAGCAACTGCTCCATGGGCGAGCCGCTTTCATCCTGCAGGTCGTGCATCTGCTCGTCGCCGTTCTCGTCCTGCCAGTGCAAGGGCTGTTCGGGTTTGCGTTTGCGCAGCAGATCGATGGCCCGATGGCGGGTCACCACGCACAACCAGGCCAGCGTCAGCTGTTGCCCGGGTGCGGCCGCCGCGGACTGGTTCCAGACCGTGACGAACACCTCCTGCAGCACGTCCTCGGCCATGGCGCGTTCTTGCGTCACGCGCAAAGCCACCGCCATCAGCCGGTTGGCCACCTGACGGTAGAGGGCTTCAAACGCCCTGGCATCGCGCAGGGCAACACGCGCCAGCAGCGAAGCGACTTCATCACGGTCGTCCATTGGGGGCTCATCTCCAGGGTGACGTGGCGCTGAAAGCATACCCGAGCCATATGCTCGCCCGCCACGTCCCCCGGCCCACTCAATACGCCGATTGCGGAACGGCCACCGGCTTCTCGGAAATGACGTGCCACACACCGCCCATGCCGTTGCCATTGCGGTCACCGGCCTTGCTGTCCCCCGCGAAGTAGTAGAGCGGCTTGCCGTTCACCGTCCATTGGCGTGCGCCGTTGGCGTCGATCAGGCCGAACTCACCCTTGGCAACCGCACCGGGCTTGGCGACGAAGGCCGGCCAATTCACCAGGCAGCCGCCACTGCAGTTGCTCTTGCCCACGCTGTCCTTGTCGAAGATGTAGACCGTGCGGCCTGCCGCGTCCGCCAGCACACCGTCACGCATGACCGGCTGCGCCTGGGCCGCACCGGCGAGCACAAGGGAAAACGCAAAGGCGGCCAAAAGAGAGCTTTTTTTCATGATGTCCTCGTCCTGAAAGGTTGGATGGATGGGCCGCACCATTGCGTCCCACCTACAGAACGGAGTGAATTGGCCTATGGATGCAGGGGCCTGAAAAAAATATTTACATCGGCGGCCGACCGCAAAACCCCAGCCTCTCTGCCGCGCAGCAGGCTTAAACTGTTCGCCTGGACTGTCAAGAACCTGACCACGGCACGGGCGTGCCTGGCCCAACCGTGAGATTGAACATGAACGAACGTCAACGTGTATGGCTCGGTTCGGGGCTGGTGCTCCTGCAGTTCGGCCTGCTGGCCGTGCTGGCCCTGATGGCCTGGCCCGCCGCAGAGAACGGGACCATCCCGCTCGTCACCTGGGCCGCGGCCGCAGCGGCCTTGCTGCTCTTCGGCTGGACCCTGCGCGCCAACCGGCTGGGCAACTTCAACATCCACCCCCGTCCGCGCGTGGGCGGCACCCTGGTCACCAGTGGCCCCTACGGCTGGATCCGCCACCCCATGTACACAGCCTTCCTGCTCGGCACCTGGGCCCTAGCCTGGACGGCCGCCAGCGACGAAGCCTGGCTGGCCTGGTGGGCGCTCTCGCTGGTGCTGTGGTTCAAGTCCACACTGGAAGAGCGCTGGATGCTGGCGCAGCACCCGGGGTACGTGCACTATCGGGAGCAGACGAAACGGTTTGTGCCTTGGGTCTATTAGGCATAACCGTCACCGAGCGTTCACCGAGTAGGAAACTCAATTTTGTATGGCTGTGAGTTTCCCATTCTCAAAATAGAGGTAGTTGCCAGGACCGTACACCCACTGTTCGCGGGTCCCATACTTGGTCGTGGTCGTATTTACCTTCTCCGGGCGTCCCCAAGAACTGGCATAAACGTCCTCCTTGGACATGCCAATGCTTACCCCCTGCGACTTTCGTCGCTTCTTTTCATCAGCTGCGGCCTTTTGATCGGCTTCTTCCAATAGCTTACCGATCTGTGATTCATATTTGGCCCCAATTTCAGGATAGTCGCGGGCTAGCTGTTGCATCGCTGCTGCTCTTTTTCCAGGGGGATTCTTAAGGTTGTTTATGTCGGATTGAAGGGATTTGACTTCTGCATCTTTAACCAACTGAGTCAACTCAGTCGTACCCAAGACAACTGAACACGGACGCAGTTCCGTCGATGCATCCCAATATTTTCCTGCGCTGATTAGTGACAAATACTGTTGCTTCTTCTGCTCGATTGTTGCGAGGCAATCAGTCCGTCTCCTCGCATCCTCCTCGGCCTTTGTGGGTGGCGTGAATTTCCCGGCACTTGAAGTTTGGTTTGAAGGCGTAGCGAAAAATAGAAAGTAGAACACTCCGAAGAGTGAAAGGAAAAATGCCAACTTCGCCCAAGCGGGCAGTTGACCGAAAAATTTTCCGAAGTTGTACGCAATAACTTTAAGCAAAGTAGTCCCCCTGAGAAGTATTTGATTAACTCTAGCACTCGAGGTCAGTTTAAAAAGCCGTTCTGACAACTCAGCACTGAATCGGATTCCGACAAAACTTCTCCAGCTCCCGCACCGCCGCCTTGCCGACCACCGCGTTCTTGGCTTTCGGTCCCACGTCCAGGCTCAGCTTGAACTCGTACTTGCGGAAGAAGTCGTCGAACAGTTCACCGCCCAGCGTGGCGTAGGCCGTCAAGGTGTCGGCCTTGGCATCGTGCTCCAGCAGCACGGCGCATAAGGGCTGTTCGGCCGGGCCGTTGAGTACACGCGCGCCCTGGGCCGGGTCGTACTGGCTGTGTTCGGCGCAGCAGTGGATCAGGTTGTCGGCCACGCCCTTCTTGGCCTTGCTCTTGCGAAAGCTGATGAAGCTCACCTGCGGCGTGGGGTAGACCAGCTGGTGCGCGCAGATGGCGCTGAAGGCCACGAGATTGCGCCCCGGCCCCACACCGCCGGGCCAGACGTAACTCTCCTTGGTCTTGGTGCTCAGCGGCTGGGGCTGTGCGGGTTTGCCCAGGTTGAGCAGAAAGACCGGCGTTGCCTCGAAGGGGTAGTGGAAAACGTAGTTGGTCTGGGCCTTGAGCTGGCTGGCCCGGATCGGGTCGCCGAACTCATTGGTGAGCAGCACGCGGGCGTAGGCCTTGGGTTTGGCGTCGGCACCGAAGGCCGGCAGAGCCACGGCCGCCGTGAGGCAGGCCACGCTGGTGGAACAGGTCTCGACGAACTGGCGACGGTCCATGCGCGCTCCTCGGATGGCGGCCGGCGGGATGGCCGGATGCGGCCCAATTTATCTGGGGCCGCCTTCCCCTGTCAAGCGCTCAGCTACCCCGGCGCGCTTCGCGCCGCGCGATCCACAGCGTGGCGCCCGCGATGATGACGCCGCCGATCAGCGAGTGGCTGGTGGGCACGTCGGCAAACACCAGCCAGCCCATCAGCGCGGCCCAGAGCAGGTCCAGGAACTTGACGGACTGGGTGGCCGAGATATCGGCTACGACGTAGGAGCGCATGAGCAGGTAGTGCGCGCCGCTGCCCAGCACACCACAGAGCAGATAACCCGCCCACTGCGCTGCCGTGACGGGCTGCCAGTTGAGCAGGGCCAGCGGCAGGCTGAGGATGGTGACGGTGATGGACTGCCAGAGCACGATGACGCCCGCCGACTCGTAGCGCGTGAGCGCCTTGCTGATCAGGAAGGAGGCCGCGAACATGGGCGCCGAGGCCAGCATGACCAGGTTCCACCAGCCGCCCTGGCCGCTCAGGTTGGGCCCCACGACGATGAGCACCCCCGCAAAGCCGATGCCCGCCGCCAGCCAGCGCTCCCAGTGCATGGGCTCGCGCAGGAAGAGCCAGGCACCGAGCATGATGAAGATGGGCGTGGTGAACCCCATGGCCGTGGTGTCGGACAGGGAGATGTGCGGGATGGCCGTGAACCAGATGGCCAGGCCCGTGGCGTGGACCAGACCACGCGCGAACTGCCCACGGATGTTCTGGGGCATCCAGGCCGCCACGCCGCTGCGCAGCACCAGGGGCAGCAGCACGATGACCCCGCCGAGGTAACGCAGGAACTGCGACTGCAACGGCGGCACCTGCGTGGTGAGGTAACGCGTCATGGTGTTGAGCAGCACAAAACACAGACCGGCCGCCACGGACCAGAGCAGGCCCTGCACCGTCGGGTCCAGCCGGCCCGCACGGTGCCTTGTGAGGTCCATGCGCCGCCGCCAGGGGCTGCGGTGTGCCTTGAGTTTGTGTTGTCCCTTGACGCGCATGCTCGCAGTTTAGACCCGGCTTGCGCAAGGATGTGTCACCCGCTATACTTGGTAAGTATTCTATTACTTACCACTTCATCCCATGGTCTCTCCCACCCCACGACTGGCAACGGCTTCCCGGCAGGCCGAGATCGTCGCGGCCGCCTTGCGCCTGGCCCAGGAGCGCAGCCCGGCCCTGATCACCACCACGGACCTGGCGCAGGCCGTGGGGCTGACCCAGGGGGCCTTGTTCAAGCATTTCGAGAACAAGGAAGCCGTCTGGCTGGCCGCCATGGAGTGGGTGCGCGAGAACCTGCTGCAGGAAATCCAGGCCGCCGCAGCGACCAGCCCGGAGCCGTTACAGGCCCTGCGCAAGGTGTTCGACGCGCATGTGGGGTTTGTGTCGCACCATCCCGGCGTGCCCCGTTTGATCTTCCATGAACTGCAGCAACCGGCGGACTCGCCTCTCAAGGAGAGTGTGCGCGGCCTGATGAAAAGCTATCGTCAGCTGCTGCTGACCCTGCTCAAGCAGGCCGTCCAGGCCGGGCAATGCGACCCCGAGCTGGATGCACCGGCGGCGGCCACGCTCTTCGTCGGCATCCTGCAGGGCCTGGTCATGCAGTCCATGATCAGCGGCCATGTTTCCACCCTGCGCTCCGAAGCGCCCCGCGTGTTCGATCTCTACCTGCGCAGCCTGCGTACCCCTGTATGAAAACACTCAAGTCACTCCCGCCCCGGCTGCTGGTGCTGCTCGTCCTGGGCCTGCTGCTGCTCGCGGCACTGGTCTTCATCGTCCGCCGCGCCGGGCCGCTGGCCCCGGTGCGCGTGACCGTGGTCACCGCGGCCGAGGCCTCCATCACCCCCGCGCTGTACGGCATCGGCACGGTGGAAGCCCGCCGCAGCTATCTCATCGGCCCCACCAGCGCCGGCCGTGTGCTGCGCGTGCTGGTGGACGCCGGTGAGCGCGTGAAGGCCGGGCAGTTGCTGGCCGAGATGGACCCGGTGACCTGCAGCAGCGCGTCGAAGCGCTCGAGGCCTCGCTGGCCCGCGCGGCCAGCGTGAGCGAAGCCGCGCAGGCGCAACTGGCTGACGCCCAGGCGCGCCGGGCCCTGGCCCAGTCCAACGCGCGGCGCTACCAGGACCTGGGGCAGCAGAACTTTGTCAGCCCGGGTGTGGTGGAAGCCCGGCAGCAGGAACTGCTTTCGGCCGAGGCCCAGGTGCGGGCAGCCCAGGCCAATCTGTCGGCCGCCGCGCAGGACCTGACGCGCCTGCAAGCCGAACGCGCCGCCCTGCAGCAGCAACGCCGCAACACGCGCCTGCTGGCCACGCAGGACGGTGTGGTGATGTCGCGCGACGCAGAACCCGGCTCCACGGTGGTGGCGGGCCAAGCCGTGCTCAAGCTGATCGACCCGGCCAGCCTGTGGGTCAAGGCGCGTTTCGACCAGGGCCGTTCGGCCGGGCTGGCGCCGGGCCTGGCGGCGGCGATCGTGTTGCGCTCGCGCCCGCACAGCCCGCTGACGGGCAAGGTCGGCCGCGTGGAACTGCAGGGCGACAGCGTGACGGAAGAGCGTATTGCGCAGATCAGCTTCGACCAGCCCGTCCCCGGCCTGTCGGTGGGCGAGCTGGCCGAAGTCACCTTGAGCCTGCCCGCCACACCGCGCGCGCTGGTGCTGCCCAATGCGGCCATCCGCCGTCATGGGGGCCAGGCCGGTGCCTGGCTGCTGGAAGGCGAGCAGCTGCGCTTCGCGCCGCTGGGTCTGGGTGAGACCAGCCTGGACGGACAGGTGCGTGTGCTCGACGGTCTGCCGCCCGGCGCGCAAGTCGTCGTGTACAGCGAAAAGGAGATCGGTTCCGGCAGCCGCATCAAGGTGGTGCCGGCACTCATGGAGCCCGCACGATGATCAGCCTGGCCGGCCGGGATGTGCTGCATTCCTGGGCCAAGTTCGTTTTCACCGGCATCGGCCTGGGCCTGCTGATCGGCGTCACGCTGACCATGGCGGGGGTCTACCGCGGCATGGTGGATGACGCGCACGCCCTGCTCAACAACAGCGGTGCCGAGCTCTGGGTGGTGCAGCAGGACACCCAGGGGCCGTACGCGGAATCCTCCAGCCTGCGCGACGACGCCTATCGCGCCATCCTGGGCATGCCCGGTGTGGCCCGCGCGGCCAACGTGACCTACTTCACCATGCAGGTGCGAAGCGACGGCAAGGACGTGCGCGCCATGGTGGTGGGCATGGTGCCGGGCCAGCCAGGCGAACCTGCTTACCTGGTGGCCGGCCGGCACCTCACGCGCGACCACTACGAGGCCGTGGCCGATGTGAAGACGGGGTTTCGCCTGGGCGACCAGATCCGCATTCGCCGCCACGACTACCGCGTGGTCGGGCTGACGCAACGCATGGTGTCTTCCGGCGGTGACCCCATGGTCTTCATCCCGCTGGCCGACGCGCAGGAAGCCCAGTTCCTGAAAGACAACGAGGCCATCCTCAACGAACGCGCCCGCACCGCCGCCAACCCGGCGCTGAACCGCCCGGCCGTGCCAGGCCTGCTGGAAGCCGTGCAGGCCGCGCAAAGCAGCAACCACAACGTCAACGCCGTGCTGGTGCAGATCCAGCCGGACTTCCAGCCGGAGCAGGTGGCCGAGCCGATCCGCCGCTGGAAGCACCTGGAGGCCTACACCCGCGAGCAGATGGAAGAGATCCTGGTGGCCAAGCTGATCGCCACCTCGGCCAAGCAGATCGGCATGTTCCTCGTCATCCTGGCCATCGTCAGCGCGGCCATCGTGGCCTTCATCATCTACACCATGACGCTGGGCAAGCTGCGCGAGATCGCCGTGCTCAAGCTCATCGGCACGCGCAACCGCACCATCGCCGGCATGATCCTGCAGCAGGCCCTGGGCCTGGGCCTGATCGGCTTCATCGTGGGCAAGACGGCGGCCACCGTCTGGGCGCCCTTTTTCCCCAAGTACGTGCTGCTGGAGACCGGCGACGCCGTGCGCGGCCTGATCGCCGTGATGGTGATCTGCGCGCTGGCCAGCACGCTGGCCATTCGCGTCGCGCTGCGGGTGGACCCTGGCGAGGCCATTGGATAAGACCATGAGTGAACTGGGCATCAAGATCGAAGGCCTGAGCAAGCGCTACGGCGAAGGCGACGCTGCCGTGCATGCGCTCAAGGACGTGAACATGAGCGTGGCGCCGGGCGAGGTGGTGGGCCTGATCGGCCCCTCGGGCTCGGGCAAAAGCACGCTGCTCAAATGCCTGGGCGCCATCATCGAGCCCACGGCCGGGCGCATGACGCTGGGCAGCCAGACCATCTACGACGACGGCTGGACCCTCAAGGACCTGCGCGCGCTGCGGCGCGACAGCATCGGCTTCGTGTTCCAGGCGCCCTACCTGATTCCTTTCCTGGACGTGACCGACAACGTGGCCCTGCTGCCCATGCTGGCCGGCCAGCCCAACGGCAAGGCCCGGGCCCGGGCGCGCGAGCTGCTGCAGGCGCTGGACGTGGCGCACCGCGCCGCGGCCGAACCCTCCCAGCTCTCGGGCGGTGAACAGCAGCGCGTGGCCATTGCGCGCGCCCTGGCTAACCAGCCGCCGGTGATCCTGGCCGACGAACCCACGGCGCCGCTGGACAGCGAACGCGCGCTGGGTGTGATGCGCATCCTGAACCAGATGGCCCAGCAGTACCGCACGGCCATCATCGTGGTGACACACGACGAAAAGATCATTCCCACCTTCAAACGGATTTACCACATCCGGGATGGGCGGACCTACGAGGAAGCGGGTGAAGGGCGGGTGCTGTAACAGCTCAGCTGTTCAGCTGCGGCCGGGCTGTCGCCCGGCGTCGGCCTGACGGCCGACCCAGGCCTTGTAGCTTCGGCATCACATGGCCTGCTGCCATATGAGCCTCCACTGCAAAGCGTGGCATCAGCTGTTCAGCTGCTGCCACGCTTTGTCCAACCGTTTGATGCTGACCGGCTGCGGCGTGCGCAACTCCTGCGCGAAGAAACTCACCCGCAGTTCCTCCAGCAGCCAGCGGAATTCCTGCAGGCGGTCGTCCATCACGCCCTTGCGTTCGGCCACCAGGCGCCAGTAGCGCTGCTCCTGCGGGCGCAGTTCGGCCAGGCGGCTGGCGTCGCGGGCCGGGTCGGCGCGGTATTTGTCCAGGCGCAGGGTGATGGCCTTGAGGTAACGCGCAAAGTGCTGCAGCTGCGGCCAGGGCGTCTGGATGATGAAACGTTTGGGGCACAGGCGCTGCAGCTGCTGTGCGCAGTCGGCCGTGGCGTCCGGCGCGTTTTTCGTGTCCTTGATCTTGCGCGCGGCGGCGGCATATTCGATGAGGATGACACCCGCCAGGCGCGCCACCTCGTTGGCGATCAGGGTCAGGCGGCCCCGGCCCTCCTCCAGCCGCTTCTTGAAATCGAATTCGTCGGCCGGCAGCGGGTCCAGCAGAAACGCGCGCTCCAGCGCCACGTCGATGATCTGGGCACGCAGCTCTTCCATCGTCCCCAGCGGCATATAGGCCACGGCCATTTTCTGCAGATCCGGGATGTTCTTTTCCAGGTACTTGAGCGCGTCCTTGATCTGCAGGGCAAACAGGCGGCGCAGGCCGACGCGGTGTTTGGCCGCGGCCACCTCGGGTTCGTCGAAGACTTCGATGCCCACGGCCTCGCCCAGGTCGATCAGGGCCGGGAAGCCGATCAGCGTCTGCCCGCCCTTGCGGATCTCCATGAGCTCGGGCAGCTCGCCGAAGGTCCAGGCGGTGTAGCGCTGGTCTGCGGGCACGGTGGGCGCGGCGGGTTTGTTGCCCTTCTCGCCGGCGGCGGGTTTGCCCGGTGCGGGCGCCGATGCACTGGCCGCCTCGGCCTGCGCCGGCTGGGCGGCCAGCTTGAGCCCGGCCAGGGCCTGGAAGGCACCGCGCGCCTGCGCGCCGAGCTCGGCCTTGAGCGCGCCGAGGTTGCGGCCCGTGCCCATCTGGCGGCCATGCTCGTCGACCACACGGAAGTTCATGAAGAGGTGGGGGCTCAGCATGTCGAGCTTGAAGTCCGCGCGCTTGACGTCCAGGCTGGTGATGTCGCGCACCTGTTTCAGCAAGGCGTCGGTCAGGCCGCCGCGGCCGAAGGCCTCGGGTGTGCCCATCGTTTCCGCCAGTTTGGCCGCCGATTCGGGCAGCGGCACGAAGCGGCTGCGCGGGCGCTGCGGCAGGCTCTTGAGCAGGGCCTGGATCTTGTCTTTCAACATGCCGGGCACCAGCCACTCGCAGCGATCCTCGTTGACCTGGTTCAGCACGAACAGCGGCACGCTGACGGTCAGGCCGTCGCGCGGGTCACCGGGTTCGTGCAGGTAGCTGACGGCGCAGTCGACTCCCCCTAAGCGCAAGGTCTTGGGGAAGGCGTTGGTGGTGATGCCCGCCGCCTCGTGGCGCATGAGCTCTTCGCGCGTGAGGCGCAGCAGGTCCGGGTTCTTCTTGCTTTCCTCGCGGTACCAGCGCTCGCACTCGTAACCGCTGCAGATGTGGGCCGGCAGCTGCTGGTCGTAATAGGCGTAGATAAGTTCGTCGTCCACCAGCACGTCCTGCCGGCGTGACTTGTGCTCCAGCTCCTCGACCTGGCGGATCAGCTTCTCGTTGGCAGCGATGAAAGGCAGCTTGGTTTCCCACTCACCGCCCACGATGCCTTCACGGATGAAGATCTCGCGCGCGGCCACGGGGTCCACCTTGCCGAAGTTCACGCGGCGCCCGCTGTAGACCACGATGCCGTAGAGTGTGGCGCGCTCCAGAGCCACCACCTCGGCGGCCTTCTTTTCCCAGTGCGGGTCCAGCAGCTGCTTCTTGAGCAGATGGCCCGCCACCTGCTCGATCCAGCCGGGTTCGATGTTGGCGATGCCGCGGCCGAACAGGCGCGTGGTCTCCACCAGTTCGGCCACCACGATCCAGCGGCCCGGCCGTTTGCTCAGGTGCGCGCCCGGGTGGCGGTGGAACTTGATGCCGCGCGCCCCCAGGTATTCACCGGCGCTGGCCTCTTCTTCCAGCTTGCAGCCCACGTTGCCCAGCAAGCCGGCCAGCATGGACAGGTGCAGCTGTTCGTAGCCGGCCGGTGCCGTGTTGATCTGCCACTTGTGTTCGGTGACCACGGTCAGCAGCTGGCTATGGATGTCACGCCATTCGCGCACGCGGCGGATGTTGACGAAGTTCTGCCGCAGCAGCTGTTCGTACTGGCGGTTGCTGAGTTTGTGCTCCCCGTGGCCACCGCGCGCGTCGTTGATCCACTTCCAGAGCTTGAGGTAACCCGTGAACTCGCTTTTCTCGTCGTCGAACTTGGCGTGGGCCTGGTCGGCCTGGGTCTGCATCTCCATGGGGCGGTCGCGCACGTCCTGCACGGAAAGCGCCGAGGCGATGATCAGCACCTCCTCCAGCGCACCGCGGGCCTTAGCCTCCAGGATCATGCGGCCCACGCGCGGGTCCAGCGGCAGCTTGGCGAGCTCGCGGCCCATGGGGGTGAGTTCATTGGCCTCGTCCACCGCGCCGAGTTCGGCCAACAACTGGTAACCGTCGGCGATGGCGCGACCCGAGGGCATCTCCAGGAAGGGGAAGTCTTCCACCACACCGAGGTGCAGGGACTTCATGCGCAGGATGACGCCCGCCAGCGACGAGCGCAGGATTTCGGGTGTGGTGAAACGCTCGCGCCCGGCGAAGTCCTTCTCGTCGTAGAGGCGGATGCAGATGCCGTTGGCCACGCGGCCGCAGCGGCCGGCGCGCTGGTTGGCGGCGGCCTGGCTGACCGGCTCCACCATGAGCTGCTCCACCTTGCTACGGAAACTGTAGCGCTTGACACGGGCCGTGCCGGCGTCGATCACGTAGCGGATGCCGGGCACGGTAAGCGAGGTTTCGGCCACGTTGGTGGCCAGCACGATGCGCCGGCCGCTGTGGCTGTCGAACACACGGTCCTGCTCGGCCTGGCTCAGGCGGGCGAAGAGCGGCAGCACCTCGGCGTTGCGGGTGATGGCGTTGTGGCTGAGGTGCTTGCGCAGATGGTCGGCGGCCTCGCGGATTTCGCGTTCGCCGGGCAGGAAGACCAGGATGTCGCCGGCCGCGTTGCCCTGCCACAGTTCGTCCACGCCGTCGGCGATGGCGTCGTTGAGGTCGTACTCGCGGCTTTCTTCAAAAGGCCGCCAGCGCTGCTCGACGGGGAAGGTGCGGCCCGAGACCATGATGACCGGCGCCGGGCCCTTGCTCGATGCAAAGTGCTGGGCAAACCGGTCGGCATCGATGGTGGCCGAGGTGACGACGATCTTGAGGTCCGGGCGGCGCGGCAGGATCTGGCGCAGGTAACCGAGCAGGAAGTCGATGTTGAGGCTGCGTTCGTGCGCCTCGTCGATGATGATGGTGTCGTAGGCCTGCAGCAGCGGATCGGTCTGCGTCTCGGCCAGCAGAATGCCGTCGGTCATGAGCTTGACGGAGGCGTCCTTGGACAGGCGGTCCTGGAAGCGCACCTTGTAGCCCACCACCTCGCCCAGCGGGGTGTGCAGCTCCTCGGCGATGCGCTTGGCCACGCTGGAGGCGGCGATACGGCGCGGCTGGGTGTGGCCGATCAGGCGGGCGCGCTGCCCTGCGGGATAGTTGAGCTTGCCGCGCCCCATGGCCAGGGCGATCTTGGGCAGCTGGGTGGTCTTGCCCGAGCCGGTTTCGCCGCAGACGATGATGACCTGATGCTTTTCCAGGGCGGCCGCGATTTCGTCGCGTTTGGCCGACACCGGCAGCGACTCGGGGAACTCGATTTTCAGGGGGGAGGAACTCAAGGCACCAACTTCATGGAGAATGGGCGATTATCCCTGCCACAGAGCCGTTTTTCACCCACACGCATGTCTGCCGTCTTCAATTTCACCTTCGTGCCCTGGTTCCGCTCGGTGGCGCCCTACATCCACATGCACCGCGGCAAGACCTTTGTGGTGGGCGTCTGTGGTGAGGCCATCGCTGCCGGCAAGCTGCAGCACCTGGCGCAGGACCTGGCGCTGATCCAGAGCATGGGGGTGCGGATCGTGCTGGTGCACGGTTTCCGCCCGCAGGTGAACGAGCAGCTCAAGGCCAAGGGCCACACGGCCAAGTATTCGCACGGCATGCGGATCACCGACGAGGTGGCGCTGGACTGCGCGCAGGAGGCTGCCGGCCAGCTGCGCTACGAGATCGAGGCAGCCTTCAGCCAAGGCCTGCCCAACACACCCATGGCCGGCGCCACGGTGCGCGTGCTCTCGGGCAACTTCATCACGGCGCGCCCGGTGGGCATCGTCGACGGCGTGGACTTCCAGCATTCGGGCCTGGTGCGCAAGGTGGACGTGGCCGGCATCAACCGCACGCTGGACATGGGCGCCATGGTGCTGCTCTCGCCCTTCGGCTTCTCGCCCACGGGCGAGGCCTTCAACCTGACCATGGAAGAGGTGGCCACCAGCGTGGCCATGGCCCTGCATGCCGACAAGCTGATTTTCGTGGGCGAGGTGCCGGGCATCCGCATGGACCCGAGCCAGCCCGAAAGCGACGACAACCCCATCGACACCGAGCTGCCGCTGGCTGCGGCCGAAAAGCTGCTGGCCGCCCTGCCCGGCGCCACCCTGCCCACCGACACCGCCTTCTACCTGCAGCACTGCGTGAAGGCCTGCAAGGGCGGCGTGGAACGCAGCCACATCATCCCCTTCGCGGTGGACGGCGCGCTGCTGCTGGAGGTGTATGTGCACGACGGCATCGGCACCATGGTGGTGGACGAGAAACTGGAAGAGCTGCGCGAGGCCACGGCCGACGACGTGGGCGGCATCCTGCAGCTGATCGAACCCTTCGAGAAGGACGGCACCCTGGTCAAGCGCGACCGCACCGAGATCGAACGCGACATCGGCAACTACACCATCGTCGAACACGACGGCGTGATCTTCGCCTGCGCCGCGCTCTACCCCTACCCGGAAGCCAAGACCGCCGAGATGGCCGCGCTGACCGTCTCGCCCGAATCGCAGGGCCAGGGCGATGGCGAGAAGGTCTTGAAGCGGATCGAGCAGCGCGCCAAGTCCATGGGCCTGGACAGCATCTTCGTGCTGACCACGCGCACCATGCACTGGTTCATCAAACGCGGTTTCCAGAACGTGGACCCGGACTGGCTGCCCGAGGCGCGCAAGCGCAAATACAACTGGGACCGCAAATCCCAGGTCTTGGTCAAGAAACTCTGAGCCTGAAGGTTCGGGGTAGCAGGCGCTCGAAGCGCTGTTCCCGGGGCCGGGAGACCGGATCTTCAGATGTACTGAAAAGCGATCCCACCCAGCACAACTGCGATACCTGCGAGGGTGAGATCGCGTTTCAGACGCCGCTTGTCAAGCGCAAACCGCTTCCGATCGAAGAGCAGGTCCATCCCTAACTCGAACAGGCCGTGTGCAAACACAAGTAGCAGGAATGCTACTGCCACCAGAACGACGAAGGCAATCTCATTCCAGGCCATGCCAGTCGTCTCTCAACCGAGTTCGGCCAGGCGCTTGCCCTGCCGCGCCGTCAGGCGGGCGATGTCGGCCATGTCCTGCGCCGAGAGCTTGGGGCCCGGCTTGCGCACGGCCTCACTGGCGATGACACCACGCTTCATCAAGATGTGCTTGCGCACGGCCAGGCCGATATTGGCCTGCTGCTCGTAGCGTGCCAGCGGCAGGTAGGCGTCGAACAGGTCGTGCGCGCGCTCCACATTGCCGGCCGCGTGCGCGGCGCACACGTCCACCATCATTTCGGGGTAAGCAAAGCCGGTCATGGCGCCGTCGGCACCGCGCGTGAGTTCTTCGGGCAGGAAGAGGCCGCCGCCGTTGCCGGTGAGGATGGAGACGCGCTTCAACTCCCCCTTGTCGCTGGCGGCGCGGATGGCCGAGAGCTTGGCCAGGCCCGGGCTGTCCTCGTGCTTGAGCATCACGCAGTTAGGCGAGTTCTTGAGGATCTTGAGGATGACGCCGGTGGACATCAGCACCCCGGTGGCCACCGGGTGGTCCTGCAGCACCCAGGGCACGTCGGCGCCCAGGGTCTCGTTGACCATGTCGAAATAGGCGGTGATCTGGTCGTCGGTGCGCACCGTGGAAGGCGGCGCCACCATCACGCCGGCTGCGCCCAGGGCCATCACGCTCTGGGTCAGCTCCTTCATGGGCGCGAAACCCGGCGACGAGGCCCCCACCACCACGGGCACCCGGCCGGCCACGCGCGCCAGCACCTGTTTGACGAAGGTGCCCGACTCTTCCATGGTGAGCTTGGGCGCCTCGCCCATGATGCCCAGTATGGTGAGGCCGGTGACGCCTTTGTCCAGGCAAAAGTCCACCATTCGGTCGGTGCTGGCCAGGTCCAGCGCGCCGCTGTCGGTGAAGGGGGTGACGGTGATCAGGTAGACGCCCTTGGCGTTGCGATCCAGTTGGGAGTTCACGTGGGTTTCCTCGTTTGTATCCAGTTGGCGAGCATAGCGCCTGGCGTCTCCACACCATGAAAAACGGCACCCGCAGGTGCCGTCCGGTTCATCTGTTCGAGTGACTCAGAAGGTTTCCCAGTCACCGTCCGCCGCAGCGGCCGCCGGGGTCGATGCTGCGGGGCGACGGAGTTCGCTGTTCGTCGCTTTCGCCGGCCGGTCCGGTTTGGCGCCGCCCCCCTGGATCTCGTTCTTGAACTGCACGATCAGGCGCGTGACCTTCTGCGAGGCGCGGGAAAACGCCGTGTCGCTCTCCAGCATCTTCTCGGCTTCGGCAGCGGCACCGTTGTTGATGCTGCGGGCCACCTTGCCGGCTTCGTCATGGAATTCGCGGTGCGCCCCGACCAATTCGACAAAACTGGGCTTGCCACCGAACTTGCCCTGGCCGCTGCCGTGCAGCCACTTGCCCAGCGGGCACTGGTCGTCACGGCAGATGGTGTCGGCGTCGACCTGCTCACCGTGCATGGCGGCCGAGCGCAGCTTGCTGCGCCAGTCGGCATGGGCCTTGATGGCGCCGTCCAGATCGATGCCGGCACTGCTCGCGCCCTGGCTCACCGTGCGGCGTTCGGCGCCGCCATAAGCCGGCGCCGCCTGGGCCGAACGCACCTGCAGGCTCGAACCGACCGGTGCCAGACCACCACCCGATGCCGCTTCGAGCTTGAAGACCGCAACGGTCTGCACCAACTCCTGCGCCTGGCTCCTGAGGCTGGAGGCCGCTGCCGCCATCTCCTCCACCAGCGCGGCGTTCTGCTGCGTGGCCTGGTCCATATTGGTCACCGCCTCGCCGACCTGCGCCACGCCCTGGCTCTGCTCGGTGCTGGCCGCGCTGATCTCGCCCATGATGTCGGTCACCCGGCGGATACTGGCCACCACCTCCTGCATGGTCTGGCCGGCCTGGTCCACCAGGGCCGTGCCCTGTTCCACCCGGCCCACGCTGTCGGTGATGAGGGTCTTGATTTCCTTGGCCGCATCGGCACTGCGTCCGGCCAGGCTGCGCACTTCGGAAGCCACCACGGCAAAACCCCGGCCCTGCTCACCCGCACGGGCGGCTTCGACCGCGGCGTTGAGCGCCAGGATGTTGGTCTGGAAGGCGATGCTGTCGATCACGCCAATGATGTCGGAGATCTTGCGTGAGCTGTCGTTGATGCCCATAATCGTCTAGA
>JAXMMJ010000113.1:0-5206 GCA_034366585.1 Hylemonella sp.
GGCAAGACCGAACTGGCCAAGGGCATGGCAGAGATTCTCGACGTGCCCCTGATCCGCATGCAGTGTTACGAAGGCCTGGACGAATCCAAGGCCTTGTACGAGTGGAAATACGGCAAGCAATTGCTCTATACGCAACTCCTCAAGGACAAACTGGGGGAGATGATGCAAGGCGCGGTGGGACTCGCGGCCTCCATCGAGCGGCTGCATGCGCACGACGATCTGTTCTTCTCCGAGCACTTTCTTGAGCCGCGCCCGCTCTATCAGGCCTTGCACCAGGAGCGCGGCTGCGTGCTGTTGGTGGACGAGGTTGACAAGTCCGACCCCGAGTTCGAGGCTTTCCTGCTCGAAGTGCTGTCCGACTTTCAGGTCTCGGTGCCCGAACTCGGCACCATCAAGGCCAAGGTCAAGCCCATCGTTTTTCTCACCAGCAACAACACGCGCGAGATGAGCGACGCGCTCAAGCGCCGCTGCCTGCATTTGCACATTCCATTCCCCGAAGCGAAGCTGGAGCGGCGCATTCTGGAGCGCCGCGTGCCAGGCCTGTCGGAAACACTGAACCGCGAACTGGTCGCTTTCATTCAGGCGGTGCGGCAGATGGACCTGAAAAAGCAGCCCTCGGTCAGCGAGACCATCGACTGGGCCAAAACGCTGCTGCTGCTGCACGCCGAACACTTGAGCCTGGACATGGTGAAGGGCACGCTCAGTGTCTTCCTCAAGTTCGAGCAGGACATCGCCTCGGCCAGCGAGCAACTGCCGGCCCTGCTGCAACAAGCGCGCAAGGATGCGGAGATTCCCCGTGCAAGCCACGCTTGAGGATTTCTTCAAGGCGCTGCGCGGCAGCGACCTCGAGATCAGCCTGAACGCCCAGGTCGATGCGGCGCGCGCCGTGGCGCTGGTCGGCTGGAGCGACCGCACCCTCCTGAAAAGCGCACTGGGCACGACACTGGCGAAAACCACCCCGGATCGCGCCCTGTACGACGATGCCTTTGACCGCTTCTTCCGTTTCAGTTCCTTCGAAAACATGGCCGCGCAAGGCAGTCCGGCCAAGCCCTCCTTCAGGCCCGACACCGACCCCAACGCAAACCCCGCTTCAGACGCCATGGCCGCGCAAGACCTGCCGGACCCAGCCCAAAACAAACAGACCGCAACCGGTTCCGGTGGGCCGGGCGGCTGCCAGGGCAGCGGTGGCCAGGCCTTGTCGCAGTTGTTGCTGTCGGGGGACTCTGCGGCACTGGCAAAGCGCATGCAGGAAGCCGCGCGCGAGGTGGGCCTGACCGACATCTGGTTTTTCACCCAAAAAGGCTACTACACCCAGAAAATCCAGCAGGCCATGGGGCTGGAGCTGCTGGACCGCGAAATCTCTGACGCCAAACGCCAGACGCTGGCACCCGAGCGTGCCAAAGACCTCGAACCGATGCGCAAGAAATTGTTCGAGGAGGTGCGCAATTTTGTCGAACGCAAACTCGCGCTCTACGGCACGGCACCGACGCGCCAGTTGCACGACGACTTCCTGCAAACGCAAAAGCTCTCCAACATCGAAAAGCGCGATTTCGCGCGCATGCACGTCATCGTCAGCAAAATCGCCAAGCGGCTGGCTGATCGCCACTCGCGGCGCAAGAAGCAGCGGGTGCGCGGCCAGCTCGACTTCCGCAAGACCCTGCGCAAGAACGCGGCCTACGACGGCGTGATGTTCGAGACCTTCTGGCGCTCCAAGGTGGTGGATCGGCCACGCGTGGTGGCGATCTGCGACGTCAGCGGCTCGGTGCGCCAGTACGCGCGCTTTCTGCTGCTGTTCCTGCACAGCCTGGGCGAGCAGGTCAGCGACGTGCGCAGTTTCGCCTTCACCAACCACCTGGTGGACGTGAGCGACACCTTCGAGCTGCTGCCGGTCGAGCAAGCGGTCGACAAAGTGATGCAGGCCGTGGGCGGCAGCGGCACCGACTACGGTCAAACCCTGCTCGATATTGAAGAACAATTGCTGGGCGACATCGACCGCCGCACCACGGTGCTGATCCTGGGCGACGCGCGCAACAACCGCGGCGAGGCGCATGTCGAGGTCATGAAGCAGCTTTATGAGCGCGCGCGCCGGGTGATCTGGCTCAATCCCGAGCCCACCTCGTTCTGGGGCCTGGGCGATTCGGAGATGAAGCGCTACGCGCCCTATTGCCACATCGCGCGCGAATGCAATTCCCTCACCCACCTGGAAAGCACACTCGACGCCTTGCTGCGCACCCATTCGGCCAGCGCGTAGAGCCCCCATCCCCCGCGCAAGGAACACCGCCATGGCCCGCCCCACCCTGCAACTGCACCCCCGCAAAGAACCGGCCGTGGCGCACCCAGCGGCCACCCTGCTGCTGCTGCGTGACGGAGCGCTGGGCGTCGAAGTGCTGATGACCCGGCGCTCGCCAAACGCCAGCTTCTTGCCCGGCGCCTATGTGTTCCCCGGCGGGCGAGTGGACGCCGACGACCACCAGACACACACGCTGGCGCGCGCCCCCGACGCGGGCGGACGCTACCGCACGGCGGCGCTGGCGGCGCTGCGGGAAACCTTCGAGGAACTGGGCATCCTGCTGGCCGTGCAGGCCGATGGCAGGCCCATCACCCGCACCCACCTTCAAGCGCTGGACCGCAGCCGGGCGCTGTACCCGCAACTGCAAGCCCAGGGCTGGTCACTGGCGGTCGATCAGGCGCGCATGCTGGCCTGCTGGACCACGGACCGCAGCGTGCCCAAGCGTTTCGACACCGTCTTCTTCGCTGCGCTGATGCCCGACCAGCAGGAACCGGTGGCCGACGAAATGGAGCAGTTCGAGCCGGTCTGGGTCCGGCCCCAGGATGCGCTGGCGCAGCACCAGGCCGGCAACTTCTTCATGATCTTCCCCACCATCCGCACCCTGCACTGGCTGTCGGCCTTCGAACAGGCCGGGCAGGCCCTGGCGGCCTGCACCGAGGACGAACCACTGTGGAACTCCACCCCCCGTGGTGGTCTGGTCGGCGGTCAACCGCAGCGCTTCATGGAGCAGGACCTGCCCTACGCCGAGCTCGCGCTGGTGTGCCCATCCGGACAACTGGAACATGCGCTGGACTGGCAGCACGAACGGCCGGTGCCCCTGCTGCGGAACCTGCATCGCCTCACCGCCCCCAACGCCAGCGTCATGACCGGCCCCGGCACCAACAGCTACATCGTGGGTGACGCGGCCAGTGGCTACATCGTCATCGATCCGGGCCCCTTGCTGAACGACCATATCGAGCGCCTGCTGGCGTTCACGGCGGGCCAGATCACGGCCATCGTCTGCACCCACTCGCACGCCGACCACTCCCCCGCCGCACGGCCGCTGGCCCAGGCCTGCGCCCGCCTGACGGGCCGTACGCCGCCCGTGCTGGGCCTGGCCAGCGCCGCCACCGCCCGCTCCACAGCAGCCTTCGCCCCCGACCGCGCGCTGGCCGACGGCGAGCGCCTGATGCTGCACGATGGCGAGCACCACAGCACCCTGCGCGTGGTCCATACCCCAGGGCACGCCGCCAACCACCTCTGCCTCATCCTCGAAGAAGACGGTCTGCTGTTCTCGGGCGACCACATTCTCAGCGGCAGCACCACCATCATCGACCCGCCCGACGGCGACATGAGCGCCTACCTCGATTCGCTGGACCGCCTGGCGCAGGCCTGCGAAGAGGACGGTATCGAATTCATCCTGCCGGCGCACGGCCACGTCATCGGCTGGGCGGCGCAGTCCATTGCGCAGCTCAAGGCGCACCGCCTGCGGCGCGAGGCCAAGGTGCTGGCGGCCATGCGCGCCGTCCCGCAAGGCAGCCTGGACGACTGGCTGCCACTCGCCTATGACGACACGCCCGCAGCGCTCTGGCCACTGGCGCGCCGTTCGTTGGCGGCCCATGTGCAACGCATCGAACAACTGGCGATGCTTTGAATCCCCTACGATTTTTAAACAAGCCTCAGGAACCCCATATGAATGCCAACGCCCCCCACCTTGACCGCATCGCCGCTTACAAGAAAAGCTGGAACGACAACCCCTTTCTGAAGGCGCAAGGGCTGGAAGTGGAAGAAACAGGCGTGGGCAGAGCTATTGTGCGACTGCCCAAAGCCCTCCCCACCCAACGCGGCGGCGGCGGTTCGGACACAGTGATCAATGGCGGCGTCATCTCCTATATGTTTGACGGCGCGCTGGGCTGGGCCATCATCTCCTCGCTGCTGGACATGCCTGAGGCGGCCGACATTGACCCCTTCGAGCTGCGCCAGTTCACGATCAACCTCGACATCACCTTCCTCAACGCTGCCTTGGGCGATAGCTTTGAGGCGCGCGGCAAGGTGGTGCGCATCAGCCGCACGACTGCATTTGCAGAGGGGGAGTTCCTGGATGCCCATGGCACAGTCTGCGCCACAGCCAAAGGTATCTGGCGCGTGTTCTGGCCACGCAGTCTTGCCACCACCCCGCGCTGACCCCACTCCCCCAATCAACTGGAGACATTCATGAAAAAAGACACCCTTCGCATTGGCAGCGCCTCGGGCTTCTGGGGCGACTCTGAGTTCGCCGCCGCCCAACTGGTGCAGCGCGGCAACATCGACGTCCTGGTGTTCGACTACCTGGCCGAAATCACCATGTCGCTGCTCAGCCGCGCCAAGGCCAAAGACCCGGCACTGGGCTATGCACCGGATTTCGTGACCACCCTCCAGCCCCTGATGAAGGAACTGAAGTTGCGCGGCATCAAGGTCATTGCCAACGCGGGCGGCGTCAACCCGTCCGCCTGCCGCGCCGCGCTGGTGGCGGCAGCCCAGGCCAAAGGTGTCGATCTGAAAATCGCCGCCGTTCTGGGTGACGACCTGATGCCGCAGGTGGAAGCACTGCGCGCAGCCGGCACCCAGGAGATGTTCGCAGGTAGCCCGTTTCCGCAAAAGGTCATGAGCGCCAACGCCTATCTGGGTGCCTTCCCGATTGCGGCCGCGCTGGCGGCCGGCGCCGACATCGTGGTCACTGGCCGCTGCGTCGACAGCGCGGTCACACTGGCGCCGCTTATCCATGCCTTTGGCTGGACCGCCGCCGACCACGATCTGCTCGCGCAGGGCAGCCTGGCCGGTCACCTGATCGAGTGCGGCACGCAGGCCACCGGCGGCAACTACACCGACTGGGACACGGTACCGGGCTGGGACGACATGGGTTTTCCCGTCGCCGAGTGCCGCGCCGACGGCAGCTTC
>JAXMMJ010000114.1:0-26059 GCA_034366585.1 Hylemonella sp.
AAAAACGGGCCCTTTGCCCACCAAACCACTTGCTTGTGCCAATAGCACAGGCTGCGCGGTCTTGGCGGACAAATCATCCCGTTTTTGACTCGAACGCGCATGACGGGAGTTCTGCAGAGGGTCCCTAGAGACCCGATAATCTCGGCTGCCACGACATCCTTGTCGTGCGCACGCCGTTCCGGAGCACCTTGACCTGCGCCGGCGGCGTTCCCCTACCATGACGGAGCTCTCTTGATGACCACCGAACGTCGAACATTCCTGAAGAACGCGGCAGGCCTGTCGGCCGCCTACACGCTGCCGGCCCTGGGCCTGGCGCAGACCGCGCCGGCGCAGCGCCAGTTCAACCCCCAACCCGGCGCCTGGCGCACCTTCGAGGTGACGACCCGTGTCGACATCCAGCAGGCCGAAGGCGCCACCCGCGTCTGGTTGCCGGTGCCCTCGGTCGACGCCGACTGGCAGCGTTCGCTGGGCAACAGCTATGCCAGCAACGGCCAGGCCCGCATGGGCAGCGACGCGGTCTACGGTGCCCGGCTGCTGCAGGTGGACTTCGCACCTGGCGAGAAAAAGCCCTGGGTCGAACTGACCAGCCGCATCCAGACCAACAACCGCGCCGTCAACTGGGCGGCCAAAAAGCCGGTCCCCGAGGCCGCGGCCAATCTCCAGTTCTGGACCCGGCCCACGGCCCTGCTGCCCACCGACGGCATCGTGCGCAAGACGGCGCTGGAAGCCACACGCGGCGCCAAGACCGACGCCGAGAAGGCTCGCGCCATCTACGACTGGGTGGTGGCCAACACCTGGCGCGAACCCAAGGTGCGCGGCTGCGGCGAGGGCGACATCAAGGCCATGCTGGAGACGGGTAACCTGGGCGGCAAATGCGCCGACCTGAATGCGGTTTTCGTCGGCCTGTGCCGCGCCGTGGGCCTGCCCGCGCGCGACGTCTACGGCCTGCGCCTGGTGCCTTCGGCCTTCGGCTACAAGGAGCTCAGCGGCAACCCGACCAGCCTCAAGGGCGCGCAGCACTGCCGCGCCGAGGTCTACCTCAAGGACTACGGCTGGGTGGCCATGGACCCGGCCGATGTGGCCAAGGTCATGCGGCTGGAGACGCCGCAGTGGATCAAGAACACCACCGACCCGGTAGTGGCGCCGGTCAACCAGGCCCTGTTCGGCGGCTGGGAGGGCAACTGGCTGGCCTGGAACATGGCGCATGACGTGGCCTTGCCCGGTGCCAAGGGGCCGAAGCTGGGCTTCCTGATGTACCCGGTGGCCGAGACCGCCGACGAGCGCCTGGACTCCTATTCGCCCGACGCCTTCAAGTACCAGATCAGCGCACGCGAACTCACGGTCTGAGTCCGCTCTGACAGGATAAAAAAAGGGCGCCGACGGCGCCCTTTGCAATTCCCTCTGGAGAACTCCCTCTCACCCTCACCTCTTCAATTGCGCAGCCGCCCGTTGCGCGTGACCATGGCCAGTTCCACGTACTTGCTGCCGTGGTTCTGCTCAGGCCCATAGTGCACGGTGTAGCCGCCGACGTCATAGCTGCCCAGGGTGCGCAGCGCGGCCAGCGTGGCCTTGGCGTCGCCGACGCGCTTGCTGCGGCGCATGGCCTCGGCCAGCACCTTGGCGCCGATGCAGGCCTCCAGGTGCGTGCTGTTCATGGGTTTGCTGATGCCGGCGTCCAGCAGGGCCTTGCCGCACTCGCGGATGATGGGCAGCGAAGCGGATGCGTTGGGCACCACCTGTGAAATGGAGGCGCCCGCGCCGGCCGCACCGGCGGCGTCGATGTACTGCTGCGCCCCGACGAAGGACAGGCTGGACATGGGCACGTAGAGCCCGCGTGCGGTCAGCTGCTTGCTGATGTCGGCCGCCGGGCCGGAGAGCACGGTGTTGATGATGACCTCGGGCTGCAGGGCGACCAGCGCATCCATCTTGGCGGCGTCGATCCTCGCATTGCGCTGCAGCGCGAAGGCCTTGGGCGTCTTGCCCTGGCGCACCAGATAGTCGGTGACCACCCCCAGGTTCTGCATGCCGACTTCGTCGTCGTAGTGCACCACCACCACCTGTTTCATGCCCAGGCTCATCCAGAAGGTCAGCATCTTCTCCAGTTCGTCGCCATAGGAGGCGCGCAGCGTGTAGACCACGGGGCTGGGTTTGCGCACCGGGTTGGCGCCGGAGAAGGGCGCATAAAAGAGCACACCGGCCTTCTCGGCCTGGGGCATGGCGTCCAGGCTCAGCGTGGCCGAGCCGTAGCCGAACAGGGCCACCAGGCCCTTGGTCTGCAGCAGTTTGCTGGTGTTCTCACCGGCGAGCTTGCGCTGGTTCTGGTCGTCCAGGGTGAGCAGCTCGACCGGGGCACCGGCTACGCCGCCCTGGGCGTTGAGCATCTTGAAATAGGCCAGGGCGCCGTCGCGGATGTCCTGGCCGAAGACGGCGTTGCTGCCGGAGAGCGGTGCCGACTGGCCGACGACCCAGGCGTTCTGGGCCTGGGCGCTGGTGTGCAGCAAGCCGCCCAGTGTCCACAGCAGAGTGGCCAGACCCAGGCGCTTGAAGTGTCGAGTGAACATGTGCGGTCCCATGGAAAACTTGATGCCTCCATGGTGATCCTGAACTTGTTTCAGGACTAGGGCCGAAACGGAAACACCTGTGTGCAGGTGTTCAACCGCGTAAGCAATTGTTTCGTGGTTCAGTTGCGCAGCTTGCCGCCGCGCGTGACCATGCCCAGCTCCACGTACTTGCTGCCGTGGTTCTGCTCCGGTCCATAGGTCACGGTAAAACCACCGGTATCAAAACTGCCCAGGTTCCTCAGGGCCGCCAGCAGGGCCTTGTGGTCGCCGGGTTTCTTGCTGCGGCGCATGGCCTCGGTCAGCACCTTGGCGGCTATGCAGGCTTCCAGGTGCGTGCTGTTCATGGCCTTGGTGACGCCGGACTCCTGCAGGGCTTTGCTGCATTCGCGCACGACGGGCAGCGAGGCGCCGGTGCTGGGCACCACCTGCGAGATGGACACGCCGGCGCCGGCATCGCCGGCTGCGTCGATGTACTGCTGCGCGCCGACGAAGGACAGGCTGGACATGGGGATGTACATGCCGCGTGCCACCAGCTGCTTGCTGATCTCGGCGGCCGGGCCGGAGAGCACGGTGTTGATGATGACCTCGGGCTTGAGCGCGGCCAGCTGCGTGAAGCGGGCATCGTCCAGCTTGGCATTGCGCTCCAGGGCGAAGGCCTGCGGCTGCTTGCCCTGGCGCGCCAGGTAGTCCTTGACGACGCCCAGGTTCTGGATGCCGACCTCGTCGTCGTAGTGCACCACCACTACCTGCTTCATGCCCAGCCCGGTCCAGAAGGCCAGCATCTTTTCCAGCTCGTCGCCGTAGGAGGCGCGCAGGGTGTGGACCACGGGGCTGGACTTGCGCACCGGGTTGGCACCGGAGAAGGGGGCGAAGAAGAGCATGCCGGCCTTCTCGGCCTGGGGCATGGCGTCCAGGCTCAGCGTGGCCGAGGCGTAGCCGAACAGGGCGACCAGGTTGCGGTTTTGCAGCAGCTTGGTGGTGTTCTCGCCGGCGATCTTGCGCTGGTTCTGGTCATCCAGCGTGACGAGCTCGATGGGGACGCCGCCTACACCGCCCTGGGCATTGACCAGCTTGAAATAGGCCAGGGCGCCGTCGCGGATGTCCTTGCCGAAGACGGCATTGCTGCCGGAGAGCGGTGCAGATTGGCCGACGACCCAGGCATTCTGGGCCCATGCTGTCGTACCGATCAATGTTCCCAACGCGCACAGCAGCGCGGATATCGTTGTACGCATAAGCCATCACTCATAAAAGTGCCGCTAGAGCTTGCGACTGAGTTCCATGATGACAGATTTTTACGCTTCGGCTATTGCGTTAGTACTTATGAACGTATCTACCTGTGTGTCGCTGTAACCAAATTCTTTCAGCAACTCGCGCGTGTGCTGGCCCAGCAGGGGGGCCGGGCGCGTGACCTGTGCCGGGGTGGCGGAGAAATGGATGGGGCAGCCCAGGGCACGTGTCAGGCCGGCCTGCGGATGGTCCAGCTCCACCACCATGCCACGTGCCAGGGTCTGCGGGTGGCTCAGGGCTTCGCCCACGGTGTGCACCGGGCCAGCCGGAACGCCGGCGTTGTCGAAGGCAGACTGCCACTCGGCCCGCGTGCGTGTGCGCAGCACCGCGTTCATCAGCGCCACCAGTTCCTCGCGGTGGACCATGCGGTCGCTGTTGGTGACAAAACGCGCGTCGCTGCGCCACTCGGGATGGCCCAGCACCTCGGCGATGCGCTCCCAGTTGGCCTGGTTGGCGCCGCCGATATTGATCCAGCCGTCGCTGGCCTCGAAGGCCTGGTAGGGCGCGGTCAGGATGTGGGCCGAGCCCGTGGGCTCACTCGACTTGCCGGTGGCAAAGAAGATGGCCGCGTGCCAGTAGAGCTGCTGCAGGGCCGCATCGCTGAGCGAGGTGTCGACGATCTGGCCCTCACCCGTCTTGAGCTTGTGCACATAGGCTGCAACGATGCCCAGGGCGCCGAGGATGCCCGCGTTCATGTCGGACACGGCGTTGCCATTCTTGGCCGGCGCGCCGCCGGGCTCGCCGGTGATGGACATCAGACCGGCGAAACCCTGGGCGATCAGATCGAAGCCGCCTTTGTTGGCGTAGGGCCCGTTGCGGCCGTAACCCGTGATGGCGCAGTAGATCAGGCCCGGATTGACCTTGGAGAGTTCCTCATAGCCCAGGCCCAGCTTGTCCATGGTGCCGCCGCGGAAGTTTTCCACCAGCACGTCGGACTTCTCGACCATGCGCAGCAGCACGGCCTTGCCGTCCGCGTGCTTGAGGTCGATGGCGATGCCGCGCTTGTTGCGGTTCATCATCATGAAGGGTGCTGAAACGCCGTTCACCAGCGGGTCGCGGTAGGCGCGCGCATCGTCGCCGCCGGGCAGCTTCTCGACCTTGATCACATCGGCGCCCATGTCGGCCAGCAGCTGGCCGCAGGTCGGGCCCGACATGATCTGCGTGAGTTCGAGCACGCGCAGGCCGTGAAGCGGGCCGGGGCGGGTGGTCTTGTTGCTCATCACTTTCCTTTCCAGGCCGGGGGGCGCTTCTCGACGAAGGCGCTCACGCCCTCGCGGAAGTCGGCGCTGCCATAGGCGGCACGCACCAGGTCCTCGCCCTCGGGCAGGTTGTGCACGGTCAGGCGGCGCAGGCCTTCCTTGCTGACGCGCTGTGTCACCGGGGCCAGGGCCGCGAGCTTGCCCGTGAGGCGCGACACGGCGGCATCCAGCTCGCCCGGTGCGCTCACCTCCTGCAGGTAGCCGCAGGCCAGGGCCTCGTCGGCGTTGATCATCTCGGCCAGCAGCAGCATGCGCTTGACGCGCTGCATGCCGAAGGCGGCCGACAGGCGCGCCAGGTTGCTCACCGAGAGGCAGTTGCCCAGGGTCTTGGCAATCGGCACGCCAAACTTGGCCGTGGGCGTGGCGATGCGGAAATCGCAACCCGTCGCGATGGCCACGCCGCCGCCTACGCTCCAGCCCTCGACCACGGCCAGCGTGGGCATAGGCAGACTGCCCAGCAGCTCCATGCAGGCATCGATCTGGCGCTCGTAGGCGACACCGTCCTCGCCGCCTTTCGCGCCGTTGCCAAAGTTCTGGAACTGCGTTATGTCGGTGCCGGCCACAAAGGCCTCACCGCCGGCGCCGCGGAAGGTGACGACGCGTACGGTCGTGTCCTCACGCAGCTGGCGGCAGATCGCCATCAGCTGCTCGTACATGGCCCAGGTCATCGCATTGCGCGCCTGGGGGCGGTCAAAGATCACCGAGGCCACGCCGGCCTCGATGTTCAGGTGGACTTGGCCTGCATCAGTCATGGGAAATTATGTTCACAAAAGACGTACGCCCCGGCCCTTGTTCGGGCGCAGGGCGAACGGATGGGGGGACGAAGGTGGAATCAGCTCTCTACAGTGACCTTGGCGTCCTTGATGATCTTGCCCCACTTCAACTGCTCACTGCGGATGAAGTCGGCAAACTGCTGGGCCGTGCCGCCGCCGTCTTCGGCACCGTACAGGTCCAGCTTTTCCTTCACATCGGGCATGGCCAGCACCTTGTTGATGTCTTCGTTCATGCGCTGGGCCATGGCGGCCGGCAGCTTGCCCGGGCCCACCAGGCCATACCAGGTCGTGGCTTCGAAGCCAGGGAAGCCGGACTCGGCCATGGTCGGCACCGTGGGGTGGCCCGAGGCGCGCTTGGCGCGGGTCTGGGCGATGGCGCGCACCTTGCCGCTCTTCACGTGCGGCGTGGCGGCGGTCATGGTGTCGAAGGAGTAGTGGATCTGGCCGCCGATCAGATCGACCAGCATGGGGCCCGAACCCTTGTAGGGCACGTGCAGCGCGTCCACGCCGGCAGCGAGCTTGAACGACTCCATGGCCAGGTGCTGGGCCGAGCCCTGGCCAGCCGAGCCGAAGCTGACCTTGCCCGGGTTGGCCTTGCAATGGGCCACCACGTCGGCCACGGTCTGGGCGGGCAGGTTGGTGTTGGCGATCAGCAGGTTGGGCGTGACGCCCACCAGCGTCAGCGGCGTGAAGTCGCGCTCCACCACGTAGCCCAGCTTGGGCATGAGCCCGGGGGCCAGGGCGTGGCTGTTGATGTGGGCCATCAGCAGGGTGTTGCCGTCAGCCGGGGCCTTGGCCACGAAGTCGGCCGCGATCACACCCGAGGCGCCGGCCTTGTTCTCGATCACCACGGTGGTGTTCCACATAGCCTGCAGTTTCTGGCCGACGATGCGGGCCAGCACGTCGGTGCCGCCGCCCGGGGCGAAGCCCACGATGATGCGCACCGGCCCGCCGGGCAGGGTCTGCGCCTGGAGCATGGGGGCGGCCAGGGTGGCTGCAGTGGCCGCCGTGGCGGTGACGAAGGTTCTGCGTTTCATGGTGTGTCTCCTCGGGTCGTTGTAGAAATTCTGCTTGTCGATCAGGCGGCCTTGCGCTGCGGCACGGCCGCCGGGTGGCCGGCGTAGTAGTCCATGATGGCCTGCACGCCCGAACCGGCCAGCTTGACGCCGCCGAGCTTCAGGCCCATCTCGCAGGCGGCAATCGTGCCGATCAGCGTGAGGTCGTTGCTGTCGCCCAGGTGGCCGATGCGGAACATGCGGCCCTTGATCTTGCCCAGGCCCGTGCCCAGCGAGCAGTCGAAACGCTCGTAGACGATCTTGCGGATGGCGTCGGCGTCCACGCCCTCGGGTGTCATCACACCGGTCAGGATGGGCGAGTACACGCCCGCGTCGGCGCACTGGATGGGCAGGCCCCAGGCGTTCACCGCGGCGCGCACGCCGGCCGCCCAGCGCTGGTGGCGTGCCAGCACGGCCTCCAGGCCCTGGCCCAGGATCATGTCGGCTGCTTCGCTCAGGCCGTACATGAGGTTGGTGTTGGGCGTGTAGGGCCAGTAGCCCGTCTTGTTCATCTCGATGATCGTGTCCCAGGCCCAGAAGCTGCGCGGCAGCTTGGCGGTCTTGCTGGCCTCGATGGCCTTGGGCGAGAGCGCGTTGAAGCTCATGCCCGGCGGCAGCATCAGGCCCTTTTGCGAGCCGCTGATGGAGACGTCCACGCCCCATTCGTCGTGGCGGTAGTCGGCCGAGGCCAGGCCCGAGATGGTGTCCACCAGCAGCAGGGCCGGGTGCTTGGCGGCGTCGATCGCCTTACGTACCGCGGCGATGTTGCTGGTCGCGCCGGTGGAGGTTTCGTTGTGCACCACGCAGACGGCGCGGATAGCGTGGCCCGTGTCGGCCTTCAGGCGCTGCTCGATCAGCTCGGCCGACACACCGCGGCGCCAGCTGGCGGGCACGCCGTTGTCGGTGCCGGGCAGGGCGATGACCTCGGCCTTCAGGCCCAGGCGCGTGGCCAGGCGGTTCCATAGAAAGGCGAAGTGACCGGTTTCGTACATGAGCACGTGGTCACCCGGGGAGAGGGTGTTGGTCAGCGCGGCTTCCCAGGCGCCGGTGCCCGAGGCCGGGTAGATGATGACCGGGTGTTTGGTCTGGAAGATCTTCTGGATGTCGGCCAGGATCTTCAGGCCCATGGCGCCAAACTCGGGGCCACGGTGGTCGATGGTGGGCAGGCTCATGGCGCGCAACACGCGGTCAGGCACGGGGGAGGGGCCCGGAATCTGGAGGAAGTGGCGGCCGGTGGGGTGGAAATCGGTGGTCAGCATGGCAAATCAGAGGTAAAGGACAAACGCATTTTTTGCATACAAAATTTGTTTGTCAACCAGAAAGACCCTAAAATCGCTTGAAATCACGATCTTTTTGAATACAAAGCATATCCATGGCTGAAATCCTGTCCATGCCCACGGCCCTGCACGGGCAGGTCACCCAGCGCCTGCGCCAGCTGCTGGTGGAGGGCCAGATCGCCCCCGGCGCCAAGCTCAACGAGCGCGAGTTGTGCGAGCAGATGAAGGTCTCGCGCACCCCGCTGCGCGAAGCCATCAAGACCCTGGCTGCCGAGGGCCTGGTGGAGCTGCTGCCCAACCGCGGCGCCATTGCCGTGGAGCTGAGCGAGGCCGACATCCTCAACACCTTCGAGGTCATGGCCGGCCTGGAAGGCCTGTCGGGCGAACTGGCGGCGCAACGCATCACGCCCGAGGAACTGGCCGAGATCGAGGCCATGCACTACGAGATGAAAGCCGCATACACCCGGCGCGACCTCTCGGCCTATTACCGGCTCAACGCCGCCATCCACCGCGCTTTCAACGCCGCCGCCCGCAACCCGGTGCTCACCGCCACCTACCAGCAGGTCAACGCCCGGCTGCAGGCCCTGCGCTTCCGCTCCAACCAGGACGGCGAGAAGTGGGCGCGCGCCATGCAGGAACACGACCGCATGATCGAAGCCCTGCAAAAACGCGACGGCGCCGCCCTGCGCACCGAACTGGTCGCCCACCTGGGCCACAAGCGCGATGTGGTGGTTGAACAGATGCGCACGGCCCAGGCCGTGAACGCGAAAAACTGAGTATCGATATGAATGCACCCCTGCCCGCCAGCGTGACGCAAACCTCCGCCAGCCAGACCTACGAGTCCGTCTCCCGCCTCAGCAACGAAGTCGCCGGCCGCCTGGCCGCGCGCCTGCGCGCCGAGACCCGCGGCGAGGTGCTGTTCAGCCCGGCCGACCGCGGCCGCTACGCCACCGATGCCTCCATCTACCAGGCCATGCCCGTGGGCGTGTTCCTGCCGCGTGAGGCCGCCGACGTGCGCCTGGCCATCGACATCTGCCGTGACCTCAAGGTCCCCATCGTGCCGCGCGGCGGCGGCACCAGCCAGTGCGGCCAGACGGTGGGCGCGGGGCTGGTCATCGACCACAGCAAACACATGCGCAAGATCCTCGACGTCAACGTCGAGCAGCGCACGGCCCGTGTGGAGCCCGGCCTGGTGCTGGACCACCTGAACGCCGACCTCAAGAAACACGGCCTCTGGTACCCGGTGGACGTCTCCACCAGCGCGCAGGCCACGCTGGGCGGCATGGCCGGCAACAACTCCTGCGGCAGCCGCTCCATCGCCTACGGCAATATGGTGCACAACGTCATCGGCGCCCAGGCCTGGCTGGCCGACGGCGAGCTGCTGACCTTCGGCCGTTACGACACGGCCAGCGGCCGCGTGAAGCAGATCGGCGACTACGTGCGTGGCCTGGCCGGCCTGCACCGCGACGAGATCGAAGCGCGCTGGCCCAAGGTGCTGCGCCGTGTGGCCGGCTACAACCTGGACATCTTCCACAACCAGAACGAGAAGCCGTATACGACGGACGGCTCGGTCAACCTGGCCCACCTGCTCATCGGCAGCGAAGGCACGCTGGCGCTCACGCGCTCGCTCTGCCTGCAGCTCAGCGAGCTGCCGCGCGCCAAGGTGCTGGGTGTGGTGAACTTCCCCACCTTCTACCAGGCGATGGACAGCGCCCAGCACATCGTCAAGCTGGGCCACAACATGCAGGGCGGGGCGCTCACGGCAGTCGAATTGGTCGACCGCACCATGATCGAGCTCTCGCTGCAAAACCCGGCCTTCGCCCCCACCATCCGCACCGCGCTCTCGCCCGCCATCAACGGCGGCAAACCCGAAGCCGTGCTGCTGGTGGAGTTCTCCGGCGCCAGCAAGGCCGACATCGCGCCCAAGATCAAGGAGCTGGTCGATCTGATGGGTGAGCTGGGCTTGCCCGGTAGCGTGGTGGAGATGATCGACGACGCACCGCAGAAGAACCTGTGGGAAGTGCGCAAGGCCGGCCTCAACATCATGATGAGCCTGCGCGGCGACGGCAAGCCCGTGAGCTTCATCGAAGACTGCGCCGTGCCCCTGGTGCACCTGGCCGAATACACCAACGCGCTCACCGAGGTCTTCAGCAAATACGGCAGCCGCGGCACCTGGTACGCCCACGCCTCGGTCGGCACGCTGCACGTGCGGCCCATCCTCGACATGCGGCGCGAAGGCGCGAAGAAGATGCGCGCCATCGCCGAAGAGGCCAGCGAGCTCGTGCGCAAGTACAAGGGTGCCTACAGCGGCGAACACGGTGATGGCCTGTGCCGCGGCGAATGGATCGAATGGCAGTTCGGCCCGCGCCTCACGCAAGCCTTCACCCAGATCAAGGAGTACCTGGACCCGGCCTGCCTGCTGAGCCCCAAGCGTTTGATCAACCCGCCGAAGATGGACGACACCACGCTGATGCGCTTCCCGCCTTCGTACCGCGTCGTGCCCATCCAGCCCGCGCTGGACTGGAGCGCCTGGAACGTGCAGGCCGACCCGGTGACCGAAGTGACCACCGCCCCCGGCACGGGTGGCGACCCGGCACATGGCATGGCCATGCACGTGGAGATGTGCAACAACAACGGCCACTGCCGCAAGTTCGACGCCGGCACCATGTGCCCGAGCTACCGCGTCACGCGCGATGAACAGCACCTCACCCGCGGCCGTGCCAACACCCTGCGCCTGGCGCTCAGCGGTCAGATCGAGGGGCTGGACGGCAAGGATGCCCTAGCCAGCGAAGAAGTGCGCGAGGCCATGGACCTGTGCGTGAGCTGCAAGGGCTGCAAACGCGACTGCCCCACCGGCGTGGACATGGCCAAGCTCAAGGTCGAGTTCCTGCAGCACTACAAGGCCAGACACGGCCACACGCTGAAAGACAAGCTGGTCGGCCAGCTGCCCGACTACGCGCGCCACGCCGCCAAAATCGCCCCCGTGCTGAACCTGCGCGACAAGCTGCCGCTCATGGCCCAGCTGAGCGAAAAGCTCTTCGGCTTCTCCGCCAAACGCAGCCTGCCGCAGTGGCAATCCAAACACTTCTTCAACACGCCCGTGCAGAGCGCCAGCCGCGAGCAAGTGCTGACGGCCGCCAAGCCCGTGGTGCTGTTCGTCGACACCTTCAACGGCTATTTCGAATCAGCCAACGCCGAAGCTGCCCTGCAGGTGCTGCAGGCCGCGGGCTACACCGTGCACGTGGCCAGCAAGGCGCAGCCGGACGGCAAGCACCTGTGCTGTGGCCGCACTTTCCTGTCGGCCGGCATGGTGGACCAGGCCAAGGCCAAGGCGCAAGAAGTGGTGGAAAGCCTGCTGCCGTTTGCCGAGAAAGGCATCGCCATCGTCGGCCTGGAGCCCAGCTGCCTGCTGACCCTGCGCGACGAGTTGCTCGTCATGGGCCTGGGCGAGGGCGCCCAACAGATCGCCAAGAGCGCGCTGCTGTTCGAGGAGTTCCTGGCCCGCGAGGCCAAGGCCGGCATGCTCGAAGCGTTCAAGGCCAAGCTGAAACCCGTGAGCCAGCCCGTGCTGCTGCACGGCCACTGCCACCAGAAGGCCTTTGCCGCCGTCACGCCGGTGATGGAGGTGCTAAGTCTGATCCCCGGTGCCAAACCTGAGCTCATCGAGTCCAGCTGCTGCGGCATGGCCGGCAGCTTCGGCTACGAGGCCGAGCACTACGAGGTCTCCATGCAGATGGCCGAGGCAGCGTTGTTGCCTGCGGTGCGCGCCAAGGTCGATGCGATCGTGGTGGCCGACGGCACCAGCTGCCGACACCAGATTGCGGATGGCGCGCAGCGGGAGGCGGTGCATGTGGCGAGGTTGCTGGCGGGGCAGTTGGGGTGAGGATTGAATCAATCGATACAACTTGACTGAATTTCTGGTCTCGACCCGCGGCGACCGTTTGCTCAAAGCAAACGCTGATGTTGATCTCTAGTGATATCCAACGTGTCGACACAGGACAGTCCTGCTTCGGAGTTAGACCTGTCTTGCATAGACTAATAGTGACGCACGTGCAATGCCAGCAACCACCGTAGGAGTCGCCGTCATATGCAGAAGTTGAAGATCGACTTGAAACGGAATGAGCGTGGCCAACTCAACAGTCCATTTATCGCACTCAAACGTCCACTGAGCGACCGCCTCATCTGGATCTGTGGTCGTTAACTGAACGGCGATATCGAGATCACTATCCGAGCGATATTCACCTCGGACGCGGCTGCCGAAGAAATAGACGCGTTCTATAAGGCGTATCGAAGTTGCCCAGTCTGAGACAACCAGCTTCAGGGGCCCCAGGCGACGCACCTTGTCAGCGGATGTCACTATTTCCTCTAGCGCAGCCGCAGGCGCCGCAAGGACAGACTATCCATCTGCAGCGGGCGCACTCCATGTAGATCGCGTTGTCCAATTGATTCTTGCAGGACCAGCAGTACGCAACCCGGGCGTAAGGGGGATCTCTTTCTGTCCTGCGGAGGTCAGCTGGCGGCAACCCATATTTGCGCAGATGCGCTTGATGCCTCTCGTCCAGAATAACGCGAGGGTACTTTTCCGGTGCTAGCCGTGGAAGACCGAAAGATTCTTTTGCCGCGTTGTACGCGTTTACGATCTGAAAAAAATCGGCGTCGGAAACCTCCGCTGTCGCCTCAGACTCCAGTAAGGCGCGAGACAAGACCTGCCGTTGCTTTGTCTGCAACTGAAAGACGCGAACGTAGCCGTCATCAAGATCGGATTGATCCGCCTTATCGAACAAGATAAGCCCAAACCTCGGATGCCGGGCGAGCCAGTAAATCCAACCATTGGTGGTAACTCGACGCGAGGGCATGGCGAGAAGGGATAAACCAGAAGAGTGTTGTTAGCAGGCGGGATGTGGCAGTGGCTGACAAGTCTGGCGTGATATCTATCACAAGAGTGCGGAAGAACATCTCGGAATGTTGATGTGAGTGCCTCGTTTGCTCTTACCAAATGCCATGGGGATTATTCCGAACCTTCGCGCGATCTGCACCACTAGCCAATCGGGACGTCCAAAAAATTATCACATTTAGTGGCTTCCGACTAATCTGTGGTGCCAGCGTGACTACTTTTTGGGTTGCGTCACTAAGTGCCGATCTTGGTAGAAAGCAGCCTCTCCTGTCGAGCGCGCTCACGGTGTACTGGGTTAATAACTGCTCATCGCTCCCCCTTAAGCCGCCAGTCTACTCTTCCACCTTGCGCCGCGTCGCCTTCACCTGCGAGCGCTGGGCCTTTCCTTCAAGCCGGCGCTGCCGGGAGCCGTAGGTCGGTTTCGTCGGCCGCCGGATCTCCGGCACCTGCGCGGCCTGTGCCACGATCTCCTGAAGCCGCTCCAGTGCCGCGGCCCGGTTCTGCTCCTGGCTGCGGGTGGCTTGCGCCTTCAGCTGCACGCCAACGGGGTCAGGTCTTGCATTCCAACATTCTCTCAGCCCTTTTCGGCTGGCCTTGCTTTGTCGCAACGCAAGACCTACCCCCGCTCTTACCCGTGGGGCGAGGCCGCTGCCGTAGTGCCGCGGGCAGCCGGCGCGCAAGAGGCCACGCTACTCGTCCGACAGAATTTCGTTGGTCACGTTATCCACCACGACGGGGCTGTCGAAGTAGGTGACCGAGGGCTCGGTGTTGTACTTCTCGCGCACGAAAGCTCTCCAGCTTTCGGTGTACATGGCGTCCGCCTCGGCGCGGGAGTTCCAGAGATAGAGTCCGCCCACGGTGCCTCCGTCTTGCGAGAGGATGTAGACCTTGCGGACCAGACCCGGTACGCCCTGGTAGGTCGGTGCCGTGCTCAGGAAGATCTTGCGAGCCTCGTCGCGCGTGATGGGCTTGGGCAAGCGGAAGTTGGTGATGACTGTGATCATTCAGACGCTCCTTGGGGTTGACGGAATAAAGAACCGCTGACACGGGGCAAGGCTGTTGCAGCCCATTATTAGCGCCCCGGCCCGGCAGGTGCGCCCACCAGGCCTTGCACGATGCGGCGCGTCACCGGTGCCACCAGCAGCACCAGCGGAAACGCAATCAGCCAGGCCGTGAGCCAGGCGCCGAGCCAGAGGCTCAGGAAATCGGCGCCCGGGCCGGTCGCGCGGAAGGTGGAGATGGCCGATACGACCAGGGACATCCAGCCCGAAAGGATGAGGCTGAACAGGGCGGGGGCGTAACGGACGGGCAGCATCACACCAGCTCCTCGGCTTGGACGGCCATGCGCGCCAGCACGCTGGCGAAGTTGCGGCCGAAGGCCTCGGCGGTGCGCAGGTCGCCGGGCGCGTAGGACTGGCCCGGGCCCGAGTGGCCGGCCTGGGCCATCAGGCCGGTCCACGAGCCCAGGCGGTTGATGGCCTGCTCGTAGGGCACGCCGCTGTTCTGCCCCGGCAGGAAGGGGTTGCCCACCCAGATCATGCCGTGCTGCATGGCGAAGGTGAACATGGAGATCAGCGTGCTTTGCTTGTCGCCCGAGGGCAGGCCCGAGACGGTGAAGCCTGCGGCCAGCTTGCCCTTGAGCTGTTGCGTGCGCCACAGCAGGCCGGTAGCGTCCATGAAGGACTTGAAGGGGCCGCTCACGCCGCCCAGGTAGGTGGGCGAACCCAGGACGTAGCCGTCGTAGTCGATCAGGCTGGAAGGGTTGATCGTGACGGTTTCGGCCTTGAGCAGGCTGACCCGGGTATCGGCCACGCTTTGCGCGCCGGTGACGACGAGGCGGGCGAAGTGCTCGGTGTTGCCCTGGCCGCTGTGGTAGATGACGGCGATGTTTTTCATGATCGTGTTTCCTTATCAAGTGGGGTGAAGGGGGGGCTTCAGGCCGCGGTGGATGAAGCGATGGAAAGGGCCGCGGCATACAGGCCCAGCCCGAAGACCGTGTGGTTGGCCAGGCTCTTGAGGCAGTTGAGCAGCGGCGTGGCGGTGCGCGACGAGGCCACACCCGCGCCCATGGCGGGTTGCATGACGAACAGCGGCAGCACCACGGTGCCCAGGCCAAAGCCCAGCGCGGGCAGCAGGCTGGGGGCACGCAGCCACTGCGGGCCGGCCAGTGCGGCCAGCAGCAGCGCAAAGGTGATGCCGGTGGCGTAGTGCACGGCCCAACCCAGCGCCAGTTCGCCGCGCACGGGCCACGCTTTGGCGATGGCGTCATGCGTCCACCGGCCATGCGGCATGTGCCCCACCCAGCGGCCGAGCAGGGCGAAGTTGAGCCCGGGTACGCCCAGGGCCTTGAGCAGCGTGAGCCACAGATCCATCACGGCGGTGGCGCCGATGCCGGTGGCGACGGCGCGGAATAGTGGGAGGGAGGGGGCGGCATCGAACGGGGTCATGGGATCGTCCTTTCGTTTGACGGGGTGAGTCGATGCCGTTAATCTACGAATTCAAGTCGACTTGAAGTCAAGGCATTTTTTCAATATGGACATTGCGGAAGTCGCCAAGCGTTCGGGTCTGCCGGCCTCGACGCTGCGCTATTACGAAGAGAAGGGCCTGATCGCCTCGGTCGGGCGCCAGGGGCTGCGCCGCACCTTCGACCCGGGTGTGCTGGAGCTGCTGGCCCTGATCTCGCTGGGCCAGGCGGCCGGCTTTACGCTGGACGAGATTGCGCAGATGTTCACGCCCGACAAGCGGCCCAACATCAAGCGCCAGATGCTGGAGGACAAGGCCGACCAGATGGATTCCGTCATCCGGCGGCTGCGCGCCATGAGCAAGGGCCTGCGCCACGCGGCCAACTGCCCGGCGCCCAGCCATATGGAATGCCCCTCGTTTCGCCGCCTGATGAAGGCTGCCACCGACGGCACCCTGGAGAGCCGCCTGGGCGGCAGGAAGGCCTGAACGGCGCTTGCCGGGCCGGTGATTGGCTGCGCCACCGGAAATGCCTAAGATGGGCGCGTCCCCATCCACGCCAAGGAGACCTGCCATGTACAAACGCATCCTGTTGGGCTACGACGGTTCCGAATCCGGCCAGCAGGCCCTGCTGGGCAGCCGCGAGATTGCGCAGTGGAGCCAGGCCGAGCTGGTGCTGGTGGCCGTGATGCTGCCGCCCATGACCGCCCTGGGGCCCGAGGGCGGGCTGTACGACGCGGAGATGGAGAAGGCCGAGCGCCAGCGCTACCAGGCCATCCTGGATGCCGGGGTGCAGCGCCTGGCGCAGGCGGGCTTGCAGGCGCGTGGCGAGGTGGTGAGCGGCGACCCGGTGCACGAACTGGCCAAGGCCGCCGGCCGCCTGCAGGCCGACCTGATCGTGGTGGGGCACAAGCATCAGGACGGCTGGGCGGCGCGCTGGTGGCGCGGCTCGGTGTCCAAGTCGCTGATCGAGCACGCGCCCTGCAGTGTGCTGGTGGTGATCACGCGCTGAGAACTTGCGAATAAATCTACTGCGCTTGCCCGTCGCGGCGTTGGGCGGTGTTGGCTCCGGCCGCTGCGCTTAACTTTCGCAAACGAAAGTTAGCCTGCGCCGCAACTCCGTTGTCGGAATCCTCACGTGCCTGAAGTACGTTCCGGTTCCTGTGCTCCGTCCGCCTTGCGCTCGGGCCGCTCGCTACGATTTCTTCACAAGTTCTGAGCGGGACCGCGCAGCGGCGCGGCCCTCAGTCGTTGGCCTTGAAGCCGGTGGCGCGGACCACCTCGGCCCAGCGGGCCGTTTCCATGGCGATGGTGGCGGCGAAGGCGTCGCCGTATTCCTGCGGCACGTCGAAGCCCTGGGCTTCCAGTCGGGCCTTGTAGTCCGCGTCGGCCTGCGCCTTCTGCGTGGCCGCGGCAATGGCGTCGAGCACCGCCTTGGGCGCCGCGGCGGGCGCCAGCAGGCCGAACCAGATGGTGGTGTTGAGTTCCTTGTAGCCCAGCTCGGCCAGCGTGGGCACCTGCGGCAGGTGGCGCGAGCGCTGCGGGCTGGTCACGGCGATGGCATTGAGCTTGCCCGACTGCACGTGCGGGATCACCGATTGCAATTGCGCAAACCCCAGCGGCACCTGGCCGCCCAGCAGGTCGGTGGTCTGCGGGCCCGAGCCCTTGTAGGGGATGTGGGTCATGTCCAGCTTGAAGCGCTGGTTGAGCTGATAGCCCAGGAATTGCGAGGGCGTGCCCGGGCTGAAGGAGGCATAGGCGGCCTTGCCGGGGTTCGCGGCCGCCCATTTGACGAGCTCGGCCAGCGTGCGGGCCGGCACCGAGGGATGAGTGACGAGCACCAGCGGCGCTTCCACGCCCTTGGCGATGGGCTTGAAGCCCGCTTGCTGCCAGCGCTGGTTGGGATAGACCGAGGGGTTGATGGTCATCATGGCCTGGGTGCCGATCCACAGCGTGTGGCCGTCGGGCTGCGCCTTCTGCACGAACTCGGCGCTGATGTTGCCGTTGGCGCCGGGCTTGTAGTCCACGAGGAAGGTGCCACCCGTGACCTTGCCCAGTTGCTGGGCCAGGGCGCGCGCATAGGCGTCGATGGCACCGCCGGGCGGGGTGCCGACGATGAGCGTGACCGGCTTGCTGGGCCAGGCCGGGGCTTGCGCGCTGGCGGCCCAGGGGGTGAGCAGGCAGGCGCCGGTCAGGGCCAGCGCCAGGCGGCGGGCGCGGTGAGTGTTGTTCATGCGGGTCTCCTCGATCATTTTTTTGTGCGCTCAGTCCAGCTTGAGCTTGATGCGGCGGGCCACTTCGCCCCAGCGTTGCGTGTCCTGCGCCAGGCGCGCGGCGGCTTCAGCGGCGTTGCCGGCCACCACGACCTGGTCCGACTGCGCGAGCCGCTCCACCAGCTCCGGGTTCTTGAGTGCCACGGCCATGGCGTCGTGCATCTTCTGCACGATGGCGGCGGGCGTGTTCTTGGGCGCGAACAGCACCAGCGAGAAGGTGGCGTCGAAGCCGGGGTAGCCGGCTTCGGCCACGGTGGGCACGTCGGGCAGCAGGGGCGAGCGCTTGGCGCCCGAGACGGCCAGGGCGACCAGCTTGCCCGACTTCACATGCGGCAGCACGGTGGGGCCGGCGAGGAAGCCGCACTCCACCTGGCCGCCCAGCATGTCCTGCATCGCGGGAGCAGGGCCTCGGTAAGGCACGTGGGTCATCTGGATGCCGGCCGCGGTGCTGAACAGTTCGGTGGTCAGGTGGCCGGGCGAGCCAGCGCCGCCCGAGGCGTAGGTCATCGTCGTGCTGCGCGCCTTTTTCACCAGCTCGGCTACCGTCTTCACGCCGACGCCCGGGTAACACACCAGGGTCTGGCTGAAGGCGCTGGCGCGGATCACCGGTTGCAGGTCCGAGGCCTTGAATGGCATCTTCTCGTAGACGTGCGGATTGACCGTGAGTGTGGTGTCGGTATTCCACAGCCAGGTGTAGCCGTCCGGTGCGGCGCGCACGGCCTCGGCCGTGCCGATGTTGCCGTTGGCGCCGGGCTTGTTGTCGATGACCAGGGGCTGCTTGAGGATCTCCTGCACCTTGGGCGCGGCGCCGCGCAGCACGATGTCGCTCGGCCCCGCGGGCGGCAGGGGCACGATGACGCGGATGGGCCGCTCGGGCCAGGACTGCGCGAGGGCGCAGGGAGCAGCCAGGGCGAGCAACAGCGCCGCGGCCAGGGTGTGCAGGGTCTTGGGGTGGTACATCTCGTCTCCTTGTTTTGCTTCAGCGCTGCGGCATGTCCTTGACCGAGTAGCCCAGGCTGACGGTGGCGTCCTCGGGGATGGCGGGCACGTTGGCTTCCCAGCGCAGCCATTCCTCGCGCATGCGCGCCAGGCGCTCGGGTTCGCGCGCGGCCAGGTTGGCGCGTTCGCGCGCATCCTGTGCGATGTTGAACAGGTACTCGTGCTCGTCCACCTTGAGGTACTTCCATGGGCCCTGGCGCAGGGCGCGCTGGTGGCGGTGGTTCATGCGCCAGTACAGCGGGCGCTCGAAGGTGTCGGACGGATTGCGCAGCACGCGTGCCAGCGAGATGCCGTCGATGGGGAAGTCGGGCGATGGCTTGCCGCCGCCCACGTCGAGCAGGGTGGCCGACCAGTCCATGGTCATGCAGTGCTGGTCGCTGGTGCTGCCGGCGGGGATGACACGCGGCCAGTGGGCGATCCACGGCACACGGATGCCGCCTTCGGTGAGGTCCATCTTGCCGCCCACCAGGGGCCAGTTGTCGGAGTAGCGCTCGCCGCCGTTGTCGCTGGTGAAGACGATCAGCGTGTTGTCCAGCAGGCCCTGTGCGCGCAGTGCCGCCACCAGCTTGCCGATGCCTTCGTCCATGTGGTGGATCATGCGGCGGTAGGTCTCCACGCTGCCACCGTGCAGGTGGAACAGGTTGTCTTTCACCTCCTCGGCCAGGTGCGCGTCGTCGCGGGTTTCCCAGGGCCAGTGGGGCGCGGTGTAGTGCAGGCTGAGGAAGAAGGGCTGGCCGCCGCGCGCGGCTTCGGCGCGGCGCTGCACGTAGTCCACGGCGCGCTGCGACAGCAGGTCGGTGAGGTAGCCCACTTCGTGGTGCTCTTCCTCGCCGACGTAGAGGTCGTGGTCGCCCTTGCCCGAGCAGTGCGAGACGTAGTCCACGCCGCCGGCCATGATGCCGTAGAACTCGTCGTAGCCCGAGCGCAGCGGCCCGAAGCTGGGCGGGTAGCCCAGGTGCCACTTGCCCACCAGCGCGGTGGCGTAGCCCGCGTCACGCAGCAGCGAGGGCAGGGTGGGGAGTTCGGGCGGCAGGCCCAGTTTGGGGTTGCCCTTGCTGCGGCTGTTGATGGGTTCTTCCATGCCGCCGCGCAGGCGGTACTGGTAACGCATGGTGATCAGCGCGAAGCGGGTGGGCGAGCACACGGGTGAATTTGAATAACCCTCGGTCAGGCGCAGGCCGCCGGCGGCCAGGGCGTCGATGTGGGGCGAGACCGGGCCGAACTGGGCGTTGCGCCCGCCGTAGCAGCCGAGGTCCGCAAAGCCGAGGTCGTCGGCGACGATATAGATGATGTTGGGTGCCATAGAGGCGAAACTTAACAAAGGTCAAGATATTCGTAAAATAGTAGTTTGATTGTTTGGATTTAAATATTTCTATGGATCCGCGTCACCTCATCCAGCTCGCCACCATCCTGGAATGCGGCTCGCTCAGCAAGGCCAGCCAGATCCTGCACCTGACCCAGCCCACGCTGACGCACAGCATGCAGGCGCTGGAGGTGCAAGCCGGCGGGCAGCTGTTCGAGCGCAGCCGTTTCGGGGTGCGCAGCACGGCCCTGGGCGAGGTGCTGGCGCGCGAGGGCCGGGCCATCGCCCGGCGCATGCGCGACGCAGACGAGGCCTGTGCGCGCCATCGCAGCGGTTTTCGGCACAGCATCCGGTTGGGCACCGGGCCGCTGGTGGGCCTGGCCTTCGTGCCCGGGTTGGTGGCCGCGCTGGCTGCGGCGCAGCCCCGCTACGCCCTGACGATCCAGAGCGACCGACCTAACCTGCTGGTGGACCAGCTGGTCGATGGCCGGCAGGACTTCGTGATCGCACCGTCCTGGCTGGACAAGCCGCCACCCGGCGTGGAGCGTTTCCTGCTCGTCGAGGACGAGATCGGGATCTTTTGTGGCGAGAACCATCCCCTGCTGAAGGCTGGCGGACTGGCGCAGGTCCGGGGGATGGAACTGGAGTGGGTGAGCCTGGGCACGGCCTCGCCCTTCGACCAGAACGTGCGCGAGATGCTGCAGCAGGCCGGTGTGGACAAGGCGCGTCCCGGCATCACCCTGGTCGGCGACGGTTCCATGTTGCTGCGCATCCTGGCGCAGGGGCGGCACCTGTCGGTGCTGCCCAAGTACCCGATGCGCCTGCTGGGTCCCGGCTCCGGTGTGCGCGAGCTGGAGGTGGCCGCGCGCCCCATGCCGCGCAACATCTACCTGTGGTGCCGCACGGAGTCGCTGGAAGATGCGTCGCTGGTGCGGCTCAAGGACTTCATCCTCAGCCACGCGGCGTCCACGGTGAGCGGGAGCGACGACGGCCGGTGAGGCGCGCGCCGACCGGGTCGGCTGGTCAGCCGCGCAGCAGCGCGGCGATCTGCTGGTCTTTTTCTTCCCAGATGGCCGCCAGCCAGCGGTGGAAGCGGCCGCGGAATTCCGAATCGTCCTCGTAGTCTCCCGTGCAGAACTCGGCCGGGATGGGCAACTGCCGCGCGCGCACGATCACCTTGGGGGTGCGGCCGCAGAGGAACTGCCAGAAGGTGGGGGCGCCATTGGGGTAGACGATGGTCACGTCGATCATGGCGTGGAACTGCTCACCCATGGCGTTGAGCGCCAGCGCCAGCGCGCCAGCCTTGGGCTTGAGCAGGTGGCGGTAGGGCGAGCCGGAGGACTGGTGCTTGGCTGCGGTGAAACGCGTGCCTTCGGCAAAGTTCATCACGCTGGTGGGCACGCGCGCGAACTTCTGGCAGGCGCGGCGCGTGGTCTCGCGGTCCTGCCGGCGCAGGTCGGGGTTCTTGCGCAGGGCCGCCTTGCCGTGGCGGCGCATGAAGGGGAAATCCAGCGCCCACCAGGCCAGGCCGATGACCGGCACGTAGATCAGCTGCTGCTTCAGGAAGAACTTCAGCATGGGGATGCGCCGGTTCATCACATGCTGCAGCACGAAGATGTCCACCCAGGACTGGTGGTTGCAGTTCACCAGGTACCAGCCCTGGTAGGGCAGCTCGGCCACGCCCTGCACGTCCCAGCGGGTTTTCTGCGTGAGCCACATCCAGCCGCTGTTGCAGGCGATCCAGGCGGTGGCGATGGCGTTGAGGACCGGGTCGATGGCTTGCCGCACGGCCTGGAAGGGCAGCACCAGCTTGACCAGCGCGAACATGAACAAGAGCGAGCACCAGAAGAGCGTGTTGATCGCCAGCAGCAGGGAGGCGAGGATGCCTTTGACAAGGGAAGGCAGGAAACTGAGCATGACAGATAGGGGGTGCGGGAGATCAGCCAGGTTCTGGCTCATCGGCCGCTAGAGCTGAATCGATAAGCCGATTGTGCGCTTGTGCGGGCTGCTGGCACTGCGCTAGATCATCATTTGACGGATTTCCCCTGATGTAAGGCGGGTGGCAGCGAGCCGGCACATAATCGCAGGCAAGAGGCCGGGGCCAGGGCTCCGGCCGGGTTGGGACGATTATTCAAGAAATGCAGATGAAACGCCTGGATGATTTTCGTATGCGCCTGGGTCGCCAGGAGCTGGTGCCCATCATGATCGGCGGCATGGGGGTGGATATCTCCTCGGCCGACCTGGCGCTGGAGGCGGCCCGCCTGGGCGGTGTGGGCCATATTTCCGATGCCATGGTCAAGACGGTGAGCGACCGTCGCTACAAGACCAAGTTCGTCAAGGCCAAGCAGGCGCAGTACCAGTACAACGTGGAGTCGGCGGACAAGTCGGCCGTGAAGTTCGACCTGGGTGACCTGGCGGAAGCCACGCGCCTGCACGTGGGCAAGACCATGGAGCGCAAGACCGGCGGCGGCCAGATCTTCATCAACTGCATGGAAAAGCTCACGATGAACGGGCCCAAGGAGACGCTCAGTGTGCGCATGAACGCGGCGCTGGACGCGGGCATCGACGGCATCACGCTGGCGGCCGGCCTGCACCTGGGCTCTTTCGCGCTGATCGAGGGCAACCCGCGTTTTCGTGATGCCAAGCTGGGCATCATCGTCTCTTCGCTGCGCGCGCTGCAGCTCTTCCTGAAAAAGAACAGCCGCCTGAACCGCCTGCCCGATTACGTGGTGGTGGAAGGCCCGCTGGCCGGCGGCCACCTGGGTTTCGGCATGGACTGGGCGAAGTACGACCTGGCCACCATCGTCGCCGAGATCCTGGCCTACCTGAAGCAGGAGCAGCTCGACATCCCCGTCATCCCCGCGGGCGGCATCTTCACCGGCAGCGACGCGGTGCGTTTCCTGGAGATGGGCGCGGCCGGCGTGCAGGTGGCCACGCGCTTCACGGTCACGAAGGAGTGCGGCCTGCCCGACGACATCAAGCAGGAATACTTCAAGGCCAAGGAAGAAGACATCGAGGTCAACGAGATCTCGCCCACCGGCTACCCCATGCGCATGATCAAGGGCAGCCCCGGCATCGGCGACGGCATCCGCCCGAACTGCGAGGCCTACGGCTACCTGCTGGACGCCAACGGCAAGTGTGCCTACATCGACGCCTACAACCGCGAAGTGGCGGCCCACCCCGGCGAGCGCAAGGTCAAGGTCTGGGACAAGACCTGCCTGTGCACCCACATGCGCAACTTCGACATCTGGACCTGCGGCCAGCTGGCCTGGCGCCTGAAGGACACCAGTCTGCGCCATGCCGACGGCAGCTACCAGCTGCTCAGCGCGCAGCATGTGTTCGAGGACTACCAGTTCAGCACCGAGAACCAGGTGCGCCTGCCGGCGGCCGAGGCGGCGCCGGTGTCAGCCGACTGATCCGGTCGTTCGCGCGTTCGGGGCCGCCAGGGGCGGAAGGGCATTCCTAGGTGATCTTGAAGACGGTTCTTTTTTTCTGAGAACCCGCTTTTTCCTCGTAGGCCGCCCATTGCTTGATGCCTTTGACCAGGACCGAGGAACTGACGTCCTTGAGGGCTGACTTGGCCTTGAGTCTGCTGGTGACCCAGTCCTGCACATGCGGCAGGGTGCTGCCTTGCTCACCCGTCGGGATGAGCAGCTCCTTGCCTGCAACGATGCCGGCCGATGTGACTTTGATCTCGGTGGCGGGCATGCTGCTGGTCTCGTGTGCGTGAAGGGTGGCTGGATTATCCATGCCAGGCGGCGGCCAGCCCCACAAGGTCACACCCTCAGCCGCAGACCTTGCGCGCGATCAGGTCCTTCATGATTTCGTTGGTGCCACCGTAGATCTTCTGCACGCGGGCGTCGGCCCACAGGCGGGCGATGGGGTATTCGGCCATGTAGCCGTAACCGCCGAAGAGCTGCAGGCATTCGTCCGTGACCTTGCACTGCTGTTCGGTGGTCCACCATTTGGCCATGTAGGCGGCTTCCACGTCCAGCGTGCCGTCGAGCAGGCGCTGGGTGCAGTCGTTCACGAAGCTGCGCACCACGTGCGCCAGTGTGGCGCATTCGGCCAGCTTGAAGCGCGTGTTCTGGAAATCGATCACGCGCTGGCCGAAGGCCTGCCGCTGCTGCGTGTATTCCACGGTGATCTCCACCGCGCGCTCGATCACCGAGGCGGCGGCCACGGCCAGCAGCATGCGCTCGAAGGGCAGCTGGCTCATGAGTTGCGCAAAACCCTGGCCTTCCGTGCCGCCCAGCAGATTGGCGGCCGGCGCACGCACGCCGTCGAAGAACAACTCGCAGGTGTCCGATGCATGCAGGCCCACCTTCTCCAGGATGTTGGCGCGAAAGCCCGGCAGCTTCTCGGTTTCCAGCACCAGCAACGAGACACCCTTGCTGCCCTCGCCGCCTGTGCGCACCACCACGACCAGCAGGTTGGCGGTGTAGCCGTTGGTGATGAAGACCTTGCTGCCGTCGACCACGTAGTCATCGCCCTCGCGGCGTGCGCGGGTGCGGATGGCCTTGAGGTCGGAGCCAGCGCCGGGCTCGGTCATGGCGATGCCGGCGATCAACTCACCGCTGGCCAGCCCGGGCAGCCAGCGCTGCTTCTGTGCCTCGGTGCCGTAGTCCAGGATGTAGTGGGCGGCGATGGTGTGCACGGCCACGGTGCCCGGGATCTCCACGCGCGCCAGTTCATCGGCCACCACCAGCTGGTAGGCCAGGCTGGCGCCGGCGCCGCCATAGGCTTCGGGCAGCTCGGGCAGCAGAAAGCCCAGCGCACCGAAGGGCCGCCAGACTTCGCGGGGGATGTAACCCTGCTGGCGCCAGCCGTCGAGGTGCGGCAGCAGTTCGGCGTTGACGTAACGACGCAGCTGGTCGCGGAAGGCTTCGATGTCCGTATCCATCCAGGGGTGGCGGTGCAGTTGCGGCAGCATGGGGTTCCTTGGGGGTGGGCGGGGAGAGGCGGCGCGTGTGCTGCCGATTGTGCGACAGGCTTGCGCTGCCGTTGAAGCTGCCGGCGCCGGAGGCAGTCCGTGATTTCCCGTGGTTTACATCATTCAAACAGACGTTAGAATGTACGCATGAAAAAACGCGAACTCAAGGACCTGCTCTACGAACAGGTGGCCCGCATCGGCAAGGCCGTCTCCAGCCCCAAGCGGCTGGAGCTGCTGGAATTGCTGGCCCAGGGAGAGAAGACGGTGGAGGTGCTGGCCGCGGAACTGTCCATCGACGTCAAGCTGGCCAGCGCGCACCTCAAGGCGCTCAAAGCCGCGCGTCTGGTGGAGCACCGGCGCGAGGGCAAGTACATGGTCTACCGCCTGAGCGGCGAAGACGTGGGCCAGCTCTGGGTCACGCTGCGCCTGGTGGCCGAGGAGCATCTGGTGGAGCTGCAGCTCGCGCTGCAGAAGATGGTGTCCGCGCCCGAGCAGCTGACCCAGGCCAGCCGCAAGGAGCTGCTGGCCCAGGCCAAGCGCGGTGAGGTGATCGTGCTGGATGTGCGGCCCGAGGAGGAGTACGAGGTGGCGCACCTGCCCTATGCGCGCTCCATGCCGGTGGCAGAGATCGAGAAACGCCTGGCCGAACTGCCCAAGGGGCGCGAGATCGTCGCCTATTGCCGTGGACCGTTCTGCCTGTTTTCCGAGGAAGCGCAGCAACTGCTCACGCGCAAGGGCTACCGCGTGCGCAAGCTGCTGGACGGCGTGGCCGAGTGGCGGGCCGCCGGCATGCCGCTGGAACGCGGATAAGAGGAGACACCATGTTTTTCAAGCAACTGGCGACGAAAGAAGCGTCGCTGTCCTATTTTTTCGGGTGCGCAACGGCTGCCAAGGCGGTGGCTGTGGACGTCGTGGCGGGGGATGAGCCATGGTTCATCGAGGAAGCGCAGCAACTGCTCACGCGCAAGGGCTACCGTGTGCGCAA
>JAXMMJ010000115.1:0-5372 GCA_034366585.1 Hylemonella sp.
TCTGGTGGTGCAATATTTCCGGGGGGACTGACTTTGCCGGCGCCTTCATCGGCGGCAACCGCGAGCTGCCGCAGGTGCCGGGCGAGATGCAATGCCGCCTGCTCGGTTGCGCCGTCGAAGCCTGGAATGAAGCCGGCGAGCCGGTGATAGACGCTGTTGGCGAGCTGGTCTGCAGCCAGCCAATTCCGTCCATGCCGCTGTATTTCTGGGGCGACCAGGGCAACAAACGTTATCTGTCCAGCTACTTCGACATGTACCCGAATGTCTGGCGCCACGGCGACTGGCTCAAGGTCACGCCGTCGGGCAGCTGCATCATTTATGGCCGCTCCGATGCGACCATCAACCGCCACGGCCTGCGCATGGGCACCAGCGAACTCTACAGCGCAGTGGAGGCCCTGCCAGAAGTGCTGGACACCATGGTGGTGGACCTCGAATACCTGGGCCGTGAGAGCTACATGCCGCTGTTCGTGGTGCTGCGCCCCGGCCACACGCTGGACGGTGTCATGAAGTCGAAGATCAACGATGCCATCAAGACCGCACTCTCGCCGCGTTTCGTGCCCAACGAGATCCTGCAGGTCGCCGAGATCCCGCGCACGCTCAGCGGCAAGAAGCAGGAGCTGCCGATCAAGAAACTGCTGCTGGGCCAGCCGCTGGAGAAGGTCGTCAACAAGGACGCCATGGCCAATCCGGGCTGCCTGGGCTGGTACGTGGACTTCGCCCGGCAGCATCTGCGCGCGTGAGCGTCCTTGCCCGCGGTCAAGGCGTGAAGGGAAGACTTTCGCAATAATGGAGCGATGCAGATGCATACGCCCACCTTGCTGCTGGTCAACATCCTGGTGACAGCGGTCCTGGGCGTCGGCATGGGGATCGTCGCGCGTCGCTCGCGTCGCGACGGCATGGTCTGGTGGGCCTGGGCCATGGGGGCGCAGATGCTGACCTACCTGCTGTTCGCCTTGCGCGGCCAGATCAGCGACTGGCTCTCCGTGGTGCTGGCCAACACCCTGCTGGTGGCCACCTTTGCCCTCTTCGCCGAGGGCTTGTGCGAATTCCAGAAGCGGCCAGCGCGGCGCTGGCTGATCTGGGGCCCGGTGCTGGCGATGCCGCTGCTCGTGACGTTGCTCATGAATCATCTGCAGGTCCGTCCCCAGTTGGTCACCTTGTTGCTGAGTTTCCAGTCCCTGGTGCTGCTGCAGCTGATCATCGAGCGTCGCCATACAACACCGGGGGGTGGGCAGTATTTCGTGGTCGCCGGTCTGGTGATGATCATCCTGGCCTTGTTGCTGCGCTTCGTGGCCGCCCTGTCCGGACAGGTGGATCTGAACCAGGTCACCGCTTCCCATCCGGCCCATGCCTTCAGCGTCCTGATGTCCACCCTGATCATCGTGCTCATCGCCATGGGCCTGGTGCTGATGACCAAGGAGCAGGCCGATGTGCGCAACCACACCCTGGCCATGCAGGACGACCTGACCGGCCTGAACAACCGGCGCTCCATCCAGCAGGTGCTGACCCAGCAGATCGCACTGGCGCGCCGCAGCCAGCGACCCCTGGCCCTGCTGCTCATCGACATCGATCATTTCAAGCAGATCAACGACACCCATGGCCATCTTTCAGGCGACAAGGTGCTGCGTGATGTGGCCGTATGCCTGCGGGAGCGCCTGCGGTTGCAGGACATGGTGGGCCGCTGGGGCGGCGAGGAGTTCATCGCCATCCTGCCCGACACGGATGCCGCCGGAGCCCAGGCCCTGGCCGAGGCCTTGCGGGTCGCCACGGAACAGGCCAGCTTTTCCTCCGTTGACGGCCAGCCCATCCCCATGACCATCAGCATCGGCCTGCATGTGCTGGCGTTGTCCTCCGGCAACCAGCGCGACGACATGATCGGCGCGGCCGACCGTGCCCTTTACCTGGCCAAGCAGAATGGCCGCAACCGGGTGGAGCAGCTCTAGGGCCGGCTCACGGCCTGTTGCAGCCAGGATGCGAAGGCCGCCAGCGCCGGGCGCGGCTCGCCACGGTCCGGCAAGACCAGCCAGTAGGTGCGTCCGCTCTTGAGGGGGCGCGGGCAGGCCACCACCAGCTCGCCGCGCGCCAGCTCCGGCTCGATCAGCAGGCGCGGCACCAGGGCCAGGCCCAGGCCTTGTGCGGCCGCGGCGGCCGTCATCGAATACAGCTCATAACGGGGGCCGGACAGCGCGCTGGGGGCTTCCACGCCCATGGCCTCGAACCACTGGCGCCAGGCTTCGGGGCGGGTGCTTTGCTGCAGCAGCGGCAAGCCGGTCAGATCCCGGGGCTGCAGCCGCTTGCGCCCGCCCAGCAGGGCCGGTACGCAGACCGGCACCACTTCTTCCTCGATCAGTGCCGTGGCGCGCGTGCCGGCCCAGTTGGCCACCTGCTCGGCTGTGCCCGAATAGAGCGCGGCGTCGAAGCCGGTATCCGCGAAGAGGAAGGGGCGGGTGCGCGTTTCGATGTGCACCACCAGTTCGGGATGCGAGTTCGCCAGTTGGGGCAGACGCGGCAGGAGCCAGCGGGTGGCGAAGGTCGGCACCGCGGCCAGGGAGATGCTGCCGGCCGTGCCCTGGCGCGACATGGCGTCCAGGGTATCGCGCTCCAGTGCCTGCAGGCGCGGGGCGATCTGGCGCGCGTAGTCGGCGCCGCCGGGGGTGAGCGCCACGCCGTGGCGGGTGCGCCGGAACAGCGCAATGCCCAGGTAGTCTTCCAGCGTAGCGATCTGGCGCGACACCGCGCTCTGGGTCAAGGCCAGCTCCTGCGCGGCGCGCGTGTAGCTCTCGTGGCGGGCGGCGGCGTCGAAGCAGGCCAGGGCTTGCAACGAAGGGATCTTGCGGCGCATGGTGTGCGAAATATACACAACTGGCCGCCTCAGTTCAGTCATTTCAAGCAGCTCGCACAGTTTATATATGCATTTATCTCATGTCTGGATGCCCATTTTTCGTTTGCCCGGGGTGACTGGGGCGGCTACGATGGCGGCAGATTTCTGGAGTACCCACCATGGCCAACGCCACCTTTCACTGGAACGATCCCTTCCTGCTGGACCAGCAGCTCAGCGACGACGAGCGCATGGTGCGCGATGCCGCCGCCGCCTATTGCCAGGACAAGCTGGCGCCGCGCGTGCTGGAGGCTTTCCGCCACGAGAAGACTGACCCGACCATCTTCCGTGAGATGGGTGAGCTGGGCCTGCTGGGCCCCACCATCCCCGAGCAATACGGCGGTCCGGGCCTGAACTACGTGGCTTACGGACTGATTGCGCGCGAGGTCGAGCGTGTCGATTCCGGCTACCGCTCCATGATGAGCGTGCAGTCCTCGCTGGTGATGGTGCCGATCTTCGAATTCGGCAGCGAGGCGCAGAAGCAGAAGTACCTGCCCAAACTGGCGACGGGTGAGTGGATCGGCTGCTTCGGCCTGACCGAGCCCGACCACGGCTCGGACCCCAACTCCATGATCACGCGTGCGCAGAAGACGGCCGGCGGCTACAAGCTCACCGGCGGCAAGATGTGGATCTCCAACAGCCCCATCGCCGATGTCTTCGTGGTCTGGGCCAAGGAGGTCAGCGAGGGCGGCGCCGTCGGCCCGATCCGCGGTTTCATCCTGGAGAAGGGCATGAAGGGCCTGAGCGCACCGGCCGTGCACGGCAAGGTGGGCCTGCGCGCTTCCATCACCGGCGAGATCGTGATGGACAACGTCTTCGTGCCCGAAGAGAACGCCTTTCCCGACGTGCAAGGTCTCAAGGGCCCTTTCACCTGTCTGAACTCGGCGCGTTACGGCATCGCCTGGGGTGCCTTGGGCGCGGCCGAAGACTGCTGGTTCCGTTCACGCCAGTACGTGCTGGACCGCAAGCAGTTCGGCCGCCCGCTGGCGGCCAACCAGCTGATCCAGAAAAAATTGGCCGACATGCAGACGGAAATCTCGCTGGGCCTGCAGGGCTGCCTGCGCCTGGGCCGCATGAAGGACGAGGGCACGGCCGCGGTGGAGATCACCTCCATCCTCAAGCGCAACTCCTGCGGCAAGGCGCTGGACATCGCCCGCCTGGCGCGCGACATGATGGGCGGCAACGGCATCTCCGACGAGTTCGGCGTGGCGCGCCATCTGGTGAACCTGGAGGTGGTCAACACCTACGAGGGCACACACGACATCCATGCGCTGATCCTGGGCCGCGCGCAGACGGGCATTGCCGCGTTTGCGAACTGAGTTTGGGTTTTTGCTGGCTTCGCGCAGAGACGTCTTGGCGCTGAAGTGGGGCAGGGGCGGCGGCCTCATAGGCGCTGCGCTTTGCCAAATCGGCCGCCACCCCTGCCCCGCTTCAGCAGCGAAGGTATTTGGCGCGTCGCCTGGAAGAAACTTCCCCTCTCGCCATGTGGGTGACTGCCGGGGGCCGATTTGGCAAAGCGCAGCGCCTATGAGGCCCCCGGCAGTCACCCACATGGCAGGTGCTACGTCAGCAAGAAGGACAGAACCATGAGCAACAAACCCGCCGCCCTACCGCACATCAAGGTGCTGGACCTGTCCCGTGTCCTGGCCGGCCCCTGGTGTACCCAGATCCTGGCCGACCTGGGTGCCGACGTGGTGAAGATCGAGCGCCCCGGCGCCGGTGACGACACGCGCCATTGGGGCCCGCCCTTCCTGAAGGACGTGCAGGGGAACGACACTGAGCACGCGGCCTATTACACCTGCGCCAATCGCAACAAGCGCTCCATCACGGTGGACATCGCCAAGCCGGAAGGCCAGGCCTTGATCCGCCAGCTGGCCGAGCAGAGCGATGTGCTGGTGGAGAACTTCAAGGTCGGCGGCCTGGCGCATTACGGGCTGGATTACGAGAGCCTCAAGCAAGTCAACCCGAAACTCATCTACTGCTCGGTCACCGGCTTTGGCCAGGACGGCCCCTATGCCGAGCGCGCGGGCTACGACCTGATGGTGCAGGCCATGAGCGGCATGATGAGCATCACCGGCCGCCCGGACGAGGTGCCCGGCGGTGGCCCGCAGCGCGTGGGTGTGGCGCTCACGGATATCTTCACCGGTGTGTATGCCGCCACGGCCATCCTGGCCGCACTCGAAGTGCGGCACCGCACGGGCGAGGGCCAGCACATCGACATGTCCCTGCTCGACGTGGGCATGGCCATCCTGGCCAACCAGGCCGGTGGTTTCCTCAACACGGGCAAGGTTCCGCAGCGCCAGGGCAACAGCCATCCCAGTCTGGTGCCCTACCAGGACATGCCGACGAAAGACGGCGCCATGCTGCTGGCCATCGGCAACGACGGGCAGTTCATGCGCTTCTGCGAAGTGGCCGGTCGGCCGGAGCTTGCGCAGGACGCGCGTTATGCGACCAATCCGCAGAGCGCCACACCTTCTTCGCGCAGTTCGGTCAC
>JAXMMJ010000116.1:0-19062 GCA_034366585.1 Hylemonella sp.
TAAAACAGCGCCACTCGTTGTTGCACTCCTAGCCCAGGCGGTCAGCCTGGGCGTCGTCGCGCGCCTAGATTGGCGCTGTTTTAACCACGTTCGCACTTGAGAAATTAGTGTGAACAGGCCCTAGTCCCAAGAGGAGACAGACAAGGTGCAGACACTCACGCCCGCCCAGGCGCAGCAGATCATTGCGGCTGCCCTGGCGCATTCGAAAACTGCCGGCGACAAGCCCATGGGCATCGCCGGCATCGAATTGACCGGCCTGGTCGCTGGCTGAGAGCGTGGCCATGCATTGCGCTTGCGGCGTGGACGTCCATGCCCACGTCATCCCCGGTGAGTTCCCGGCCTATCTCGGCGGCGCCGCGCCTGCCGGCTGGCCCTCCATGGCGCCGGCCCAGGACTGTCATCACCGTAGCGTGATGATCGACGGCAAGAACTACCGCACGGTGTCCGACAAGAGCTGGACCACTTCTCGTCGTCTCGCCGACTTCGCCGACATGGGTCTGGAGCTGCAGGTCATCTCGCCCATGCCCGAGTTGCTGTCCTACTGGCTGGCGCCGGCCGCCGGTGCGCAGCTGGTGCGTTACCTCAACGAGCAGATCGCCGGCATGGTGGCCGAGTCCGGCGGCCAGCTCATCGGCCTGGGCGCCGTGCCCCTGCAGGACCTGGACCTCGCCATCCGCGAACTGACTTACATCAAGACCTCGCTGGGGCTCAAGGGCGTGGAGATCGGCAGCAACATCAACGGCGTCGTCATGGGCGATCCGCGCTGGCTGCCTTTTTTCGAGGCCTGTGCCGCGCTGGACCTGCCGGTTTTCGTGCACGCGCTGCGCCCGGCCGGCATGGACCGCCTGGTGGGCCCGCCGCCACTGCAGCAGGTGCTGGCTTATCCCACCGACGTGGGCCTGGCCGCGGCTTCCGTGCTCACCGGCAATCTGCTGGCGCGCGTGCCAGGCCTGCGCCTGGCCTTCAGCCACGGCGGCGGCACGCTGGCCATGCTGCTGCCGCGCCTGCAGCAGGCCATGAGCGTCTTCCCCGCGCTGAAAGACAGCGTGCTGAAGTCACCCGCCGAGCAGGCGCGCGAACTCTATTACGACACCCTGGTGTTTGATGCGCCCACGCTGCGGCATCTGGTGCGCACCTTCGGCGCCAGCCAGCTCATGGTGGGCACCGACTACCCCTTCAACTTCCACGACGCCCGCCCGATCGAAAGCATCCGGGCCGCCGGTTTCGACGAGGCCGTGATCGAACAACTGGCCCATGCCAACGCCCGGCGTTTCCTGGGCCTTACGCCAGCTCCAAAAGGAACAACATGACCCATGCCTCCTCACGCGTGGCCGCCTTGCGCAGCGTGGCCCTGAATGTGCCCGACCTGCAGGAAGCCGAAAAGTTCTACACGCAGATCTGGCACCTCAGCGTGGCCGCACGCACTGCCGACGCCCTCTACCTGCGCGGCACCGGTGCCGATCACCACCTGCTGGCCCTGCACCAGGCGCCGGGTGCGGCGCGCATCCGCAACGTCACGCTGCGCGCACGCAGCCGTGCGGCGCTGGACGCCGTGGCGCAGTCTGTCGCGGCAGCCGGTGGTCGCGTGCTCGAAGCCATTGCCCCCGTGCAGGAACCCGGCGGCGGCATCGCCCTCACCGTAGCCGACGCCGATGGCCGCATCTTCCGCCTCGTGCATGGCGACACCGTGCACGCCGACGCGCATGAAGAAAAAGACCGCCCCGTTCGCCTGGCCCACGCCGTGCTCAACAGCCACGACGTGGAGGCCACACGCGTCTTCATGGAGCAGGTCTTCGACTTCTCGCTCTCGGACCGCACCCGCATCATGGCCTTCATGCGCTGTGGTGATGACCACCACAGCATCGCGCTGGGTGACACCGACAACGACGCGCTGAATCACATCGCCTTCCTCATGCCTGACCTGGAGTCCGTCATGCGCGGCGGTGGCCGCATGCGTGACGCGGGTTACGGCATCGAGTGGGGCCCGGGTCGCCACGGCCCCGGCGACAACGCCTTCAACTACTTCGTCGGCCCCTTCGACGTGGTCATCGAATACACGGCCGAGGTCGAGCAGATCGACGACAGCTACCAGGCCGGCCAGCCCTCGGACTGGACCTGGCCACCGGGCCGCGTCGACCAGTGGGGCATCTCGCAGCCGCCCAGCGCGCGCCTCAAGCAGGCCCAAAAAGCCATCGTTTTCGTTTCCTGATTTTTCTGACGAGTAGCTAGGAGTTTTCATGCGTTTCATCACTTACACCCAAGGCAAAGAGCAGCGTCTGGGCGTCGTCACAGGCCAGGACGTCATCGACCTGAACCAGGCCCAGCCCCAGATCAGCGCCGACCTGCGCACCGCCCTGCGTGCGGGCCAGGACCTGGCCGGCGCCGCAAAGGCGGCCATCGCCTCCAACGCCAAGCGCGTGCCGCTGGCCAGCGTGACGCTGGCCCCCGTGCTGCCCGAACCCGGCAAGATCGTCTGCCTGGGCCTGAACTACTACGACCACGCCAAGGAAGGCGGGCGCGAGAAGCCGGTCTACCCCTGGTTCTTCCTGCGCTGCGCCTCCTCGCTGCTGGCACCCAACGCCAAGGCCCTGCGCCCCAAGGTCTCCGAGCGCCTGGACTGGGAGGCCGAACTCGCCGTGGTGATCGGCAAGACCGTGAAGCACTGCACGATGGACAACGCGCTCGACGCCGTCTTCGGTTATTCCGTCTTCAACGACATCTCGGTGCGTGACTACCAGAAGAAGACACCGCAGTGGAGCATCGGCAAGAACTTCGACCGCACCGGTCCCTTCGGCCCCGCGCTGGTCACCGCTGACGAACTGCCCGCCGGCGCCACCGACCTGCGCATCCAGGCGCGCCTGAACGGCCAGGTCATGCAGGACGCCAACACCCGCGACATGATCTGGGGCGTGGCCGAGACCATCCAGCTGCTCACCGAATGCATGACGCTGGAACCTGGCGACGTCATTGTCATGGGCACGCCGGCCGGTGTGGGCCAGGCGCGCACCCCCCCAGTCTGGATGAAACACGGCGACGTGGTCGAGATCGAGATCGAAAACATCGGCCTGCTGCGCAACACCATCGAAGACGAGGCCTGACCATGGGGAACGTGAAAGCGGCGGCGCCGTATGACGTTGCCATCGTGGGCTTCGGCCCCTCGGGCGCGGTGGCCGCAGGCCTGCTGGGTGCGCAGGGCATCCGTACCTATGTGTGCGACAGGCTGCACGAGGTCTACGACAAACCCCGCGCCATCGCGCTGGACCACGAGATCATCCGTCTCTTCCAGCAAATGGGCGTGGCGAAAAAGATCAAGCCTTACCTCGAGCCCTTCACCGATTCGGTCTATTACGGGGTGGATGGCCAGGTCATCAAGCGCATGTCCACCGTGGCGCCGCCGTATCCGCTGGGCCACACGCCCTCGGTGGTGTTCACCCAGCCGCCGGCCGAGCGCATCCTGCGCGAGCACGCCCTGTCCTTCCCCTGCGTGACGGTGCAGCTGGGCCAGACGCTCACGCAGATCACGCAGGACGATCGGCTGGCCACGCTCACACTCAAGGGTGACAAGGGCCAAACCTCCACCGTGCAGGCGCGTTACGTCATCGCCTGCGACGGGGCATCGAGCACCGTGCGCAGCCAGGTGGGCATCACACTCGAAGACCTGGACTTCGACGAGCCCTGGCTCGTGGTGGACGTGCTGGTCAATGAAAAAGGCCTGGCCAAGCTGCCGACCACCAGCGTGCAGTACTGCAACCCCGAGCGTCCCAGCACCTACCTGATCTGCCCCGGCAAGCATCGCCGCTGGGAAATCTCCATCAACCCCGGCGAAGACCCGAAGGACGTGGCCACGGCGGCGGGCACCTGGAAGCTGCTGGCGCCCTGGCTCACGCCGGCCGACGCCACGCTGTGGCGTCAGGCCAGCTACCGTTTCCACGCCCTGGTGGCGAGCCAGTGGCGCAGTGGCCGCGTTTTCGTGGCGGGCGACGCCGCCCACCAGCAGCCGCCCTTCCTGGGCCAGGGCATGTGCCAGGGCGTGCGCGACGTGGCCAACCTCTGCTGGAAGCTGCAGGCCGTGCTGCAGGCCGTGCTGCAGGCCGGTGCGCCCGAACGCCTGCTCGACAGCTACGGCGAGGAGCGCAAGGCTCACGTCATCGACCTGACCACCCGCATCAAGGGCATCGGCCAGATCATCTGCGAGCGTGATCCCGTGCGCGCCCGCGCGCGTGACGCGAAGTTGCTGGCCGAATGCGGTGGTGTCGTGCAGCCCACGCCGCGCCAGGATGTGCAGCCCGCCTTGCGCGCGGGCCTGCTCGCCGCCCGGCAGCACCCGGCGCGCGGCACCATCTTTCCGCAACCCTGGCTGATGGTCGATGGCGACAAGCAGCGCATGGACGATGTGCTGGGCAGCGGCTGGCGCCTGGTGCTGGCCCCCCATGCCGAGGCCGCCCTGCGCCAGCAGGCCAGCGTGTTGGCGCGACCCGGCCTCACGGTGGTGCAGCTCGGCACCCCCGGCTGCACCGAGACCGAAGGCGTGCTGGCGCGCTGGTTCGAACGCCAGGGCTGCACGGCCGCCCTGGTGCGGCCTGACCATTACGTCTACGGCGTGGCCTCCAGCGCGCAGGAGCTGTCGGGCCAGCTCTCGGCACTGGCCGCTTTCTGAGATACACAGTTTTTACAACGACAAACCCAACGAGGAGACAGACATGCAACGCAGACACTTCATCCAGGCCAGCCTGCTGGCCAGCGCCGTTCCCGCCGCCTGGGCCCAGCCCAATGGCGCCTGGCCCGACAAGCCGGTCAAGTTCATCCTCTCGCAGCCGCCGGGCTCGGGCCCGGACAACGTGGCCCGCCTGCTGGGTGACCGTCTGGCCAGGGCCCTGGGCCAGCCCATCGTCATCGAGAACAAGCCCGGTGGCCAGAACATCATCGGCGCGCAATCCGCGGCGCGCTCGCCCGCCGACGGCTACAGCCTCTACTTCGCCACCACGGCCGCGCTGGTCACGAACAAGTACCTGTTCAAGACCATGCCCTACGACCCCGAGAAGGATTTCGTGCCCGTGGCCTTCATCGCCAAGAGCCCCTTCGCCGTGGTCGTGAAGGCCGAGTCGCCCATCACGTCCATGCAGGACCTGATCGCCCGTTCCAAGGCCGAGCCCGGCAAGGTCTCGCTGGCCAACGAAGGCCCGCGCACCTTCGGCGGCATCATCGCCCGTGTCATCAATGCGCGCACCCAGATGCAGGCCAACCTGGTGGGTTATGCCTCGGTGGGTGTGGCCGTGCAGAACATCATCGGCGGCCACGCCGACGTGGCCGTGGCCGATGTGGCCTCCACCGCGGCGCTGGTGCGCCAGGGCCGTCTGCGTTACCTCGCCGTCACCGCGGCCAAGCGCGTGGCCGGCTGGGAGCAGGTGCCCGCGCTGTCCGAGTTGCTGCCGGGCTTCGAGATGGTGGGCTGGTTCGCCGTGGTGGCACCCGCCGGCACGCCGGCCGCTGCCATCCAGCGCATGAACAAGGAGATCAACACCCTGCTGGGCGACGCCGATGTGGCGCAGCGCATGGCCACCATCGGTCCCATCGCCGAGTCCATGGGCGCGCCCGAGCAGACCGGCGCCTTCCTCACGCTGGAGCACCAGCGCTGGAGCCGCGCGGCCCAGGAAATCGGCCTGCTGCCGGAATAAGGGAGGTGACCCCATGCGCATCACTCCCATCCTGCAACGCAGCTTCAAGCTCGGTCTGCTGCTGGCCGCGGCCAGCCTGCTCGGTGCCTGTGCCGGCCTGTCCAGTCCTTCGCCTTACAGCGCGAACGGCTTCAACCTGGTCTCACCCGGCCGTCTGGACAACGCCATGCTCACCCAGCCCTACGCTGGCAAGAACCCGGCCAATCCCAATTGCGTGGGCGAGAACCTCACGCCGGCTCTGAGCTGGGTGCGCGCCCCCGCCGGCACACGCAGCTTTGCCATCGTGATGGATGACCAGGCCGGCCGTGCCGGCCTGGGCGTGAACCACTGGACGGCCTACGGCATCCCGGCCACCGTGACGGGCCTGGCCGAAGGCGAGGCGAGTGCGCCCAGCAGCAAGCTGGTGATGGGCAAGAACACGCTGGGCATGGCCTACCTGGGCCCTTGCCCGCCGCGCGGCAATGCGCCCCAGCACTACGTCTACACCCTGATCGCCACTTCGCTGGCGCCCGACGCGCTGCCGCCCGGCCTGAGCAAGGCCGAGTTGATGGAGGCGCTCAAGGGCAAGGCGCTGGGTGCCGCCAGCCTGGTGCTGCGGTTCTCGCACTAGGACGCATATCGCCGGCTTGCGTCGGCGGACCCCGTGCCAGGAAGCCAGCCCGTGAGGGCTGGCTTTTTTCATGACCCATCGCAGTACAGTGCGTGCATGAACATCCGCATCCGCGACGAAACCACCCTCGACGTGCCGGCCATCACGGCCCTCACCGAGGCCGCTTTTCTCAAGGCCCCGCACACCGCCCACACCGAGCACTTCATCGTCAACGCCCTGCGCCGCGCCGGGCAGCTCACGCTCTCGCTGGTGGCGGAGCAGGCCGGGGCCGTGGTCGGCCACGTGGCGCTCTCGCCCGTGACCGTGTCCGATGGCACGCCGGGCTGGTATGGCCTGGGCCCCATCTCCGTGCTGCCCGCGCTGCAAGGGCAGGGCATAGGCTCGGCCCTCATGCACGCCGCGCTGGACGGCCTGCGTGCGCGCGGCGCGGCCGGCTGCGTGCTGGTGGGTGACCCCGCGTACTACGCACGCTTCGGCTTCAAGCCGCAGCCCGGCCTGGTCTACCCCGGCATCCCGCCCGAGTTTTTCATGGCCCTGGCCTTCGGCTCCGCCGTGCCGCAGGGCAGCGTGGTGTTCCATGCCGCTTTCGGGGCCACGGCCTGACACACATCCACACATCTGATGCAGGGCGGCGCGTTAACATCGACGCATGCACAAGAACGAGACAGGGAGCGGCGCAAGGGCGCCGGACACCACGGGCGGGCCCGCGCGCCTGTCGGTGGCCCTGTTGCAGGCCGAGAACCGGCGCCTGCGCGAGCAGCTCGACGGCCTGATCGCCGAGGCTCGCCTCAACCAGGACAAGCTGCGCCGCTTCGACCAGCTCGAACGCAAGGTCATCGGCGCGGCCTCGCTGGTCGATCTGGTGCAGACCCTGCTGGTGGACTACCCCGCACTCTTCGAACTCGATTGCGTCACCCTGGCCCTGGTGGACGCGCAGTACGAAGCTGCGCGCATCCTGGGCGAAGGCGGCGTGGCCCAGCCCGCCCAGTTGCTCCTGCTGCACGGTGAGCAGCCCCTGCAGCAGCTCTATGGGGCCGGCACCCGTCCGCTGCTGGGGGAGCCGACGGCAGCGCACGATTTCCTGTTCGACGGGGCCTCCGCCACGCCGGGCAGCGTGGCCCTGCTGCCCCTGGTGCACCGCGGTGCCTTTATCGGCAGCCTCAACCTGGGCAGCCGCGACGCGACCCGCTTCGCCACCGGCAGCAGCACCGACTTCCTGGAGCGCCTGGCCGCCCTGGTGGCCGTGTGCCTGGACAGCGCGCTGGCCACCGAGCGCCTCAAGCTCGCCGGCCTCACCGACGGCCTCACCGGCGTGCACAACCGCCGTTATTTCGAAGCGCGCTGCCTGGAAGAAGTGCAGGCCGCGCGTCGCAGCAAGCTGCCCCTGGTCTGCCTGCTGCTGGACGTGGACCACTTCAAGCGCATCAACGACACCCACGGCCACCCCGCCGGCGATGCCATGCTGCGCTATGTGGCGCGCCTGATCCGCGCGCAGCTGCGCGGCAGCGACGTGGTGGCCCGCTACGGCGGCGAAGAGTTCGTGATGCTGCTGCCGGCCACGCCGCTGCCCGCCGCGCTGGATACCGCCGAGCGCATCCGCCGTGTCATCGCCGCGCAGAGCATGCCGGTGCAGACGGCCGAGCCCCTGCGCATCACCGTCTCCATCGGCGCCGCGCTGTTGCCGCCTGAAGCCGAGGTGGACGCCGCTGTGTCGGCTGCGGCCCTGGTGCAGCGTGCCGACCAGGCGCTGTACGCGGCCAAGCAGGGTGGGCGCAACCGGGTGCTGGCGGCGGACTGAACGGCCGCTTCGATCACAACGCAGATCCACCCTGAAACGACAAAGGCCGCCTCGTGGGCAGCCTTTGCGGGTCAGCGGCCGCAGGGGCCGCGGTGCGAACCGTCCTGGATCAGGACTGGCGGGCGTACCGGCCCGGGAACACTTCGCTCAGCTTCTTGCCGCCGCCAAAGCTTTCGCTGTCGGTGGCGATGTCGCCGTTGCGCTGGGCTTCGATCAGCTCGGCCTTCACCTGCTCACGGCTCTTGCTGGCCACCTGGGCCTTGGCGGGGTAGTTGCCCGGAATGATTTCGTTCATCTTGCGGCCGCGGCTGTCGGGGCTGGGCGGCGCGATGTCGCCAGTGCGGATGGCTTCAGCCAGCTCGGCCTGGACCTGCGCGCGGGTCTTGCCGGCGGCCTGGGCCTTGGCGGGGTAGTTGGCGGGGAAGACTTCGTTGAGCTTCTTGCCGGCGTAGGCTTCGTTGTCGGACACGATGTCGCCATTGCGGACGGCGTCGGCCAGTTCGGCCTGCACCTGGGCGCGGGTCTTGCCAGCGGGTTCGGCGGCCAGGGCCTGGCCAGCAGACAGGGCGGCCACAGACAGGGCCAGGATCGAAACAGTGGTGCGGTTCATGATGACATTACCTTCAGATAAACATGGAAACTGACCCCCGTCTGGCCTGGTGGGCCGGGCCGGGATCCCGTCGATGCCGCGCGTTGAGTGCCGTTGCTGCATCGATGGGTTGAACTTTAAAGTTTCCGAAACAATCAATAAATAGCCTTCGTTGACCTACGGTGTTTCTGTTTCAGAAATAATAGGGCCCTTGAAAACGCCGGAGTCGCCATGGATCGTCTGCTTTCAATGAAGGTGTTTCAGCGCGTGGCCGACGAGGGCAGTTTTGCCGCCGCCGCGCGTGCGCTGGACATGTCTGCCCCGGTTGTGACCCGGCTGGTGGCCGATCTGGAAGACCACCTGGGCTCGCGGCTGCTGCAGCGCACGACGCGCCGCCTCGCGCTCACCGACGCCGGGCAGCTCTACCTGAACCGCGTGCGCAACATCCTGCAGGACATCGAGGAGGCCGATGAAACCGTTGGCGCCCACACCCGCGAGCTCGGTGGCCTCTTGCGCCTGCATGCGCCGCCGGTGCTGGCCTCCTATGTCATCGCGCCGCTGCTGGCGGGCTTTCGCCAGCGTTATCCCAACATCCTGATCGACATCGAGGTCGAGAGCGTGCGCGAACCCCCGGTAGAGGACTTCGACATCACGCTGATCCCGGCCAACGAGAGCTTCGACGCCGATCTCGTGGCGCGCAAGGTTATCGAGTCCAACGCCATCCTCGTGGCCTCGCCCGCCTATGTGCAGCGTCGTGGCCAGCCGCAGTCTCCGGCCGAACTGGCGCAGCACGACTGCCTGCGCCTGAAGCAGGCCTTTGGACGCTTCCGCCAGTGGCGCCTGTGGCGCGAGGGGCAGCCCGACCAGGTCGAGGAGGTGGAGATCCAGTCCGTGCTGCTGGCCAACCACACCGACACCCTGTTGCGTGCCACGCTGGACGGCGCGGGCATCACCTCGGTCACGATGGAGCTGGTGGCGCCCTACCTCGCGCGCGGTGACCTGGTGCGGGTGCTGTCGCCGTGGATCACCGGGCGCCTGGCCATGTACGCCGCCTTGCCCAGCCGCAAGTTCATTCCCCAGCGCAGCCGCGTCTTTCTCGACTACCTGATGGAGCAGACGCGCGAGCAGAGCCAACGCGCGCTGGAGGCCTGCACCGTCTGCTGAGTGGCGCAGGGCTCAGCCGGTCGCTTCGTCCTGCTGCGCGCCAATGCGCTCCTGCACGCCGCTCAGCAGCTGCAGCAGATGCTCGCGTTCCTGCGCGCCGAGCTTGCCGAACAGGTCCGTGGCCAGGCTGGCCTCGATGGCCAGGAACCAGGCGCATGCCTTCTCGCCGGCGGGGGTGACGTTCAGGCGCCAGACCCGGCGGTCCTGCTCGTCCGGACTGCGGGCCAGGTAGCCCTGTTCCTCCAGCTCGCGGATCAGCCGCGTGATCTGCCCCTTGTCGCGGCCCATGGCCTGGCCCAGCTGCTGCTGCGTCCAGCCCGCGTGGCGTTGGCACAGGCTCAGCGCGCGCAGGTGCACCGGCCCCAGTGCGTGCCCGCCGTCCTCCTGCATGCGGGTCTTCATGACCCGCCGGATGCTGCCGAACAGGGTCATGAAGGCCTGGAAGGTGGCCAGGGCAGAGGCGGACTCGCGGCGGCGTGTGGTGGTGCTCATGATTGATTGAAAGTTGATAAAGTCAACCATCTGCTACAATGTTGATATTGTCAATCATTTAGGTCTTCATGAACACTCCCCGCCCCGTCGCGCCTCCCTCCGCTGCTGCCCGAACGCTGCGCAAGATATTGCCGCCACTGATCATCATGCCTTCGGTCGCCTTTGTCCTGAGCGCCTTCATGAGCTGGGCCAACGTCGGGTTTGGCGAGGCCTATCTGGCCACCTGGGCCCGCAGTTATCTCAGCAGCCTGGTGATCCTGCCGCTGGTGCTGGCCAGCCTGGGCCCGCTGGAGCGGCTGGTGAACAAACTCTTCCCCGCCATGCACCGCTTCGGCCGCAAGCTCATCGTCTCCCTGCTCACGGCCTTTGCCATTGAAAGCGTGCTGGCCCTGGCCGTCAGCGCCATCAACAGCCCCTGGGACAGCAGCTTCGGCCTCTACTGGTGGCGTGCCTTCAGCCGCTCGCTGCCGGTGGGCGTGCTGATCGGCCTGCTCATGGCCTTCTACGTCAAACCCAAGCTCGACCGGATGATGCAGGCCGCGCGGGCCTGATCCCCCACGCCCGAGGATGGTTAATTGCGGCGGGCCACCCGGAGGACTAAGCTGCCGTGCATGGAGCCCGCCCGCACCCTGGCCTCATCGCCGGTTCACAAGTCCAGCCGCCGGCCAGGCCCCTGGCTGGCGCTGGCAGCGGGCCTGTTGTGGCTGTCCGCAGCATGGTGCGAGGAAAAAGACTGGAGCCTCGGTTTCTACGGCGGCCAGTATTACGACTCCGAACCCGCCGGCTTCTCGCAGGGCCGGGCCAACTACCTCAACCAGTACATCGTCGCGCTGACCGCCAGCAAGACGCTCTGGCGCGCTGAAGGCTGGCCCCTGTCGCTGGAGGTGGACGGCATGGTTGGTCACCAGTTCGGCACGGCCACGCTGCAGGAGTTCGCCATTGCCCCCGTGCTGCGCTGGAGCGGTTTCCCGTGGAACGGCGTGCTGCCCACCAGCATCCGCGCCGGCCCCCTGGGTTATTCCTACACCACCATCGTCAGCCCGCTGGAGCGCAGCGAAAAAGGCGAGGGCAGCCGCCACCTGAACTTCCTGATGCTCGAGCTGACCTTCTCCTCGCCCAAGGCGCGCGAGCACGAGGTCTTCCTGCGACTGCACCACCGCTGCACCATCTACGACCTGATCAACAACTACGGCGCCAACGGCCAGGACTTCTTCGCCATCGGCTATCGGCGCTTCTTCTGAGGCCGGCCAGGGTGGGGCGCTACGCTCAGTTCAGCAGGCGGGTGTGGCCCGCAGGGTGCGCATGGCTGAAGTCACTGCCCTGGCCCAGCTTGAACACGGCCACGGCCTGCACCAGTTCCTGGGCTTGACCGCTCAGGCTCCCGGCCGCTGCCGCCATCTCCTCCACCAGCGCCGCGTTCTGCTGCGTGGCCTGGTCCATCTGCGTCACGGCCTCGCCCACCTGGGCCACGCCCTGGCTCTGCTCCGTGCTGGCCACCACCTCCTGCATGGTCTGGCCGGCCTGGTCCACCTGGGCCGTGCCCTGTTCCACCCGGCTCACGCTGTCGGTGATGAGCGTCTTGATCTCCTTGGCCGCTTCGGCGCTGCGCCCGGCCAGGGTACGCACCTCGCTGGCCACCACGGCAAAGCCGCGACCCTGCTCGCCGGCGCGCGCCGCTTCCACCGCGGCATTCAGCGCCAGGATGTTCGTCTGGAAGGCGATGCCGTCGATCACGCTGATGATGTCGGCGATCTTCCTGGAGCTGTCGCTGATGCCCTTCATGGTGTCGACCGCCTGGGTCACCACCTGTCCGCCTTGCACGGCCACGCCCGAGGCGCTCTGGGCCAGCTGGTTGGCCTGGCGGGCGTTGTCGGCGTTCTGTTTCACGGTAGAGCTCAGCTCCTCCATGGAGGCGGCCGTTTCTTCCAGCGCGCTGGCCTGGCTCTCGGTGCGCGCGCTCAGGTCCTGGTTGCCCTGGGCAATCTCGGTGCTGGCCGAGGCCACGGATTCCGAGCCCCGGCGGACCTGGGCGACCACTGTGGACAGGCTCTGCTGCATCTGTTGCAGGGCCAGCGTCAGCTCGCTGGCTTCGTCACGGCCGGCGCTGGTGATGGGCTGTGACAGGTCCCCGGAGGCGATGACACGTGCGCTGTCGACGGCCTCGCGGATGGGCGTCACGATGGAGCGGGTCAGCAGTGTGGCAAACAGCAGGCTCAAGACCACGGCGATCACGCCGCCGCCGATCATCAACATGCGGGCCTGAGCCGCGGCAGCTTCCGCGTGCGTCAACGAGGCCTCGTAGAGCACCTTCTGCCGCTCTTCGAGCTTGAGGACCTTGCCGCTGAAGGCGTCCGCCAGAGGCTTGAGGTCCTTGTCCAGTGACATTGCGACGTCCTCACCCGCCATGCGCCGCTTGACGATGGCTTCACGCGGCCCGCGATAGGCGACCCGCGCCGCATCGACTTCCTGCAGGATGGCCTTGCCTTCCTCGGAGTCGATCAACTCCACCAGGCGCTTGCGCGAAGGGTTGAAGGCCTCCGAGGTCTTGTCCATCTCCTTCTGCCACCAGTCGATGTGCTTGGGATCGCCGTCGAACATGGCGGCCTGCGTGCGCACCCAGTTCAGGTCGATGATCTGCCGCCAGCCCACGGCCAGCTGCAGCTTTTCGTTGTCGGTGGTGGCCAGTTGCCGCGTGGTCTTGGCGATGTCGTTCAGGCGTGACACGCCGATCGCGATGCTGCTGACCAGAAAAATCAGGATGACGGCGAAGGCCATGGCCAGTCTGCTGCCGATCCGGAAGTTGCGCAATGCGTTCATGATGGTGTCGTCCTGTTGTGGGTTGTTCTTGGCAGTCTTCATTCTGGATGCTGCCACGCAAAAACGCACGTGAATCCGAGCAAATCTGAGCAAAACTTGCACAAACAGGGGGCGGTCTGGGCCTGTGCGCCGGCCCGGCGGCGGTTTCGCCGCAGAAGCCTGCCCGCTAGGCCCGGGCTTGCTTCTTCAGCTCGAAGTGGCCTTGCGCCACCGTCAGGCCGTTCACCAGCAGCTCCACCGCGTGTCGCCCCGGGTAGTGCACGCGGGTGGTGAAGTCGGCGATGGTCTGCTTCTTCTCCAGCGCCAGCTCGGCGCCGCCAGCCAGTTCCAGCGTGCGCAGCTTGAAGACCTTGCGGCTGCTCTCGCCGTTTTTCTTCACGTAGTGGATGGCGTAGTCCACCACCAGCTTCTGCGGCTGGCTTGCCGTGGAGCGCAGCGTGGCGTTGAGCTGCAGTGTCTGCCCCAGGCGCAAGGCAGCCGGCGTTACCTCGAACGCGCCGAGCTTCACCTTCGCGCCCAGCGTGGCTCCCACAAGCGTCAGCGCACGCGGGTGACCGGCCTTGATGAGGTTGCGCAGCGCGTGCTTGCTGATCCACTTCGTCTCGGGCTGCTGCGTGGGCCAGCCCTCCAGCAGGTCCAGCACCCATTCGGGGTGGTCCTTGGTGATGTCGTTGAGGTGGTTGGCCACCGAGCGGCGCACGTAGTCGCTGGGGTCGGCCTGCAGCTTTTCCAGGATGGGTCGCGTGCGCTGCGGCTCGGCCACCAGCAGCGGTAGGCGCCGCGCCCAGGGCAGGCGCGGGCGCGTGCCTTCGCTGGCCAGGCGGCGCACGTGCTCGTTCTCGTCTTCGGCCCAGCGCAAGGCGTGGGCCAGCACGGCCTCGGGGTCCTGCGCGATGTAGGGGCGGATGGCGAACTCCGCACTGCTGTAGGGCGTGAGCTCGCGCAGCGCCTCCAGTGACAGATCGAAATGTTCCAGCCCGTGCCGGCCCACGAACTCGGGCAGCACCATGTCCGCAAAGCCGCCGGGCAGCAGCGGCGCCATCTTGCGCACGATCTTCAGGGCCTTGGGGTAGTTGTCCGGCAGGTGCGCGCGCAGGCTGTCCGCCGCGCGGCTCATGCGCTGCATGATGGACAAGTCTTCCAGTCCCTTGCGCGCCATGGCCAGGTAGGCCCGTTCGTCAAAGCTGGGGTGCGCCTGCGCCGCCGCGCGGCCGATGCGCGCCAGGGCCTGGGCGTTCAGCAGGTCCTTGAGCAGGGGGGCGGGTTCCTTGTCTTGCGGCATCACTTGCAGCCGTTGTGCAGCTTCCACTTTTCCTCGTGCCCGATCTTCTTGGCGAATTCGGGGACACGGCAGCGCTCCTCTTCGGCTGCACTTCGTGGCTGCGCCGGTGCGCCATTGGCATCAGCAGCGGGCACCGCCGGCGCCTGCGGCATCAGGGTGGCAGCCAGCGACAGACCCACCAGAAAAACGGCCAGCGTCGCGTACTGCGCGCCGGAGACCCACTGGATCGGCTGGCGGTCCTTGACCTCGCACACGCCGCCCGGGCAGAGCTGGGCCTGTTCCTTGTTGAAGAGGTTGTAGAGCTTGCAGCCGATGCAGATGCCGAAAGCCGTTTCAAAGAAAAGCAGCAGCAGGCACAGGGCGCAGACCAGGATATTGATCGGCCCCCTCACGTTGTTGAACACCACCAGGTAGAGCATCACCGTGGCCAGGGTCAGGCCTATGGCCCAGGCAAAACGCTTCTGCGGTGCGCCTACGTATTCGGGGATCTGGTTGCGCACGGCCAAGCGCCCCAGCACCAGGCTGGGCGAGTAGCGCGGATGGACCAGCACGCGGATGAAGAAGTCCGCAAAGAACCCGATCACCACCAGCTTGGTGGGCGCGAAATCGCCGCTGAGCCAGGCGTTCATGAAGGCGATCAGCGCCAGGAAGAACAGGATGCCGGCCCCGGCCCGGGCCTCGCGCTCGTTGATGACACGGACCGGGTAGTCCGGGTGGTGTTCGCCGAATTGGAAAAGGGTTGTCATGGGCAAATTATGGTGCGCCCACTTGTCTGCCAGGTAAAGGGGCGCTCAACCCCCGCTGTACACCAGCCCCGACGCCACCCCGCCAAACAGGTCGCCCTCCACCAGCGGCACGCCGGCGAACTCCGCCTGTAGCGCGCGCTGGAACGGCCGCAGGGCGGAGGAGCCGCCGGTGAGGTAGATGGCATCCAGTGCCCCATCGGCCACGCCGGCCTTGCGCACACACTCGCGCGCGCAGGCCACGGTGTTGGCCAGCAGGGTGTGCAGGTGTTCCTGCATGCCGCCCACCGTCATGGCCGCGGCCAGGCCGGTTTCGATATCGCTGAAATCCATGGCCGCATCGGCGTCCGTCTGCGAGCAGCGAATCTTGGCCTGCTCCACCTCGTGGGCGATGCGGTGGCCGTGACGCTCCTGCAGCACACGCATCAGGCGCTGGTGCAGGCGGATGTCGGCGTAGTTGGTCCACAAGGCCTGTGCCTGCGCCAGTGCGCGCGGCTGGTAGAGCCAGTGGATCAGGTGCCAGGTGGACAGGTCGAAGAAGATGCGGCTGGGCACCTCGCGCCCTTCGGGGCCGATGTGGCGGTAACCCAGCAGGGGCATCACCTGTTCCAGGCTGAGCTTGTGGTCGAAGTCCGTGCCGCCGATGTGCACGCCCGTGGTGGCCAGCACATCGTCGGCGCGATTGGCTTTCTTGATGCGGTCCGGCCCCAGCCGCACCACGGTGAAGTCCGAGGTGCCGCCGCCCAGGTCCACCACCAGCACCGTGCTCTCCTTGTCCAGGCGGCGCTCGTAGTCCAGCGCGGCGGCAATCGGCTCCAGCTGGAACGTCACGTCGGTGAACCCCACCGCCTGCGCCGCCTGCAGCAGGGACGCCTGGGCCAGTGCGTCGCGCTCGGCGTCGTCGTCCACGAAATGCACGGGCCGGCCCATCACCACCCGAGTGGGCGCCGCGCCCAGCGCCAGCGTGGCGCGGTCACGCAGCGTGGCCAGGAAGGTGGCGATGATGTCCTGGAAGCTCACCTGCCGGTTGTTCACCACCGTGGTCTCCAGCAACAGCGGGCTGCCCAGCAGGCTCTTGAGCGAACGCATCAGCCGTCCCTCGATGCCTTCCAGGTACAAGCCCACCGCGTCGCGCCCGAAGTGGGTGCTCAGGTCTTCGTGGTTGTAGAACACCGCCGTGGGCATGGCCGTGGCCTGGCCTTCCAGCGGGATCAGGCGCGCCGTGCCGCCGGGCGCAGCCCAGGCCATGGCGGAGTTGGAGGTGCCGAAGTCGATGCCGAGGGTGCCGGGGAGGGGACGGGTCATGTAGGGGGCGCAGTGAGGAGCGGGCGCATGGCGCGCCGGGGACGGGGGATTTTGCCACTGTCACGACGAGCCGGGAGCTGAACGGTTTCTGCCCGGCTTTGCGCGCGCGTTTGCGCCAGATCAAACGCAGGCCCGAAATACGGCACGTGCCCGCCCTTGCATTCCATAAGATACATATAAGATATCGCTTACGTGCACGCAGGATGGAAGTCACAGGGCGTGGGCGCATGTTCAACCTCACAGGAGTCATCATGAAATCAGCACAACGTCTATTGGCCGGGTTCTTCAGCCTGGCCTTGCTGGTCGCCGGGGGCGCCGCCCAGGCGGCCACGGCCAGCCACGCCGAGGAAGACGCACATGGCGCGGCCAAACTGCAGCTCAACAAGGGCAAGAAGTGGGAGACCGACGCGCCGCTGCGCCAGGGTATGGCGGCCATGCGCGCCAGCATGGACGAGAAGCTGGGCGCGATCCACAAGGGCAAGCTCACCGCCGAGGAATACCGGGCGCTGGGCGGCAAGATCGACACCGAGGTCGGCACCATCGTGGCCCAGTGCAAACTGGCACCCGAGGCCGACGCCATGCTCCACCTGGTGGTCGCCGACCTGCTGGGCGCAGCGGAGATCATGCAGGGCAAGCATAAGGGTTCGCCCGCTGCGGCGGCACGCACGGCCGTTGGCGCCCTCAACAAATACGGCCGTTATTTCGACGACCCGCAGTGGAAGGCCCTGAAGTAAGCCGGGCCTCGCACCCACGCACAAGGGGCACTGCGGTGCCCCTTGTGCATGGCGCACCCCCCACTCGGTGCGGGACCGTGCCTTCAGCTGCGCACCGCGGGCTTGCGTGAGCCGCAGGCATTGGCATAGACCCAGGTGAATTCGGCGCCGAACAGGAAGACCTGGGCCGAGTAGTACACCCACAGCAGCACGATCACCAGCGAGCCGGCAGCACCAAAGCCCGAGCTCATGCCGAAGCGGCTGATGTACAGGCCGATCACCACCTTGCCCAGGGTGAACAGCAGGGCGGTGAACACGGCCCCGGTCCACACGTCGCGCCAATGCACCCGCACCCGGGGCATCACCTTGTAGATCAGCGCAAACATGGCCGCGATCAGCAGGAAGCCGCCCAGGCCATTGACGGCCGCGCCCACCAGATACCAGCCACCAAAGAGCGGCTCCACCGTCTTGCCCAGCAGCGCCGTCACGGCACTGATCACCAGCGACACCGTCAACAGAAACCCGACGGCCAGGATCATCCCGAAAGACAGCAGCCTCGCCCGCACCAGCGCCAGCCATCCGTTGGGCCGCACACGGTCCGGCACGCGCCAGATCCGGTCCAGGGAATCCTGCAGCTCGGCAAACACGGTGGTGGCACCCACCAGGAGCAGCAGCAGGCCCACCGCCGTGGCGAACGAGCCTTCCACCGGCTGGCGCACGCTGGCCAGCAGGTCCTGCACCGCGCGCGCGCCCGCGTCACCCATCAGGGACTGCAGCTGGTAGGTGATCTCGCCGCGGGCCGCCTCCTCGCCAAAGATCAGCCCGGCCACGGAGATGACGATCAGGAGCAGCGGTGCCAGGGAAAACAGGGTGTAGTAGGCCAGCGCGGCGCCCATGCTCGGCGCATAGTCGTCCAGCCACGACACGGCCGTCTGTTTCAGCAGGCTCCAGAAGGTGTCAGCGTCCCATTGCATAAGAAGTTGCCATGCGGTTCCACCTTGCGCAGCTGCGCTTGGCCCGGGTGTTCCACACCCCGGCACGCGGCGTGTTGCGAGTATGGAGAGGCGGCGCCGGCATTTCTGTTCGGTAGCGCACAGCCGAACGCCGCCCATGCGCATAAGGTCAGACCTCGCAACGCAAGAACCTTGCGCAACGCATCCAAAGTGAACGAAGGGATCGATGATGAAACTCAGAACCACCCTGGGCGCTGCCGTCGTGCTGACGGCCGTGCTCGCCGTCCTGGCCGGCTGCCAGAAGCAGGAAGGCCCGGCCGAAAAAGCTGGTCAGAAAATCGACAAGGCGGTCGAGAAGACCGGCGACAAGATCAGCGAGACCAAGGAGAAAGTCGGCGAGTCGCTCGAAAAGGCGGGCGAGAACCTACAGGACGCCGCCAAGCGCGACGAGAAGAAGTAGTCGCGGCGCGGGGCGAGGGTTGTGCCGCCAAGGTGCACGCGGCCTCAGTCCGTTGTCGCAATCACCACGCCCGATTCGTCCACCGCCGCCATGGCGGGCTGGCCCGTCTTCAGGCCGTGGCCGGCCGCAGCAAAACCCACCAGCTGCACACCGCTGGCCAGCCGCAGGCCCACCTCGCCGCCAGCCGCTGCGCACGAGCTGCGTGTCACCATGCCGGCCAGCACATTGCGCGTGGCGCCGGGCGCAATGCGTGCTGCCACCTGCAGCGCCGTGGCCTTGCACAGTGCCAGTACCGGCAGGCCGGGCGACAGGCCCAGCAGCTGCACGCTTTCGCGCGTGATGCGGGCGTGCAGGGCGCTGCCGTCACCCAGCAGCAGCTGCACACGCACCTGGCCCTGCTGGGGCCGGATCGTGCCCACCGTACAGGGGAACTGGTTGCGCATGCTGGTGCGCAGCGCCAG
>JAXMMJ010000117.1:0-22652 GCA_034366585.1 Hylemonella sp.
CAAATAGAAATAGAAAAGGCACCCGAAGGTGCCTTTCTCAACCAGCCGAACAGAGAATCAACCCTGAGCAGAACCCTGCTCAAACGGCAACTTCATGTCCCGCAGATCCTTGCGCGTCTCGACCAGGATCAGCGGACCCTCGTCGATCACCACCGGCGCCGGCCGCTCGCGCGGCACGTGCACCGGCTTGGGTTCGGCCGCGATGGCCGCCTGCACGGTGGCAATCTTGTCAGCGTCGGAGTTGACCCACTGCAGACCGGCGGTGCTGGCGATCTGGTTCAGATCGGAGAGCGGCAGGTCATAGCTTTGTACGCGCGGCAGTCCGCGTGCGGCGGCCGGGGCTCTGGCAGGGGCGGGCGCGCTGCGAACTTCGGCCATGGGTGCCGGTGCGCTCTCGGTGAAGGCGGTAACTTCAGGGGCTGCAGCATCCTGGGCCGGGCGGTCCTGGCGCTCACCACGCTCGCCGCGTTCACCACGCTGGCGGTCACGGCCGTAGCGGTCACGCGAGCGGCGTTCACGCTGGCCATTGCCCTCACCTTCGGGGCGGGCTTCGGCCACGGCTTGCGTATCGGCACCGTTCAATGCTTCGACGGGCAGTTGCTGCTCGGCGTTGCCATCCTGCGGGCGGATGTCTTCGGCGGGGCGACGCTCGCCCTCGGGGCGCGGGCCGCGCTCATTGCGTTCACCACGCTCCTGACGCTCGCCACGGGGCTGGTCACCGCGTTCGCCGCGGCCACGCTGTTCGCCGTTGCGCGGGGCGCGCTCTTGACGCGGCTGCTGTTCACCGCCGGCCTCTGCGGTCTGGGGGGCGCGTTGCTCACCCTCACCGCGCTGACCCTGACGGTCGCCACGGTTGCCACGTTCCTGGCGCTCGCCACGGGGCTGGTCACCACGTTCGCCGCGACCACGCTGCTCGCCGTTGCGCGGGGCGCGCTCTTGACGCGGCTGCTGTTCACCGCCGGCTTCTGCGGTCTGGGGCGCGCGTTGCTCACCCTCACCGCGCTGGCCCTGGCGCTCGCCACGGTTGCCACCGCGTTGATCATTGCGGTCACCGCGTTCCTGGCGCTCACCACGCTCGCCGCGGCCACCGCGGCCGCCACGGCCCCGGCCTTCACCGCGACCTTCGCTGCGATTGCCGTCGCGGCCACCACGGCCTTCGCGTTTTTCTTCCTTCTTCTCGGTGGTCTTGACCGGCTCGGTAGCCGGCTTGCTGCCGCCGAACAGGCCCTTGAGCCAGCCGACAAAACCGGTGCTGGCCGGCTGCTCGGCCTTGCGCGCCACGGGCTTGGCGGCGGGCTGCGGCTCGGCCACCGGCTTCGGAGTGACGACCGGGGCCGGCGCATCAGGCAGCACGCCCTTGATGATCGGGGTCTGCTTGTTGGTCGGCTCCTGCGAGCGACGCGTGACGGCGGTGGGATCTTCAATCTCCTCGACCATCTGGTAGCTGGCTTCGATGTGGTCCAGGCGCGGATCGTCGTGCTTGAGGCGCTCGAGCTTGTAGTTCGGCGTTTCCAGCGATTTGTTGGGCACCATCAGCACGTTGAGGCGCTGCTTGAGCTCGATCTTGGTGATCTCGTTGCGCTTCTCGTTGAGCAGGAAGGACGCCACGTCCACCGGCACCTGCACGTGCACGGCAGCGGTGTTGTCCTTCTGGGCCTCTTCCTGGATGATGCGCAGGATCTGCAGGGCCGAGCTCTCGGTGTCGCGGATGTGGCCGGAGCCGCCGCAACGCGGGCAGGGGATGGATGCACCTTCGGAGAGGGCCGGGCGCAGGCGCTGGCGGCTCATCTCCATCAGGCCGAACTTGCTGATGGTGCCGAACTGCACGCGGGCGCGGTCCTGGCGCAGCGCGTCGCGCAGGCGGTTTTCCACCTCGCGGCGGTTCTTCGACTCTTCCATGTCGATGAAGTCGATCACGATCAGGCCACCGAGGTCGCGCAGACGCATCTGGCGGGCCACTTCGTCAGCGGCTTCCAGGTTGGTGCGGGTGGCGGTTTCCTCGATGTCGCTGCCCTTGATGGCGCGCGCCGAGTTCACGTCCACCGAGACCAGGGCTTCGGTGTGGTCGATCACGATGGCGCCGCCCGAGGGCAGGTTGACCGTGCGGGCGTAGGCCGACTCGATCTGGTGTTCGATCTGGAAGCGGCTGAACAGCGGTGCGTTGTCGCGGTAGCGTTTCACGCGGGCGGCATGCTCGGGCATGACGTGTGCCATGAACTGCTGGGCCTGGTCGTACACGTCGTCGGTGTCGATCAGGATGTCGCCGATGTCGTTGTTGAAGTAGTCGCGGATGGCGCGGATCACCAGGCTCGATTCCTGGTAGATCAGGTAGGCACCCTTGCCGCCCTTGGCGGCGCCGTCAATCGCGGTCCACAGCTTGAGCAGGTAGTTCAGATCCCACTGCAGCTCGGGCGCGGCGCGGCCGATGCCGGCGGTGCGCGCGATGATGGACATGCCATTGGGGTACTCGAGCTGGTCGAGCGCTTCCTTCAGGTCGGCACGGTCGTCACCCTCAATACGGCGGCTGACGCCACCGCCGCGCGGGTTGTTGGGCATCAGCACCACATAACGGCCGGCCAGCGAGACGAAGGTGGTCAGGGCCGCGCCCTTGTTGCCGCGCTCTTCCTTTTCCACCTGGACCAGCAGCTCCTGGCCTTCACGGATGGCGTCCTGGATGCGGGCCTGGCTGACCGAGACTCCCTGCTGGAAATAATTGCGGGAGATTTCCTTGAAGGGCAGGAAACCGTGGCGGTCTTCGCCGTAGTCGACGAAGCAGGCTTCCAGGGAGGGCTCGACGCGCGTGACCACGGCCTTGTAGATGTTGCCCTTGCGCTGTTCGCGCCCTTCAACCTCGATTTCGTAGTCGAGGAGCTTTTGCCCGTCGACGATGGCCAGGCGGCGTTCTTCGGCCTGCGTGGCGTTGATCAGCATCCGTTTCATGGGATGGTTTCCTTTACATCAGTACACATGCCCTGTGCGGGCGCACGATGCCGGAACTGACGCTTCGAAACGGATGGAATTGCCGGAGAACCGCAGGCTCAGCTTGTGAGCCGCGGCATAGGCGCGTGGATGGGGGCGAGGGGAGGTGAGTGTGGGGCCACCACCAACTTGGTGGCCCAGGCTGCCCGCACTGCGGGCGCTGACGGCTGACCCGTGCCATTGATCAGCACGCGTACGCGCTGCAGGCACATGAGTATCAGGCTCATCAACACAAACATTTCGCTTAGATCCGGCTGCCAGCTTGTGGCTGGCAGCACTGGGTATTCCGTTCAGTGTTTCAAGGCGTCGGTTGCGCCTTCCACTGGGCAGGCCACGGCAAGCAGCTGGCTTGCGGTTTGCGTACCCGGTGGTCGGTGACATCGACCTTCCAGCGCGGCTGGTGGTGTCATGTGGACTAAACTCCAGACAAATCAACCACTTACAGCGCGTCGCTAGTGAAACACATTATAGGGGGCAAATCGGCCCCCGCCAGCCCTGAAGTGAAACAGGTCGAGGTCGACGAGGAATCGGCCGGCCAGCGCCTGGACAACTTCCTGCTGCGCCAGCTCAAGGGCGTGCCCAAGACCCATGTCTACCGCATCATTCGAAGTGGCGAAGTGAGGGTTAACAAAGGCCGGGCTTCTGCAGATACAAGGGTTCAGGCGGGTGATCTGGTGCGCGTGCCGCCTGTGCGCCTGTCCGAGCGGGCCACTGAAAAGGCCGAGGCCATGGCCGGACTGGTGGCCAAGGGCGCGCCGGCGCGCGAATTCCCGGTGCTGTTCGAGGATGAGGCCGTGCTGGCGATCGACAAACCGGCCGGCGTGGCCGTGCATGGCGGTTCGGGCGTGAGCTTTGGGGTGATCGAGCAGCTGCGCATGGCCCGGCCCCAGGCCAAATTCCTGGAACTGGTGCACCGGCTGGACCGTGAGACCAGCGGCATCCTGCTGCTGGCCAAGAAGCGCAGCGCGCTCAAACACCTGCAGGACCAGTTTCGCGAGCGTGAGACGGGCAAGACCTACCTGGCCCTGGTGGCCGGCCAGTGGCCCCTGAACAAGAGGGTGCTGGACAAACCCCTGCACAAATACCTGCTCGATGATGGTGAGCGCCGCGTCAAGGTGGTGGCGCGCGACGACCCGGACGGCATGAAGTCCGTCACCCTGGTCAAGGTGCGCAGCCGCTCGGCGGGCACGCCCGGCTACAGCCTGCTGGAAGTGACCATCAAGACCGGCCGCACCCACCAGATCCGCGTGCACCTGGCGTCCGAAGGGCTGCCCATCGTGGGCGACGACAAATACGGTGATTTCGAACTCAACAAGGCGCTGCAGAAACCCGACGCAGTTGAGGGGCGTGTGCCCCTGCGCCGCATGTTCCTGCATGCCTGGCGTTTACAGTTCAACCACCCGGCCAGCGAGGAGCGTATCGAGCTGCTGGCCCCCCTGCCGCCTGAGCTGGAACAGTTCCTGGCCCAGGCCATTCCCGACAAGACCTGAAGACCTCATGAGTTCCCGACCCAGACAGTACGACCTGATTGCCTTCGACTGGGATGGCACGCTGTTCGATTCGACCGCCATCATCACGCGCTGCATCCAGAACGCGGTGCGTGACGTGGGCGGCACCGTGCCCAGCGACAAGGAAGCCGCCTATGTGATCGGCATGGGCCTGATGCAGGCGCTGGCGCATGCCGCGCCTGATGTGCCGGCCGACAAATACCCCCTGCTGGGCGAGCGCTACCGCTTCCACTACATGGCGCACCAGAATGACCTGAGCCTGTTTACCGGCGTGCTGGAACTGCTGGCCGACCTGAAGCAGCGCCACCACTGGCTGGCCGTGGCCACGGGCAAGAGCCGGCGCGGGCTGGACGAGGTGCTGCACACGGTGCAGCTCAAGGGTGTGTTCAACGGTTCGCGCACGGCCGACGAAACCGCCGGCAAACCGCACCCGCGCATGCTGCAGGAACTGATGCGCGAGTTTGGTGTGGAGCCCGAACGCACCCTCATGATCGGAGACACCATGCATGACCTGCAGATGGCGCTCAATGCCGGCTGTCCCAGCGTGGGGGTGAGTTACGGCGCCCACGAGCCCGAGGCTTTCCATGCGCTGCAACCGCTGCACGTGGCGCATTCGGTGCGCGACCTGCACGACTGGTTGCTTCACAACGCGTAAGGCCATGGAGGCGGCGGAACTGATCCCCCTGTGCAACTCGGCCGACCTGGTCGACGGTGGCCTGGGTGTGCCTTTTGATGTGGTCTATGGCGGCCAGACCTGTCGCGCCTTTGCCGTCCGCTATGCGGGCCGGGCGCAGGCCTACCTGAACCGCTGCACGCACGTGGCCATGGAGCTGGATTACCAGCCCAACCATTTTTTTGACCTCACCGGCCACTGGCTGATCTGCTCCACGCACGGTGCGCTGTACTCGCCCGAGTCTGGCGCCTGTCGCGGCGGGCCCTGCCGCGGCGGGCTGGTCAAGATCGCCCTGACCGAGCAGGACGGCGTCGTGCACTGGCATACTGCCTACAACCTGAAACCTCTTGAGTTCTGACATGAGTGACAACCTTGGCGCCGAATCCGGCAACTCCCGGCAGGAAACATCCACTTCCGCGGCCCAGGCTCCGGGCTGGGAGCGCGCCGTGCTGGAAAAACTGGCCTTTGCCGCGCTGGATGAACAACGCGCGGCGCGGCGCTGGAAGATCATCAACCGTCTGACGACGCTGGTCGTCCTGCTCTTGCTCGTCTGGTTCATCTTTGGTCTGGGTCAGGGAACGAGTGCCCCTAGCACGCGCCATACGGCCCTGGTGGAGATCCAGGGTGAGATTGCCTCGGACAGCGAGGCCAGTGCCGATCTGGTGGTGGCGGCGATCCGCAACGCCTTCGAGGACCATGGCGCCCAGGCCGTGGTGCTGTTGATCAACTCGCCCGGCGGCAGCCCGGTGCAGGCCGGCATCATCAACGACGAGATCCGTCGTCTCAAGGCCAAGCACAACAAGCCGGTCTACGCGGTGGTGGAAGAGGCTTGCGCTTCGGCGGCTTACTACATCGCCGTGTCGGCCGACAAGATCTACGTGGACAAGGCCAGCATCGTGGGCAGCATCGGCGTGCTCATGGACGGCTTCGGTTTCACCGGCCTGATGGACAAGCTGGGCGTCGAGCGCCGCCTCATGACGGCCGGCGAGAACAAGGGCTTTCTCGATCCCTTCAGCCCGCAGACCGAGAAACAGCGCGCCTTTGCCCAAGCCATGCTGGACCAGATCCACAAACAGTTCATCGACGTGGTCAAGACCGGGCGCGGCAAGCGCCTGAAGGAAACGCCCGATATGTTCAGCGGCTTGTTCTGGACGGGCCAGCAGGCCGTGGACCTGGGCCTGGCCGACCAGCTCGGCAACCTGGATTACGTGGCGCGTGAGGTGGTCAAGGCCGAGGAGATCGTCGATTACACGCGTCATCCGAACGTGGCCGAACGCCTGATCAAGCGCTTTGGCGCAGCGATCGGTGAGGGTTCGGTCAAGGCCGTGCGCACGCAGCCGACCTGGCGCTGAGCCGGGATCTCCGCGTCAAGCCGGATGGCCGGGCCCCTGGCCTGCGGCGGGTGCGGAGGGGAGTTGCTGGTAGCCGTAGATCCGTTCCGGAGGCATGCGGGCGACCAGCGTCTTGTCGGCCACAGGACCGACGATGGCGTACGGCGCCTGGGAGGTGTCGCGCTGGACGGTATGGACCGTCGGGTGGCCCTTGTCATCGGTGATGGATGCCACGTTGGGGCATTTCACGCTGTCGGTGCGTCGCATCACGACCCCGATCTCTCCATTGCTTAGTTTTACGACCTCGCCTGGCGGGTAGAGTCCGAACTCCTTGATGACGGCCGATGAGAGCGGGCCGCCATGGTCTTCACGGAACAGTTGCCGTGCCGCCTCCTGGATCGGCAGTGCGGCCCGCAGTTTGCGGGGACTGATCTTGGAGGTGAAGACATCGGCAACACGCAAGGCGACAGCCAGGTCGGTGGGATCGGTCCGACCATGCGGATAACCGTTGCCGTCCGCATGCTCGTGGTGCTGGGCGATGGCGGTCAACCAGTCGCCATCGGTGACGCCGGCCTCGGTCAGCCACTGGACTGCCAGTTCCGGGTGCGCGTGGATCTGCACTTTCTGGCTTTCGCGCATGGGTTCATCCTGCTCGGCCATCACACCCTGCAGTTGCAGGATGGGCATGTTCATGGTGAGGGCGGCATGCACCAGGCTCAGGATTCTGGCTTGCGGCCACTGCAGCCGGCGCGCCATCAGCAGGCAGAGAACGGACGCATGGATGGCGTGGTTGTAGCCGTAGTAATACAGGTGCGCCGATTCCTGCCGGACCATGTGGTACAGGGCCATGTCGACGTCCTTGTCCACCAGCGTGATCAGCCGGTTGGCAAAGTCGGTGATCTGGCCTGGTGAGGGGGGCGCCTCCGGCAGCTTGGCCATGAGCTGGTGCATCTCCTCGGCGCTCTGGCCCCAGAGGCTGAACAGATTCTCCGGGCGCTGCAGGGCGGAGATGTTGGTCCGTTCCTTCTCGGCCAGGTCCGCAAGGTGAGCGACAGCTCGGGCTTCCTCAATGTCGACGAAGGCACCACGGGTCAGCAGGGCATCGAGCAACTCCTCGCTCTCGACGATGTGTCCTCGCGATAGCAGGAGCCGGGTGCTCTCGTCACGGATGTTCCATGGCAAGGGCTCCCCGAGCCTGACCTTCGAGCGGGGCAGTCGAAGCAGCTTCATGCCGGTCCATTATGGGGACGATCCTCCCGGGCAACAAGCGGGGTTGCCCTGCGGTGGGGTCAGCGTCCGATGGCGTAGACCGCTGGCATATCCTTGTCCGCCGCCAGCGGCTGCTGTTTCCAGTTTTTGACGGTGTTGCTGCGCAGCTGCGCGGTGGCCAGTGTCAGCCCGCTGGCCACCGCCAGGCGGGTGTTGTGCTGCAGGGTCTTGAGCAGGGCGTCCTGCAGCGCGGCGTTGCGGTAGGGCGTTTCGATGAAGAGCTGGGTCTGTCCGCTCTTGAGCGCCAGCGACTCCAGCTCGCGGATGCGCGTGGCGCGCTCGGGGGCGTCCTGCGGCAGGTAACCGACGAAGGCAAAGTTCTGGCCCGAGAGGCCGCTGGCGGCCAGAGCCAGCAGCAGCGAGACCGGTCCCACCAGCGGCACCACCGTGATGCCGAGCTCGTGCGCGGCCCGCACCACCGAAGAACCCGGGTCAGCCACGGCCGGCATGCCGGCTTCACTCAGCAGCCCCAGGTCCTGGCCGGCCAGCGCAGGGGCCAGCAGGGGTTTGGCGTCGAAGCTCGTGCTGCCGTGGTCGCCCTTTTTGTGGACTTCCCGCGGCAGTTCCTGGAGGTCCAGCGCCTGCAGCGGGTTCGCCAGGGGCTGCAGTTCACCCACGCGTTTGAGATAGGCGCGGGCACTCTTGGCGTTCTCGCAGATCCAGTGCTGCAGCCGCGCGGCTACGGCCAGAGTGCCGGCAGGCAGCACCTCGGTCAGCGGGGTCTGGGTGCTGCAGCCGAAGTCCAGCGGCGCGGGCACCAGATAGAGTTTTCCGGGCGTGGTCATGCTGTGCCTAGCAGGGACAAGCCAGCCGTGCGCAGCAGGCGGGCCGTGCGGATCAGCGGCAAGCCGACCAGCGCGGTCGGGTCATCGCTTTCGATGGTGTCGAGCAGGGCGATGCCCAGGCCCTCGCTTTTGGCACTGCCGGCGCAGTCATAGGGGGTCTCGGCACGCAGATAGTTTTCGATCTCGGCGTCCGTCAGCTCGCGAAAGCGCACGCGCACCGGCGCCAGTTCGACCTGTTCGAAACCCGTCTCGACGCAGACCACGGCCACGGCGGTCTGGAAGATCACCGTGCGGCCGCGCATGCGGCGTAGCTGGGCGACGGCGCGTTCGTGTGTGCCGGGTTTGCCCAGAGGTTCGCCGCCCAGGTCGGCGACCTGATCCGAGCCGATTACCACGGCCGACGGCTGGCGGGCGGCCACCGCTCGCGCCTTGGCCAGGGCCAGACGCAGGGCCAGATCACGCGGGTGTTCGCCGGGCAGGGGGGTTTCGTCAACTTCGGGTGAGATCACCTCGAAAGGCAGGCGCAGGCGCTGCAGCAGTTCGCGCCGATAGGCCGAGGTGGAGCCGAGGATCAGGGGGCGGGGGGCGGGGGCGCTCATGCATCGATTCTCTTACACTGCCGGCATGACCCAAGAGTTTCATGCCCGCCGCCTGGATATCAAGGCCTTTGCGCAAGCCGGTGCCGTCCTGTCCGGCCAGAATTTGCTATCAAAATATGAGCGATTGCTAGAGGAAACGGCTGGCGTTGGCGCCGAGCGCCCGGTGCTCTGGAATGCCCGGGGCGAGCAGCGCATCGACGCCGGCGGTTTTGCCCAGATCTGGCTGCACCTGAGCGCCCAGGTCACCCTGCCGCTGACCTGCCAGCGCTGCCTGGGTCCGGCCGATATCGAGCTCGCGGTGGTGCGCGATTTCCGTTTTGTGGCGAGCGAAGAGCAGGCCCAGGCCGAGGATGAGGAGGCCGAAGAGGACGTGCTGGCCTTGACCCGCGAGCTCAATCTCCAGGAATTGATCGAGGACGAGCTGCTGATGGAGATGCCCGTGGTGCCGCGTCATGAGGTTTGCCCTACCGAAGTCAAGCTGGTGGCCCAGGACGCGGATTTCGAGGCGGCCCAGGCTGAAAAGCCCAATCCCTTTGCCGCCCTGGCAGGCCTGAAAGGCGCCAAGAATGGCTGAAGGGCTGGCCGCATTGCAAAACTGGCGTCAAATCAACAAGTCAGGCTATAATTCAAGGCTTCGCGCAGACCCAACCTGTGCCGATCTGTCCAACCCTTGAACAACCCTTGCCGTGCGCCTGTCGCGCGGCCTGATTACCAGGAGCCAACCATGGCAGTCCAGCAAAACAAAAAGTCGCCCTCCAAGCGCGGCATGCACCGTTCGCACAACGCCCTGAACGTGCCCGGCATCGCCGTCGAGCCGACCACGGGTGAGACCCACCTGCGCCACCACATCAGCCCCAACGGCTTCTACCGTGGCCGCAAGGTGCTGAAGACCAAATCCGAAGCCTGATCACCTCAGGTTCTGCAGGGCCCGACGCTACACAACAGGTAGCTCGGGCCTTTGTCTTGATGCCGATCTTCTTTCGGTTCCTCTCGCGCCTGATTGCGTAGCTTGCCCATGATCACCATTGCTGTGGACTGCATGGGGGGCGATCACGGCCCCCGCGTCACGCTCGCGGCGTGCCGCAATTTCCTTGACCATCACCCGGATGCCGAGTTGCTCCTGGTCGGACTGCCCGACCGCCTGAGCGACGCCACCTATGCGCGCGCGCGCGTCGTTCCTGCCAGTGAGGTGGTGGGCATGGACGATCCGATCGAGGTTGCCCTGCGCCGCAAGAAGGATTCCTCCATGCGGGTGGCTATCGAGCAGGTCAAGGCCGGCGCGGCCCAGGCTGCCGTCTCGGCTGGCAACACGGGGGCCCTGATGGCGATCGCCCGTTACGTGCTCAAGACGATGGAAGGCATCGACCGTCCGGCCATTGCCACCCAGCTGCCCAACGCGGCCGGCGGGGCCACCACGGTGCTGGATCTTGGGGCCAATGTGGATTGCACGGCGGAGCACCTGCTGCAGTTTGCCGTCATGGGTTCGGCCCTGGTGTCGGTGCTGCGCGATGACCCCAACCCCTCGGTCGGCTTGCTCAATATCGGTGAGGAAGTCATTAAAGGCAGCGAAGTCATTAAAAAAGCCGGCGAATTACTCAGATCTGCTGCCAAATCTGGCGATCTTAATTTTTATGGCAATGTTGAAGGCAACGATATCTTCAAGGGGACGACGGATATCGTGGTCTGCGACGGCTTTGTCGGCAATGTGGCCCTGAAGGCGAGTGAGGGCTTGGCCTCGATGATTGGTGGCTTCCTCAAACAGGGGTTTTCCCGCAATATTTTCACGAAAATTGCGGCTATCGTTGCTTATCCTGTTTTATCTTCTCTTAAAAAGAAGATGGATTACCGTCGTTACAACGGGGCTGCTTTGCTGGGCCTGCGGGGGCTGGTGTTCAAAAGCCACGGATCGGCCGACGAGCTGGCTTTTGAGCATGCCCTGAACCGCGCGTATGATGCAGCCCGGAACAAGCTACTGGAGCGGGTCCAGGCCCGTATCGCGCATGCCGCTCCGCTGCTGGCTGGTGTGGCCGCCGCAGAGTAGCCAGGACGGACCCGCCGGGCCCGTCAGCCGAATTTCAAGCAGAACAACCCATGAGTCGTTATTCCCGCATCACCGGTACCGGCAGTTTCCTGCCGCCCAAGCGCCTGAGCAATGCCGATCTGGTGGCCCAGCTGGCTGCCGATGGCATCGAAAGCTCGGATGAGTGGATCGTCGAGCGCACCGGTATCCGTGCCCGTCACTTCGCCGAAGCCGGCGTGACCAGCAGCGACCTGGGGGCCGAAGCCGCGCGCCGTGCGCTGGACGCGGCCGGCGTGGCCGCCAAGGATATCGACCTGATCATCGTGGCGACCTCGACGCCGGATATGGTGTTCCCCTCCGCGGCGTGCATCCTGCAGAACAAGATCGGCGCCAACGGCTGCCCGGCCTTCGACGTTCAGGCGGTCTGCAGCGGCTTTGTCTATGCGCTGACCGTGGCCGACGCCATGATCAAGAGCGGCGCGGCGAGTCGGGCGCTGGTGGTGGGTGCCGAGGTCTTTTCTCGCATCATCGATTTCAAGGACCGCACCACCTGCGTGCTGTTCGGTGATGGCGCCGGTGCGGTGGTGCTGGAGGCATCGGAGGAGCCGGGCCTGCTGGCCAGTGATTTGCACGCCGATGGCAAGCATGTCGACATCCTGTGCACCCCGGGACATGTCTGTGGTGGCATCGTGCTGGGCGACCCACTGCTCAAGATGGATGGCCAGGCGGTCTTCAAACTGGCTGTGGGGGTGCTGGAAGACACAGCCCGCGCGGTGCTGGCCAAGGCCGGCAAGCAGGAAAGCGACATCGACTGGCTGATCCCGCACCAGGCCAATATCCGCATCATGACGGGCACGGCCAAGAAGCTGAAGCTGCCCATGGACAAGGTCATCGTTACCGTGGACCAGCATGGCAACACGTCGGCCGCCTCGATCCCGCTGGCGCTGGACGTCGGCGTGCGCAGTGGCCGCGTCAAGCCGGGCAACCTGGTCATGCTCGAGGGTGTCGGCGGTGGCTTTACCTGGGGCGCCGTCCTGCTGAAAATGTAGGCAGGGGCGCCGTAGCGGGCGCCTTCACTCCAATACACAACACCAAGCAACAAGATGAAACCGTTTGCCTTTGTCTTTCCAGGCCAGGGGTCGCAGTCGGTCGGCATGCTCGACGCCTGGGGCGACCATCCTGAAGTGCGCGAGGCGCTGCAGGAAGCCTCCGATGCCTTGGGTGAAAACCTGGGGCAGCTTATCAAGGACGGCCCCAAGGAAGCCCTGGCGCTGACCACCAATACCCAGCCCGTGATGCTGGTGGCCGGCGTTGCCGCCTACCGTGTCTGGATGAGCGAGACCGGCGTTGCGCCGGCCGCTGTGGCGGGCCATTCCCTGGGCGAGTATTCGGCCATGGTGGCCGCCGGTGTGCTGACTCTGTCGCAGGCCGTGCCGCTGGTGCGTTTTCGCGCCCAGGCCATGCAGGAGGCCGTGCCGGTGGGCACCGGCGCCATGGCCGCCATCCTCGGGATGGAGGCAGCCAAGGTGATCGCAGGCTGCGCCGAGGTGGTGCAGTCCTTCGGTCCGAATTCGAACGAAGTGGTCGAAGCCGTCAATTTCAACGACCCGGCCCAGACCGTGATCGCCGGCTCCAAGGCAGCGGTCGAGAAGGCCTGTGAAGTCCTCAAGGCCAACGGTGCCAAGCGCGCCCTGCCGCTGCCGGTGTCGGCGCCCTTTCACTCCAGCCTTATGAAGCCGGCCGCCGAGAAGCTGCGCGAGCGTCTGGAGGACATGGAGCTGGGCGAGCCGCAGATCACCCTGATCAACAATATCGACGTGACGGTCGAGGTCGACGCTGACCGGATCCGCGACGCCCTGTATCGCCAGGCCTTCGGGCCGGTGCGTTGGGTGGAGTGCGTGCAGGCCATCAAGGCGCATGGCATCACCCACATCGTGGAATGCGGCCCCGGCAAGGTGCTGGCGGGCATGGTCAAGCGTATCGACGCCGAGCTGACCGGCATGGCTCTGTTCGATCCGGCCACGCTGGCAGAAGTCAAAGGAGCTTTGGCATGAGTGAAATGAAATTCGATGGTCAGGTGGCTCTGGTCACCGGCGCCTCGCGCGGCATTGGCGCGGCCATTGCGCACGAACTGGCCCACCAGGGCCTCAAGGTCATCGGCACCGCCACCAGCGACGAGGGGGCTGCCAAGATCAGCGCCGCCCTGGTCGCCTTCAACGGATGCAAGGGCATCAAGCTCAACGTCAACGACGCGGCAGGCTGCGATGCCGCCATCGATGCCATCGTCAAGGAGCAGGGCGCCCTGCATGTGCTGGTCAACAACGCCGGCATCACGCGTGACAACCTGGCCATGCGCATGAAGGATGGCGAGTGGGACGAGGTGCTGGACACCAACCTCAAGGCCGTGTTCCGCATGAGCCGGGCCGTGATGCGCACCATGATGAAGCAGCGTTACGGCCGCATCATCAGCATCACCTCGGTCGTCGGTGCCTCGGGCAATCCGGGCCAGGCCAACTACGCGGCGGCCAAGGCCGGCGTGGCCGGCATGACGCGTGCCCTGGCGAGAGAGCTCGGCACGCGCAACATCACGGTGAACTGCGTGGCGCCGGGTTTCATCGAGACCGACATGACGGCCCATCTGCCCGAAGAGCAGCAGAAGGCCCTGCTGGGGCAGATCCCGCTGGGGCACCTGGGCAAGCCGGCCGACATTGCGCACGCCGTGGCCTACCTGGCCTCGCCGCATGCCGCTTACGTGACGGGGCAGGAACTGCACGTCAACGGCGGCATGTACATGTAACGAGACAAGAATCAAGCCGATTTATCCGTACGGCAGCAGCCCGGGAAAACCCTTTTCCCGGGCCAGCTAAAATCACGGATTCATTTACAACCCTCTGAGGGAACACATGAGCGATATCGAAGCACGCGTCAAAAAAATCATTGCCGAACAACTCGGTGTGGAAGAGTCCCAGGTGACCAGCGAGAAGGCTTTCGTGGCTGATCTGGGCGCCGACTCCCTGGACACCGTCGAACTGGTGATGGCACTGGAAGACGAGTTCGGCATCGAGATCCCGGACGAAGACGCCGAGAAGATCACCACGGTGCAAAACGCCATCGACTACGCCAAGTCGCACCATAAGGCCTGATGGCCAACCCGGCGGTTGCGGCGCAGCTGTGCCGCCCGCCGTTGCAAGCGGCCTGTCCCTACGGATGGGATCTTCCGCTTGCGGTTGTTTCCGTTTCCTAGCCTGCACAGAAAACTATGTCCCGTCGTCGCGTCGTCGTAACAGGTATGGGCTGTATCAGCCCGGTCGGCAATACCGTGGCCGAGTCCTGGTCCAGCCTGCTGGCCGGTCGCTCCGGCATTGATCTGATCACCAGGTTCGATGCCAGCAACTTTGCCTGCAAGTTCGCCGGCGAGGTCAAAGGTTTTGAGCTGGAGAAGTACATCGGCAGCAAGGAGGCGCGCACGATGGATACCTTCATCCATTACGGCATCGCCGCGGCCGTGCAGGCGGTCGAAGATGCCGGCTTGCCCACCGGTGAAGGACTGGACGAAGAACAGGCGGTGCGGATCGGCTGCCTGATCGGCTCCGGCATCGGCGGCCTGCCGCTGATCGAAGAGACGCATGCCGAGTACACCAACCGCGGTCCGCGTCGTATTTCGCCCTTTTTCGTGCCGGCCTCCATCATCAACATGATTTCCGGGCACGTCTCGATGCGCTTCGGTTTCAAGGGCCCCAACCTGGCGATCGTGACGGCATGCACCACGGGCCTGCACAGCATCGGTCAGGCCGGGCGCCTGATCGAATATGGCGACACCGACGTGATGATTGCCGGCGGTTCCGAGGCGACGGTGTCGCCCCTGGGCGTGGGCGGTTTTGCCGCCATGCGCGCCCTGTCCACCCGTAACGACGACCCCAAGACGGCGTCGCGCCCCTGGGACAAGGACCGCGACGGCTTCGTGCTGGGCGAGGGTGCCGGTGTCATGGTGCTCGAAGAGTACGAGCATGCGAAGGCCCGTGGCGCCAGGATCTATGCCGAACTGTCCGGTTTCGGCATGAGCGCCGATGCGGGTCACATGACTGCCCCGAACATGGACGGTCCCCGTCGCGCCATGCTGGGTGCCATGCGCAATGCCGGCGTCAATGCCGATCAGGTGGACTACCTGAATGCCCACGGCACCTCGACACCGCTGGGCGATATCAACGAAACCAACGCCATCAAGGCGGCGCTGGGCGACCACGCCAAGAAGACCGTGGTCAATTCGACCAAATCCATGACGGGCCACCTTTTGGGTGGGGCTGGCGGCATCGAGTCGGTCTTCACCGTGCTCGCACTGCATCATCAGAAGAGCCCGCCCACCATCAATATCTTCAACCAGGATCCGGAGTGCGATCTCGATTACTGCGCCAATACCGCGCGTGATGTGAAGATCAATGTTGCGGTGAAGAACAACTTCGGCTTCGGCGGAACCAACGGTACCCTGGTCTTCAAGCGCATCTGACGCGCAGAATCTCCGAGCGACATGCACAGCGCCCCAGCGGTTTCTTATCCGGTGGGGCGTTCTTCCATGCGCACGGGGTGCCTGCTGCTGCCCTGGTTGCTGGCGGGCCTGGTCTGTGCGGTCTGGGTCCTGCAATCCGTCCACTTTTCTGCGGCCCACGGCCTGGCGCTGATTCTGTGGCTGGGTGGTGCCTGGCGGGTGCATGTGGAGCTGCGTCGCCAGCCCGAGGGGCTGCTCGCCTGGGATGGCCAGTCCTGGAACTGGGACACGCAGGGCGTGCGGTGCGTCGGTGGGTTGCGCCCGCGCCTGGATTGGCAACAGGGGCTGCTGCTGGAATTCCATTCGCTGGACGGCCGGGGTTTCTGGCTCTGGCTCGAGCGCGGGATGGCGCCCCTGATGTGGGAGAGTTTGCGGCGTGCCGTGTATGCGCCAGCGGCTCCGTCCGCCCTGCCGGCGCGACAGGAGGCCGGATCTTGATGGCGACCCCACCCCCGAGTGGTGACAGCGACGCCCAGCTGGTGACGCGCACCCTGGCGGGTGATGCCAAGGCGTTTGAGCTGCTGGTTCTCAAGTACCAGCGCCGTATCCAGCGCCTGATCGCTCGCATGGTGCGCGACACCGACCTGGTGGAAGACATCGCCCAGGAGACTTTTATTCGTGCCTACCGGGCCTTGCACCAGTTCCGGGGAGAGGCGCAGTTCTATACCTGGCTGTACCGGATTGCCGTCAATACGGCCAAAAAGGCCTTGCTGGACCTCAAGCACGACCCGCTGGTGACCATGGCGGCGTTGCGGCCCGAGGACGATGAGGATGAAACTTTCCAGCCCGGAAGGGAACCAATAGCAGAAGAAACGCCGGAAACCCTGTTGGCCGCGCGCGAAATCGCCGAGGCCGTGCAGGCCGCGCTGGAGGCCTTGCCGGAGGATTTGCGTCAGGCCGTGACCCTGCGCGAGATCGAGGGCTTGAGCTACGAGGACATCGCGGCCGTGATGGACTGTCCGATCGGTACGGTGCGTTCGCGGATCTTCCGGGCGCGTGAGGCCATCTCGGCGCGGGTGCGTCCCATGCTGGAGCGGCAGACAGGCAAACGTTGGTAGGAACAGAACAGATGCAGGAAACCAAGATGCAGCAGGCAGAGCAGGCCCATGAACTGGCTTCGGCCCTGGCCGATGGCGAACTGCAGGGTGCGGAGTTCACGCAGGCCCTGCTCGCTCTGGAGTCCAGCCCGGAGGCGCAGTCGCGTTGGCACAGCTACCACCTGGTCGGCGATGTCATGCGCGCGGGGGCGGGCGCAGCAGTCGGTGCGCATGATGCCGAGTTCGTGGCGCGTTTGCGCCTGCGTTTGCATCAGGAGGGCAGCCGTCCGCAGCCTGAGGCCAGGCTCCGCCTGGACCTCGCACCGTCCAGCGCCAACGACAGCGTCTGGCGCTGGAAGCTGGTGGCTGGCCTGAGTTCTCTGGCCGTGGTGGCCGTGCTGGGGTGGCAACTGGCCGTTCCCTCGCCGCAAGCCGTACAGATGGCGGTTTCCGGGCCGGCGCCCGTCCAGCCGCAGACATCCGTGGCGCAGACGAGTACCGAGCCCCCCGTCATGATCCGTGATCCGAGGCTGGACCAGCTGATCACCGCACACCAGCAACTGGGGGGCACCTCTGCCCTGCAGATGCCGGCTGGCTTCTTGCGCAACGCCACTTTCGAGCGCCCGTCGCGCTGAAACAGCCCGTTTCCGTATGCCGACCCTCTCCTGGCCTCGTCTGATCCTGCTGGCGGCCCTGCTTCCGGGGCTGGTGCTGCCGGCTGTTGCTGATCAAGGTGCTGCCAGTGCAGCGTCCCAGGCGGTTGCGCGTGAGCGCAGCATTTCCGAATGGCTGCTGCGCATGCACGAGGCCTCGCGCCGCCGGGCCTACATCGGTACGCTGGTGGTGTCTTCGGGTGGCAGCATGGCCAGTGCGCGTGTCTGGCACGTCTGCGACGGCGAGCAGCAGATGGAACGCGTGGAGTCGCTCACCGGCACGCCACGCTCGACCTTCCGGCGGAACGATGAGGTCGTGACTTTTTCGCCGCTCAGTCGTGTAGCTGTGGCGGAAAAGCGTGAGGCCCTGGGGCTGTTCCCGCACCTGCTCAAGACCGTGGATGCGGCGATCGAACAGCATTACGCCGCCAGCCCCCAGGGCAGTGAACGTGTGGCCGGTTTCGAGGCCGACATCGTGCAGCTGACCCCGCGGGACAGCCTGCGCTTTGGCTACCGGATCTGGAGTGAAAAACGCACGGGACTGGTGGTCAAGCTGCAGACCCTGGACGACCATGGCCGGGTTCTGGAGCAGGTGGCGTTCTCCGAACTGCAGCTCGACGCCCCGGTCAGCATGGACAAGCTCAGCCGCATGATGGGCAACACCGAGGGCTACAAGGTGGAGTCTCCGGCGCTGGTGAAAACCACACCTGCGGCCGAAGGCTGGCGGCTGGCCCAGGAGGTTCCAGGCTTTCGCGCCATGAGCTGTTACCGCCGTCCTACGGCCTCCGGGGTGGATGCCGTGCAGTGGGCCTTCTCGGACGGTCTGGCCTCTGTCTCGGTGTTCATCGAGGCCTATGACCCACGCCATCACGGCCAGGAGGGGCTGCAAGCCCTGGGGGCCACCCATGCGCTGGTGCGTCGCGTCATGGCGGGCGGCACGTCCTGGTGGTTGACGCTCGTGGGCGAGGTGCCGGCCCAGACTCTGCAGGCTTTTTCCCAAGGGCTTGAGCGCACGCGCTGAGCCCACATCTTCATGGCCTTCCTTTTTTCTTTAATCGTTTGATCACATGGGGTTCAACATGTCTGTGATGGCTATATCGGTGTTCACCGGACCCAGGCGCAAGCTGTTCACGCTGGGGACCGCGCTTCTGCTGGCGATGGCGGCCTATTCCATGAGTGGCACGGCTGCAGCCCAAGGGCGCGGCCTGCCTGATTTCACTGAACTGGTCGATCAGGTCGGGCCTTCGGTGGTCAATATCCGCACCCTGGAAAAGGTCAGCGCTCGTGCGGCCGATGAGAACGGCACGGATGAGGAAATGCTGGAGTTCTTCCGCCGCTTCGGCTTGCCGGTGCCCCCGAACCTGCCGCGCCAGACACCGCGGTCGGGTCGCCCGCAGCCCGAGGAGCAGCCACGCGGCGTGGGCTCCGGCTTCATCCTGTCGGCCGATGGTTTCATCATGACCAATGCCCATGTGGTCGATGGCGCCGATGAGGTGCTCGTGACCCTGACCGACAAGCGCGAATTCAAGGCGCGCATCGTAGGCGCCGACAAGCGCACCGACGTGGCTGTCGTGAAGATCGAGGCCACGGGCCTGCCGGCCGTGAAGGTGGGGGACGTGAACCGCCTCAAGGTGGGCGAGTGGGTGATGGCCATCGGCTCGCCCTTCGGACTGGAAAACACAGTGACGGCCGGCATTGTCAGCGCCAAGCAGCGTGACACGGGTGACTATCTGGCGCTGATCCAGACCGATGTGGCGATCAATCCCGGCAATTCGGGTGGGCCGCTGATCAACCTGCGCGGCGAGGTGGTGGGCATCAACAGCCAGATCTATTCGCGCTCGGGTGGCTACATGGGCATCGCCTTCGCCATTCCGATCGACGAGGCCATGCGCGTGAGCGAGCAACTGCGTGCCAGCGGGCGCGTGACCCGCGGACGCATCGGGGTGCAGATCGACCAGGTGACGAAGGAGGTGGCCGAGGCCATCGGTCTGGGCAAGCCCCAGGGCGCGCTGGTGCGTGGGGTAGAGACCGGTTCGCCGGCCGAGAAGGCCGGTGTGGAAGCCGGCGACATCATCACCAAGGTCGATGGCAAGGCGATCGAGAAATCGACGGACCTGCCGCGCATGGTCGGCAGCCTCAAGCCGGGCACGCGCAGCACGCTGACCGTGTTTCGCCGTGGCAGCAGCAAGGATCTTACGGTGACCATTGGCCAATTCGAGGTCGAGAAGCCGGTGGCGCGCAAGGAGCGTGAGGACAAGCCGCGCTCCGGGGCCGCCCCGACGCTGGGCTTGACCGTGACCGATCTCAGCGAGGCGCAGAAGAAGGAACTCAATCTCAAGGGCGGGGTGCGGGTGGAGTCGGCCGTCGAGGCCGCTGCCCGCGCCGGCCTGCGCGAGGGCGATGTGATCCTGGCTCTGGCGAATGTCGAGGTCGCCAGCGTGCGCGAATTCGAAGCGCTGCAAGGCAAGCTCGAAAAGGGCAAACCCGTCCATGTGCTGTTCCGCCGGGGCGAGTGGGCGCAGTACGCCGTGATCAGGCCGGTGCGCTGACGGTAGGCGGCCCCGTCTCCAACCCGAGTTGGGGATAGGGGCTTTGCCGCGCAAACCGTGTGCAAATATCTTTTAAATTTTCAGAGCACCTTCAATTTATAAGTTTGCATTCACTTACTTATTGTCAGGATTCGACATTTTGGTTAGAATGCATGGCGTTCAGACAGGCATTACCTGCATATAGTCCTGGTCTGAATCCACCATGCGGGATCTTTGGGCCTTCATACAGAGGCATCCACAGATCACCCACAACTTGTTCAAGATCAGCGCACAAGAATCTGTTGATAAACTGTTGATAAATTCCTGTTGTGACGTCGCAACGACGGAAATTTGCGATTTTTCGGGCTGTACGGGGCTGCCTTTTTGCCTACAATGAAGCTCCAACTATCGCAGTTGCCATAGATTGTTGGTTCAGGGCGCGTCACAACCCGACGCGCCCTTTTTTCTTGCCCGCGTCTTTTTAAATTCAATCACTTAAACGTTTTCGTTGATGAAGCACATCAGAAATTTTTCGATCATCGCGCACATCGATCATGGCAAATCGACGCTCGCGGACCGCTTGATCCAGCGCTGTGGCGGACTGGAAGAGCGCGAGATGGAGGCGCAGGTGCTCGACTCCATGGACATCGAGAAAGAGCGTGGGATAACCATCAAGGCGCAGACCGCTGCGCTGCAATACAAGGCCCGTGACGGCCAGATCTACAACCTCAACCTGATCGATACACCCGGCCACGTGGATTTCTCGTACGAGGTCAGTCGCTCGCTGTCGGCCTGCGAAGGGGCGCTGCTGGTGGTCGATGCCAGCCAGGGCGTCGAGGCGCAAACGGTCGCCAACTGTTACACCGCCCTCGACCTGGGTGTGGAGGTGGTGCCGGTTCTCAACAAGATGGACCTGCCCAACGCCGATCCCGAAAACGCCAAGAGCGAGATCGAAGACGTGATCGGCATCGACGCGACCGACGCCATTCCCTGTTCGGCCAAAAGCGGCATGGGTGTGGAAGACATCCTGGAGGCCGTCGTTGCGCGCATACCGGCGCCCAAGGGCAATCCCAACGCACCGCTGCGCGCCATGATTGTCGACAGCTGGTACGACGCCTATGTGGGCGTGGTGATGCTCGTGCGCGTGGTCGACGGTCAGCTGCTCAAGGGCGAGCGGTTCAAGATGATGGCCACCAACACCGTCTACAACGCCGACAACCTGGGTGTTTTCACGCCCGGTAACGAACCGAGAGACGCGCTCAAGGCCGGTGAGGTGGGCTACATCATTGCAGGCATCAAGGAGCTGCAGGCGGCCAAGGTGGGCGACACCATCACGCTGGAAAAGAAGCTGCCCAACAACCTCGGTCCGGCCGAAGAGGCGCTGCCCGGTTTCAAGGAAGTGCAGCCGCAGGTGTTTGCCGGTCTGTACCCGACCGAGGCGAACCAGTACGACGGCCTGCGCGACGCGCTGGAAAAACTCAAGCTCAACGACGCCGCGCTGATGTACGAGCCCGAGGTGTCGCAGGCGCTGGGCTTCGGCTTCCGTTGCGGGTTCCTGGGCCTGCTGCACATGGAGATCGTGCAGGAGCGGCTGGAGCGCGAGTTCGATCAGGACCTCATCACCACCGCGCCAAGTGTGGTGTACCAGGTGGTCAAGCCCGATGGCGAGGTCATCATGGTCGAGAACCCGTCCAAGATGCCCGACCAGGGCCGACTGGAAGAGATCCGCGAGCCCATCGTGACCGTGCATCTCTACATGCCGCAGGAATACGTCGGCGCGGTCATGACGCTCGCCAACCAGAAGCGCGGCATGCAGCTCAACATGGCCTACCACGGCAAACAGGTCATGCTGACCTACGACATGCCGCTGGGCGAGATCGTGCTCGACTTTTTCGACAAGCTCAAATCGGTGAGCCGTGGTTACGCGTCCATGGACTACGAGTTCAAGGAGTACCGCGCGGCCGATGTGGTGAAGGTGGACATCCTGCTCAACGGCGAGAAGGTCGATGCGCTGTCCATCATCGTGCACCGCTCGCAATCGCAATACCGGGGTCGAGCCGTGGTGGCCAAGATGCGCGAGATCATCAGCCGCCAGATGTTTGACGTGGCAATCCAAGCGGCCATCGGTGGCAATGTGATCGCGCGCGAAACCATCAAGGCGTTGCGCAAGAACGTGCTGGCAAAATGTTACGGTGGCGACATCAGCCGCAAACGCAAACTCCTTGAGAAACAAAAAGCAGGCAAGAAGCGCATGAAACAGATTGGCTCGGTTGAAGTGCCCCAAGAGGCTTTCCTCGCGATTTTGCAGGTGCAAGACTGATGCAATCCACGATGAGTGCGATCACGGCGGTGGTCCTGACCGCCTTTGCCGCATATGCGGGGGCGTTTTTCTTTGGCTATGTCGAAGGCAATTTCGCCTTGTTGCTGATGTTGGCCACGGTCATCACCGGTTTGTACTGGGTGGCCGAGAAGCTGGTTTTTCTGCCGCAGCGCCAGCGCGATGCGCAGCGCTTGCAGCAAGCTCAAGGTGACCGCGCCGCGGCCCTGCAGCAACAAGGCTTTGCCGGAACCGATGTTGACATGGAGCCTGCTCGCCAGCGGTTGCTGATGCAGCCCTGGTGGCTGGACTGGACGGCAGGCCTGTTCCCCGTGATCCTGGCTGTGTTTGTGCTGCGTTCGTTCCTGTTCGAGCCGTTCAAGATTCCGTCCGGCTCCATGATCCCCACC
>JAXMMJ010000118.1:0-41920 GCA_034366585.1 Hylemonella sp.
CTGCAGGCCGTGCGCAGCGACAAACCCCAGCCCTACGTGCAGGTGGTCGAGAACCAGCAGGTGCGCCACGTCAGCGTCACGCTGGGCGCGCGTGGCCAGGCCGGCGGCCAGGACATGGTGGCGATCACCGGTCTGGCCGAAGGCAGCACGGTGCTGGCGGGCGCGGTCGGCCCCTTGCGTGAAGGCACGGCGGTGCGCACCACGGCGGCAGCACCGGCCGCTGCCAGCAGCCAGGGGCGCTGAGCCATGTGGTTCACCCAAGTCAGTCTCAAGAACCCGGTCTTCGCCACCATGGTCATGCTGGCCTTCGTGGTGCTTGGCCTGTTCTCCTACCAGCGGCTGCAGGTCGACCAGTTCCCCAACGTCGACTTTCCGGTGGTGGTGATCAGCACCGAGTACCCCGGCGCCTCGCCCGAGATCGTGGAGAGCGAGGTCACCAAGAAGATCGAGGAAGGCGTCAACTCCATCGCCGGCATCAATGCCCTGACCTCGCGCAGCTACGAAAACCAGTCGCTGGTCATCATCGAATTCCAGCTGCACATCGACGGTCGCAAGGCAGCCGAGGATGTGCGCGAGAAGGTGGCCTCCATCCGCCCCAGCCTGCGCACCGAGGTCAAGGAGCCGCGCGTGCTGCGCTTCGACCCGGCCAGCCGCGCCATCTGGTCGCTGGCCGTGCTGCCCGATGACCAGGCGGGCAAAGCGCTCAGCGCGGTGGAGCTGACCAGCTGGGCCGACCAGGTGCTCAAGAAGCGCCTGGAAAATGTGCGCGGCGTCGGCGCCGTGACCCTGGTGGGCGCAACCAAGCGCGAGATCAACCTCTACCTGCGCCCCGAGGCGCTGGAGGCCTACGGCATCACGCCCGAGCAGGTGGTGGCCGCCGTCAAGAGCGAGAACCAGGAACTGCCGGTGGGCGCGGTGCGCTCCAGCGCGCAGGAGCTGGTGGTGCAGATCGATGCGCGCATGCAGCGCCCCGAGGACTTCGGTCGCATCATCGTCACGCGCAAGGGCAGCACGCCGATCCGCCTGGCCCAGGTCGCCACGGTGCAGGATGGCCCGCAGGAGGTCGAGACCCTGGCGCTGCACAACGGCCAGCGCACGCTGCTCATGTTGGTGCAGAAGGCGCAGGACGAGAACACCATCGCCGTCATCGACGGCCTGACGCGCACCGTGGCCGAGCTCAAGGGCCAGCTGCCGGCGGGCGTGCGGCTGGAGCCCATCTTCGACGGCTCGCGCCCGATCCGCGTGGCGGTGGACAACGTGCGCCGCACCCTGATCGAGGGTGCCCTGCTGACCGTGCTGATCGTCTTCCTGTTCCTGAACTCCTGGCGCTCCACCGTCATCACCGGCCTGACGCTGCCCATCGCGCTGATCGGCACATTCCTGTTCATGTACTGGTTCGGCTTCACCATCAACATGATCACGCTGATGGCGCTCTCCCTTTGCGTGGGCCTGCTGATCGACGACGCCATCGTGGTGCGCGAGAACATCGTGCGCCACGTGCAGATGGGCAAGGCGCCCTACCAGGCCTCGCTGGACGGCACGCAGGAGATCGGCCTGGCCGTGCTGGCCACCACCTTCTCCATCGTCGCGGTGTTCATGCCCATCGGCTTCATGGGCGGCATCATCGGCAAGTTCTTCCACGAGTTCGGCATCACCATCGTGGCGGCGGTGCTGATCTCCATGTTCGTGAGCTTCACGCTCGACCCCATGCTCTCCAGCCTGTGGCACGACCCCAGCATCCACGCGCATGGCCAGAAGACCGAACCCCGCAACTTCTATGACAAGACCATCGGCCGCGTGACCGGCTGGTTCGACCAGGCCACCGAGAGCCTGGCCGAGAGCTACCAGTCCATCCTGCGCTGGTCGCTGGCCCACAAGCTGGCCACGCTGGGCATCGCCTTCGCCATCTTCGTGCTCAGCATCGTGATGGCGCCGCTGCTGGGGACCGAGTTCGTGCCCAAGGCCGACTTCTCGGAAACCACGGTCAGCTTCTACACCCCGGTGGGCTCCTCCATCGAGGCCACCGAGACCAAGGCGCGTCAGGTGCAGGACATCCTGCGCACCTTCCCCGAGGTGCGCTACTCGCTGGCCACGCTCAACACCGGCAACGCGCTGGGCAAGAACTACGCAAGTGTCTACGTGCGCCTGGTCGACCGCAAGGACCGGCAGCGCAACGTCGACGAGATGTCCGCGGTCTTGCGCGAGCGCCTGCGTCAGGTGCCGGGTTTGACCGTGACGCACGTGGGCCTGCTCGACCCGGTGGGCGGGCAGAAGCAGATCGAGTTCTCGCTGCAGGGCAACGACCTGCAGGAACTCGAACGACTCAGCCTGCTGGTGATGGAGAAGGTGCGCGACGTTCCCGGCCTGGTCGACCTCGATTCCAGCGTCAAGCCGGGCAAACCGACCATCGCCGTGCAGGTCAAGCGCGAAGCGGCCGCCGACCTGGGCCTGAACGTGAACCAGATCGCCACCTCGCTGCGCACGCTGGTGGCCGGCCAGACCGTGGGCAACTGGCGCGCCAGTGACGACCAGACCTACGACGTGAATGTGCGTCTGGCGCCCGAGTCGCGCAACAGCATGGGCGACCTGGAGCGCCTGCCCTTCGCATTGGGGGCCAACAGCGACGGCAGTTCGCGCGTGATCCGCCTGAACCAGGTGGCCGCGCTGGTCGAGGACACGGGCTCCAACCAGATCAACCGGCGCGACCTGATGCGCGAGGTGGCCATCAACGCCAACGTCTACAACCGCTCGGCCGGCGAGATCTCGGCCGACATCCGCAAGGCGCTGGACAGCATCACCTTCCCGCCGGGTTACCGCTACCAGTTCGGCGGCTCGACCAAGAACATGCAGGAGTCCTTCGGTTACGCCATCTCGGCGCTGGCCATGGCCGTCATCTTCATCTACATGATCCTGGCCAGCCAGTTCAAGAGCTTCTTCCAGCCGCTGGCGCTCATGACCTCGCTGCCGCTCACGCTGATCGGCGTGGTGCTGGCCCTGCTGATGTTCCGCTCCACCCTGTCGATGTTCTCCATCATCGGCGTGGTCATGCTCATGGGCCTGGTGACCAAGAACGCCATCCTGCTGGTGGACTTCGCGATCCGCGCGCGGGAAGAGGGCATGGAACGTGCCGAGGCCCTGCTGATGGCGGCGCGGGTGCGCTTGCGCCCCATCCTGATGACCACCCTGGCCATGATCTTCGGCATGGTGCCGCTGGCCTTTGCCCTGACCGAAGGCTCCGAGCAGCGCGCCCCCATGGGCCAGGCGGTGATCGGCGGGGTCATCACCTCCTCCCTGCTGACGCTGGTGGTGGTGCCTGTGGTCTACTGCTATATGGACGATTTCAGCCAGTGGCTGCTGCGGCGCTGGCGCGGCGAAAAGACGCCTGCCAAGTAAAATTTTCCAGGATCCTCTAAAATACCCCATGGAGTATAAGAAATGAACTTCGAACAAGCCCGTTTCAACATGATCGAGCAGCAGATCCGCCCCTGGAACGTGCTCGACGCTGCCGTGCTGGACATCCTCTCCGTGGTGCGCCGCGAAGACTTCGTGCCCATCGCCCACAAGGCCCTGGCCTTCGCCGACATGGAACTGCCCCTGCGCACCGGCGGTGAGCCGGGCCAGTGCATGCTGGCACCCAAGGTCGAGGCACGCATGCTGCAGGACCTGGCCGTGCAGAAACATGAAAAGGTGCTGGAGATCGGCACCGGCTCCGGCTACATGGCCGCCCTGCTGGCACAGCGTGCCCAGCGCGTGATCTCGCTGGAGATCGATCCCGAGCTCGCCACCCTGGCGCGCGCCAATCTGCAGAAGGCCGGCGTCTCCAACGTGGAAGTGCGCCAGGCCGACGGCGCCAAGGGCCTGCCGGTCGAGGCGCCCTTCGACGTCATTGTTCTCAGCGGCTCGGTCGCCGAGGTGCCGCACAAGCTGCTGGAGCTGCTCAAGACGGGCGGCCGCCTGATGGCGATCGTGGGTGACGCGCCGGTGATGCGCGCCACGCTGATCCAGCGCACCAGCGCTGTCGAATACCTGACCAGCCAGGGCTGGGACACGCTGGCGCCGCGCCTGCTGAGCTTCCCCGAACATTCCCGCTTCAACTTCTGAGGCGCCCGCTGGCGACAAGCACCATGATCGAACACATCCACCCCGGCGACCTCCAGGACTGGGTCGCCAAGGCCCAGTCCCATGGACGCCCGCTCATCCTGGATGTGCGTGAACCGTCCGAACTGCAACACGCCAGCATCAAGCCGGACGCGTCCTACGATCTGGTGGCCATCCCCATGGGGGTGATTCCGCCGCGGCTCCACGAACTCGACCCGTCGCGCCCGGTGGCCTGCCTATGCCATCACGGCGGGCGCAGTATGCGCGTGGCCCAGTTCCTGGAACACCAGGGTTTCAAGCAGGTGGCCAATATCAGCGGCGGCATCAATGCCTGGTCGCTGCAGGTCGATCCGACCGTGCCGCGCTACTGAGACCAACCGCATTTCCCGCCTATCCCCGGAGTACCCGTCACCATGAAAACCTACCGACTGCTGCCCCTGACCGTGGCCATCGGCGCCGCGCTGGCCTTGCCCGTGCACGCCCAGAGCCTGCTGGAACTCTACGACGCGGCACGCGGCCATGATGCGGCCTACCAGGCGGCCAAGTCGCAATACGAAGCCAATCTGTCCAAGGCCGACCAGGCCAAGGCCGCCTTGCTGCCCACGGTCAACCTCACGGCGGGCGCGTCCACCACGCAGCTGCGCACCGAGGCCGCCGGCACCACGAGCGACCGCAGCTTCGAGAACCAGAACGTCGGCGTCAATGCCACCCAGCCGCTGTACCGCGCGGCCAACTTCGCCAGCTACCAGCAGGGCACGCTCCAGACCGATCTGGCCGAAGCCCAGCTGCTTACCTCCGAGCAGGATTTGATCGTGCGCGTGAGCCAGGCCTACTTCGACGTGCTCGCCTCGCAGGACAGCCTGACCTTCGTGCAGGCCCAGAAGACGGCCGTGGCCGAGCAGCTGGCGTCGGCACGCCGCAACTTCGAGGTGGGCACCGCCACCATCACCGACACGCGCGAAGCGCAGGCCCGCTTCGACCTGGTCACGGCCCAGGAAATCGCCGCCGACAACGACCTGCGCGTGAAGAAGCTGGCCCTGAACCAGCTGGTGGGTAAGGCCGACACGGCGCCCTACCCGCTGGCCCCGGCCACCACCCTGCCCGCGCTGGCGCCCGATGATGTGAACACCTGGGTGCAGCAGAGCCAGGAGCAGCATCCGGCGATCCGCCAGGCCCGTATCGGCCTGGAAGTGGCCACGCTGGAGACCGACAAGGCCAAGGCAGGCCACAAGCCCACGCTGGACCTCACGGCCAGCCATAGCGTGAACCGCAACGTCGGCGGCACCGCGCTGTCGCCGACCGATTCGCGGACCTACAACACGACCGTCGGCGTTCAATTCGTCCTGCCGCTGTTTGCCGGTTTCGCCACGCAGAACCGCCTCAAGGAAACCCTGGCCCTGGAAGACAAGGCCCGCTCCGATCTGGACGCCGCCCAGCGCAACGTGGCGCAGGGCACCCGCAGCGCCTATTTCGGCGTGGTCTCGGGCCTGGGACAGGTGAAGGCGCTGGAAGCGGCCGAGGCCTCAAGCCAGAGCGCTCTGGACGCCAACAAGCTGGGTTACCAGGTCGGCGTGCGCATCAACATCGACGTGCTGAACTCGCAAAGCCAGCTCTACCAGACCAAACGCGATCTGGCCAAGGCGCGTTACGACGTACTGGTGGGCAGCCTCAAGCTGCGCCAGGCCAACGGCACGCTCAAGAGCGAGGATCTGCAGGGGGTGAACGCCCTGCTGGCACCGGCGGCACCGGCCACCACGGCACCGGCGCCGGCTGTCCCCGCAAGCACTCAAGCCAGGTAAACCGCCAGCGCCTCCCGTGTGCGCAGGGCTGCGCCACGGTGCGCCTTGGCGAACCGGCTGGCCTCGCGTGCCATGGCCTGCTGGCGCAGCGGCTGCTGCACCAGCTGCTGCGCCGCCGCCACGGCGGAAGTCAGGTCGCTGCATCGCTGGGCCGCACCGGCCTCCTGCGCCAGGCTGGCGGCCTCGTCGAAATTGAAGGTGTGCGGCCCCATGAACACCGGGCAGGCACAGGCGGCCGCCTCGATCAGGTTCTGCCCGCCCAGCGGCGCGAAGCTGCCCCCCAGCAGGGCCGCATCGCTCAGGCCGTAATACAGCGCCATCTCGCCCAGCGTATCGCCCAGCCAGACGTCGGTCGACATCTCGACCAGGCCCGGTGCGCTGCCCCACTGGCTGCGCCGCGCGAGACTGAAGCCGTGGCGGCCCACCAGCTCGGCCACCTCGTCGAAGCGCTGCGGATGGCGCGGCACGATCAGCCACTGGACCGTGCGCGCGGCCTCGCCGGCCTGGCGCAGACACTGCAACAACTCGGCCTCCTCACCCTCGCGCGAACTCGCGAACATGATGACCGGACGGCCCAGCGCCGTGCGCCAGGCCTGGCCGCGTGCCATCTGCCCGGCATCGGGCGTGGCATCGAATTTCAGGTTGCCGAACACCCCCTGTACCGGCGCACCGATGGCGGCCAGACGCGTCGCGTCGTCCTGCGTCTGCGCCCACACCGCGGCGAGGCTGCGGTAGACCGGCACGGACAACCAGGCGAGTCGCTGAGCCTTGCGCAGCGATTTCTCGCTCAGGCGCGCATTGGCCAGCACCAGCGGCACACCGGCGCGTTCGCAGCCAGCCGCCAGATTGGGCCAGACCTCGGTCTCCAGCAGGATGCCCAGGCGCGGATGGAAATGGTCGAGAAAAGACTGCACGGCCGCAGGCGTGTCCCAGGGCAACCAGACCTGAACATCACCCTCGCGCAACAGGCCCACGCCCTCGGCGCGGCCGGTGGCCGTCCCGTGCGTGAGCAACAGGCGATAGGCCGGCCACTGCTCGCGCAGCGTGGCCAGCAGCACGGCCGCAGCACGCGTCTCGCCCAGCGAGACCGCATGTACCCAGAGCGTGCAGCCATCGTCCGGCAAGGCCGGCATGGCGTACTGCCCGAAGCGCTCCTCCACTGCGACCAGATAACCCGGCTCCTGGCGGCCGCGGCGCATCAACTTGCGCCGCAGCAGAGGCTGCACCAGCCAGGCCAGCAGGGAATAGAGCCAGCGCGCCATCAGGCGGTCCCGCCGGATGGCTGCACCTGGGCCCAGGCCAGCCAGACGGTATCCACCGCGGGTGCGGGCTGCCCATAAACGCAGCGCTGGCGGGCGCGGCCCTGGGGCCCGGTGCGCCAGGCGGTATCGAAGTTGTAGATCTGCACGTGGGGCAGGTCGAGCGCCACGGCGATGTGGCTCAGCCCGCTGTCCACGCCAATCACGCCGGCGCAGCTGGCCAGGGCATCGGTCAGCGCGTCCAGCGCCAGGCGCGGCCAGACCACGGCATGGGGCATCTCGCGCGCCAGGGCCTCGCTGCGGCGCTGCTCTTCGTCAGTGCCGTGCAGCAGGGCCACGTCATAACCAACGGCGTCCAGCCGCTGCGCCAGTTCCAGCCAGTGCGCAGCCGGCCACTGCTTGTCGGCGCGCGAGGTGCCGTGCACCAGGGCCACGCAGGGGCGTGCCGAGAGCATGCCGATGGCGATCTTTTCAGGCGCAATCTCGCCCTGCCCCTGATGCGGCTGCAGACCGAAGACTTCCTGCGTCGGCACGCTGTAGCCCAGCGCCCGGGCGCACAGTTCACGCGAGCGCTGCACCGCGTGCACATGGGGTTCGATGCGGATGGGCACATCGGCGACCCAGCGCGTCGGTGCCTCGTAGCCCGAACCCTCGGTACGGTTGGCCAGGGCGTAACGCTGTCCAGCGGGTGCCAGACGTGCCAGCCAGGCCACCAGGGCCGACTTGGTCAAACCCTGCAGATCGATCACGGCGTCATAGGCTTCGCGCTGCAGCTCGCTCTTGAACGCGGCCCATTCGGCACGCGTGCTCGCCGCAAACGGCGCCTTGCGCCAGCGCCGCAGTTCACAGGGGATCACACGCCGCACACCGGCACAGCGCTGTACCAGCGGCGCAAAGCTGCGCTCGACCACCCAGTCGATCTGGGCCTGCGGCAGCGCGCGGCGGATGTCCTGCACCGCCGGCATGGTGTGCACCACGTCGCCCAGCGAGGACAGCTTGACGATCAGGATCTTCAAATGTGGCCCCCACGCTTATCACTGCGTGTACTGCGCTGCCCCCCAAGGGGGCCCTCGCGCCTTGGGGCGGCCCGGCGACGCTCAAGTCTTGCTTCGGCGAAGCGTTGCTGCATGCTAATGCGCCGCTTCGGCAAAAGACGCATCGGGCTTGACACTGCGCAGCAGGGTCAACATCTCGCCCTCGATGCGCTGCAGCGCCGCGGCCGTATGACCTTCGAAGCGCAACACCAGCACCGGCGTGGTGTTGGAGGCGCGGATCAGGCCGAAACCGTCGGGCCAGTCCACGCGCACGCCGTCGATGGTGTTGACCTTCGCGGGGGCGGCGAACGAGGCCTTGGCCACCAGTTCGGCCACCAGCCGGTGCGGTTCGCCCTCGGCGCATTTGACGTTGAGTTCGGGCGTGGAGTGGCTGGTCGGCAGCGCGTTGAGCACGGCGCTGGCGTCCTTCGAGCGGCTGAGGATCTCCAGCAGGCGGCAGGCGGCGTAAGTGCCGTCGTCGAAACCGAACCAGCGCTCCTTGAAGAAGATATGGCCGCTCATCTCACCGCCCAGCGGGGAATCGATCTCCTTCATCCTGGCCTTGATCAGCGAGTGGCCGGTCTTGAACATCAGGGGCTTGCCGCCTGCGGCTTCAATCGCCGGCGCCAGGCGCTGCGAGCACTTGACGTCGTAGACGATGGTGCCACCGGGCACGCGCGAGAGCACGTCCTGTGCGAACAGCATCATCTGGCGGTCCGGATAGATGTTGCTGCCGTCCTTGGTCACGATGCCCAGGCGGTCGCCGTCGCCATCAAAAGCCAGGCCCAGCTCGGCATCGCCGCTCTTGAGCGCAGCGATCACGTCACGCAGGTTCTCGGGCTTGCTCGGGTCGGGATGGTGGTTCGGGAAAGTGCCGTCGACCGCGCTGTGCAGCTCGGTCACCTCGCAGCCGATGGCGCGCAGGATGGCCGGCGCCGAGGCACCGGCCACGCCGTTGCCCGAGTCCACCACGATCTTCATGGGACGCGCGAGCTTCACGTCACCGATGATGCGGTCGCGGTAAGGGGCATAGACATTGAGGTTGCGCACGGAGCCACCGGCCTGCAGAGTCCAGGACTCGTCTTCCATGCAACGACGCAGGCCCTGGATTTCTTCGCCGTAAATGGCACGGCCAGCCAGCACCATCTTGAAACCGTTGTAATCGGCCGGGTTGTGGCTGCCGGTCACCTGGATGCCACTGCTGCACACGGTGCTGGCGGCGAAATACAGCATGGGTGTGGTGACCATGCCCACATCGATGACCTCGATGCCAGCTTCCATCAGGCCGCGGATCAGCGCGGCACTCAGGGCCGGGCCACTCAGGCGGCCGTCGCGCCCGACGGCCACACGTGTTTCACCGGCCTGGCGCGCTGCGCTGCCGAAGGCGCGGCCCAGGGCCAGGGCCAGGTTTTCATCGAGGGTGGACGGCACGATGCCGCGGATGTCATAGGCCTTGAAGATCGAGGCAGAAACTTGCATGGTGGGATGCTGTCGGTAATCGACCGGGCAGGCGACGATGCCTCCGGGGTGGCCCATTGTAGGCGGCACGTGGCACTCACCATAATGAAGGCCACCGCCCACTCAGGAACCGGCCATGAACTCTGCGCGCAAGACCAAACTCAAGCTGAAGCATCACAAGCCACGCAACCCTTTGGTCGTGCCGGTCATGCAACGCAAGGCCGGTTCACATCGCAAACCAGGCAAGACCCTGCGGCAGGAAGACAAGAGGAAGGTGCGACAGGCCCTGGGAGAGCTGGCGTCCTGAGGGACGGTTAACGCATCGAACCTGACTTGATCCTGACCCCTCAGAACAATTCGCATTTAACAAAAAAAGCGCAACAGTTCCAGACCAAAAGAACAATTTGATACGCGATTCAGGGCCGCGAATCGCGAAGAGATGCCCCGCATCTTTTAACATCAAAGACCTTACAAATAGAGATGGATTTTGCCCCTCGCCCCCGGGCGAATGCGAGCTTCCCCATGGGTGCATTACAAAACACAGCCGCAAGCAGCAGAACACCGGAGAAGGCTCCCAAGACCGGCAACCTGCTGGCTGGCGATACGCTCGTCTATCTGCTCCTGGCGGCACTGGTCTGGCTGACCTGGTTCATCAGCCAGCGCGGTTATTTCGAGGCCGGCGACGACGTGGGCTACTGGCTGGGCGTGACCGGCGGCAGCATGATGCTGCTGCTGTTCAGCTATCCCTTGCGCAAGCATTTCAAGTTCGCCCAGAACTGGGGGCGGGTCAAATGGTGGTTCCTGCTGCATATGACGCTCGGCGTGGGCGGCCCGCTGCTGATCCTGCTGCATTCGACCTTTCGCATCGGCTCGCTGAACGCCGGGGTGGCGCTCTACAGCATGATCATCGTCGCCTTGAGCGGTGTCGTCGGCCGTTTCATCTACGCCCGGGTTCACCGCGGCCTGCGCGGTGAACTGACGGGGTTCAAGGAACTCCAGGCGCGCGCCAAGCTGGACCAGGACGAGGTGCGATCCCGCCTGGCCTTCGCACCCACGGTGGAGGCCGATCTGAAAGCCTTCGAGCAGGCGGAGTTGCAGGCCCCGGCCGGTTGGCTGACCTACTTCCGCCAGGTTTTCTGGCTGCCCATCAAGCAATGGATCGTCTACCGGCGTTGTGTGCACGACCTGCGCATGCCGATCCGCAAGCTGGCACGGCACGGCCAGTGGAGCCACGCGGACCTGGTGCGGCGCGAAGCGATGTCGCGCAAGCTGGTGCGGCGTTACCTGACGGCCGTGGTCCGGGTGGCCCAGTACACCGCCTACGACCGCCTGTTCTCGCTCTGGCACGTGGCCCACATTCCCTTCGTGTACCTGCTGATCATCAGTGCCATCGTGCACGTGGTCGCGGTTCACGCCTACTGAGCCGGCCCCATGCCAGGCAGCACGCTCCAGCTCGGCCGGCTCAGATACCCGCCTGTGTATTTGTGCTTCCTGGCCTGCGCCTGGGTGCTGTCCTGGCTACCCGCCTGCGTCCAGGCCCAGAGCATCGAATCGGTGATTGCCCCCGGCAAGGTCATCCAGGCCCATGCCAAGTATGAAGACGAGTGCTCGCAATGCCACGTGCGCTTCGACCGCAAGGCACAGGACGGCCGTTGCACGGACTGCCACAAGGATGTCGGCGCCGATGTCCGCGGCAAGGCCGGCTACCACGGCAAGATGAAACCCCAGGCCTGTCGCAGCTGCCACACCGATCACAAGGGCCGGGACGCCCGCATCGCCGAGTTCGACAAGAAGAAGTTCGACCACACGCAGACCGACTTTGCGCTGCGCGGCAAGCACCAGGACGTGGAGTGCGACAAGTGCCACGTGAGCGGCAAGAAGTACAGCGAGGCAGCGCAGGGCTGCAACGACTGCCACAAGAAGGACGACGTGCACAAGGGCTCGCTCGGCGCGAAGTGCGCCGACTGCCACACCGAGAAGAACTGGAAGGAAGCACGCTTTGACCACGACAAGACGCGCTTTGCCCTGAAAGACAAGCATGCGGATGCCAGGTGCGCCGACTGCCACAAGGACAACCGGTACAAGGAGACCCCGCTGGCCTGCGTGGCCTGCCACAAGAAGGACGACGACAGCCGCAGCGGCCACAAGGGCCAGTTCGGCGAGAAGTGCGAGAGCTGCCACAACGCGAAGTCATGGAAGGAAAACACCTTCAACCACGACACCGACACCAGGTACGTCCTGCGGGGCAAGCACCGCAGTGCCACTTGCGCCAGCTGCCATACCGGCCACCTGTACAAGGTCAAGCTGAGCCAGGAGTGCTACGCCTGCCACAAGAAGGACGACAAGCACAAGGAAAGCCTGGGCAAGAACTGCGGCAGCTGCCATACCGAGCGCGACTGGAAGGAAAAGGCCAAGTTCGACCACGACAAGACTGACTTTCCGCTGCTGGGCAAGCACGTCAAGGTGGAGTGTAAGGACTGCCACAAGAGCGTGATGTTCAAGGAAGCGCCCAAGGACTGCTACGGCTGCCACAAGAAGGACGACAAACACGAACGCACCCTGGGCGAGAAATGCGCCGACTGCCACACGGAAAAAGACTGGAAGAACACCACCGGCCGCTTCGACCATGACAAGACCGAATTCAGGCTGCGCAACGCGCACGCAGAGAAGGCTGTCAAGTGCGAGTCCTGCCACAAGGATCTGCGCAGCTTCCGAAAGACAGCGCTGGACTGCTACAGCTGTCACAAGAAGAACGACAAGCACGAGGGCCAGGAGGGTACCAAGTGCGAGTCCTGCCACAACGACCGCTCGTGGAAGGACACGCGCTTCGACCACGGCCAGTCCCGCTTCCCGCTGACCGGCAAGCACGTCATCACGTCGTGCAAAAAATGCCATGAAACAGCGCGTTACAAGGATGCGCCGCGCGATTGTTATGGTTGCCACAAGAAGGACGACAAGCACAAGCTGAAGTTCGGCGTCAAGTGCGAAAGCTGCCACAACACCCGCGCCTGGGGGCTCTGGAGCTTTGACCACAAGGCGCGCACCGGCTACACGCTCGATGGCGCGCACCGCAAGGTCGCCTGCGAGAGCTGCCACCGCGAGCCGGCGCCCCGCGGCAAGGATGCCGCCTTGCTGGGCAGCAGCTGCGTCGGCTGCCACCGCAAGGAAGACGTGCACGACGGCCAGTTCGGTATGCGCTGCGAGCAGTGCCACAGCACGGACAACTGGAAGAACTTCAGGAACCGCATCAGCGCGCTGGATCTTGCGCCAGACCCCAACCCCTGGACCACCAGGAATCGATGAAGAGAGGATGTGTCCCATGATGAATCACAACAAGGACCCCCATCGCTGCCTGCCAGGTCTCTGGCGTTTATGGGCCGGCATCGTGCTGGCATGCACGCTGGGGCTGGGTCTCACCGCGGCGCATGCCCAGAGCGCCATCCGCACCTTCGACCACGTGAAGACCGGCTTCCCCCTCTCGGGCGTTCACTCGTCCCAGCGCTGCGAAAACTGCCACGTCAACGGCATTTTCCGCGGCACGCCGCGTGACTGCCAGAGTTGCCACACCAGTGGTGCGCGCCTGGCGGGCCAGAACACGATCAAGCCCATGCAGCATGTCCAGACCCAGCTGCCCTGCGACAGCTGCCACAACACCGTCACGTTCACCGGTGCCCGGTTCAACCACATGGGCATCGCGCCCAATTCCTGTGGCACCTGCCACAACGGCATGACGGCCACCGGCAAACCGGGCGGCCACATCCCGACCACCGCGTCCTGCGGCACCTGCCACCGCACCACAGCCTGGCTGCCAGCCGGAAAACCTGACCACGGCATGTTCACAGCGGCCACGGTCTGCTCCAGCTGTCACAACGGCAGCACGGCCACAGGCAAGCCTGGCAACCACATTGCCACGGCAGGCAACTGCATCGATTGCCACCGCACCACGGCCTGGTTGCCGGCCGGCAAACCCGACCACAACACGTTCACGGCGGCCACCAACTGCGCCAGCTGTCACAACGGCAGCAACGCCACCGGCAAGCCGGGCAACCACATGCCCACCACGGTGAACTGCTTTGCCTGCCACAGCCCCACCCGTCCGGCGTTCACGCCGCACAGCTGGAACCACACCCAGCAGACCGTCAGCCGCCAGTGCGCGACCTGCCATACCGGCAGTTACCTCTCGGGCATGGGCAAACCCGCCAACCATATTCCCTACCAGCTGATCGGCGTAGCTGCCAGTGCCAACTGCGACACCTGCCACCGGAGCGGTTACACCAGCTGGTTCCCCGGCCGTTTCCACGCCAACGTGGCCGTCACGAGCCAGTGCAACACCTGCCACAGCAGTACCGCCTACGGACTCACGACCAAGCCGGGCAACCACATCCCGCTGGCCCAGCTGCTGAACGGAACCTCCATGGACTGCAGTGACTGCCACAAGACGACCACCAGCTGGGCCGTGTCGACCGCACAGATGAATCACAACGGCAGCCTGGGCAAGGGTTCGGGCCTGTGCATCGCCTGCCATGCCACTGGCACCAACTATCTCGGCAACATGCAGAAGATGACGCTGGCCCATCGCGGCGCCTCCGCTGCGGCCGGCAAGACCGACTGCTCGGACTCCGGCTGTCACCGGCCACTGGGGAACACCGGCACCACCTACCGGAACTGGAACTGACCAACCGGACGATTTCCTGGAGATGAACCGGCCTGCAAGTCCCCGTGTCCTTGCAGGCCCCATTCCTTGATCACCATGACAAGAAAAAACATACGCTGGATCCTGGCTGCCTGCTTGCAGGCGGCTTTGCTGTGCACCGCGCAGGCCCAACTGCTGGAGGAGATCGAACTGCGCCGAGAAGGCGAACATGCCGTCGTGCAGGTGCGTTTTGTCACACCCGTGCAGCTCCAGCGGACCGTTTCGAGCAGCAATGGCCAGTCCGTGCAGATCTACTACAGCGTGCTGCCGACCTCGGAGCGGCTCAACCAGATCACCAGCGAACGCCACATCACCGGCCTGCGCGGCCTGCCCAACATGCTGCTGACTGACGAGGACGTCGCTCGCGACACTGTCAGCCGTCGCCTCCTGCTGCGTTTGGTGAAGACACACGCTATCGCGTGCGCGCCGGACGGGATCGCCAGGGTATTGACATCGTGCTCGAGGGCCGCGGGGCCGCCATCAGCGCACTCACCCCCACCCAGGCCGCGGTGCCGGCCTCGCTCGCCACTGCCACCACCCTGCAGGGCTACGCCGTGCGCCTGCAAAGTTCCAACGAACCGGGGCAGCCGATGCGGGCCTCGGTCCCGGCCGAATTCCAGGACAAGTCGCTCTACACCTCGCAGCGGGTGGTCAACGGCCGGAATTTCTACGAAATCAATCTGGGTTACTTCCCGACCCAGGCCGCCGCCGAGAGTGCACGCGCGCGCCTGGAACGCCGTTTCCCCGGCGCCACCGTCATCGACCTGCGGACCGCGGTGCCGCCCACCCGGCCCGCGGCGGCGCCCTCAGCCGCCGCGGCTGCAGTCGCCCTGCCCGCAACGGCGCCTGCAGCCCCCGCGCCATCGGCAGCCACTCAGCAGACGGGAACGGCGCCTGCAATCGCACCCGTCCCGGTCGCGGTAGCACCGGCCCCGACGCCGGCGGCACCGGTCGTCCCTCTGCCGCTGGCGGCCGCGCCCTCCGCACCGGCCGAAGCAGCGGTCCCCAGCCCTCAGATTGCAGCCGAATACAACGACAAGGCCCGTCTGCTGCTCGCCGATGCTCAGCGCGCCTACAACCAGGGGGACTTTGCGGCGGCGACGGACACGTTGAACACCGTGCTGAACCTGCCCAACAACAGTTCATCGCGCACGGCGCAGCAGTTGATCGGTTTTGCAAGGCTCAAGAACGGCGACGCAGAAGGGGCACGCCGCGAGTTCGAACTGTTCCTGGAGATCTATCCGTCCGGGCCCGACAGTGAACAGGTCCGCCGGCAGCTGGCGACCCTGCCCACAGCTGCAGCGCCGGTTCCACAGCCAGCGGTGGTGGAACCCGCCTCGAGCACGAGCGGTTCCATCTCGCTGTTCTACTACGGCGGCCAGTCCCAGACGCGGACGCAGGATTTCCAGAACTCACCGATCAACGGTCTGCCGGTGCTTCAGTCCGACAGCACGCTGTCGGCCAACGATCTCAGCCAGCTACAGGCCACCACGGACCTCAACTGGCGCCATCGGGACAGCGAAAAGGACATGCGCTTCGTGTTCCGCGACACGGGCACCGCGAACCTGCTGCCCAACAGCTCGGGGCGCAATCGCCTGACCGCGATGTACTTCGACCAGCGCTCTTTCGTCAACGGTACCAACTTCCGCGTCGGCCGCCAGTCCCCCACCGGTGGCGGCGTGCTCTATCGCTTTGACGGCGTCCAGGCAGGCTACGGCTTCGCGCCCAAGTGGCGCGTCAACGGCGTGTTCGGCAAGCCCTCGGACGACCTGCTCGACACCCAGCGCCGCTTCACCGGCGTGTCGCTGGAGGCCGAGGCACTGACCCGCGAACTCAGCGGCAACATCTATGCAATCCAGCAGACCATCGACGGCGAAACCGACCGGCAGGCCTACGGCACCGAGTTGCGCTATTTCAGCGGCGGCCTGTCCATGTTCGGCCAGCTGGACTACGACATGGTGTTCCAGCGCACCAACATCGCCGCCCTGCAAGGCACCATGATCTACGCCGACAACAGCGTGCTCAATTTCATGGCGGACCGGCGCACCTCGCCACTGCTGTCCCTGGGCAACGCCCTGTTCTTCCAGGACCCTTCGACACCGACGATCGCACGGACCATCCGCGAACTGCTGTTGACCACCCCGCTGGACACGCTGGTCACGCGGGTGCGGGGCATCACGCCGTTCCAGAACCAGGCCATGCTGGGTTACACGACCCCGATCACCAAGCGCTGGCAGACCGGCGGGAATATCAACTACACCAGCATCGACGAAATCCCCCCGGTGGACGTGATCCTGCCGCAAGGGCAGGCGGCCACCGGCAATCTCTGGAGCCTGGGTTTGCAGCTGATCGGCACCAACCTCTATTCGAACCGCGACACGCACGTCTTCAACCTGTCGTTCCTGACCGGTCCGACCTACAGGGGGCAGATGCTGACCTACAACAACCTGACCGGCTTGAATGAACAGTGGCAGGTCGAGCCCTCGCTGCGCTACTACACGCAAACGGACAGCACCGACACGCGCATCGTGCGCTGGACACCTGGCGTGCGCCTGACCTACCGCGTGCTCAAGCAGGTATCGCTGGAATCCGAATTGCAGTATGAAATATCCAATTCGGAAGGGCCGTTGCGCGTGGAATCGGCGAGACGGGTGTTCTACTATTTCGGGGGGCGCTACGATTTCTGAGCACGCCTGCCCCCCTCTGCTGTCGGCCCGCAGGCTGGCCTTGCGGCGTGGCCGCACATGGCTGTTTCGCGACGTCGACCTCACGCTCGCCCCGGGCCAGCTGTGCTGGCTGCGCGGCCAGAACGGCAGTGGCAAGACCAGCCTGTTGCGCACGCTGGTCGGACTGTCGCGCCCCGAAGCAGGCGAGATCGATCATGCGGCCGCCACCACGGTCTACATCGGCCACAGCACCGCACTCAAGGAGGACCTCAGTGCCCACGAGGCCCTGCAGTTCCTCGCCCGCCTGCATGGCCGCGACCATCGCGCCGACAGCATCGACGCTGCCCTGCAGCGCCTGCAGGTGCTGCAGAGCAGCCGGCGCAGCGTGCGCACCCTCTCGCAGGGCCAGCGTCGCCGCGTGGCCCTGGCGCGCTTGGCCCTCGAAGACCAGCCGGCCCTCTGGGTCCTGGACGAACCTTTCGACGCCCTGGACGCCACGGGCATGGCCATCGTGCTGCAGCTGATCCGCGAGCACCTGCTGCGCCAGGGTGCCGTCGTGCTGAGCAGCCACATCCCCTTCAGCCTGCCGGACATCCCCCTGCAGGTGCTGGACCTGGACGCAATGGCCACCCATGCGTGACAGCTCCTTCGCACTCATCCTGCTGCGCGACCTGCGGCTGGCGGCACGCCGGCGCATCGAAGCGTTGCTGCCCCTCGTCTTCTTCCTGGTCGCATCCAGCCTGTTCCCTTTTGGCGTCGGGCCCGAACCGCAGACCTTGCGCGAGATCGCGCCCGGCATCGTCTGGGTCTGTGCCCTGCTGTCCGCCATGCTCTCGCTCACCTCGCTCTACGGCAGCGACCATGCCGACGGCACGCTGGAACAGATGCTGCTGTCGCGTCGCTCACTCACGCTGCTGGCCGGCAGCAAGGCGCTGGCGCACTGGCTGCTGACGGGCCTGCCGCTGCTGCTGCTGGCGCCGCTGCTCGGCCTGCTCTTTGGCATGTCCTCTGCGTCCATCGGCGTGCTGACCCTGGGCTTGCTGCTGGGCACGCCCATCCTCAGCCTGCTGGGTGGCATCGGGGCGGCGCTCACGCTGGGCCTGCGCAATGGCGGCGTGCTGGTGCTGCTGCTGGTGCTGCCGCTGTGCATCCCGGTCCTGATCTTCGGCGCCGGGGCCGTGACGGCCGCCGAGGCCGGCCTGCCCGTGCAAGGCCACCTCTCGCTGCTGGCGGCGCTGCTGCTGCTTGGCCTGCTGGGCGCCCCGCTGGCGACGGCTGCCGCCTTGAAAATTTCGGTCGATTGACATGCACACCACCATCCGCCTCTTCACCTACGCGGCCCCTTCGCGTTTTTATGCGCTGGCCGGACGGCTGACGCCCTGGCTTTATGCGCTGGCCTTGCTGGGCACGGCGCTGGGGTTGTACCTGGGTTTCTTCGTCGCCCCCACCGATGCCACGCAGGGCGAGTCCTATCGCATCATCTTCATCCACGTGCCGGCCGCCTGGATGTCCATGCTGCTCTACCTGGCCATGGCCGGCTGGGCCGTGGTGGGCTGGGCCTTCAACGCGCGCCTGGCCTCCATGGTGGCGCGCGCGCTGGCACCCACCGGCGCCCTGTTCACCGTGATGGCGCTGTGGACCGGCGCCCTGTGGGGCAAGCCGACCTGGGGCACCTGGTGGGTCTGGGATGCACGCCTGACCTCCGAACTCATCCTGCTTTTCCTCTACCTGGGCTACATCGCTCTGGTCGAGTCGATCGATGACACGCGCCGCGCCGACCACGCCGGCGCCCTGCTGGCCCTGGTGGGCGCCGTCAACGTGCCTGTCATCTATTTCTCGGTGCGCTGGTGGAACACCCTGCACCAGGGCGCCAGCATCAGCCTGACCGCCGCCCCCACGATGGCCAGCACCATGCTGGCCGCCCTGCTGGTGATGACCGTGGCCTTCTGGGCCTATGCCTTTGCCGTGGTCTTTGGCCGCACGCGCGCCATCGTTCTCGAACGCGAAGCCGATGCCGAATGGGTGCAGGCCCTGGCCCGGGACACACACAAGGAAACTGCATGAACTGGAACAGCTTCGATGACTTCATGGCCATGGGCGGCTACGGTCTTTACGTGTGGGGCTCCTACGCACTGGTCTTGCTGCTGATGCTGCTGGAGCCGGTGCTGGTCGAACGGCGGCACCACCGTGCGCTGGACCAGACGCGCGACAACACGGGGGAACGTTGACATGAAACCGCGTCACCGCAAGATGGCGATCGCCGCCGGCGTCGTGCTGGTGCTGGGGGCCGTGGTCGCCCTGGTGCTCAACGCCTTCCAGAGCAACCTCGTCTTCTTCTACTCGCCCACGCAGGTGGCCGCGAACGAAGCGCCGCAGGGCCGGACCTTCCGCCTGGGCGGTCTGGTGGAGAAGGGCTCCGTCAAACGCGACGGGCTGGTGGTCAGCTTCATCGTGACCGACACGGCGCGGTCCATCCCTGTGCGCTTCGAAGGCATCCTGCCCGACCTGTTCAAGGAAGGCAAAGGCGTCGTGGCCCAGGGGCAATTGAAAGACGGCGTCTTCCAGGCCCGTGAGGTGCTGGCCAAACACGACGAAAACTACATGCCGCCGGAGGCGGCGCAAGCCCTGCAGGCTGCCGCCAAGGCATCGGCCGCGGCCCCGGAGAAAAAACCATGATCCCTGAAATCGGCCATTTCCTGCTCTGGCTGGCGCTGGGCACCTCGCTGGTGCTGGGCACGCTGCCGCTGGCGGGTGCCACCCGCGAGCGCACCGACTGGATGGCGCTGGCCCGCCCCCTGTCCTACACCCTGGCCCTGCTGGTGGTGCTGGCGTTTGCCTGCCTGGTGACGTCTTTCGTGCGCCACGATTTCTCCGTGCTCTATGTCGCCTCCAACTCCAACTCCGCGCTGCCCCTGCCCTACCGCATCGCCGGCGTCTGGGGCGGGCATGAAGGCTCGCTGCTGCTGTGGGTGCTGATGCTCTGTCTGTGGATGGTGGCGGTGGCGCGCTTCAGCCGGCACCTGCCGGCAGCGGTGGTGGCACGCATCCTGGCCGTGATGGGCCTGGTGGCGCTGGGTTTCCTGCTGTTCATGCTCATCACCTCCAACCCCTTCGAGCGCCTGTTCCCGGTACCGGCCGACGGGCGTGACCTCAACCCGCTGCTGCAGGACCCGGGCATGGTGTTCCACCCGCCGCTGCTCTACATGGGGTATGTGGGCTTCTCGGTAGCCTTCGCCTTCGCCATCGCCGCGCTGATCGGCGGCAACCTCGATGCCACCTGGGCGCGCTGGACCCGGCCCTGGACCACTGTCGCCTGGCTCTTCCTCACGCTGGGCATCGCGCTGGGCAGCGCGTGGGCCTATTACGAGCTGGGCTGGGGCGGCTGGTGGTTCTGGGACCCGGTCGAAAACGCCTCCTTCATGCCCTGGCTGGTCGGCACCGCGCTGATGCACTCGCTGGCCGTCACGGAAAAACGCGGCAGCTTCAAGTCCTGGACGGTGCTGCTGGCCATCCTGGCGTTTTCGCTCTCCCTGCTCGGCACCTTCCTTGTGCGATCAGGCGTGCTGTCCTCGGTGCACGCCTTCGCCACCGACCCACGGCGCGGCATCTTCATCCTGGGCCTGCTGACGGTGGTGATCGGCGCCTCGCTGGCGCTGTATGCCTGGCGTGCGCCCAAGGTCGGCCTGGGCGCGCGCTTCGCCCTGGTCTCGCGCGAGACCGCGCTGCTGGGCAACAACGTGCTGCTGCTGGTCGCCGCCGCGGCCGTTCTGCTGGGCACGCTCTACCCGCTCTTGCTCGACGCGCTGGGCGTCGGCAAGATCTCGGTTGGCCCGCCCTATTTCGACACCGTCTTCATGCCGCTGATGACGCCGGTGCTCTTCCTCATGGGCGTGGGCCCGCTGGCGCGCTGGAAACAGGCGGAGCTGCCCGACCTGGCGCGGCGCCTGCGCTGGGCGCTGGGTGCGGCCGTGGTGGCGGCCCTGCTGACCGGCTGGCTCGCTGGCCAGATCCATCTGGTAGCAACCTTCGGGCTCCTGATGACCTTCTGGATCGTCGCCTCGGTGCTTACCGACCTGTGGGAACGCATCCGTCCGCAAGGCGCGGGCGCCGCACAAGCCTGGCGCAAGCTGCGCCAGATCCCGCGCGCGGCCGTGGGCATGCTGCTGGCGCATCTGGGCATGGCGGCCTTCTGTTTCGGTGTGGTCATGGTCAAGGGCTACGAAGTGGAGCGCGACGTGCGCATGAACCTGGGCGACAGCACCACGCTGCGCGGCTACACCTTCACGCTGCAGGGTCTGCGCGATGTGCGAGGCCCCAACTACGACGCCGTGCAGGGCCTGGTGGAGGTGACGCAGAACGAGCGCAAGGTCGCCGAACTCAAACCGGAGAAGCGCGTCTACCGCGTGCAGCAGAACCCCATGACCGAGGCCGCCATCGACGTCGGCCTCACGCGCGACCTGTATGTCTCGCTGGGCGAAGCGGTGGAAGGCAATGCCTGGATCGTGCGCATCTACGTCAAGCCCTTCATCGACTGGATCTGGGGCGGCTGCCTGCTGATGGCGCTCGGCGGCGCGCTCGCTGCCAGCGACCGGCGCTACCGCAGCCGGCGTGAACCGGGAGCCGGCGCATGAAAAGATATTTGCGTTACCTCATCCCGCTGGTCATCTTCCTGGCGCTCGTGGGTTTCCTGGCCGCCGGCCTCAAGCTCGACCCCAAGGAAGTGCCCTCACCCCTGATCGGCAAGCCGGCCCCCGGCTTCGCGCTCACGCGCCTGGACCAGCCCGCGCTGACCATCCGCCGCGAGGATCTGCTGGGCCAGGTCTGGATGCTCAACGTCTGGGCGTCCTGGTGCACGGCCTGCCGCGAGGAGCACCCGGTGCTGCTGGACTTCGCCAAACGCCGGCTGGTGCCGGTCTATGGCCTGAACTACAAGGACCAGCGCAGCGCCGGCCTGCGCTGGCTGGCCAACTACGGCGACCCTTATGAGACCTCGCTGTTCGATCCCGACGGTCGCGTCGGCATCGACTGGGGCGTCTACGGCGTGCCCGAGACCTTTGTCATCGACCGCGCGGGCGTGGTGCGCTACAAGCACATCGGCGCGCTCACGCCCGAGGTCATCCGCGAACGCATCGAACCCCTGCTGAGGCAGCTCCATGGCTAAATTCCTTCTGCCCCTGCTGCTGGCCCTCGCGGCCAGCGTGGGCCACGCCGGCGAAGCCGCGCCCGCTGCCGCCGACCCCGTACTGGAGGCGCGCATGGCGCGCATCACGGCCGAGCTGCGCTGCCTGGTCTGCCAGAACCAGACCATCGCCGACTCGCAATCGGGCCTGGCCACCGACCTGCGCCAGCAGGTGCGCGAGATGCTGCAGCGCGGCGAGAGCGAGCAGCAAATCATCGCGTTCATGACCGCGCGCTACGGCGACTTCGTGCTCTACCGCCCGCCCGTCAAGGGCAGCACCCTGCTGCTCTGGTTCGGCCCCGCGCTGCTGCTGGTGGCCGGCATCGCCACGCTGGTGCTGGTATTGCGCCGGCGCAGCAAGCTCGCCGATGACCAGTTCGAACCCGACCCGGAGCCGCCCGAGGCCCGCTGACCCACCTACGACATGACCATGACCCACGACCTCAACACCCTCAAGCAGCAACTGCTGCAGCTGCGCGAACTGCACATGGCTGGCGCGCTGCCGCGAGACCAGTACGACACGGCGCGTGCGCCGCTGGAGCAGCGCCTGCTGGAACTCGTGATGAGCCAGCCTGCGCCGGCCCGCAGCTCGCGCCGCCTGGTCGCCGGCGTGGCCGCGCTCGTGGTGCTGGTCGCCGCGGCCGGCTACTGGTGGACCGGCTCGCCGGGCCAGCTGGCCGGTGGCGCCGACAACGCGCGCGCCAATCCGCACACCAGCGGTGACGTGGCCCCGCACGCCACCGACGCCGAGCAGATGGCGGCCATGGTGGACGCGCTGGCCGAGCGCCTGAAGGACGATCCGAAGAACGCCGAGGGCTGGGCCATGCTGGCGCGCTCCTACACGGTGATCGGCCGCCAGGCCGACGCGCTCAAGGCTTACGAGCGGGCCGTGGCCCTGCGCCGCGACGATGCCGACCTGCTGGCCGACTACGCCGACGCTTTGGCCCTGAAGAACAAGCGCCAGCTGGCCGGCGAGCCCATGAAGTGGGTGGAGCGCGCCCTCAAGGCCGACCCGCGCAACCTCAAGGCCCTGGCCCTGGCCGGCACGCACGCCTACGAGCGCAAGGACTACAAGGGTGCCGTCAGATACTGGCAGCAGCTGACGGACTACGGCACGCCGGACAACGAACTGGTGCAACAGATCGCGCCCGGCCTGGCCCAGGCGCGCGAGCAGGCCGGCCTGCCGGCGGCCGCTATGAAATCCCCCGCCACGGCCCTGAGCACCAGCGTCAGCGGTACCGTCACGCTGGCCCCTGCGCTGGCGCGCCAGGCCAGCCCTGACGACACGGTGTTCATCTACGCGCGCGACGCCCAGGGCTCGCGTTTGCCGCTGGCCATCCTGCGCAAGCAGGTGCGCGACCTGCCCTTGCGCTTCACGCTGGACGACAGCCTGGCCATGTCCCCGGCAGCCAAGCTGTCAGGCGCCAGGCAGGTCATCGTCGAGGCCCGCGTCAGCAAGAGCGGCGAGGCCCGGGCCCAGCCCGGCGACCTGAGCGGCCAGACCGGCCCGGTCAGCCCGGGTGCCACCTCACTCACGCTGGAAATCCGCGACACCGTCAAGCCCTGAACCCATCACCCGCGAACCGTAAAAGCGCCCGTCGCCATGAACTACCTCTACGTCTACCTCATCGCGATCCTGATCATCATCACGCTCTACCTGCGGCGCTACTTCCGCAAGCATGCGCAGGACGTGGCCGCGCTGGAAGTGGCCGTGCAAAGCGGCCTGGCCGAGCCGGCCTCCCTGCACCCCATCGTGGACCCGAGTCGCTGCATGGGATCGGGCGCCTGCGCCAAGTCCTGCCCCGAAGAAGCCCTGGGCGTGATCAACGGCAAGATGGCCTTGAAAAATGCCGCCGCCTGTATCGGGCACGGCGCCTGCCTGGCCGCCTGCCCGACCGAGGCCATCACGCTGGTGTTCGGCACCGAGAAACGCGGCATCGACATTCCCAACATCAGCCCTGATTTCGAGACCAATGTGCCGGGCATCTTCATCGCCGGTGAGCTCGGCGGCATGGGGCTGATCCGCAAGGCCGCCCAGCAGGGCCGCGACGCCATCGCCGCGATCCGCAAGAAGCTCGGCGGCGGTCAGGCGGATTTCGACGTGGTCATCGTCGGCTGCGGCCCGGCCGGCCTGTCGGCCGGCCTCTCGGCCATCCACCACAAGCTGCGCTACAAGGTGATCGAGCAGGAGGACTCGCTGGGCGGCGCGGTCTTCCACTATCCACGCCAGAAGATCGCCATGACGGCGCCCTTCGAGCTGGACCTGGTCGGCAAGGTCAAGTTCACCGAGGTGCAGAAGGAAAAGCTGATCGACTTCTGGATGGACATCGTGAAGAAGACCGGTCTGAAGATCTCCTTCCGCGAACGCATGGAGACCATCGACAAGGACAACGGTCGCTTTGTGGTGCATACCAACCGCGGCAAGTACACCGCGCGCACCGTGCTGCTGGCCATGGGCCGGCGCGGCACGCCGCGCAAGCTGGAAGTCCCCGGCGAGGAAAGCGCCAAGGTCACTTACCGCCTGATCGACCCCGCGCAGTACCAGGGCCAGGCGGTGCTGGTGGTGGGCGGCGGCGACAGCGCGCTGGAAGCGGCGATTGCCCTGTCGCAGGGAGAGGGCACGGACGTCACCCTGTCCTATCGCAGCGAGGCCTTCGCCCGCGTGAAGCAGAAGAACCGCATGCTGCTGGAGCAGCAGCAGAAGGCCGGCCGCATCCGCGTGCTGCTGAAGTCCAATGTGCGTTCCATTGACGAGACCCTGGTCATCATCGACACCGACGGCATTCCGCAGCGCTACCGCAACGATGCGGTGATCGTCTGCGCCGGTGGTCTGCTGCCCACGCCGGTGCTGCAGAAGATCGGCATCGAGTTCAACACCAAGTTCGGCACGGCCTGAACTCAGCCGGCCTGCTGCCACCACCAGGCCAGCCAGCCCAGAGCGGCGAAAAACACCACCAGCTGGCCTGCCGCCATCCAGAGGAAACGCCGGGCCAGCTGGTCGGGTTCGTGGTTGCTGATGAGGTAGAGGCTGGAGGGCGCGACCTCGACCAGGTGCAGTTCGGGCTGGCGCCGCAGTTCGCGGTGGCGCTTCTCGACCTCGCCGCGCGCCAGCCGTCGTGCCAGATTCCACTCGCGTTCGTCCAGTTGGCCGTCGCGATCGAGATCGAAGCGACGCAGCAGGCCCGCCTGGTCCGTCTTCCATTGCGCCAGCAGCTCGCGCACGTCGGCGCCGGCATCCAGCCCCTGGCTGGGATGGCGCGTCAGGAAATTACCGAGCACGTAGATGCGGTCCCGCTGCTGCAGCGTCCACTCCACATAACGGTAGTCACCCTCGCTCCAGCGCCGGCAATGCCGCGTCACGATCTCGGCGCCTTCGGGATCAACCAGGCACTGGCCGCTGCCGTCGTCGAGCACGAAGCTGGTCTGGCTCTCGGCCTGCTCCACCGTCTCCCATTTGTCCTCGTGGGTCTTGTGCTCGACCTGGTAGCGGTACCAGAGGCAGGGCGCACCGCTCAGCGGTGAATGCAGGGGGTTGAGGTCCAGCGGCCGGCCCTGGCCGTGCAGCTCCACATACCCCTGGGCCGCGCTGGCGATGCGCGACGTCGGCATGCCCGTGATGGAATGGCGCCGCCGCAGGGCGCCCACCCAGCCCAGCAGAGACAACAGCGCGATACCGGCCAGCACGCCCAGCCAGACCTCGCGTCGACCGGTATGGAAGCCCACAACCAGCAGCACGAACTGCCCGAAGGCCAGGCCGGCATGCAGCGAGCCGCCGAAGCGCCCAAAGGAAAGAGGCCAGCGCATGGCAGCCGACGACGCTCAGCGTCTCAGCTGTTGAAGAGCTGGCGCACGTCGACGTCGGCCTTCTCGTGGTCGGCGAATTCGAGCAGCGGGTGGTGCGGGAAACGGAAGAGCCGCGCGACCAGCGCGTCAGGGAAGGAGTCGACCCGCACATTGTTCAGGTTGACCGACTCGTTGTAGAGCTCACGGCGGTCGGAGATCAGGCTCTCCAGCGAGCTGATGCGCTGCTGCAGCTGCATGAAGTGCTCGTTGGCCTTGAGTTCGGGGTAGGCCTCGGCCACGGCGAAGATCTGGCCCAGGCCGGTGCGCAGCGCGCCTTCGGCCCGGCTGAGCGCGGGCACGTCGTGCGCCTCGCGCGCCGTCTGCACGCGGCTGCGCGCCTCGATCACGGACTGCAGCGTGGCCTGCTCGAACTGCTTGTACTGCTTGCAGACCTCGACCAGCTTGGGCAGTTCGTCATGGCGCTGCTTGAGCGACACGTCGATATTGGCCCAGGCCTTGGCCACGTTGTGCTTGAGCTGCACCAGGCCGTTGTAGAGCATGACGACGTACACGCCGACGACCACCACCACACCCCAGAAGATCGCGGAACCGATAGACATGAACTGCCCTCCACTTTTGTTGGCAGGCCATCATAAGAGCAGCCACCAGCAGCTGGACTGGCGCCCATGAAAAAAGGGACAGGCCAAGCGGCACTGTCCCTTTTTGGCGACGCGGGGCTCTGCTCAGGCCGCGACGGCCTCGACCACCGGGGTGCGGATCAGGTGGTCGAAGGCGCTCAATGCGGCCTTGGCCCCATCCCCTGCGGCGATCACGATCTGCTTGTAGGGCACGGTCGTGCAGTCGCCGGCGGCGAACACACCCGCCACATTGGTGTGGCCCTTGGCATCGACCACGATCTCGCCGTAGCGGCTGAGCTCCAGCGTGCCCTTGAGCCACTCGGTGTTGGGCACCAGGCCGATCTGCACGAACACGCCTTCGAGCTCCACGTGTTTCACTTCGCCGCTGACACGGTCCTTGTAGCCCAGGCCGTTGACCTTGCTGCCGTCACCGGTGATCTCGGTGGTCTGCGCATTGAGGTGGATGCTCACATTGGGCAAGCTCTTGAGCTTGCTCACCAGCACGGCGTCGGCCTTGAGCGCGTCGGCAAACTCGATCAGTGTCACGTGCTGCACGATGCCGGCCAGGTCGATGGCCGCTTCCACACCCGAGTTGCCGCCGCCGATCACCGCCACCCGCTTGCCCTTGAAGAGCGGGCCATCGCAGTGCGGACAATAGGCCACGCCGCGGTTTTTGTACTCTTGCTCACCCGGCACGTTGACGTTGCGCCAGCGCGCGCCGGTGGAAAGGATGACGCTCTTGGCCTTGAGAACGCCGCCATTGGCCATCTGCACTTCGACCAGGCCACCCGGCTCCTCGGCGGGGATCAGCTTGTCGGCGCGTTGCAGGTTCATGATGTCCACTTCGTAGTGGCGCACCTGGGCTTCCAGGGCCGCGGCGAACTTGGGGCCGTCGGTCTCCAGCACCGAGATGTAGTTCTCGATGGCCATGGTGTCGTTGACCTGGCCGCCGAAACGCTCGGCCGCCACGCCCACGCGGATGCCCTTGCGCGCGGCGTACACAGCTGCTGCTGCACCGGCCGGGCCGCCGCCGACGATCAGCACGTCATAGGGGTCCTTGGCTGACAGCTTGGCCGCCTCGCGCGCTTCGGACTTGACGTCGAGCTTGGCCACGATCTCTTCGACCGTCATGCGCCCGGAGGCGAAGACCTGGCCGTTGAGGTAGGTCATGGGCACGGCCATGATCTGGCGTTCGTCGACTTCGGCCTGGAACAGGGCGCCATCGATCACCGTGGTCTGCACGCGCGGGTTCAGGATGGCCATCAGGCTGGCGGCCTGCACCACGTCCGGGCAGTTGTGGCAGCTCAGGGACATGTAGACCTCGAACTTGAAGTCGCCGTCCAGGGCCTTGATCTGTTCGATGACGTCGGCCTCGACCTTCGGCGGGTGGCCGCCGGTCCACAGCAGGGCCAGCACCAGGGAGGTGAACTCGTGACCCAACGGAATGCCGGCAAAACGCACACCACGGGTCTCGCCCTCGCGGGCGATCACAAAGGAAGGCTTGCGCGCGTCGGTGCCGCTCTCGTCGAAGCTCACCTGGTCGGACAGGCCGGCGATGTCCTGCAGCAGGGCACGCAGTTCAGCCGAACTGGCACCGTCGTCCAGCGAGGCGATCAGGCGGATCGGGCGCTGCAGCTTGCCCAGGTAGGCCTGCAGCTGTTGCTTCATGGTGTCGTCGAGCATGGTGTTCTCCAGGTTGGGTTGGGGCAGGCAATGCCGCTGTGGGATGGGCCGGGGTCCTTGCGGGACCGCGGCCCATCGGGCTGCGGTACTGTCAGCTGAACGATCAGATCTTGCCGACCAGGTCCAGGGACGGGGTCAGAGTCTTGGCGCCTTCGTTCCACTTGGCCGGGCAGACCTGGCCGGGGTTCTTGGCCACGTACTGGGCAGCCTTGAGCTTGCGCAGGGTTTCCTTGACGTCGCGGGCGATGGCGTTGTCATGCACTTCGGCGGTCTTGATCTGGCCTTCGGGGTTGATGATGAAGGTACCGCGCAGGGCCAGGCCTTCTTCTTCGATGTGCACGCCGAAAGCGCGGGTCAGCTGGTGGGTCGGGTCGCCGACCAGGGGGAACTTGGCCTTGCCCACGGCGGGAGAGGTCTCGTGCCACACCTTGTGTGCGAAGTGGGTGTCGGTGGTGACGATGTAGACCTCGGCGCCGGCCTTCTGGAACTCGGCGTAGTTGTCGGCAGCGTCTTCCACTTCGGTGGGGCAGTTGAAGGTGAAAGCAGCCGGCATGAAGATCAGCACGGACCACTCGCCCTTGAGCGTCTCATTGCTGACCTGCACGAAACGGCCGTTGTGGAAGGCTTCGGCCTTGAAGGGCTGGACTTGGGTGTTGATCAGGGACATGAATTAACTCCTGTTGATTGATAAAGGGGATTTATGAAATCGACCGGTTTTTTGAACCGATGGCGAGATTGTAGTCTTTATCTATCAGTATTTATTATTGATTTAACAATACTAACGATAGGGAAACTTTATTGCGCCGCACCAAAAGGAGCGGCCCCGGGGGAAGACCGGGGAGACCGGGGGTCTGAAAAGTAAGTGCAGGCTCAGACGCCTGCACTCTTGAGCGCCAGGCCCAGCAAGGCGCACACGCCGATGACGTGCATCACGTTGCGCTGGTAACGCAGCAGGGCAACGGCCGCCGCCAGGGCAATGACGGCCGACAGGAGGTCGAAACGACCGGCCAGGCCGTCCGGCCAGAGCACGTGGTAGCCAAAGAACAGTGCCAGGTTCAGCACCACACCCACCACAGCCGCCGTGATGGCCGTCAGCGGCGCGGTGAACTTCAGGTCATCGTGGGTGGACTCCACCAGCGGCCCACCGGCCAGGATGAACAGGAAAGACGGCAGGAAGGTGAACCAGGTCACCAGCACCGCCGCCAGCGCGCCGGCCAGGAACAGGGCATCCGGCCCCAGCAGGGCCTGGCCATAGGCGCCAACGAACCCGACGAAGGCCACCACCATGATCAGCGGGCCGGGGGTGGTTTCCCCCAGCGCCAGGCCGTCGATCATCTGCTCGGGGGTGAGCCAGCCGTAGTGGCCCACCGCACCCTGGTAGACATAGGGCAATACCGCATAGGCGCCGCCGAAGGTCAACAAGGCCGCCTTGGTGAAGAACCAGCCCATCTGCGTGTACCCATGCCCCCAGCCCCAGACGGCCGTCAGCAGCACCATGGGCGCGATCCACAAGAGGGCAGCAACCCCCAGCACCCGCAGCAGGTGGGGCCAGCGAAAACGCGCGTGCGCCGGGGTGGGTGTGTCATCGTCGATCAGGGCCGGTCCATAGGACTTGTGCTTGCCGCCGTGTCCGCCTCCGATGCGAAAACGCGCTGGCGCCAGGCGCCCACCGAGGTAGCCGATCAGGGCCGCCGCCGCGACGATGGCGGGAAAGGGCACGTTCAGCGCAAAGATCGCCACGAAAGACGCTGCGGCAATGGCCCATAGCGCGCCATTTTTCAGCGCACGCGAGCCGATGCGCCAGGCCGCCTGCAGCACGATAGCCGTGACCGCCGGCTTGATGCCATAGAACAGGCCCGCGACCACCGGTAGCTGCCCGAAAGCGATGTAGATCCAGGACAGCGCGGTCAGGATGAACAGCGAAGGCAGCACGAAGAGCACACCGGCCACGATGCCACCCCAGGTGCGGTGCATCAGCCAGCCCAGGTAGGTGGCCAACTGCTGCGCTTCGGGACCGGGCAACACCATGCAGTAGTTCAGGGCGTGCAGGAAACGCCGCTCGGAGATCCAGCGCCGCCGCTCCACCAGCTCCTCGTGCATGATGGCAATCTGCCCGGCCGGCCCGCCAAAGCTGATGAAACCCAGCTTGAACCAGAAACGCAGGGCCTGCCAGAAACTCACGGGCGACGGGGCGCTATCCTCGATGGCTGTCTTGCTCATCGCACCGATCATAGCCACCCCCTCACCAGCCCCATGTTCGTTCTCGCCAAATTCCTCGCCTTCCTCACCCAGCCCCTGGCCTGGGTCGTCGCCCTGCTCATGCTGGGCCTGCTCCTGCAAGGCCGCTGGCGCCGCAGCGCCACCGCCTTGCTGTGGAGCGCGCTGGCCGTGTTGCTGCTGCAGGGCTGGACGCCGCTGCCCGATGCGCTGCTGCGTCGCCTGGAAGCGCAGTACCCGGCCCCCGTCGACATCGACCTGCAAGCTTATGCCGGCGTCATCGTGCTGGGCGGCGCAACGGAGCCGTCCTATGTCTGGCAAGGCCACACACAGCCCGCGCTCAATGACGCCGCCGAACGCCTGACCGCCGCGCTGCCCCTGCTGCAGCGGGCGCCCCAACTCAAGCTGCTCTACACCGGTGGCGAAGGCGAACTGATCTTCAAGGGGTTGACCGAGGCCGAACGCGCACGCCGCTTCTACGAGAGCGTGGGCGTGCCCGCACAGCGGCTGATCCTGGAGTCGGCCTCGCGCACCACTTATGAGAACGCGGTGCTCAGCGCCGCCGTACCGGGCGTGGACAAGACGCGCCCCTGGCTGCTGCTCACCTCGGCCTGGCACATGCCGCGCTCCATGGCCACCTTCGAGAAGGCCGGCTGGAACGTCACGCCCTGGCCGGCCGACTACCGCACCGGCCAGGCCACCCCCTGGGCCCAGTACGGGCTGGCCGATGGTGCGGCCCGTTGGCACACGGCCCTGCATGAAATCCTGGGCCTGTGGGTCTACCGGCTCACGGGGCGCGCCTGATACAAATCTGCTACATCTGCTCTCTACAATCGCGCCGGTGTCAACGACCTCGGAGCCATGAGATGAACAACAACAACGCCGCCTGGTGGATACGCTACCTGCTGGTGATCGTCGTCACCCTGGTCCTGGGTGCCGCCCTCGGTGAACTGGCCTTCTTCCAGAAGACCAGCCTACCCGCGCTCAAGCTCACCGCCGCCAATCTGGTGCGTTTCCTGGGCTATGGCAGTGCCCTGCTGCTGCTCTGGCTGCTGAGCCGGCGCGCCGCGCATGAACTGGACAAGCAGGGGGGCTGGCAAGTGCAGGCCAGCCGCTTCGTGCTGCCGCTGGCCACGGTCGTCATCGTGCCGGCAGCCCATCCCGTGCTGCTGCTGCTGCTCGGCGGCCTGCTTGGCACCGAGCTGCGCAAGATCTACGACTGGCTCTTCATCCTGGGCACACTGGCAGCGGCGATCTGGCTCGTGCTGTCCCTGTACCAGCACCTGGAGCTGCTGCTCGAAAGCCTGCGCAAGCCCTCCGGCACCGACTGAGCCACCGGACCTGCGCCTGCGCGTGGCCCCGGACACGCCCTATACTTTGTCCATGCAGCTGTCTCCAGCCCCACGCCGCCGGTTTGCCGGTCCCGTCTGCGCCGAGACGGCCACCTGCACGAGGGCGACATCCGCCCGGCGGGTTCGCTGAACGCCACCGCGGCCATGTCCTGCTCCCCCGAAGAACTCCTGAAACGCAGCACGGCCCTGGCTGCCGGTTGGCAGGCCTTCCTGGCCGCGCCCGGGACCGACCCGCTGCTTGAGTTTGCCGTCTCCCTCTCCAGCTTCACCGAGTTCCTGCACGGCAAGGGTCTGTCGGGGCTGAACCAGGTCTCGCGCAGCCTGGAGCAGCAGACGCTCGCCCTGCTCGACATCGGCCCCGATGCCACCATCGCGCCGGCGACCCTGGCCGACCTGCACCAGCGCGTGCAGGAACTCGGGGCACGGGTAAGCGACTTCATCGACAGCCAACGCCGCCCTGTCATGGAGCGCCGCGCCCAGACCGTCGACCCGTCCATGCGGGACGTCGCCCCGCTGCATCGCGTCTGGCTGGTCGGCAGCAGCGGCGCGGCCTGGCAGGAGCTGGCACTGCAACTGGGCTACTTCAACATCGACGCCGAGTTCCACCAGATCCGCAACCTGCCCGGGCACGGCGACGAGCCGGCCATCGTCCTGCTCAACGCCGGCGGCCTGAGCAGCCGGCAGACGGTCGAACAGGTCCAGCAACTGCGCGAGCGCTTTGCCGCCAGTACCCTGCTGGTGCACGAACTCCCGGGCGATTTCGACAGCCTGCGCGCGGCCTTGTCGGCGGGCAGCGACTTCTGCTTCCCGGCGGGCACCGCCCAGCCACTGATCCTGGCCAAGCTCATCGAACTGTGCAGCGGCAAGCAGGAAGCCCCCTACCGGGCGCTGGTGGTGGAAGACTCCATCACCGCCAGCAAATCGATCCAGCGCACCCTGGCCATGTGCGACATCGAGACCCATGCCATCGCCAACCCGCATGAGGTGCTGGATTGCCTGGCGCAGTTCCAGCCCGACCTGATCCTGATGGACATGTTCATGCCGGGCTGCACCGGGGTCGAGGCGGCCCGCGTGATACGCCAGCACCCGGAGTTCCTCTCCATCCCCATCGTCTACCTGTCGGGCGACACGAATGTGCCGCTGCAGATCGAGGCGCTGCGCCTCGGGGGCGACCACTTCCTCACCAAGCCCTACAACCCGGTGGTGCTCAACGCCATTGTGCAGAGCAAGATCGAACGTTACCGGGAGCTGCGCCGGGCCATGGAACGCGACAGCCTCACGGGCCTGTACAACCATCGCACGTCCAAGGACAAACTGGCCACGGCCATCCAGCAGGCGCGCAGCACACAACAAGCCCTGGCGGTGGCGATGATCGACATCGATCATTTCAAGAAGATCAACGACGGCTACGGCCACCCCATGGGCGACCAGGTGATCCGCAGCCTGTCCTGGTTCCTGAGCCAGCGCCTGCGCAAGACCGACATCATCGGCCGCTACGGCGGCGAAGAGTTCCTGGTGGTGCTGCCGGCAGCGGACACACCGCGGGCCGTGGAAGTGCTGGACCGCATCCGCCACGACTTCGGCCAGATCAAGCATCCCTTCAATGAAACCTGGTGCACCGCCACGCTCTCTGCCGGCGTAACCCAGCTGCACGAAACGGACGACGCGCAGGCGCTGATCAAGCAGGCCGACGAGGCGCTCTATTCCGCCAAGCGGGCCGGTCGCAACCGCATCGTCAGCTGGGAGTGAGCAGGCGACCTGGATAACCCGCACCGTGCGCGGCGCGAGTTATTCGGAGGGTCCCACCGGCCGGGCCAGCACCTTGTCGATGCGCCGGCCGTCCAGGTCCACCACCTCGAATTCCCAGCCGGCGCAGATAATGCGCTCGCCGGTGTGCGGCAGGTGGCCGCTGACGGACAGCAGCAGGCCGGCCACCGTGTTGTAACGCCCGCGCTCCTCGTCCGGCAGGTCCCGGATCTCCAGGCGGCTCTTGAGTTCGTCCACCGGGATCATGCCGTCGAGCAGCCAGGTGCCGTCATCGCGCTCGGTGGCCCAGGCATCGACCTGCGCCACCGGCTGCAATTCGCCGGTGATCGCTTCCAGCAGATCGCCGGGCGTCAGCAGGCCCTGCACCACGCCATACTCGTCGACCACGAAGACCATGCGCCCGGAACGTTGCCGGAACTGCTCCAGCAGCTCCATGCCCGAGAGCGTCTCGGGCACGAAGACGGCGGGCTGTGCATGCGCCTCGATCGTGCCCTCGGTCGCCGGCCCCAGCGCCAGCAGCTTGCCCACGCTGATCACCCCCACCACGTCTTCGAGCGACCAGCGGCACACCGGGTACCAGGAATGCGCGCCGCTCTGGCCGGCCTGGCCCACGTGCTGCAAGCTCTGCGCCACGCTGTGCGAGGCGTCCAGCCAGTCGATGTCGGCACGCGGCACCATCAGCGAGGTCAGCGGCCGGTCGTCCAGGCGGAAGACGTTGCGCACCATCTGGTGCTCCTGCTGTTCGATCACGCCCGCGTCCACACCCTCCTCCAGGTTGTGGCGGATTTCCTCTTCCGTCATGCTGCGCGTGACATTCGTGGGGATGCCCAGCAAGCGCAACACGCCTTGCGTGGTGGCTGCCAGCAGCTTGACGAAGGGCTTGGCGCCGATGGCCAGCCAGTGCATGGGGCGCGACATCCAGCGCGCCACCGTCTCGGGATAGAGCTGGCCGATGCGCTTGGGCACCAGCTCACCGAAGATGATGGTGAGGAAGGTGATGATGGCCACCACCAGCGCCGTGGCCGTGATGCCGGCCGCGCGCTCGGTCGCGCCCATCTCCTCCAGCCAGACGGCCAGGTCGATGCTGAAGGCGGCCTCGCCGACGATGCCGTTGAGCACGCCGATAGAGGTGATGCCCACCTGCACCGTGGAGAGAAACTGGTTGGGGTTGTCCAGCAGTTCCAGGGCCTTCTGGGCGCCCCCGTCCCCGGCCTCGGCCATGGCCAACAGGCGGGCCTTGCGGCTGGCCGCCAGCGCCAGCTCCGACATGGCGAACAGCCCGTTGAGGACGATCAGCAACGCAATCAGCAGGAATTCCATGGATCCCGTAACAAAGTGGAGATCACCGGACTTTACCTTCCCCTGCTACGGCGCCCCCGGCACCGTGTCAGACCAGTCCTTGCCCGCACCCGGAGTCGACGGCACCGTTGCCTCCCAGGCCGGCTTGGGCAAGGTGGCTGCGCACTGGCGCAGCGCCTCGGCCAGCTCGGCCCCACTGGCGTAACGCCCCTCGGGCGTCTTGGCCAGGGCCTTGCCCAGGATGGCCACCAGGCAAGGCGGCAAATCGGCGCGCACGGTCAGGATGTCCGCCGGTGCCTCGTTGGCGATGCGGTACATCAGCTGGGCCATGGAATCGCCATCGAAAGGCAGCCGTCCGCAGGCCAGCTGGTAGAGCATGACCCCCAGCGAAAAAAGATCGGAAGCGCCACTCACCTTGTGCCCGGCCAGCTGCTCGGGCGACATGTAGGACGGGGTGCCCATGACCATGCCGGTGCGGGTCTTGCTCGAATCGGTGATGCGCGCGATGCCGAAGTCGGCCACCTTGACCGTGTCGGTCTCGGGGTCGTACATGATGTTGCCGGGCTTGATGTCGCGGTGCACCACGTTCTGCCTGTGCGCATAGTCCAGCGCCTCGGCCACACGCGCCACGATGCCCATCACCACCGGCAGGGGCAGCAGGGCCCCGGGCTTGATGTAGCCCACCAGATCCTTGCCCTTGAGGTACTCCATGGCGATGTAAGCCAGGTCGTGTTCCTCACCGGCGTCGTACATCGTCACAATATTCGGATGACTGAGTCGCCCGGCGGATTCCGCCTCGCTGAAGAAGCGCTGCTTGACCTCCTGCAGCACATCCGCATCGAACTCCTGCGCCAGGGCCAGGGTCTTGATGGCCACCAGACGGCCGATCTTCGGGTCCTTGCCCAGGTAGACCACGCCCATGGCGCCCTTGCCCAGTTCCTTCTCGATCTCGTAACGGCCCAGCATGGGCTTGGCCACGCCGGGGCGGTCCAGCACCAGGGTGCTGTCGTTGCCACGCGTGGCGCCCCCCAGGATCACGGTCTCGGCCATGGCCTTGGACTGGGCCAGCCGCGCGTCCAGGTCACGGAACTTGCGGTTGTGCTCGGCCATGCGTCGGAACACGGCCTCGGCCTTGTTGAACTGGCGCTTGCGCTCGAAGTCCAGCGCGAGGTTGTAGAGCAGTTCCATCAGGCCGTCATCCATCGGCACCTTGCTGAACTTCTCGAAAGCCATGTCCAGCTGGCCCTGCCCCTGGAACGCCAGGCCCAGCATGCGGGTGCTTTCGGCGGATTCGGCATCGGACTTCTGCTTGCCCTCCTCGGCCATCAGGAAGTGCTTGGTGGTCAGCAGGAGGTGGCCCACCAGCAGCAGCACGGCCGGCAGCATCAGCGGCAACCAGGTGGCGTACATCGTCATCAGACCGAAGTGCGCCAGCAACAGGGCGACAAAGACCGCGCCGGTCACCAGCGCACCGGTGGCCGCGCTCAGGCGCGGCAGCAGCAGGATGAGGTAGAGCGCCACGGCCAGGAAGATGCCCAGCTGCGCCAGCGTGCCCCAGGTCGGGGTGAGGAAATAGTCGCCGTTGAGGATGCTGGAGACCGTGTGCGCCAGCGTCACCACCGAAGGCATGCTGGCCGCGATGGGTGTGACCTGCAGCGTGCCCACGCCCGCGGCCGAGGCGCCGATGAGCACGATCTTGTCGCGGTACTTGGTGGCAGGGATCTTGCCGCTGAGCACGTCGTAGAAGGAATCGACCTGGAAGGCCGGCCGGCCGCCAGCGTCCTTGTAGAAGAAGGTCTGCATGCGCAAGGTCGGGTCGGTGCCGATGAAACGCTGGCCCAGTTGCACGCCGCTGCCCAGCTGCACCCGGATGTCTTCGGCCTTGAGGTTCAGGCTGCGTGCCGCCAGGATCAGCGATAGCGCCGGGTAGTAATCACCGTAGTGGCCCATGACCAGCGGCTCGCTGCGCACGGCGCCATCGACGTCACGCGAGACGTTCAGGTGCCCGATCGCCTGGGCCTGGCTGCCCAGCACGGGAATCGGCAGCAGCACGCCCACCGAGGGATCGGGCTGGGCGCCGGAAGCCGCGGCCTGCACCTGGGTCAGCCGGTTGCGCAGCACGAAGTCGGGCAGGGGCTTGTCGGGCTTGCCCTGCGGTTCGCCGGGCTCGAAGTACATGGCCAGCTCCACCCTGCCGCTGCGTGCCAGGCTCTCGCCGAGCTTGCGGTCGTTGTCAAGCTTGCGGCCGGCCTCCTCCAGCAGCGCCTCCAGGCGTGCCACGTCGGCGCGGTGTGCCGGGTTGCCAGAACTGCGGATCGAAGAGGCATCGAGCCAGCCGCTGACCTGGCCGACATACGCCAGCCCGGCCTCGACCTGGGGCTCGGTGAACAGCACGGTATGGCCCACCACCTTGGCCTGCCCTTCGGCCAGCAGGTCGATCAGGCGCGCATGGATCTCGCGCGGCCAGGGCCAGCGCCCCAGGTTGGCGATGCTCTGGTCGTCGATGGCGATGATGGCGACCTTGTCACTGGGCACACGCGTGCTGGCCAGGACACCCAGGTCATAGGCCTTGCGCTCCAGGCTCTGCATCAGGTCCGTGCCGGCGCCCAGGAAAAGCACCACGGAGACCAGCAGGCCGACCAGCCAGTCCTTACGCCAAAACGACGCGTTTTTCATGTCGTCCTCTGTGTTGTCTTTTTTTACATGCAAGTGCACGGCAGGCCTGGGGCCCAGGCAGCAGCGCACCCCTTGAGTCGACCCAGTCTAATGCAGCCGCCGGGGCCGGGACAAGGACAGCACACGGAATGCGAAAATTCCTGTAACTCCACAGAAATACCCCATGCCCCATTACCTGATCGGCGACGTGCAAGGCTGCAACGCCGCCCTGCAGCGACTGCTGGAGGAGATCGACTTCTCACCCAGCCGCGATACGCTCTGGTTGCTGGGCGACCTGGTCAACCGCGGGCCGGATTCGGCCGGCGTGCTGCGCCGCCTCATGGGCTATGGCCAGGCCGCGCGCTGCCTGCTGGGCAACCATGACCTGCACCTGCTGGCCATCGCGCACGGCGTGCGCCCCGCCCACCGCAGCGACACCATCGCCGACGTGCTGCGGGCCCCCGACCGCCCCGCCCTGCTGGACTGGCTGCGCCGCCAGCCCCTGGCATTGCGGGAGACTTTCGACAGCGAGGAGATCCTGATGGTGCATGCCGGTGTACTGCCCTCCTGGAGTGCTACCAAAACAATAGCGCTCGCAGGGGAGCTGGAAGCCGTGCTGCGCGGCCCCGATCTGCCGGCGTTCCTGCACCGCATGTACGGCAATGAACCGGCGCGCTGGGACGACAGCCTGCAGGGCGACGCACGGCTGCGCGTGATCGTCAACGCGCTGACGCGCCTGCGCTTCTGCTCAGACGCAGGGGAGATGGAATTTGCCACCACGGAAGGCGCGGCTGGTGCGCCAGCGGGTTATCGGCCCTGGTTCGAGGTGCCGGGACGACAGACGGCGGGCATCACCGTGGCCTTCGGCCACTGGTCCACGCTCGGTTGCTTGAATCGGCCCGATGTGCTGGCACTGGACACGGGCTGCGTCTGGGGCGGTTGCCTCAGTGCCCTGCGCCTGGGGCCCGCCCGGAAACACGAACTGATCCAGGTGAAATGCGAGGCCGCGCAGAAGCCCGGCCCGCGTGCCGATTAGCTCGACGTTTCTTCGGTCTTGTTGAACAGCGCCGCCACCTTGCGCTTGGTCCGGATATTGGCCGACACCACACGGCCGGCCGGTTTGGCCACCGCTTCCCACGGCGCCGGCTCGGCCACGACCTGCGGTGCCTCGTAGGGCTGGTTGAAGAAGGGGTCCTGCGGCGGGGCCGAGGGGCGACGGTTCTCGCGCGGGGCCGTGCGACGCTCACCGCGCGGCTCGACGCGTTCTTCGGTCTGCTCGTAGAGGCGACGGCCTTCGTTGAAACGGCCCTGGCGGCGGATATCGGGCTTGTCCTCGTCGTACTCGACGGGCTCCAGCTCGATCTTGGTCTTGATCAGCTTCTCGATGTCGGCCACCAGGCGGGCATCCTTGGGCGAGACGAAACTCACCGCCAGGCCCGAGGCGCCGGCACGGCCGGTGCGACCGATGCGGTGCACGTAGTCTTCGGCATTGAAGGGCACGTCGAAGTTGAACACCGCCGGCACGTCCTTGATGTCCAGACCGCGCGCGGCCACATCGGTGCAGACCAGCAGGTCGACTTCGCCCTTCTTGAAGGACTCCAGTGCCTTGAGGCGCTCATCCTGGCTCTTGTCGCCGTGCAGCGCGGTGGTCTTGAGGCCTTCGCGCTCCAGGGAACGCGCCAGCCGGGCACAGCCCAGCTTGCTGTTCACGAAGACGAAGGCCTGCTTCATGCCACGCTGGCGCAGGATCTGGTGCAGGGCATGGCGTTTGTCGTCGTCGCCCACGCTGTAGAAATGCTGCTCCACGGTGGAGGCCGTGGCGTTGGAGCGCGCGACCTCGATGGTCACCGGGTCCTGCAGGTAGCTGTTGGCCAGGCGCTTGATCTCGGGCGAGAAGGTGGCGGAAAACAGCAGCGTGGTGCGCTGTTTGGGCAGGTAGGACAGGATGCGCTGCAGGTCCGGCAGGAAACCGATGTCCAGCATGCGGTCGGCCTCGTCCAGCACCACGTACTCGACCTGGTTGAGCACGGCGTTCTTGGCCTCGATGTGGTCCAGCAGGCGGCCCGGCGTGGCTACCAGCACTTCCACACCCTTTTTGAGCTCCAGGGTCTGGGGTTTCATGTCCATGCCACCGAACACCACGGCACTGCGCAGGTTGGTGTACTTGGCATAGAGCTTGACCTGCTGCGCGACCTGGTCGGCCAGCTCGCGCGTGGGCAGCAGCACCAGGGCGCGCACCGGGTGGCGAGCGGGCGAGGTGGAGGCGTTTTCGTGCTTCAGCATGCGCTGCAGCAGAGGCAGCGAGAAGGCGGCAGTCTTGCCGGTGCCGGTCTGGGCGGCGCCCATGACGTCGCGGCCCTGCAGCACCACGGGGATGGCCTGGGCCTGGATCGGGGTCATGGACTCGTAACCCATCTCCGACACAGCGCGGGCCAGCGGAGCGGCCAGTTGCAGCTGGGCAAAGGCCATGATGGGGGTGTCAGCGGTGAGTTCGTTCGAAGTCACGGGAGCGGTGGGCAGTTCAGTATTCAAATCGGTCTGGCATAGCCAAGTAATTGCCATCTAACCGATAGCGGGCCACCCCTGCATCCAAGGGCAAACTCCGATTATCCCTGATATCCCGTTTCCGGGCCATCGCCCCCGGCTACAGTGCCTCCTTATGCCCGAGACTCTGCTCAGCCCGACCCGGACCGCCGAACGCCTGCCCTACCCCGCCCTGGCGGCCGAAATCGCCGCCTTGCTGCAGGATCCGGCCGTGCAGGTCCCGCCGCGCCTGGTCCAGCCCCTGCCCGGGGACGGCAGCCTCTTCGTGATGCCGGCCCTGGACGGGCGCCTGGCCATCACCAAGCTCATCACCTACACCCCCGCCAATGCCGGCACCGGCCGCCCCGCCATCCAGGGCGACGTGGTGGTGTTCGACATCGCCACCGGCGAACGCCGCCTGGCACTGGACGGCCCCACGGTCACCGCCCGGCGCACGGCCGCGGTCTCGCTGCTGGCGGCGCAGACCCTGGCGCCGAAACCGGACGGCCCCCTGCTGATCGTCGGCGCCGGCGTGCAAGGCCGAGCCCATCTGGAAGCCTTTGCGGCCGGCCTGGGCGTGAAAGAGGTGTTCATCTCCTCGCGCAGCACGGCCAGCGCCGAGGCCCTGGCCACCCATGCCCACGCACTGGGGCTGCAAGCCGAAGTGATCGCCAACCCCAACACCGCGCTGGCCACCTGCCCGCTGGTCGTCACCTGCACCCCGGCCAGCAGCGTGGTGCTGCGGGCTGAGCCGCGGCCCGATGCTTTCATCGCGGCGGTCGGCGCCTTCACCCCGAGCATGGTGGAGCTGGCGCCCGAACTCTGCCGCCACCTGGCGGAACTCGGAACGGTGGTGGTGGACACCCGCGACGCCGACCACGAGGCCGGCGACCTGCTGCAGGCCCGGCTGGACGTGAGCCGATTTGCCAGCCTGCAGGATGTGCTGCGGACAAAGAAAAACCGGCCATCAGGACCGGTTCTGTTCAAGAGCTGCGGCTGGGCCGGCTGGGATCTGGCGGCAGCGCGGCTGGCGGCGTGCTGAGCCCCCGTTTACCGTTTACCGATAAACGGTATAATTTGCCATGATCAAGACCTTCGCGGATCAGGCCACGGCCGATCTGTTTGCGGGCAAGCGGGTGGCACGCTGGGCCAATATCCAGATCGTGGCCACGCGCAAACTGCAGCAGCTCGACAGTGCCGCAACGCTGGAAAGCTTGCGGGTGCCACCCGGCAACCGGCTGGAGGCACTCACGGGCGATCGCAAGGGGCAGCACAGCCTGCGCATCAACGAGCAATGGCGCCTGTGCTTCGTCTGGCGCGCCGATGGCGTGCACCAGGTCGAGATCGTGGACTATCACTGAACATGGCAAAGGAGCCGAACATGAGCATCAAAGCCCCCGCCAACGGCATGCGGCCGGTGCATCCCGGCGAGATCTTGCGCGAGGAATACCTCAAGCCGATGGACATGAGCGCCAACGCCCTGGCCAAGGCCCTCAAGGTACCGGCTTCTCGCATCAACGACATCGTGCTGGAACGGCGCGGCGTGACCGTGGACACGGCCATGCGCCTGGTGCGCTATTTCGGCGGTGACGTGCAGAGTTGGCTGAACCTGCAGACCGCCTACGACATCAAGGTGGCGCAGAAAGAACTGGCCAGGCGGGTGGCGCAGGAAGTCGTGCCGCTGGCGGCCTGAGCGGCGCTCAGGTCTTGGGCAGCGTCACGCCCCGTTGCCCCTGGTACTTGCCGCCGCGGTCCTTGTAGCTGGTCTCGCAGACGTCGTCCTTGTCGCTCTCGAAGAACAGCACCTGGGCACAGCC
>JAXMMJ010000119.1:0-4277 GCA_034366585.1 Hylemonella sp.
GCCTGGCGCGAATACGCCAAGGCCGGGACGCTGGCCGGCGAGACGCTGCCCAAGGGGCTGAAGGAGAGCGGCCGGCTCGATCCGCCGATCTTCAGCCCGGCGACCAAGGCCGAGAGCGGCCACGACGAGAACATCACCATCGCGCAGATGCGGAACGCGCTGGGCACCGAGGTCACGGCCGAGCTCGAAAGGCTGACCCGGCTCGTCTACACGCGCGGCCGCGATGTCGCCCTGAAGCAGGGCATCATCATCGCCGACACCAAGTTCGAGTTCGGCCTGACCCCGGATGGCAAGCTGGTGCTGATGGACGAGGTGCTCACGCCCGACTCCTCGCGCTACTGGCCGGTGGAAGGCTACAAGGAGGGCGCCAACCCGCCCAGCTACGACAAGCAGTTCCTGCGCGACTGGCTGGAGACGGCCACAGTGAATGGCCAACCCTGGGGCAAGAAGGCGCCTGCGCCCAAGCTGCCGGCTGAGGTGATCGAGAAGACCGCGGCCAAGTACCGCGAAGCCTTGACCCGGCTGACGACCTGAACCAAGGACCGGACAATAAAAAACGGCACCCGCAGGTGCCGTTTTGCATGGAGGGCTATGCTCAGTTCAGCGCCATGCTGAGCTTGCGGCGGTAGGACGACACCAGCGCGGCCTGCTCGTCCTGTTCCACGCTGGCGGGGCCCGCCAATTCGATGCCACCCGCGCTCTTGCCGCTGGCCTCGGGGCCGGGGGTCTTGGGCTTAGGGGGTGTGAGCAGCTCCAGGATGCCGACAAAGGTCTTGCGCGGGGCTTCCCCATCCCACTTCTTGTCGCGCATGATGATTTCCAGCAACTCGTCCAGCGCGGCCACCCACTCGTTGGCCACCATCAGCACGCGGGCCTTGGCGAAACGCGCCTCGAAGTCGCGCTTGTTGGCGGCGATCAGTTCCTCGAATTTCGACAGGGGCCACTGGCCGCGCGGGTCGGTGGTGACGAACTCGAGCGCGTTGAGCCATTGCTGCAAGGCTTCGAAACGCAGCGCCACCGGGATCTGCGCCAGCGCCGGGGCCAGTGCGCCGGCCGCCTCGGCCAGGTGGCCGGTGCCGATCAGCAGCTTGACGTAGTCGTAGCGCAGCTCATCGTTGGCCGGTTCGGCCAGCAGGGCTTCGTTCATGCGGGCGATGGCGCTGGCGATGTCGCCCGATTCAAGCGCTTGCTGCGCCTCGTCCAGTTCTTCCGGTTCAGCCTGCAGCTGGCCTTCGCCGCCCAGGTGCTTGTCCAGGAACTCGCGCAGCTTGCCTTCGGGCAGGGCGCCCATGAAACCGTCCACCGGCTTGCCGCCCATCATGAGCACGCAGGTCGGGATGCTGCGGATGCCGAAGGCCGCGGCCAGTTCCTGCTGCTGGTCCGAGTCGATCTTGGCCAGCACGAAGCGGCCCTCGTAGGCGGTCTCCAGCTTTTCCAGGATGGGGCCCAGCGATTTGCAGGGGCCGCACCAGGGGGCCCAGAAATCGACCAGCACGGGCACGGACATGGAGGCCTGGATGACCTCGGTTTCGAAATTTTCGGTGGTGATATCGATCATTTGGGGCGATCCGGGACGGGAAAGTAAAATTCGGGGATGAAAACACTCATCGGCGTCGTCATGGGCTCCAGCTCCGACTGGGACACCATGCAACAGGCAGTCCAGATTCTCCACCACTTTGGCATTGGCCACGAAGCCAAGGTGGTGTCGGCGCATCGCATGCCCGACGACATGTTCGCCTATGCCGAAACGGCCGCCGGCCGCGGCCTCAAGGCCATCATCGCCGGTGCCGGCGGTGCGGCCCACCTGCCGGGCATGCTGGCGTCCAAGACCACGGTGCCGGTGCTGGGCGTGCCAGTGCCCAGCAAGCACCTGCAGGGCGTGGATTCGCTGCACAGCATCGTGCAGATGCCCAAGGGCATCCCGGTGGCTACCTTCGCCATCGGTGCTGCCGGTGCGGCCAATGCCGCGCTTTTCGCCGTGGCCATGCTGGCCAACGACGACCCGGCCCTGCGTGCCAAGCTCGACGCCTTCCGCGCCGAACAGACCGCCACCGCGCGCGGCATGAGCCTGCCGCCCGCGATATGAGCACGACCCCGCTTTCCGGCCGCATCCTGCCCGGCACCCTGGTGGGCGGCCAGCCCGCCACCCTGGGCGTGATGGGCGGCGGCCAGCTTGGCCGCATGTTCGTGCACGCCGCCCAGCGCATGGGTTATTTCACCGCCGTGCTCGACCCCGACGCGGCCAGCCCGGCCGGCCTGGTCAGCCACCACCACATCCAGACCGCCTACCTCGACGAGCAGGGCCTGGCCCAACTGATGCAGCGTTGTGCGGCCATCACCACCGAGTTCGAGAACGTGCCGGCTCCCGCCCTGCTCACGCTGGGCGCGCACCGCCCGGTGGCGCCCGGCGCCGACGCCGTGGCCATCGCGCAGGACCGAGCCCAGGAGAAGGCGCATTTCACGCGCTGCGGCGTGCCGGTGGCGCCGAATGCAGTGATCGAAACCGCGGCGCAGTTGGCCGCCGTGCCCGATGCGCTCTTGCCCGGCATCCTCAAGACGGCGCGCATGGGTTACGACGGCAAGGGCCAGATGCGCGTGAAGACGCGCGCGGAATTGGCCGCCGCCTGGGACGAGCTGAAGAACGTGCCCTGCGTGCTGGAGAAGATGCTGCCGCTGGCGGCCGAATGTTCGGTCATCGTCGCGCGCGGCTGGGACGGCCAGATCGTCAACTTCCCCGTGCAGCGCAACCTGCACCGCGAGGGCATCCTGGCCGTGACCGAGGTGTTTGAAGGCAACGTGCCGGCCGCGCTGGCGGCGCAGGCCATCGCCGCCACGAAATCGATCGCCGAGGGCCTGCGTTATGTGGGCGTGCTCTGTGTGGAGTTCTTCATCCTGCAGGACGGCTCGCTGGTGGTCAACGAAATGGCCCCGCGCCCGCACAACAGCGGCCACTACAGCATCGACGCTTGCGATCACTCCCAGTTCGACCTGCAGGTGCGCACCCTGGCCGGCCTGCCCCTGGCGCAGCCGCGCCTGCACAGCCCCAGCATCATGCTCAACCTGCTGGGCGACGTCTGGGCTGCGCACGGCGGCAACCCGCCCTGGGACCAGGTGCTGGCCCTGCCCGGCACGCATCTGCACCTCTACGGCAAGCTCGACGCCAAGCCGGGCCGCAAGATGGGCCACCTCAACATCACCGGTCCGTCCATCGGCGAGGTGCGCGCCACGGCGCTGGCGGCGGCGAAGGTCCTGGGCATCGAGCCCTTCTGAGCAGGGACGCAGCGTGATCCTCGACGGACGGGACCCGGCCTCGGTCAGCGCCGCGGCGCAGGCCTTGCGCGCCGGTGAGCTGGTCGGCCTGCCGACCGAGACCGTCTACGGCCTGGGGGCCGATGCCGCCAGCGATGCCGCCGTGGCGAAGATCTTCACCGCCAAGGGCCGGCCCAGCGACCACCCGCTGATCGTGCACGTGGCCGACGCCACAGGGGTTGACCACTTCGCGCGCGAGGTGCCGGCCTTCGCCCACAAACTCATGCAGGCCTTCTGGCCCGGCCCGCTCACGCTGATCCTGCCGCGCCGTCCCGAGGTCGGCGCGGCCGCCGCCGGTGGCCAGGGCTCGATCGGCCTGCGCTGTCCTGCGCACCCCGTGGCGCATGCCCTGCTGCTGGCCGCCCGCGCGCTGGGTGTGCACGGCGTGGCCGCGCCCAGCGCCAACCAGTTCGGTCGTGTCAGCCCGACCACCGCTGCGCATGTGCAGGGCGAGTTCGGCGACAGCCTGCTCATCCTCGATGGCGGTGCCTGCTCCGTGGGCATCGAATCCACCATCATCGACTGCACGCGCGGCGCGCCCGTGCTCTTGCGCCCGGGTCGCATCACGCGTGAGCAGGTGCAAGCGGCCTGCGGCCTGCACCTGCTGGACAAAGAGGATGTCGCCTCGCCCGCGCCGCGCGCCTCCGGCACGCTGGAAGCGCATTACGCGCCGAACGCCAAGCTGCGCCTGATGGACAGCCGCGCGCTGCAGACGGCGCTGGACGTGCTAGGCAAGGATTTCGACGGTGCCACCATCGCCGTCTATGCGCGCAGCCTGTTGCGCGTGCCTTCCGCGAAAGTGCTGTACCGGCGCATGCCGGACGATGCAGAGGCCGCCGCGCAGCAGCTGTTTGCCGTGCTGCGAGACTTCGATGCACAGCGTGTCCATCTGATCTGGGTCGAGACGCCGCCCGTGACACCGGACTGGGACGGCGAGAGCGACCGCCTGCAGCGCGCCGCCGCCAGCT
>JAXMMJ010000120.1:0-28839 GCA_034366585.1 Hylemonella sp.
AGTACCTGAAACTAGTGCGTCTACCAATTCCGCCATCTGGGCATCTCAGGAAAGAGAGAAGTATATCAGAAATATTGAGCGCTCCAGCAGCCTGCTGGAAGAAATTGAAGGGACCATCAACGGACACCGTGATGGTCATGGTTTTGTGGTGCGTGACGACGGCGAGCCCGACATCTACCTGCCACCCAACGAGATGCGCGCCGTGCTGCACAAGGATCGCGTCAAGGCGCGCATCGTGCGCCTGGATCGCAAAGGCCGGCCCGAGGGGCGCGTGGTGGAGATCATGGAGCGCGCGGCGCAACCCATCATCGGCCGCCTGCTGCAGGAGAGCGGCGTCTGGCTGGTGGCGCCCGAGGACAAGCGTTATGGCCAGGACATCCTGATCCCCAAGAGTGCGACCGGGCAGGCCAAGGCCGGCCAGGTGGTGGTGGTCGAACTGGTCGAGCCCCCGGCGCTCTTCGGTCAGCCCGTGGGGCGCATCAAGGAAGTGTTGGGTGAGGTCGATGACCCGGGCATGGAGATCGAGATCGCGGTGCGCAAGTACAGCGTGCCCCATGAGTTCTCCGAGGCCTGCATTGCCCAGGCGCGCGGTCTGCCCGACAAGGTGAGGGAGCAGGACAGCCGCAACCGCGTCGACCTGACCGACGTCCCGCTGGTCACCATCGACGGTGAGGATGCGCGCGACTTCGACGATGCCGTCTACTGCGAGCCGTCCACCCAGGGTCGCGGCAGGAGTGCCCAGCAAGGCTGGCGCCTGCTGGTGGCGATCGCCGACGTCAGCCATTACGTGGAGACCGGCTCGCCGATCGACGTGGATGCCTACGAGCGGGCCACCAGCGTTTATTTCCCGCGCCGCGTGATCCCCATGCTGCCGGAGAAGCTGTCCAACGGCCTGTGTTCGCTGAACCCGGATGTGGACCGCCTGTGCATGGTCTGCGACATGTTCGTGAGCAGCGAGGGCGAGGTCACGGCCTACCAGTTCTACCCGGCCGTGATGCACAGCCACGCGCGCTTCACCTACACCGAGGTGGCGGCCATCCTGGCCAACACCCGTGGCCCGGAAGCGGCCAAGCGCAAGGATCGCATCCAGGATCTGCTGCATCTGCACGACGTCTACCGCGCCCTGCTGGCCGCGCGCGCCAAGCGTGGCGCCGTGGACTTCGAGACCACCGAGACCCAGATCATCTGCGACGAGAGCGGACGCATCGAGAAGATCGTGCCGCGCACGCGCAATGACGCACACCGCCTGATCGAGGAGGCCATGCTGGCGGCCAACGTCTGCAGTGCGGACTTCATCGGCCAGAGCAAGCACGCCGGCCTGTTCCGCGTGCACGAGGGGCCGACGCCCGAGAAGAACGAGCTGCTGCGCAACTACCTCAAGGTCACGGGCGTGGGCCTGACCATCAGCGAGGACCCCTCGCCGGCGGAGTTCCAGGCCATTGCCATCGCGACCAAGGAGCGGCCCGACGCGCAGCAGATTCACTCCATGCTGCTGCGCTCCATGCAGCAGGCGATCTACACGCCACACAACAGCGGGCATTTCGGCCTGGCTTTCGAGGCCTACACCCACTTCACCAGCCCGATCCGGCGTTACCCGGACCTGCTGGTGCACCGGGTGATCAAGGCCATCCTCAACAAGACGCGTTACCACCTGCCGGTCCTGCCCACGCCGGGCGAGGCACACGCCAAGCTCTCCAAGCGGATCGAGAAGAGTGAAGCCGCCAAGATGAAGATCTCAGGCGAGAAGCCCAAGAAGGTCAGCGCGGAATTGATGGCCTGGCAGGCTGCAGGCCTGCATTGCAGCGCCAACGAGCGCCGCGCCGACGAGGCCAGCCGCGACGTCGAGGCCTGGCTCAAGTGCAAGTACATGCGCGAGCACCTGGGCGAGGAGTTCGGCGGCGTGGTCACGTCGGCCACCAGCTTCGGCTTGTTCGTCACACTCGACGCCATGTACGTGGAGGGACTGATCCACATCACCGAACTCGGCGGCGAGTACTTCCGCTTCGACGAGGCGCGCCAGGAACTGCGCGGCGAGCGCACGGGCATCCGCTACGCCATAGGCACGCGGGTGCGGGTACAGGTCAGCCGCGTTGACCTGGACGGCCGTCGCATCGACTTCCGCCTGGTGCGCGAGGGCGAGGAGCTGACCAACCGTGCCCTGCGCGACAAGGGGCTGGCGCCTGAGGAGGCCGGCGAACCTACCGGGTCGCCGCGCAAGGCCTCACTCAAGCGGGAGACCCGCAACAAAAAGGCCGGCGATGCGAGCAAGCGCGCCTTGCCCTCGCCGATCCAGGCACTGAAAGCCTCGGTCAAGGCGGCGGCCAAGAAGGTCACGGACAAGGCCAGAGGTAAGGGGCGCAAGACGCGCCGTTGATGTTTTGAACCAGAGAGACACAAACAAATGAGTGGTGTGAAGAAGGTGGCCATCGTGACCGGCGCGGGCACGGGCATCGGCAAGGCAGCAGCGCTTGCGCTGCTGAAAGACGGTTACAACGTGGCGCTGGCCGGACGCCGGCGCGAACCGCTGGAGGCGGTCGCTGCTGACAGTGGCGCCGGTGCGCGTGCCCTGGTGCTGCCGACCGACGTGGCCCAGCCGGAGGCCGTGCGTGCGCTGTTTGACGCCACGGTGCAGGCCTGGGGGCGGGTGGATGTGCTGTTCAACAATGCAGGCATGGGCGCGCCCGGGGTGCCGCTGGAGGAGCTGACCGTCGAGCAGTGGCGGTCCGTGGTGGACGTGAACCTCTCGGGCATGTTCTTCTGCATCCAGAACGCCTTTCGCGTGATGAAGGCGCAGAGCCCGCGCGGCGGCCGCATCATCAACAACGGCTCGATCTCGGCGCACGCACCGCGTCCCAACTCGATCGCCTACACCGCCACCAAGCATGGTGTGATGGGCCTGACCAAGGCCGCTTCGCTGGATGGCCGTCCCTACGACATTGCCGTGGGGCAGATCGACATCGGCAATGCCGCCACCGATCTGGCCGCGCGCATGGCCAAGGGCGTGCCGCAGGCCAATGGCGAGATCGCCGTGGAGCCGCTGATGGACGTGGACATCGTCGGCCAGTCGGTGCTCTATATGGCCAAGCTGCCGCTGGAAGTCAACGTGCTGTTCCATACGGTGATGGCGACCAAGATGCCCTTCGTCGGGCGCGGCTGAGTCCCTTTTCTCAGACGATGGCTTGCGCCAATGCGCCGGCTGTCAGGGCTTGGTCCTGAGGCCAGCTGTCGGCGGCCTGGCCATGCAGCCAGACTGCAGCGCAAGCGGCCTCGAACGCAGTTTCGCCTTGTGCCAGACGCGCACCGATCAGACCTGCCAGTACGTCGCCGGTGCCGGCGGTGGCCAGGCGCGCGTTGCCGGTCGGGTTGATGACCGGTAGCCGGCCGGGTGCCGCCATCACCGTACCCGAGCCTTTCAAGACCACGGTGCAGCCGAACCGCTGCGCCAACTGCTGCGCAGCCGCCAGCCGATCGGCCTGCACGGCCGCGATCGTGCAAGCCAGCAGGCGCGCTGCTTCCAGCGGATGAGGGGTCAGAACGGTCTGGCGCTGACGTGCGCTGCGCGCCGCCAGGAGGGCCGCTAGCTGGCTGTCATTTGCTATTGAATTGAGAGCGTCGGCGTCCAGCAGCAGGCGCGCTGCGGTCGACAGCAGACGCGGCAGCTGCGCGGCGATGGCCTGGCCGCCGCCGCAGCCGGCCACCACGGTCAAGGCGGCGGCGTCCAGCGCTGCAGGCGTGCGGAACATCAATTCAGGGTGTGTGGGGTCCACCATCATGTCGCCGCCATCGAGCAGGCCTACATAAACGCGACCGGCCCCATGGTGCAGTGCTGCGCTGGCGGCCAGCAGGGCGGCACCACCCATGCCGCGGGCACCGCCGATGACGGCCACGTCGCCGTAACTGCCTTTGTGCGTGGCGTGCCGGCGGGCGGCCGCAGCAGGCGCGCCAGCCAGACTCGCCTGGGGCGCCGCGGACATCACCTCTGCGCCGAGGGACTCGTACCAGACCTCACCGGTCTGGTCGCGGCCCTGCGCCGTGTAGAGACCGGGTTTGAGCGTAAGCAGGCAAAGCGTGTGGCTGGCGCGCACACAAGGGCCGGGCGTGGTGCCGGTGTCGGCCTGCAGTCCTGAAGGCAGGTCCACGGCCAGCACCGGCACGCTCAGGGTGTTGATGTGTGCGATCCAATCCGCCAGCCGACCTTCGGGTGCGCGGCTCGCGCCGGTGCCGAGCAGGGCGTCGATGCAGGCGTCGCAGTCCGCGGGCGGGGCGTCGACAAAGCGCACACCGGCTGCCAGGGCGCGTGCGTGCGAGGCGCGGGTGTCGGTGGGGACGGTGTCAGCGGTGCCGAGCCAGGTCACGAGCGGTTTCTTGCCCCACTGCTGCAGGTGCATGGCCGCTTCCAGGCCGTCGCCACCGTTGTTGCCCGGACCGCAGGCGATCCAGTAGGTGCGCGCGTGCGGAGCGATGGCCAGGGCCAGCCGGGCCGTGGCCAGGCCGGCGCGCTGCATCAGGGTGTGGGGTGGCAGCGTGGTCGCCAGCGCGGCTTCCAGCGTGCGCGTGGCGGCGGCGCTGTACAGCGGCTGGGAGGGGCCGGAAGGGATGCGTTGCATGGAGCCGGCCCGGCTCAGAATTCGTAGCTGTGGCCTTCGAAGGCCAGCCGGATCTCCGGCCCGCCCGCGGGCACGGGGTTGTCGGCCAGGGCCTGGGCGAAGGCGGCTTCCAGCGCGTCGTCGCTGCGGGTGGGCTCGTGGTGCGTGCAGTAGAGCACCTTGGCACCGGCCTGGCAGGCGGCCTCGATGCTGGTCTTGAACGTGCCGTGGCCCCAGCCGACCTTGGCCGGGTATTCCTGGGCGGTGTAGGAGGTGTCGGCGATCAGCACGTCTACGCCGCGCATGGCCTGGATGATGGAGGCCTGCTTCTCGTCCACGAAGGACTGGTATTCGGCGTATTCGGCATCTTCGGGGGCGTAGATGTTGTAGGGCGGCTCGTGGTCGCCAGTGAAGAAGACCGATTTGCCGTTGGCCTCGATGCGGTAGCCGAAGTTGATGACCGGGTGATTGAGCAGATAGGGTGTGATGGTGGCGCTGCCCACCTGGATGCTCTGTTCAGGCATCAGTGTCACGTACTCGATCGTGCCCTTCATTTCAGCTTCGCGCACCGGGAAATAGCTGTACTGCAGCTGCACCGACATGACCTGCTCCACCCCCTGGCCCGAGACCGGGTCGTGGGCGCCGTGCAGGCGCAGCACATTGCCGGGGATGAAGTTGGGGATGAAGAAGGGCAGACCCTGGATGTGGTCCCAGTGCGAGTGGGTGATGAGCACGTTGGCCTGTACCGGCAGTTCGGCCAGCAGGGTCTGTGACAGCGGGAAGATGCCGGTGCCTGCATCCAGGATGATGAGTTCGTTGCTGTCCGTGCGCACCTCGATGCAGGTGGTGTTGCCGCCATAGCGCACCGTGTGCGGCCCCGGCGAGGCGATCGAACCGCGCACACCCCAGAATTTGACTTTCATGATTCGAGCTTGGAAAAGACCTGCGCTTCCTCGAAAAGCGCCTGGAGATCGCCGAGTTCGGCGATGACGTGGTCGAGGTCGCCGCCGAGCCGCCTGGCGACGACCGGCGGGAGGGGCTCCGCAAAGGGGTTGCCGCCGAAGCCGAACTGCAGCTTCTTGCTGATCTGGTTAGCGGCAAAGACGCAGGCCACCATGGGCGTGTCCAGCACTTCGGGGCCATGCATGTTCTGGATGGTCTGGACCAGGTTGGGGGCGAAGCGCCATTTCTCCACCAGCATGCCTCCGACCACCGCGTGGTCCACACCGATGATCTGGCGCAATGCCTCGTGCAGCGAACTGCCGTTCTCCTTGCAGGCTTCGAGGGCCTGGCGGAACTCGTTGGGCATGAACTGGGCAAATACCACCTTGCCGAAATCATGCAGCAGGCCGGCGATGAAGCAGTCCATCGGGTCCGCGCCCTCCACATCGCTGGCTATCCTCTTGGCGATGTTCGCCGTGGCCAGCGAGTGCAGCAGGTACTGCTGCACGTCGAAGCCGGCAGCATTGCTCTTGGGCAGCATGCCGATGGCCGCGATGCCCAGGGCCAGGTTCTTGATGGTGTTGAAACCCAGGAAGACCACGGCGTGGTTGATCGAGGTGACCTGCTTGGGCAGGCTGTAGTAGGCCGAGTTGATGACCTTGAGGATCTTGACCGTGACCACCGGGTCCTTGTCGATGACCTGCACCAGGTCCTTGGGGGTGCAATTGACGTCCCGGGTCAGGTCCAGGATGGCCTGCACGCTTTTGGGGAAGGCCGGCATGCCATCAACGGCAGCGGCCAGTTTTTGCGACAGTTCAGGACTCATGATTGCATTGTGTATCGGGAGTGCGCCTACTGTACACAATCCCCCCTCAGGGGCGCAGCCGTTCGATGCCGAAGCCGTTCAGCGCGAGTTCTGGTCGGTGGCCGCCCACGAGGTCGGCCAGGGCGCGGGCCGAGCCGCAGCCCAGGGCCCAGCCACTGGAGCCGTGGCCGCAGTTCAGCCACAGGCCCGGGATGCCGCTGGCGCCCAGCAGGGGCGGGCCGTCGGGCAGCATGGGGCGTGCGCCCTTCCAGGTCTGCACGCCGCTGGAGAGCACGGCTGCGCCGGGAAACCAGTCCTGCAGCACCTTGTAGAGGGTCTGCAGGGCGTCCTTGCGCTGACGCTCGGGGCGTCCTCCCAGTTCGGCGCCGCCACCCACGCGCACCCGGTTGCCCAGGCGGGCGATGGCCACCTTGTAGCGCTCATCCATGATGGCGCTGCGCGGGGCGTTCAGCGGTTCGCGCACGGTGGCGCTGACCGAGTAGCCATACACGGCAGCCATCGGAATCTTCACGCCCAGGGGGCGCAACAGCCGGGCCGAGTCGACCCCGGCGCACAGCACGGCGGCATCGAAGCGGCGTGGCTGCGACTCGCCGGTCAACTGCACGTCCATTCCCTGGCCGGGTGTCAGGCGTTCGACGGTGGTGCCGAAGGCAAATTGCACGCCGCGGGCCAGCGCCGCGTTCTTGAGCAGCAGGGCAAATTGCCGGCAGTTGCCCACCTCGTCCTCGGGCAGGTGCAGCGCGCCGTGGAAGGCGGTGTCGGGATTGAGGGCCGGCTCGATGGCGCGTGCCTCTTCGGGGCTGAGCTCGCGATGCGCCACGCCCTGATCGCGCAGCAGCTGCAGGCCGGGGCGCAGCAAGGTGTGGTCGCGCTCCGAGCGCAGCAGGACCAGCAGGCCCTGGCTGCGGTCGAAATCGAGTTCCAGTTCGGCCGCGAGTTCGTGCAGGCGTGTGCGGCTGTAGCGGGCCAGCCCCTGGAGGTTCTGGCGGTTGCGCAGATAGGTTTCGCTGCCGCAGGCGCGCCAGGACTTCCACATCCAGGCCAGGTCGCTGCCGCGCAGGGGCAGGGAAAAATGCACCGGTGCGTGACGCAGCAGCAGGTGGCGCAGGATCTTGAAGGGCATGCCCGGGGCGGCCCAGGGGGCGGTATAGCCGGGCGCGAGGATGCCGGTGTTGGCAAAGCTGCCTTCCTCGGCGGCGGCGATGCGGCGTTCGAAGACGGTGACCTCGTGGCCGTCGCGGGCCAGTTCCCAGGCGGTGGTGACGCCGATGATGCCGGCGCCGATGACTGCAATTTTCATGAATCGGAAGATGCTGCCGGCCTGCCAGGGGGCAGGCCGAAGGAGGGTTATTGTTGTTGCGGGAGCAGCAGGTTTTCGATTTGCTGCGCGATGTTCAGGACCACATCATCGCGCATCGCGCCTTGCCAGACCATCAGGCCCACGGGCAATTCGTCCGGCGCGTGGCAGGGCAGGGAGATGGCGCAGCCGTCGAGCATGTTCACCACGCTGGGGTTGCGCAGCAGCAGGCCGTTGATGCGGAAGAAGGTTTCGTCGCGCTCGGGTCCTGGCAGCACGTCGGCCAGCGCTGGTGCCACGATGGGCACGGTGGGTGAGAGCACCGCGTCGAAGCCGGCCAGGGCCAACTCGACGCGCGCGATCCAGTCGCGCCGTGCCTGCAACAGGTCGATGTAATCAGCTGCACTGATGGTCGCGCCGCGCTGGATGCGTGACAGGACGCGCGGGTCGTATTGGGCCGCGTGGCCTGCCAGCAGGTGGCGATGCCAGGCGTAACTTTCGACTGCGGCAAAACCGCCGCTGGCCTGCAGGCCAGCCAGCTCGCCCAGCGCCGGCAAGGGGAGTTCTTCGACGCGGGCGCCGGCATCGCGCAGGATCCGCAGCGTGCGTTCGAAGGCGCGCGTCACGGTGGCGTCGATGCCGTCGAACATGACTTGCGGCACGACAGCCAGCCGGTAGTGCGAGAGCGGGGCCTGGCTGCGCGTGACACGGCGTGTGGCCAGGATCTCGTGCACGGTGATCGCGTCGCGCACCGAGCGTGTCATGGCGCAGGCCGTGTCGAGCGTGAAGGACAGGGGCACCGTGCCGTCCAGCGGCACCAGGCGCTGGGTGCTCTTGAAGCCCACGATGCCCTGCAGGGCGGCCGGGATGCGGATCGAGCCGCCGGTGTCCGAGCCCAGGCCGACGAAGGCTGCACCCGTGACGACGGAAACGGCGGCGCCGCTGGACGAGCCGCCCGGCACGCGCGGCAGGTCGGTGGCGGCCGCATTGGCCGGGGTGCCGTGGTGCGGGTTGACACCGACGCCGGAGTAGGCGAATTCGGACATGTTGGTGCGGCCTATCAGGGCCGCACCGGCGGCACGCAGGCGGGCCACGGCCAAGGCGTCCTGGCTTGCCGGTGGGGCGTCTTGCAGGACGACGGCGCCGGCACGGCTGACCTGGCCGGCCACGTCGAACAGGTCCTTGACCGAGACCGCCAGCCCGGCCAGGGGCTGGCGGGTCGGATCGGCCGCGGCGGCCTGGACCCGGGCGCCATCGAAGTCGGTCTGGAGGAAAGCGTGCGCGCAGGCTGGGGCTGCGGCGCGGGCGATGGCCTGTTCGATCTCGGCCCCTGGGCTGGTCTGGCCGGCCAGCAGGCGCTGGCGGATGGCGTGGAGGTCGGTGGCGGAGGGCATTGGGAAGTGGGTCTGTGCTATACTCGTCGGGCTTTGCTGGAAGGGCCTGCGCATCTCGCGCAAGCAGCCGCAGAGCAAATCGCAAACCGGTCCATCCAGGTGTTGCAGCCGGCGCAAGACGCCGATTGCAAAGAGGACCGGATTTTAGACCCAACCTTCGGAGTTATTCACATGTCCGTGACCATGCGTCAAATGCTGGAAGCCGGTGTCCATTTTGGCCACCAGACCCGCTTCTGGAACCCCAAGATGGCCCCCTTCATCTTCGGCCATCGCAACAAGATCCACATCATCAACCTGGAAAAGTCGCTGCCGATGTTCCAGGACGCAGCCAAGTTTGCCAAGCAGCTGGCTGCCAAGCGCGGCACCATCCTGATGGTGGGCACCAAGCGCACCGCCCGCGAAACCGTGGCTGCCGAAGCCCAGCGCGCCGGCGTGCCCTACGTCGACCAGCGTTGGCTGGGCGGCATGCTGACCAACTTCAAGACCGTCAAGACCTCGATCAAGCGTCTCAAGGACATGAAGGCCCAGCAGGAAACCGGCCTGGACGCCATGAGCAAGAAAGAACAGCTGATGTTCGCCCGTGAACTCGAGAAGCTCGAGAAGGACATCGGCGGCATCCAGGACATGAACACCCTGCCGGACGCGATCTTCGTGATCGACGTGGGTTACCACAAGATCGCCATTGCCGAAGCCAAGAAGCTGGGCATTCCGCTGATCGGCGTGGTCGACTCCAACCACTCGCCCGAAGGCATCGACTACGTGATCCCGGGCAACGACGATTCGTCCAAGGCCGTGACCCTGTACGCCCGCGGCATCGCCGACGCCATCCTGGAAGGCCGTGCCAATGCCGTGGATGACGTGGTCAAGGCCGTGGCATCCGAGAGCGGTGACGAGTTCGTGGAAGTGAACGAAGCTTCCGCCTGATCCACGCCCGACCCGAAGAAAGGGGCGCTGTGCCCCTTTTTTTTAGTCCCAATCTGATTTTGAATTGATGACGGAGTAAGAAGATGGCTGCAATTACCGCAAGCATGGTTGCCGAACTGCGCGGCAAGACCGACGCCCCGATGATGGAATGCAAGAAGGCCCTGACCGAGGCCGATGGCGACATGGCCAAGGCCGAAGAGCTGCTGCGTGTGAAGCTGGGCACCAAGGCCGGCAAGGCCGCCTCGCGCGTGACCGCCGAAGGCGTGGTGGCCAGCTCGATCAACGGCAGCACCGGCGCCCTGATCGAAGTGAACTGCGAGACCGACTTCGTGACCAAGAACGACAGCTTCCTGGCCTTGGCCAAGGCCGCTGCCGACCTGGTCGCCAAGCACAAGCCGGCCGACGTGGCCGCCCTGGGCGCACTGCCTTACAGCCAGGACGGTTTCGGCCCCACCCTGGAAGACGTGCGCAAGGGCCTGATCGGCAAGATCGGCGAGAACATGAGCTTCCGTCGTTTCAAGCACTTCTCCTCGGGCGCCAAGCTGGCCGCCTATCTGCACGGCACGCGCATCGGTGTGGTCGTGGAGTTCGACGGTGACGAGACCGCTGCCAAGGACGTTGCCATGCACGTGGCCGCCATGAAGCCCGTCGCGCTGACCAGCGCTGACGTGCCGGCCGAGCTGATCGAGAAAGAGCGCGCTGTTGCCGCCGGCAAGGCCGAAGAGGATCGCAAGACCGCTGAAGCCGCTGGCAAACCCGCACAGCCTGCCGACATCGTGGCCAAGCGTATCGAGGGTGGCGTGCAGAAGTTCCTGAAGGAAGTCTCGCTGTTCAACCAGCCCTTCGTGAAGAACGACAAGCAGACCGTCGAGCAGATGCTCAAGGCCGCTGGCACCACCCTCAAGGGTTTCACCCTGTACGTGGTGGGTGAGGGCATCGAGAAGAAGGTCGACGACTTCGCTGCCGAAGTGGCTGCCCAGGTGGCTGCCGCCAAGCAGGCGGGCTGATGCCCGCTGGCCGAGCGACGGCTCGGCCGGGGAAATCCTGTAAATTCCGTCTGTCCGGATCGCGTATCACCATCACCTGCAAGGAGCCCTTCATGTCCGACCCCAAGCCAGCCTACAAGCGTATTCTGCTTAAGCTGTCCGGGGAGGCCCTGATGGGCGACGATGCCTTCGGCATCAACCATGCGACCATCCAGCGCATGGTGCAGGAGGTGGCCGAGATCACGCGCCTGGGGGTGGAAGTCGCCGTCGTGATCGGCGGCGGCAACATCTTTCGCGGCGTGGCTGGCGGCTCGGTCGGCATGGACCGGGCCACGGCCGACTACATGGGCATGCTGGCCACCGTGATGAATGCGCTGGCCCTGGCCGACACCATGAACAAGGCCGGCCTGACCGCCCGCGTGATGTCGGCGATTGCCATCGAGCAGGTGGTCGAGCCCTATGTGCGCCCCAAGGCCCTGCAGTACCTCGAAGAGGGCAAGGTCGTGGTCTTCGCGGCCGGTACGGGCAACCCCTTCTTCACCACTGACACGGCCGCTGCGCTGCGCGGCGCCGAGATTGGCGCCGAGATGGTGCTCAAGGCCACCAAGGTGGATGGTGTCTACAGCGCCGATCCGAACAAGGACAAGACGGCCACCCGTTACAGCAAGATTTCCTTCGACGAGGCGATTTCGAAAAATCTCGGCATCATGGACGCCACGGCTTTCGCGCTGTGTCGCGACCAGAAGCTGCCGATCAAGGTGTTTTCCATTTTCAAGCACGGCGCGCTCAAGCGTGTCGTGATGGGTGAAGACGAGGGCACGCTGGTCTACGCCTGAGCGCAGACACCGGTGCCGCAGAGGAGCAAAGCATGACGACGATTGCAGACATCAAGAAGACCATGGAAACCAAGATGGACCAGTCCATTGAGGCCCTGAAAAACCATCTGTCCAAGATCCGTACCGGCCGCGCCAATCCGTCGCTGCTGGACTCCGTGCAGGTCGAGTACTACGGCTCCACGGTGCCGCTGAGCCAGGTGGCCAACGTGAACCTGCTGGACGCCCGCACCATCAGCGTGCAGCCCTGGGAAAAGGGCATGGGCGCCAAGATCGAGAAGGCCATCCGCGAAAGCGAGCTGGGCCTGAACCCGGCCTCCATGGGTGACCTGATCCGCGTGCCCATGCCGCCGATGAGCGAGGAGCGCCGCAAGGAGATGACCAAGCTGGTGCGTACCGAGGGCGAGAACGCCAAGATCGCCGTGCGCAACCTTCGTCGTGACGCCAACGAGGCGGTCAAGAAGCTGGTCAAGGACAAGACCGCGTCCGAGGACGACCAGAAACGTTCCGAAGCCGACATCCAGAAGCTGACCGACAAGCACGTCGCCACGATCGACCAGCTGGTCGCAGGCAAGGAACAGGAAGTGATGGCGGTCTGACATCGCCCTCATGACGTACCGATGACCTCGTCCAGCGGCTTGCCGCACCACATCGCCATCGTCATGGATGGCAATGGCCGCTGGGCCACCAAGCGTTTCCTGCCGCGTCTGGCGGGCCACCGCCAGGGCATGGAGAGCCTGCGCCGCTGCATCCGGGCCTGCCTGGAGCGTCAGGTGGGGGTGCTGACCGTCTTCGCCTTTTCCTCCGAAAACTGGAATCGCCCGGCCGACGAGGTATCGGGCCTCATGGACCTGCTGGCTACGGCCCTAGGCAAGGAAGTGCCGCAGCTGCTCAAGGATGGCGTGCGTTTGCATTTTGTCGGCGATCGGGCCGGTCTGTCCGACAAGGTGCGCACCGGCCTGGACCAGGCCGAACTGGCGACGGCAGCCAACAGCAAGCTCGTTCTGAACGTGTGTTTCAACTATGGCGGACGCTGGGACATCGCCCAGGCGGCCGCCCGGCTGGCGGCCCAGGGACAGCCCATCACCGAGATGGCGCTGCACCAGGCCATGGCCATGGCCCATGTCCCCGACCCGGATCTCATCATCCGCACCGGCGGCGAGCTGCGCCTGAGCAATTTCCTGCTCTGGCAGGCGGCTTATGCCGAACTCTTCTTCAGCGACAAGCTCTGGCCCGACTTTGATGAGGCCGAGCTCGACCGTGCCATCGGCGAATTCAAGCGGCGCGAGCGCCGCTACGGCCAGACCTCCGACCAGGTCGCTACACCGGGCCCGGGCCAGAAGGCGGCCTGAGGATCAACCATGCTCAAGCAGCGCATCATCACCGCCCTCGTCCTGCTGCTGATCCTGCTGCCGGCGCTCTTTCACCAGGACACGCTGTACTGGCGCCTGGTCACCCTGGTCCTGATCGCCGCGGGTGCCTGGGAGTGGGGGCGTCTCAATCGCCTGGGCCAGTTCGGTTCCTGGATAGGCGCCTTCGTCTGCCTGGTGGCCTGCGTCATGGCCTGGGATCTGGGCTTGCTGGCCGCGCCCCAGCCGTTGCTGTGGACGCTGGCGGGTGGTATCTGGGTGCTGGTCGGGGCCGCCCTGATCAAGACCGGCGTGAGCCGCTGGGGGCAACTGTCACGGACCTTGCGTCTGGGCGGGGGCTGGCTGGTGCTGTGGCTGGCCTGGCTGGCCGTGGTGCAGGCGCGCGAGATCGGCGTGGCCTTTTTGCTCTCCATCCTGCTGCTGGTCTGGATGGCCGACGTCGCTGCCTACTTTGCCGGCAAGGCCTGGGGCGGGCGGTTCAGCGCGGTCAAGCTGGCGCCGGCCATCAGTCCGGGCAAGAGTTGGGAGGGAGTCTGGGGCGGCATGGTGGGCGTGGTGGTGCTGGCACTGGTCTGGCTGGGCCTGGAGCGTGCCGGCGTGCTGGCGTCGCCCAGCCTCTACAGCCATCTGCAGTCGCGTGGCGGCTGGCTGCTGCTGCTGCTGGCCGTGCTGTTCCTTGCGGCCATGAGCGTGGTGGGCGACCTGGTGGAGTCGCTGGTCAAGCGCAGCGCTGGCGCCAAGGACAGCAGCCGTCTGCTGCCCGGCCATGGGGGTGTGCTCGACCGCGTCGATGCCCTGCTGCCCACGCTGCCTCTGGCGATGATGTTTTATTCGGTACTGAATTGATGAAGCAACGCGTCGCGATCCTCGGCTCCACCGGTTCCATCGGCACGAGCACACTGGATGTGCTGGCGCGCCATCCGCAGCGCTTCGAGGTCCATGCGCTGACGGCAGCCACGCAGGTGGACCTGATGCTGCAGCAATGCCTGCAGTTCCAGCCCCGATTCGCCGTCATGGCCAGTGCCGCCCACGCCATGCAACTGGCCGAGCGCCTGCGCCAGGCCGGCGCCAAGACGCAGGTGCTGGGGGGCGAGGTGGCCCTCACCGAAGTGGCAGCGCACGAGGAGGTCGATGTCGTGATGGCCGCCATCGTCGGGGCCGCGGGTCTGGCGCCCTGCCTGGCTGCCGCCCGCGCGGGCAAGCGCCTGCTGCTGGCCAACAAGGAAGCGCTGGTGGTCGGCGGCGAGTTCTTCATGCAGGCGGTGCGCACGGGCGGCGCCACGCTGCTGCCGATCGACAGCGAGCATTCGGCCATTTTCCAGTCCTTGCCCGAAGATCCGGCCACCTGGTCGCAACGGGTCGACCGGATCATCCTGACGGCCTCCGGCGGGCCCTTTCGCACGCGCGATCCGCAGACCCTGCGCGAGGTCACGCCCGAGCAGGCCTGCGCCCACCCGAACTGGGTGATGGGTCGCAAGATCTCGGTCGATTCGGCCACCATGATGAACAAGGCGCTGGAGGTGATCGAGGCGCGTTATCTGTTCGGTCTGGGGCCGGAGCGGCTGGAGGTGGTGATCCACCCGCAAAGCGTGATCCACTCCATGGTTCAGTACAGCGACCACTCGGTGGTGGCGCAGCTGGGCACCCCCGACATGCGGGTGCCCATCGCCTATGGCCTGTCCTGGCCCGAGCGCATGGCTTCGGGCGCCGCTGCCCTGGATTTCCACAAGCTGGCGGCCATGACCTTCGAGCCCATGGACGCTCCCGGGCACGCCCAGCGTTTCCCCGGGATCCGTCTGGCCTGGGATGCCTTGCGCGGCCCGGCGGGCACCACGGCGGTGCTCAACGCCGCCAACGAGGTGGCCGTAGCGGCCTTTCTGGAGCGGCGCATCCGCTTCGACCAGATCCATGCGGTCAACCTGGGCACACTGGCGGCCGTTGTGCCGGCAACCCCCGGCTCGCTGGACGATCTGCTGGCGCTGGACGCGCAGTCGCGCGCGGCGGCGCAGGCCTGCCTGCGCGGGCTGACGGCCTGAACTCCAAAGGACAGACATGCTGACCGTTGTCGCCTTCATCGTCGCCCTGGGGCTGCTGATCGCCATCCATGAATACGGGCACTACCGCATGGCCGTGGCCTGCGGCGTCAAGGTGCTGCGCTTCTCGGTCGGTTTTGGCCACACCCTGCTGCGCTGGCAGCCCAAGGGTTCGGCGACCGAATTCGTGCTGGGGGCTTTTCCGCTGGGCGGTTATGTCCGCATGCTCGACGAACGGGAAGCGTCGGTGGCCGCGCACGAACGTCACCTGGCTTTCAATACCCAGCCGCTGCGTTCGCGCGCACTGATCGTCGCGGCCGGCCCGCTGGCCAATCTGTTGCTGGCCGTGGTGCTTTATGCCGTGGTCAACTGGAGCGGCGTGCAGATTGCCAGCCCGGTGCTGGGCGCTCCGGTGAGCGCTTCGGTGGCGGAACGCGCCGGGCTGCGTGGTGGCGAGCGGGTCGAGCGCGCGGGTTTCGAGGGCGGCGAACTCAAGCCCATGGCCTCGTTCGAGGATGTGCGCTGGCTGCTGACGCGTGGGGCCCTGGAGGGGCGGGACGTACGTCTGGCCCTGGCCGATACGCGCGGGCAGGCGACGACCGAGTTGGTGCTGCCGCTGGCGAGCATGGCGGTGAGTGATGCCGATGCCCAGCTGTTCGAGCGCATCGGCATCGTTGCGCCGCTGAGCCGGCCGGAAATTGGTGACATCACGCCGGGCAGCGCTGCCGAGCGTGCGGGCTTGCGTCCGGGCGATCTGGTGCTGAACCTGGGTGGGGCGGTCGTGATGGACGGCCGCCAGTTGCGCGAGATGATCCGTGCCTCGGTGCGGGACGGCCAAGCCCTGACGAAGAACTGGCGCATCGAGCGCCAGGGCGCCATCATCAACCTCGACGTGACCCCTGAGGTCCAGCAGCAGGGCGGGGTGGCGATCGGCCGCATCGGGGCCTATGTGGGGGTGGCTCCCGAGATGATCACGGTCCAGTACGGTGTGTTTGAAGGCCTGTGGCTGGGCGTCGAGAAGACCTGGGACGTTTCGCTGCTGACGCTGCGCACGCTGGGCCGCATGCTGGTGGGCGAGGCCTCGCTGAAGAATCTCAGTGGTCCGCTGACCATTGCCGACTACGCTGGCCGTTCCGCCAGCCTGGGGTTGACGTCCTACCTGGTCTTTCTGGCCCTGATCAGCGTCAGCCTGGGCGTGCTCAACCTGCTGCCCTTGCCGGTGCTCGATGGCGGACACCTGATGTATTATCTTTGGGAGGGTGTCACAGGCAAACCCGTGTCGGAAGTCTGGCTGGAGCGCCTGCAGCGGGCCGGCGTTGCCATGCTGGCGCTCATGATGTCCATCGCGCTGTTCAATGACCTGACCCGTCTCCTGGGCTGAACCACCGGACCCGACGGTGTGCCCCAGCCAAATTTCAAGTTGACCGATGCAATTCAAACGATATAGCCTGCGCGCCGCCTCCCTGGTGGCTGCACTCTTGCTGGCCGCGCACATGGCCTGGGCCGCCGAACCTTTCAAGATCCGCGACATCCAGGTCGAGGGCTTGCAGCGCATCGAGCCGGGGACCGTCTTCGCGTCCATGCCGCTGCGCGTGGGGGATACCTACAACGACGACAAAGGAACGGCCTCGATCCGAGCGCTGTTCGCACTGGGCCTTTTCACCGACGTGCGCCTGGAGATCAACGGGGACGTGCTGATGGTGGTGGTCGAGGAGCGGCCCAGCGTGGCTGGCGTCGAGTTCATCGGCACCCGCGAGTTCGACAAGGACCTGCTGACCAAGGCGCTCAAGGATATCGGCCTGGCCGAAGGACGTCCCTTCGACAAGGCCCTGCTGGATCGCGCGGAGCAGGAACTCAAGCGCCAGTACATCAACAAGAGCCTCTATGCGGCCGAGGTGGTGAGCACCGTGACGCCGGTCGAGCGCAATCGCGTGAGCCTGGCCTTCACCGTCATCGAAGGCGAACCGGCCAAGATCAGCGAGATCCGCATCGTCGGCAACAAGGCGTTTTCCGAGTCCACCCTGCGCAACCTGTTCGACCTGGACACCGGCAACTGGATGAGCTGGTACACCAAGTCCGACCGCTACTCACGGGCCAAGCTCAATGCCGACATCGAGACGATGCGTTCCTACTATCTGGCGCGTGGTTACCTGGAGTTCCGGATTGACTCGACCCAGGTGGCCATCGCCCCCAACAAGCAGGATATTTCCATCACCCACAACGTGAGCGAGGGTGAGCGCTTCGTCGTGGCCGGGGTGCGCCTGGCCGGCAACTACCTGGGGCGCGAGGATGAGTTCAAGGCCCTGGTATCGATACGCCCCGGCGAGGCCTACAACGCCGACCGCGTGGCCGAGACCGTCAAGGCCTTCACCGATTATTTCGGCCGCTTCGGCTACGCCTTTGCCCGCGTGCAGTCCGTACCCGAGATTGATCGCAGCACCAGCCGGGTGACGCTGGTGCTGCAAGCCGAGCCTTCGCGCCGAGCCTATGTGCGCCGCATCAACGTGGCGGGCAACAACCGAACGCGTGACGAAGTGATCCGCCGCGAATTCCGCCAGTTTGAATCGTCCTGGTACGACAGCGAACGGATCCGCCTGTCGCGCAATCGGGTGGACCGACTGGGGTATTTCAGTGAGGTCACGATGGAGACCTCGGAAGTGCCAGGTACGCCCGACCAGGTGGACCTGACCATGAAGGTCGTCGAGCGGCCGACCGGCAGTCTGACCCTGGGTGCCGGCTTCTCCACCAGCGAGGGACTCGGGCTGACGTTTGGCGTGAGCCAGCAGAACGCTTTTGGCAGTGGCAACTCGCTGGGCGTGCAACTCAACACCAGCAAGATCAATCGCGTGATTGTGGTCAGCACGACCGACCCGTATTTCACGCAGGACGGGGTGTCGCGCACGATTGACCTGTACCAGCGGGTCTCGCGCCCTTATTACTACGAAGATTCCTACGCGCTGGAGACCGTGGGCACCAGCCTGCGCTTCGGCATCCCCTTCACCGAGCGCGACACGGTCTACCTGGGGGCCGGTTTCGAGCGCACCACGATCGTGCCAGGTACCTACCTGCCGGTGGCCTACCAGAGTTATGCCGACCAGTTCGGTTACGCCAGCACCGCCGTGCCGCTGACCCTGGGCTGGGGGCGGGACAACCGCGACAGCGCTTTGGTGCCGACCAGTGGCAACCTGCAGCGCGCCACCGCCGAATGGAGCACCTTTGGTGAGGTGCGTTATGTCCGTGGGACTTATAACTACCAGCACTATGTGCCGCTGACCAAGCAGTACACCTTTGCCTTCAATTCCGATCTGGCCTTGGGCCAGGGTATCGACGGCCGACCCTATCCGCTGTTCAAGAACTTCTATGGCGGCGGCCTGGGCTCGGTGCGCGGTTTCGAGGCGGGCAGTCTGGGGCCTCGCGACGCGGCCACCGGCCTGACCTACGGCGGGCCGAAAAAGATCAATTTCAACTTTGAACTGCAGGCGCCGTTCCCTGGCGCTGGCAACGACCGGACCCTGCGCGTCTATACCTTTGTCGATGCCGGCAACGTCTATGGGCCAGACGATCCGATCGATGCATCCAACTTCCGGGTGGGCGGTGGTGTCGGTATCAGCTGGATCTCGCCCATGGGCCCCTTGCGCCTGGCCTTTGCCCGTCCTATCCGGCAATTCGAAGGCGATAGAATCCAGTATCTGCAATTCCAGATTGGGACCACATTCTGATGAAGTACTTCATACGTCCTGCCTATCTGCTGCTGGGTCTGAGTCTGCTGGCTGCGCCGGCGCTGGCCCAGGAATTCCGGCTGGGTTTCGTCAGCCTGGACCGCATCATCAAGGAAGCGGTGCCAGCCAAGAACGCCCAGGCCAAGCTGGAACAGGAATTCTCCAAGCGCGAGAAAGAGCTGCATACCCAGGGCACCAGCATCAAGGGCATGGCCGATCAGCTTGAGCGCGAGGCGCCCACGCTGTCGGAAAGCCAGCGCGTGAACCGCCAGAAGCAGCTGGTTGAACTGGACCGTGACTTCCAGCGCAAGCGCCGCGAGTTTCAGGAAGACCTCAACGCCCGCCGCAACGAGGAACTGCAGCAGGTGTTCGAGCGTGCCAACCGCGTGGTCAAGCAGGTGGCCGACGCTGAAAAATACGACCTGATCCTCCAGGAGGCGGTCTACGTCAATCCCCGGCACGACATCACCGACAAGGTGATCAAGGCCCTGAACGCCACCGTGACCAAGTAAGGTCACTCGGAAACTGCGGGCAGATCGCGTGTGGCAGTGCGTCTAGGCAACATCGTCGAGCAGCTCGGGGGCGAACTGTTTGGCGACCCTGCGCTGGAAATCCAGGCCCTGGCGCCTCTCGATGTGGCCGAGCCCCAGCACCTCAGCTTCCTCAGCAACCCCAAATACCGCCAGCAACTGGCAGCCTCGCGTGCCGGCTGCGTGATCGTCGGGCCACAGATGCAGGCCGAGGCCGTCGCCCGCGGCGCCTGCATTGTTGCCGACAATCCCTACCTCTACTTTGCCCGCGTCACCCAGCTCTGGCAGCGCTCGCGCCAACGCCCGGCCGGCCCGCGCATCCATCCGAGTGCGGTCGTCGACCCCGCGGCGCAGATCGATCCGACTGCGCAGATCGGGCCGCTGTGCGTGGTCGAGCGCGGCGCGCGCATCGGGGCGCACACGGTGCTCAAATCTCGCGTGACCGTCAGCGAGGACTGCGTGATCGGCGAGCGCTGCATCCTGCACTCCGGGGTGGTGATCGGGGCCGACGGCTTCGGTTTTGCCAAGGACGGCGAGCGCTGGGAGAAGATCGAGCAGTTGGGCGCGGTGCGCATCGGCAACGACGTCGAGATCGGCGCCAACACCTGTATTGACCGCGGTGCCTTGAGCGACACCGTGATCGAGGATGGCGTCAAGCTCGACAACCTGATCCAGATCGGCCACAACGTGCGCGTGGGCCGCAACACCGCCATGGCGGGCTGCGTGGGCGTGGCCGGCAGTGCCACCATCGGGGCCAACTGCACCATCGGCGGCAGCGCCGGCGTGCTGGGCCACCTGAGCATCGCGGACGGGGTGAACGTGTCTTCGTTTTCGCTGGTCACGCGTTCGCTCAACAAGCCCGGGCATTACACCGGTTTCTATCCGCTGGAGGACAATGCGTCCTGGGAAAAGAATGCCGCTACCCTCAAGCAGCTCTCCACCCTGCGCGAACGCGTACGCGCGCTGGAAAAAGACCTCAAGGAAACAAAAAAATGATCGCCATGGACATCCACAAGATACTCAAGCTGCTGCCGCACCGTTACCCCATCCTGCTGGTGGACCGGGTGCTGGAGCTGGAGAAGGGCAAGCGCATCAAGGCGGTCAAGAACGTCACGATCAACGAAGACTTCTTCAACGGCCATTTCCCCAACCGCCCCGTCATGCCGGGGGTGTTGATGCTCGAGGCCCTGGCGCAGACGGCGGCCTTGCTGTCGTTTGAAACCCTGGGCCATGCCCTCGACGAGAATACGGTGTACTACTTTGCCGGCATCGACAACGCGCGCTTCAAGCGCCCGGTCGAGCCGGGCGACCAGCTCATCCTGGAAGCCGAGCTGGAACGCTCCAGGGCCGGCATCTACAAATTCAAGGTCTGGGCCAGTGTCGACGGCGAACGCGCTGTCGAGGCCGATATCCTGTGCACCATGCGCAAGGTCAGCTGAGGGCGCAGCGTGACGCAGATCCATTCGACTGCTATCGTCGATCCCCGGGCCGAGCTCGACAGCACGGTCACGGTGGGGCCCTACACGGTGATCGGCCCACATGTGAAGGTGGGGGCAGGCACGGCCATCGGTCCGCATTGCGTGATCGATGGGCGTACGATCATCGGTCGGGACAACCGGATTTTCCAGTTCAACTCGCTGGGCGCCATCTCGCAGGACAAGAAGTACAAGGACGAGCCCTGCGAACTGCACATCGGGGACCGCAACACGATCCGCGAGTTCTGTACCTTCAACATCGGTACGGCGCAGGACAAGAACGAAACCCGCATCGGCAATGACAACTGGATCATGGCCTATGTGCACATCGCTCACGACTGCATCATTGGCAATCATGTGACCATGGCCAACAACGCCACCCTGGCCGGGCACGTCGAGATCGGCGACTGGTCCACCGTGGGCGGCCTGACCGGCATCCTCCAGCGCATGCGCATCGGTGCCCACACCATGATCGGCTTTGCCAGCCACGTCGCCAAGGACATCCCGCCGTACATGGTGGTGGATGGCAATCCGCTGACGGTGCGCAGCGTCAACCTGGTCGGCTTGCGGCGGCGGGATTTTTCTGACCAGCGCATCGCGGCCATCCGCGAGATGCACAAGATCCTCTACCGCCAGAACCTCACGCTGGAGCAGGCGCGCACGGCCATTGCCGCGCTGCCGCAGACCTGGCCCGAAGCGGCGGACGACGTGGCGCAGATGGAAGCCTTCCTCGCCAGCGCCACCAACGGCATTGCCCGCTGAGAGACCACACATGATGTCCCAGCCGCGCGTCGCGATGGTGGCGGGCGAGACCTCCGGGGACTTGCTGGCTGGCCTCCTGCTCGATGGTGTCCGGGCGCGTTGGCCTGAAGCCCACGCTCTGGGCATCGGTGGGCCGCAGATGGCCCGTCGCGGCTTTCAGGCCTGGTGGCCCAGCGACAAACTGGCTGTGAGCGGTTATGTCGAGGTACTGCGCCATTACCGTGAGCTGGTGGGCATCCGTGACCAGCTTCGCGAGCGACTGCTGCAGGATCGACCCGATGTCTTCATCGGCGTCGATGCCCCCGATTTCAATCTGGATCTCGAACGCGACCTGCGCGCCGTCGGCATCCGCACCGTGCATTTCGTCTGCCCGTCGATCTGGGCCTGGCGTCCCGAGCGCGTACACAAGATCAAGGCCAGTGTGGATCACGTCCTGTGCATCTTCCCATTTGAAGTGGAATTGCTGGGCCGGCACGGCATCGCCGCGACCTATGTCGGCCATCCCTTGGCCAATGTGATTCCCCTGCAACCGGACCGCGCCGCCGCACGCGCGACGCTGGGTGTGTCGGCCGACGCGCAGCTTGTGGCCATCCTGCCGGGCAGCCGGGCGGGCGAGATCAAGCAGTTGGCTGAACGCTTCTTCCGCGCGGCGGCCCTGATGCTTCAGTCCCGCCCGCAGCTGCAATTCCTCGTGCCGGCCATTCCCGCCCTGCGCGCGCGCATCGAGCAAGCCGCGCGCGCTGCGGGCATGGAAAGGCGCCTGCGCATCCTCGACGGTCAGTCCCACACCGTGCTGGCGGCCTGTGACGTGACCCTGATCGCCAGCGGCACGGCCACACTCAAGGCCGCCCTGTTCAAGCGGCCCATGGTGATCTCCTATGCCGTGAACTGGCTGACCTACCAGCTCATGAAGCGCAAGCAACTGCAGCCCTGGGTCGGCCTGCCCAACGTCCTGTGTCGCGATTTCGTCGTGCCCGAGCTCTTGCAGCACGAGGCCACGCCTGAGAAACTGGCTGCGGCCACGCTGCAGTGGCTGGACGCGCCCGAGCGTGTCGCGGCCCTGGAGCAGACCTTCATGGCACTGCATGCCGAACTGCAGCGCGACACACCGAAACTGGCAGCCGATGCGATCGCGCAAGTTCTTGCAGGCTGAACAGGCCACGCTGATGTGGGACACGCCGGGTCTGATCGCCGGGGTGGATGAGGCTGGCCGTGGCCCCTTGGCTGGCCCGGTGGTGGCAGCCGCGGTGATCCTGGACGATCTGAACCCCATCCAGGGCCTGGCCGATTCCAAGAAGCTCACGGCCGCGCGTCGCGAGAAGCTGTACGACGAGATCCGCGCCAAGGCCCTGTGCTGCTCCATCGCCGAAGCCAGTGTGGAGGAGATCGACACGCTGAATATCCTGCAGGCCACGCTGCTGGCCATGCGCCGTGCCGTCGAAGGCCTGCGTCTCAAGCCTGCCAAGGTGCTGGTGGACGGCAACCGTCTGCCGGTGCTGGATGTGCTGGCCGAGGCGATCGTCAAAGGCGACGCCACGGTGCCGGCGATTTCCGCCGCTTCCATCCTTGCCAAGGTGCACCGCGACCGCTGGTGCGCCGAGTACGACCGCGAGTTTCCGCAGTATGGCTTTGCCGCCCACAAGGGTTACGGCACGGCCGAACATCTGGCGGCGCTGCGCGCGCACGGCGCCTGTCCGCAGCATCGCAAGACCTTCGCGCCCGTGACGGAGGTGCTGAGATGAGCATGCAGCAGCCGGTCCACATCACGGCACGAGATAACCCGCTGCTCAAGGAACTGCGCAAGTTCAGCCAGGACAGCACGGCCTATCGCAAGACCGGACGTTTCTGGGTCGAGGGAGATCATCTCTGCCGCGCGGCCTTGTTACGCGGGCGCCAGCCAGCCATCGCCGTGTTTGCCGAGTCGGCCTGGCCGCTGTTTGCGGCCGAGTTCGGCGCCTCTGCGGCCAAGACCGTCCTGGTGCCCGATGCGCTGTTCGATGGCATCAGCGGCCTCGAATCACCCTCCCGACTGGGTTTCGTGTTCGACTTGCCCGCCGATGCGGCCCTGCAGCCCGGCCTGGCCTCGGTCATCCTCGACCGAGTGCAGGATGCCGGCAACGTCGGATCCATCCTGCGCAGTGCGGCGGCCTTCGGTTTCCAACAGGTGCTTGCCCTCAAGGGCACGGCGGCGCTCTGGAGCCCCAAGGTACTGCGTGCCGGCATGGGCGCGCATTTCGCCCTGCGTCTGGTCGAAAGTGTGGGGCCGGAAGTCCTCGATGAACTGGCTGTGCCTATCATCGTCACCAGCTCGCATCAGGGTGAACTGATCCACCGGCAGAAACTGCCGTGGCCTTGCGCCTGGGCCCTGGGCCACGAAGGGCAGGGCGTCGGCGCTGAACTGACGTCGCGCGCCGTGCTGTCCGTGCGCATCGCCCAGCCTGGCGGTGAAGAGTCGCTCAATGTGGCCGCCGCCGCCGCCATCTGCCTGCACGCCAGCGCCGTTGCGGTCACGGCGGTCTGAGTCGTTTCTCAAAGCCCTTGCAAGGCGGCTGCGCAAAGTGAGCCATGCGAGGGGGCATCGGCCCTAAGCTATAATCTTGAACTGTTCAGAAATCCAGCCGCCCCAGCGCATTTCAGGCCGAACATCCCTCTCAAAAGCAGCAGCCAGGACCCGTTTCCTGTAAGTGCGTGGGCGCGCCCGTAACCAACGGAGTACCCAGTGCTTTTGTCTCTCCAGGGAACCACCCCTCACGCCATCCTGGCGCTCGCAGACGGCACGGTCTTTATCGGCAATTCCATCGGTGCCACCGGCACCACGGTCGGCGAGGTGGTGTTCAACACCGCCATGACCGGCTACCAGGAAATCCTCACTGATCCGAGTTACTGCCGGCAGATCGTGACCCTCACGTATCCGCACATCGGCAACTACGGCATCAACCCCGAGGACGTCGAAGCCGAAAAGATCCATGCCGCCGGTCTCATCATCAAGGACCTGCCCCTGCTGGCTTCCAACTTCCGTTGCACCGAGACGCTCTCGCAGTACCTGGTGCGCGAGAAGACGGTGGCGATTGCCAACCTCGACACCCGCAAGCTCACCCGTCTGCTGCGCAGCAAGGGCGCGCAGAACGGCGCCATCCTGGCGCTCAAGGCCGGCGAGGCTGTGACCCAGGCCCGCATCGACGAAGCCCTGGCTGCCGCCAGGGCAGCGCCCAGCATGAAAGGCCTGGACCTGGCCCAGGTAGTGACGACCGCCAAGCCCTATACCTGGGACCAGACCGAGTGGACCCTGGGCTCGGGCTACGGCAAGCAGACCGCCCCGCGTTTCCACGTCGTGGCCTACGACTACGGCGTCAAGAAGAACATCCTGCGCATGCTGGCCCAACGGGGCTGCAAGCTCACCGTGGTGCCGGCCAAGATGCCTGCCAAGGACGTGCTGGCCCTCAAGCCCGACGGCGTGTTTCTTTCCAACGGCCCGGGTGATCCGGAACCCTGCGACTACGCCATCACCGCCGTGCGCGAGATCATTGAGACCGGCATCCCGACCTTTGGCATCTGCCTGGGTCACCAGATCATGGCCCTGGCCTCGGGTGCCAAGACCTTCAAGATGCAGAACAGCCACCACGGCGCCAACCACCCCGTGAAGGACCTGGACACTGGCCGTGTGAGCATCACCAGTCAGAACCACGGCTTTGCCGTGGAGATGGAGTCGCTGCCTTCCAAGCTGCGCGCCACCCACGTCAGCCTGTTTGACGGCACGCTGCAGGGCCTGACCCGAACCGACAAGCCAGCCTTCTGCTTCCAGGGTCACCCTGAAGCCTCGCCCGGCCCGCACGATATCGCCTACCTGTTCGACCGCTTCACGGCGCTGATGGAGAAAAAGTAAATGCCCAAGCGTTCAGACATCAAGAGCATCCTGATCATCGGCGCCGGTCCGATCATCATCGGCCAGGCCTGCGAGTTCGACTACTCCGGCGTGCAGGCCTGCAAGGCCCTGCGCGAAGAAGGCTACAAGGTCATCCTGATCAACAGCAACCCTGCCACGATCATGACGGACCCGGCCACGGCCGACGTCACCTACATCGAGCCCATCACCTGGCAGACGGTCGAGAAGATCATCGCCAAGGAAAAGCCCGATGCCATCCTGCCCACCATGGGCGGCCAGACGGCGCTGAACTGCGCACTGGACCTGTGGCACCACGGCGTGCTCGAAAAATACAAGGTCGAACTCATCGGCGCCACGCCCGAAGCCATCGACAAGGCCGAAGACCGCCAGAAGTTCAAGCAGGCCATGACCAAGATCGGCCTGGGCTCGGCGCGCTCGGGCATCGCCCACAGCATGGAAGAGGCCTGGGCGGTTCAGAAGACCGTGGGTTTCCCCACCGTCATCCGCCCCAGCTTCACGCTGGGCGGCACGGGTGGCGGCATCGCCTACAACCCCGAAGAATTCGAGGTGATCTGCAAGCGTGGCCTGGAAGCCTCGCCCACCAAGGAGCTGCTCATTGAAGAGTCGCTGCTGGGCTGGAAAGAGTACGAGATGGAAGTCGTGCGCGACAAGGCCGACAACTGCATCATCGTCTGCTCGATCGAGAACCTGGACCCCATGGGCGTGCACACCGGTGACTCCATCACCGTGGCCCCGGCCCAGACCCTGACCGACAAGGAATACCAGATCATGCGCAACGCCTCGCTGGCGGTGCTGCGTGAAATCGGTGTGGACACGGGCGGCTCCAACGTGCAGTTCTCGATCAACCCGAAAGACGGGCGCATGATCGTGATCGAGATGAACCCGCGCGTGAGCCGTTCCTCGGCGCTGGCCTCCAAGGCCACGGGTTTCCCGATCGCCAAGGTCGCGGCCAAGCTGGCCGTGGGTTACACCCTGGACGAGCTGCGCAACGAGATCACGGGCGGCGCCACGCCGGCCAGCTTCGAGCCCAGCATCGACTACGTGGTCACCAAGATCCCGCGTTTCGCCTTCGAGAAATTCCCCACGGCCGACAGCCGCCTGACCACGCAGATGAAGTCGGTGGGCGAGGTGATGGCCATGGGCCGTACCTTCCAGGAATCCTTCCAGAAGGCCTTGCGCGGCCTGGAAGTCGGCGTCGACGGCATGAACGAAAAGACCCAGGACCGCGAGGTGCTCGAGAAGGAACTGGGCGAGCCCGGCCCCGAGCGTATCTGGTACGTGGGTGATGCCTTTGCCATGGGCCTGTCGGTGGACGAGGTCTATGACCTGACCAAGATCGACAAGTGGTTCCTGGTGCAGATCGAGGAGATCGTGAAGATCGAGCTCGACCTCGACAAGCTGGCAGCCGAGAGGGGCGAGAAGGCCCTGGCCGCGCTGGACGCAAGCACGTTGCGCGCCTTGAAGAAAAAGGGTTTCTCCGACCGTCGCCTGGCCAAGCTGCTCAAGACCACGGAGAAGCAGCTGCGTGATACGCGTCGCAAGCTGGGCGTGCGCCCTGTTTACAAGCGCGTGGACACCTGCGCCGCTGAATTTGCCACCAACACCGCTTACATGTACTCGACCTACGAGGACGAGTGCGAGGCCGAGCCGACCAACAAGAAGCTGATCCTGGTGCTGGGCGGTGGCCCCACCCGCATCGGCCAGGGCATCGAGTTCGACTACTGCTGCGTCCATGCGGCCCTCGCCATGCGCGAGGACGGTTACGAGACCATCATGGTCAACTGCAACCCCGAGACCGTGTCCACCGACTACGACACCTCGGACCGCCTCTACTTCGAGCCGCTGACGCTGGAAGATGTGCTCGAGATCGTGGACAAGGAAAAGCCCACGGGTGTGATCGTTCAGTACGGCGGCCAGACCCCGCTCAAGCTCGCCCTGGGCCTGGAGGCCGAAGGCGTGCCGATCATCGGCACCAGCCCCGACATGATCGACGCGGCCGAAGACCGCGAGCGCTTCTCGGCCCTGCTGCGCACGCTGAACCTCAAGCAGCCGCCCAACGCCACCGCGCGCACCGAGCCGGAAGCCCTGGAGAAGGCCGCGACCCTGGGGTACCCCCTGGTGGTGCGCCCGAGCTATGTGCTGGGTGGCCGCGCCATGGAGATCGTGCACGAGCAGCGCGACCTGGAGCGTTATATGCGCGAAGCCGTCAAGGTCAGCAATGACAGCCCCGTGCTGCTGGACCGCTTCCTGAACGACGCCATCGAATGCGACGTGGATTGCCTGCGCGACCCCGAAGGCAAGACCTTCATCGGCGGCGTGATGGAGCACATCGAACAGGCTGGCGTGCACAGCGGCGACTCCGCCTGCTCGCTGCCGCCGTATTCGCTGTCCCAGGCCACGGTGGACGAGCTCAAGCGCCAGTCCGCCGCCATGGCCGGTGCCCTGAACGTGGTCGGCCTGATGAACGTGCAGTTTGCCATCCAGAAACAGGACGGCAAGGACGTGATCTTCGTGCTCGAAGTGAACCCGCGTGCCTCGCGCACGGTGCCCTACGTCTCCAAGGCCACGGGCATCCAGCTGGCCAAGGTGGCGGCCCGCTGCATGGCCGGCCAGACCCTGGCCTCGCAGGGCATCACCAAGGAAGTGACCCCGCCTTACTTCAGCGTGAAGGAGGCCGTGTTCCCCTTCGTCAAGTTCCCCGGTGTGGACACCATTCTCGGCCCCGAGATGAAGTCCACCGGAGAGGTGATGGGGGTGGGCAAGACTTTTGGCGAGGCTTTTGTCAAGTCGCAACTCGGCGCTGGCACCAAGCTGCCGACCTCTGGCAAGGTGTTCCTGACCGTCAAGAACAACGACAAGGAGCGTGCCGTGGACGTGGCGCGGGCGCTGGCCGAGCTGAAGTTCGAGCTGGTGGCCACCAAGGGCACGGCCGCGGCCATCACCGCGGCGGGAATCAGCTGCGGCGTGGTCAACAAGGTCACCGAAGGCCGGCCGCACGTGGTGGACATGATCAAGAACAACGAAATCGCGCTGGTCATCAACACCGTGGAAGAGCGCCGCAACGCGATTGCCGATTCACGGCAGATACGTACCTCGGCGCTGCTGGCCCGGGTCACCACCTTCACCACGATTGCCGGCGCCGAGGCTGCGGTCGAGGGCATGAAGTACCTGGACAACCTGACCGTACATTCGATCCAGGAGCTGCACGCGCAACTGTGACCCCCACGGTCGCTCACTGCGTGTAGCTCCCTTCACCTT
>JAXMMJ010000121.1:0-16725 GCA_034366585.1 Hylemonella sp.
CCCACCCGCGACCCCTTCCAGATCGTAAACAGGCTCTCAAGTCTTTTTCTTCCCGAGCCTGGACTCGGTACCACGCGCCAGCCGGCCGATGTTTTCGGCATGCCGATAGATCAGCAGCAAGGACATCAGGCTGATGGAAAACAGCAGGGCCCCGTCCATGTACCAGGCCAGACCATCACCGAAGACGTAGTACAGCGGCGCGAAGACAGAGGCCACCAGCGCAGCCAGCGAGGAATAGCGGAAGAAGAAGGCGATCAGGATCCAGGTCAGCAAGGTGGCCAGGCCCAGCGCCCAGTGCACGCCCATCAGGACGCCCAAGGCCGTGGCCACGCCCTTGCCCCCTTCGAAGCGGAAGAACACCGGGTACAGGTGGCCGAGGAAAGCGCCCAGGCCCACCAGCGCCATCGTGCCGGCCTCCAGCCCGTAGGGTTTGCCGTACCACTGGACCAGGGCCACCGGCAGCCAGCCCTTGGCGGCGTCGAGCAGCAAGGTGACCACGGCGGCCTTTTTCGAGCCCGAACGCAGCACGTTGGTCGCTCCGGGGTTCTTGCTGCCATAGGTGCGCGGGTCGTTCAGGCCCATGACATGGCTGACGATGACGGCGAAGGACAAGGAGCCCAGCAGATAGGCGGCCACGGTGGCCAGGGCGGGATAGGCGACAGACAGGGAATCCAAGACTCTTGCTCCTCAAACGGCCCGGCATGTCGCGGGGCTCTGTTGTTCAATGCTGGCCGCTATTCTGCCAGTGCGGCCGGCAGGGACAGATCATTCTTGCGCATCGTCTTGTCGCCATACATGTGGTTGTCGGCCGCGTGCAGCAGCTGGTCCAGGTCGGTACCGGCATCCGGATAGATCGCCACCCCGATGGAGACGCCCACCTGCAGCGACCGGCCTTCGAAAACGATCGGCTCCTCGATGGAGCTGCGCAACCTCTGGGCGATGATCTCCAGCGTCTCCCTGGAGATGTTCTCCAGCAACACGATGAATTCGTCACCGCCCCAGCGGGCTACCGTATCGTTCTGTCGCACGGCCGCCAGGGCACGAAGCGCCACCGCCGCGAGCACCGCATCACCGGCCTTGTGGCCATGCCGGTCGTTAACGGACTTGAAGTCGTCCAGGTCCAGGAAGAGCAAGGCGCACAGCAGGGCCGGCTGACGCTGCTGGCGGGAAAACGCCATCTGGGCACGGTCCTCGAACAGCCTGCGGTTGGGCAGTCCCGTCAGGTCGTCGTACATGGCCCGGTACGCCATCAGGCCACGGCTGCGGATGAGCATGTAGAGCATGGACGCGACCAGCAGCCCGCCCGCCAGGGAGGCGGTACGTATCAGCCAGCGCAGCCCCCGGGGATCGTCGACGGTGCGGTTGCGCACGGCGATGGCCCAGCGCCCGCCTGGGATCTCCATCTCCTGGATCAGGGCGTCCGGCTGGTCGAACAGCTTCAGCGGCCCCCAGACGGCATCGCCCGACAGCCCCAGGGCATCACGGCCGCGGATGGCAAATTCGAAACGCTCGTCGTCCGACTCCGCCTGCACCGCCTGAAACAGCGAATCCGAATCGATCACCGTGGTCAGCAAGCCCCAGTAGCGGCCGTGCAGCATCAGCGGCATGCGGTACAAGAGGCCGCGCCCCCCCTGCACCAGCGCCGTCGGACCGGCCAGCGCGGCCAGGCCGGTCTGGGCGATCTTCTGGATCACGGGCCACTGGGACGGCTGGTCGGGATAGTGCAGGCCGATGGCCCGTTCATTGCCCTGGACCGGATAGACGTAGAGCACGCGGTAGCCCACGGCCACACCGAAGCTCCTTACATGGCGGTTGCTGCGATGCAGGACGGCCAGGATGTCCTGGATCTCGCGGGTCTGCATGCTGTTGTTGCGCACGACCAGGTAGGCCCCCAGGCCGCTGCTCAGGTAGAGCAGGGAGTTGAGTTCGCGCTCCAGACGCACACGCAGGGTGGTGGCATAGGACAGCGTCTCGATATGACGCTTGTTCAGGCGATCCTGCAGCTGGGAGCGCAGCACCACTTCACCACCGGCCAGCAGCAGGACGAAGACGACTGCGGCCACAGCCAAAGCCCCGGCACGCCCGGAGAAAAACGCAAAACTCGGGACTCGCATTCCACAAACTCCGGTTGCGCGATCATTCTCGCAGAGTCGGCGTCAGGTCAGGGTGGCCCCGCGCAAGGCGCTATTCGGCCAGCGCGCACTGCACCGGTTTGGCCCCCAGCAGCTGCACGCAGACCTGCGGGGCGATGCCCACCAGATAACCACGCCGTCCGCCGTTGATCAGGATGCGGGGCAGCGCCAGGATCGTTTCCTCGATGTAGACCGGCATCTCGCGCCGCGTGCCAAAGGGTGAGGTGCCGCCCACCAGATAGCCGCTGTGGCGGTTGGCCACCTCGGGCTTGCAGGGCTCCACCGACTTGGCGCCGATCTGCCGCGCCAGGTTCTTGGTCGAGACCTTGCGGTTGCCGTGCATCAGCACCACCAGCGGTTTCGCATCCTGGTCCTGCATGATCAGCGTCTTCACCACCGTGTAGGGGTCCCAGCCCAGCACCTGGGCGCTGTGTTGCGCGCCGCCATGCTCCAGGTACTCATACGGGTGCTCGGTGTACGCCACCTTATGCGACTTGAGCAACTGGGTGGCAGGGGTTTCGGAGACGTGTTCTTTCTTGGCCATGCGTGAATTTTCCCTCAAGGAAAGGGACACGGCGTCACCGGGCAGTGCCACAATTCCAGTGCATGAACTCCCCCCAAGACACGCCGCCCCTGCGCCACAGCAAGGCCGAGGATGCGCTGGCCCTGCTCTCGGGCACGGCACTGATCGCCCTGGCAGTGGCGCTGTTCCAGCATGCGCAGCTGCTCAGCGGCGGCACGGCCGGCATCGCCTTCCTGCTGCACTACGGCACGGGCTGGGGTTTCGGGCCGGTGTTCTTCGTGCTCAACCTGCCCTTTTATGTGCTGGCCTGGCGTCGTCTGGACCGGGCCTTCCTGGTCAAGACCATGATCGCCGTGGCCTTGCTCTCGGTGCTGAGCGAACTCACGCCCCACTTCATCACTTTCGAACAGGTACAGCCGCTTTACGCGGCCCTGGTGGGGGGCGTACTGCTGGGCGTGGGCTTTCTCATCCTGTTTCGCCACCGCGCCAGCCTGGGCGGCGTGGGCATCCTGGCCTTCTGGCTGCAGGAGACCCGGGGCTGGCGTGCCGGCCACGTGCAAATGGCCGTGGATTCGCTCATACTTCTGCTGGCGCTGGCCACTGCACCGCTGCTGCAGGTGGCCCTGTCCGTGGCCGGAGCCGTGGTGCTGAACCTCACGCTGGCCATCAACCACCGCGCCGGCCGTTACATGGCCAACTGAAGAAAAACAAGGAGAGTGACGATGAACGCTGTCAATGATGCCGCCAGTGCCCTGGTCCGCACCACGCTGGAAGCCGCGCTCAAGCGCCAGCGTGCCGCCTACCTCGCCAACCCGGAGCCTGACTATGCAAGCCGCTGCGCCGACCTGCGCAAGCTCGAGCGTTTCGTGCGCGAACACCAGGACGCCATCTGCGACGCCATCAGCGCCGACTACGGCAACCGCTCACGCCACGAGACCCTGCTGACCGAAGTCATGCCTGTGCTCAAGGGCATTCACCACACGCTCAAACGGCTCAAGCGCTGGATGAAGCCGCAACGCCGCGGCATCGACCGCATGGCCTTCGGCCTGGCGAGCAACCGCGTGATCCCGCAGCCGCTGGGCGTGGTGGGGGTCATCGTGCCCTGGAACTTCCCGCTCAACCTCAGCCTGCTGCCGCTGGCCGCCATCTTCGCCGCGGGCAACCGCGCCATGGTCAAGATGAGCGAGAACTCGCGCCACCTGGCCAGGCTGCTGATCAAGGAGATGCCCGATTACTTCCCCGAAGAGAAACTGCAGTTCTTCGACGAGACCGGCGGTGTGGGCATCGAGTTCTCCAGGTTGCCTTTTGACCACCTGCTCTTCACCGGTTCAGGAACCACCGGCCGCGCCGTGATGGCAGCAGCCGCAAGCAACCTCTGCCCGGTGACGCTGGAGCTGGGCGGCAAGTCGCCCGCCATCGTGTGCGAGGACTTCCCGCTGCGCACGGCGGCCGAGCGCCTGCTCTACGTCAAGTACCTCAACGCCGGCCAGATCTGCACCACTGTGGACCATGTCTACGTGCCGAACCGGAAGATCAAGGAATTCGTGCGCCTGGCCCAGGAGATCATGCCCAAGCGCTACCCGAAGCTGGACTCGCCGGACTACACGTCCATCATCGACGACATCGCCTACGCGCGCCTGCTGCATGCGCTGGACGATGCCAAGCAGCGCGGCGCCCAGGTGATCCCGCTGATCCCCGGCAAGCCCTTCGATGCCAAGCTGCGCAAGATCGCACCGCATATCGTGCTCGACGCGCCCGCCGACTGCCTCTTGATGCAGCGCGAGATCTTCGGCCCCATCCTGCCGGTGGTCAGCTACGAGGACCTGGAAGACGATGTGATCAAGCGCATCAACGCCGGCGCACGGCCGCTGGCGCTCTACCCCTTCACCAACGACAAGGCCGTGCAGGCGCAATTACTCACCCGCGTGATGTCGGGCGGTGTCTCCATCAACGACGCGCTCTTCCACGTGGGCCAGGAAGAGTTGCCCTTCGGTGGCGTGGGCGCCTCGGGCATGGGCCACTACCACGGCCATGAGGGTTTCCTGACCTTCTCCAAACTGCGCCCGGTGTTCCACCAGGCACGCTTCTCCACCGCCAGGTTGCTGGCGCCACCCTACGGTCCGCTGACGGACAAGCTGCTGAGGTTCCTGCTGAAATAGGCAAGTGCGGCGTGAGTCGCCGCCGGGCCGCCCCAAGGCGACGAAACGTGACGGCACGAGACGTGCGCGTCTCTTCGACCCGTCCGACCCTGCGCAGGCAGGCTCGGAGCCGCGGGCCTCAGCCCCCAATGGGGGCAGCGGCGACACGCAGGGCGCAAGCGTGGGGGCGTCCTAGTTCTAGACGGCCGGGTCGCGCATCTCCTTGCGGATCGCGTCGATGGCCTTGAGCAGTTCGGGGCTCAGCGTGGTACCCCAGGCATTGAGGTCCTCGTCCAGTTGCGCGACGGACGTCACGCCGATGATGGTGCTGGTGACCTGCCACTTGGTGTAGCAGAAGGCCAGGGCCATCTGTGTGGGCGTGAGGCCGTGTTCGCGCGCCAGGGCGTTGTAACGACGCGCAGCCTCCAGGGCCTCGGTACGGCCCCAGCGCTGCTTGCGCACACTCTCGAATTTGGCGATGCGCCCGTCCTTGGGTGCATCGCTGCCGAGGAAACCACTCTGGTCGTACTTGCCCGTCAGCAGGCCGAAACCCAGCGGTGAGTAGGCCAGCAACGAGACGCCCAGGCGGTGCAGGGTTTCGTCCAGCGCGTTTTCGACCGTGCGGTTCACCAGGCAATAGGGGTTCTGCACCGTGGCCACCCGCGGCAGGCCATGCTGCTCGGCCAGGCGCACGAACTCGTGCACACCGTAGGGTGACTCGTTCGACAGACCGATGGCTCGCACCTTGCCGGCCTTCACCAGCTGGCCCAGGGCCTCCAGCTGTTCGTGGATGGACGTGACCGTGAGATCGTCCTTGGCCGGATCGAAATACATCTGGCCGAACATGGGCACATGGCGCAGCGGCCAGTGGATCTGGTAGAGGTCGATCACGTCGGTCTTCAGACGTTTGAGACTGTCGTCGCAGGCCGCCAGCATCTCGGCCGGCGTCACATTGGGGCTGCCCTTGCGGACCCAATCCATGCCGCGCGAGGGGCCGGCCACCTTGGTGGCCACCACCATCTTCTGGCGCGCGCCGGGACGGCTGGCGAACCAGTTGCCGATGATCTTCTCGGTGGCGTTGTAGGTCTCCGCCTTGGTGGGCACCGAGTAGATCTCAGCCGTGTCCAGGAAGTTGATGCCGCGCTCCAGTGCGCGGTCCAGGATGGCGTGGGCGGCGGCCTCGCTGACCTGCTCGCCGAAGGTCATGGTGCCCAGGCAGATGGGGGTGACGCGCAGATCGCTGCGGCCGAGTCGGACTAGGTTCATAAGAAGACAGTGCAGGTATTGATGGAAAAGGAAGCGTTGACGCTGCGCGCCATCGTAGCGCGACTTGGAAAATCTAGTCGCCACCCCCACCGCAACCACCTCCGTCGGAGCCACCGTCGCCGGCACTGCTGTCCGCCCCGCCGAAACCCGCGGTATCGCCGGGCGCATCACTGCCGCCGCCGCCATCGCCGCCAAAACTGGTCCCGCAATAGGCATCGGAACCGCTCTGGCGATCGATCTCGCGGCAGTCAGGCACGTAGTGGAAGCCGCCGGGGATACCAAATTTCCTGTCCAACGCAAACAGCAGCGGCAAGCGGCTGGGGTGGCGCGGGTCGATGCTCTCCTCCTTGCAAGCCCAGAACCACACGCGACGCAAGCCGTCGTTGCGCCGCGCATCCCGGCCCAGCACCTCGGCCGGGCTGTGGTGCAGGAGCCGGCCGAAAGCCGTGTCGCACCATAACTCGTAGCCGCGTGTGTGCAGGATGAATTCGTGCCAGGCCGTATCCACGACGCGCGAAGGCATGGCCACGAAGGCACGGCCGCTGCGCAGGTGGGCCATAAAAAATTGGCGCAAGCCGCGCACCACCAGCTCCGTATCGCGCGGGCTGAGCTGAGGATAGCGTTCGCACAGCTTGGCCCCCAGAAAGCGCGGCAGCGGCGCCTCGCGCACGAACTGGCGGCGCAAGCTCATCTCCCAGGCCCGTAAGGCCAGCCACAGGCCCAGCCCCGGCACGAGCACGGCGAGGAGGACCACGACCGACCGGGCACCCGGGGAAAAAACACTCCAGGCCAGCAGCGCAGAGACGGGCGGCAGCAGCCACCGCGCCAGCGACAGCAACGCCACGCGCCGCGCCAGTCCGGGCTTAAACCGCGCGGCGCTGGGCATAGCGTTCCTCCTCCTGCAAACGCAGCACGCGGCGCTGCACCTTGCCCGTGGTGGTCATGGGCAGGGCATCGAGGAACTCGATCTCCTTGGGGTATTCGTAGGGCGCCAGCTGGCCCTTCACGTGCCGCTGCAGGTCGATCATCAGGCGCCGCTCCCACTCGTTGCGCGAGACGGGTTCGTCCCCCCGCTCGGCCGCAGCCTCCGCCGTCAGCACCACATAGGCCTTCACCAGCGCGCCTCGCTCGGCATCGGGCTTGGGCACCACGGCAGCATTGGCCACGGCCGGGTGCTTGACCAGGCAGTTCTCGATCTCACCCGGGCCGATGCGGTAGCCCGCAGCCTTGAACATGTCATCGGCGCGCCCCTGGTACCAGAGGTAGCCATCCTTGTCCTGGAGCGCCAGGTCGCCGGTGCGGCACCAGTCGCCGGTGTATTTGTCACGGGTGCCGGCCTCGTTTTTCCAGTAGCCGAGGAAGAAGATCGGGTCCGGATCACCATGCACGTCCAGGCGGTGGATCGCCACCTCGCCGAGCGTACCGCTGGCGCATTCGCGCCCCTGCTCGTCGATGACCGCCACCCGGTGGCCCGGGTAGCCCTTGCCCATGCTGCCGGGTTTGGCCGGGTAGAAGATCGCGCAGTTGCCGACGATGTAGTTGACCTCGGTCTGGCCGAACATCTCGTTCACCGTCACGCCCAGTTCCTGCTGGCAATAGCCGAACACGGCATCGCCCACCGCCTCGCCCGCGCTCATGATGGCCTGCAGCCTGAGCTTGAAGAACTTCCTAGGGTGCGCAAAGGCCTTCATCATGGCCTTGAGCGCCGTGGGGAAGAGGAAGGTGTGCGTCACCTCGTATTTCTGCATCAGCTCGAAAGCAGTCTGCGGGCTGAAACGGCCGTTCCAGGCCACGATGGGACGGCCGAAATACAGCGAAGGCAAGAGTGCATCCATCAGACCGCCCGTCCAACTCCAGTCCGCCGGTGACCAGAAAAAGCTCGGTGTTTTGGGCTGCGGAAGTTTCGTCAACGGCCCTCGGGCCTGCGGATCGAAACCAAACCAGTTCTGGCTGCACACAAAACCCGTCAGGTTGCCGATCAACGCGCGATGCGGGATCAGGGCGCCCTTGGGGTTGCCCGTGGTGCCGCTGGTGTAGATCAGCACGGCCGGATCGTCGGCGCGCGTGCGCACCGGCTCATATTCGGGCGGATGCTGCGCCAGCAGGGCCGCGTAATCCAGGTCAGCCATGCCGGCCGCGCCGCCACCAGCGTCACCGCTGGCGCTGGAGCCCACGCCGATCACATGACGCAAGGCCTCGCAGTCGCCACGGATGTTCTGGATGTTGACGATGGACGCATCGTCGCAGATCAGGACGGAGGCCGCGCTGTCGTTCAGGCGGAATTCCAGAGCCTCGGGCCCGAACAGCGTGGACAGCGGCATGGCCACCGCGCCCAGCTGGAACACGGCCATATAGGCCACCGCTGTCTCGAAGCGCTGCGGCAGCACGATGGCCACGCGATCGCCCTGGCCGACCCGCAGCTGGGCCAAGGCATTCGACAGGCGGTTGGCCTGGTGCTGCAGCTCGGCGTAGCTGTGCGCGCGCGGCTGCAGGCCGGGCCCGTCGGCATGGATGGCGATGCGCTGGCCGGCATCGGCCGCCCGCGCCCAGCGCCGGCTGCAGACCTCAGCGATGTTGAATTCATCCGGCACCAGCCAGCGAAACTGGCCGTGCAAAGACGCATAGTTGTCCCGGTCTTGACTGCTTGCCATGTGATGTCTCCGTATGATTGGACAAATGTACCAAGTCCGACGTCCCGCACGCAGCGAATTTACCCCGGTCCGCAACCTCCAGTACCACGTCCTGCACTGGGGTGAGGCCCAATCTGCCCTGCCGCCGCTGGTGCTCATGCACGGCTGGATGGACGTGGCCGCGTCCTACCAGTTCATGGTGGACGCCTTCAGCCCGGCCTTCGTGCAGGGCCGCACCATCATCGCGGCCGACTGGCGCGGTTTCGGGCTGACTGAGTGCCCGGGGCACGACAACTACTGGTTTCCCGATTACCTGGCCGATCTCGATGGCTTGCTCGATCACTACGCCGGCGAGCAACCCGTGGACCTGGTAGGCCACAGCATGGGCGGCAACGTGGTCATGCTTTACGCCGGTGCCCGCCCCCAGCGCATCCGCCACCTGGTCAATCTGGAAGGCTTCGGCATGCCCGCCAGCAAGCCGGAGAAAGCCCCCAAGCGTTATGCCCAGTGGATGGACGAACTCAAGAGCCTGCACCGTGGTGAACTGGCCCTGAAAAGCTATGACGATGCCGCCGGAGTGGCGCGCCGCCTCATGAAAACCAACCCGCGCCTGGGCGAAGACAAGGCGCAGTGGCTGGCGCAGCACTGGGCGCGGCCCAATGCCCAGGGGAAATGGGAGATCCTGGGCGATGCCGCGCACAAGATCGTCAACGCCCAGCTCTATCGCGTGGACGAGGTGCTGGCCGCCTTTGCCGCCATCACGGCGCCCGTGCTGTCAGTGGAGGCCAGCGACAACCAGATGGAGCAGTGGTGGGAGGGCAAGTACACCCTGGCCGAATTCCATGAGCGCCTGAAAAGTGTGCCCCAGCTGCAGCAGGCCCTGATCCAGGACGCCGGCCACATGCTGCACCATGACCAGCCCGAGCAACTGGCCCGCCTGATCGAAAACTTCCTGGCCGGCTAGGGCGTCTCCCGCTCCATGCACTTTCTATCGCGCGCGTTCAGCCTGGCCGGGGCCCTGCTCTGGGCCGGCGCCAGCCTGGCCCAGACAGCCGGCGCCCAGGCGGACGACACGCCGCCTCCGGCCACCGCCGAAGCGGCCGCACTCACCCCCCTCACCCTCACGATCGCGCCCGTCGTCTACCACTGGCGTGACGACCCCGCGCACAAATATGCCTTTGTGATCTCGGTGGAACAGCATCTGGACCGTCAGCGCCTGGTCGGGCTGGCCCTGTTTCGGAACTCCTTCGGCCAGCCGTCGGCCTACGCCTACGCCGGTTATCACTGGCACGATTTCCTGGGTCAGCCCAAGCTCTCACTCAAGGTGTCGGCCGGCATCATCTACGGCTACACGGGGGAATACGCAGACAAGGTGCCTTTGAACTGGGAAGGCTTTTCCCCCGGCATCATCCCGTCGCTGGGCTACAAGATCGGCGCCAACGGCTCGGTCAACCTCATGCTGCTGGGCACGGCCGGCGTGGTGATCGGCTATAGCCACAGCTTCGAAGGGTTTGCCGGCCCATGAGTCGCCCGCCCGGCTTTGGGCGGAGGGCCTAAAATCGAGGGTTCCGGGCCATCAACAGGGCCCACCGGCAACCCGCCCCCGCAGAACACAGACAGGATCTCCCATCATGGACGCAGAACAAATCAATGCCATCGGTACCAAACTGGCCGACCTGAGCCAGCGCACGGTCGAGCTCCGGAGGTATCTTTGACTACGATGCCAAGGCTGAACGGCTGAGGACGGTCAACGCCTCGCTCGAAGACCCCACGGTCTGGAACGACCCCACACGCGCCCAGGAACTCGGCCGCGAAAAGAAGGCGCTGGACGACGTGGTCGTCACGCTGGACAAGCTCACCAGCGAGCTCTCCGACAACTCCGAGCTCTACGAGATGAGCAAGGAAGAAGGCGACGAGGCCGGCCTGTTGACCATCTCGGCCGAAGAAACAAAGCTCTCCGAGATCGTGGAGAAGCTGGAGTTCCGCCGCATGTTCAACAACCCGGCCGACCCCCTGCCCGCCTTCCTGGACATCCAGGCCGGTGCCGGCGGCACCGAAGCCTGCGACTGGGCCAGCATGCTGCTGCGCCAGTACCTCAAGTACGCCGAACGCAAGGGCTTCAAGGCCACGGTGGAAGAAGAAACCCCGGGCGACACCGCCGGCATCAAGAGCGCCTCCATCAAGATCGAGGGTGACTACGCCTTCGGCCTGCTGCGCACCGAGACCGGCGTGCACCGCCTGGTGCGCAAGAGCCCCTTCGACAGCTCAGGCGGTCGCCACACCAGCTTCGCCAGCGTCTTCGTCTACCCGGAGATTGACGACACCATCGAGATCGACATCAACCCGGCGGACGTGCGCACCGACACCTTCCGCGCCAGCGGTGCCGGCGGCCAGCACATCAACAAGACCGACTCGGCCGTGCGCCTCACGCACATCCCCACCGGCATCGTGGTGCAGTGCCAGGACGGCCGCAGCCAGCACAGCAACCGCGACGTGGCGTGGAAACGCCTGCGCAGCCGCCTGTACGACCACGAGATGCGCAAGCGCCAGGAAGAACAGCAGAAACTCGAAGACAGCAAGACCGACGTGGGCTGGGGTCACCAGATCCGTTCCTACGTACTGGACCAGAGCCGCATCAAGGACCTGCGCACCAATTACGAGACCTCGGCCACCCAGAAAGTGCTGGACGGCGACCTCGACCCCTTCATCGAAGCCTCGCTCAAACAAGGCGTTTAAGGAATCACCATGCGTGAAGGACAAGCCCACGTCATCCGGCGCGAAGACTACACCGCCCCGGCCTACTGGATCGACACCGTCGACCTGAGTTTCGACCTGGACCCGGCCAAGACCCGCGTGCTCAACAAGATGACGCTGCGCCGCAACCCGGCCGTGGTCGCCCAGCCCCTGCGCCTGGACGGTGAAGAGCTGAACCTGGCGCGTGTGCTGGTCAACGGCCAGGGCACCAGCTTCAAGATGGACGGCAACCAGCTGGTGCTGGAGAACCTGCCCGAGGGCGAGGCCCCCTTCGAGCTGGAGATCTTCACCACCTGCGCCCCGGTGAAAAACACCAAGCTCATGGGCTTGTACGTGAGCAACGACTCCTTCTTCACACAGTGTGAAGCCGAGGGCTTCCGCCGCATCACCTACTTCCTGGACCGCCCTGACGTGATGGCCAGCTACACGGTGACCCTGCGCGCCGACAAGGCCCGTTATCCCGTGCTGCTGTCCAACGGCAACCTGGTGGACCAGGGTGCACTCGAAGACGGTCGCCACTTTGCCAAGTGGGTGGACCCGCACCGCAAGCCCTGCTACCTCTTCGCCTTGGTGGCCGGCAAGCTGGTGGCGCGCGAACAGCGCATCACCGCACGCAACGGCCAGGACCACCTGCTGCAGGTCTATGTGCGCCCGGGCGACCTGGACAAGACCGAACACGCCATGAACTCGCTCATGGCCTCCGTGGCCTGGGACGAAGCGCGCTTCAATCTGCCGCTGGATCTGGAACGTTTCATGATCGTCGCCACCAGCGACTTCAACATGGGTGCCATGGAGAACAAGGGCCTGAACATCTTCAACACGAAGTACGTTCTGGCCAACCAGGCCACCGCCACCGACGCCGACTATTCCAATATCGAAAGCGTGGTGGGTCACGAGTACTTCCACAACTGGACGGGCAACCGCGTCACCTGCCGCGACTGGTTCCAGCTCAGCCTCAAGGAAGGCCTGACCGTCTTCCGCGACCAGGAGTTCAGCCAGGACCTGGCGGGCGACCTCTCGGCGCGTGCCGTCAAACGCATCGAGGACGTGCGCGTGCTACGCACCGCCCAGTTCCCCGAAGATGCGGGCCCCATGGCCCACCCGGTACGACCGGACTCCTACATCGAGATCAACAACTTCTACACCGTCACCGTCTACGAAAAGGGCGCTGAGGTCGTGCGCATGCAGCAGACGCTGACCAGCCGTGAAGGGTTTGCCAAGGGCATGGCCCTGTACTTCCAGCGCCATGACGGTCAGGCCGTGACCTGCGACGACTTTGCCCAGGCCATAGCCGACGCTAACCCCGGCTCCGAATTGGCCCGCCTGCTGGCGCAGTTCAAGCGCTGGTACAGCCAGGCCGGCACACCGCGCCTGAGCGCCAGCGCGCAATACGACGCAAGCAACCGCAGCTACACGCTGACGCTCAGCCAGTCCTGCGCCCCCACGCCGGGCCAGGCCGTGAAAGAGCCTTTTGTCATCCCGGTCAGCCTGGGCCTGATCACGCCTGACGGTCGCGCGCTGCCGCTGCAACTCGAAGGCGAGGCCGAACCCGGCCCCAGCTCACGCACCATCGTGCTGACCGAAGCCTCGCAAACGCTGCGTTTCGTCAACGTGGATGCCGAGCCCGTGCCCTCGCTGCTGCGCGGCTTCAGCGCCCCGGTGGTGCTGGCCTACGAGTACAGCGACGCGCAGCTGCTGGCCCTGCTGGCCCACGACACCGATCCCTTCAACCGCTGGGAAGCCGGCCAGCGCCTGGCCGTCAAGCGCGCACTGGCCTTCATCCGCGGCCATGCCCAACCCGGCGAAGCCAAGGTGCTGGACGCCGCCTATATCGACGCCATGCGCCAGGTGCTGCGCCACCCCACGCTGGACGCCGCCTTCAAGGAGCTGGTGCTCACCCTGCCCGCCGAGACCTATATGGCCGAGCAGCTCGACGTGGTGGACCCGCAGCGCGTGCACGCCGTGCGCGAGTCCATGCGTCAGCAGCTGGCGCTGGAGTTGCGCCACGACTGGGCCTGGGCCTATGAGGAACACCAGGCCACCGGCGCCTACCGCCCGGACGCCATCTCCTCGGGCCGCCGCGCCCTCACCGGCCTGGCACTCACCATGCTGTGTCTGGCCGCCCGCGAGACCGGCGATGTGATCTGGCCCGGCAAGACCTACCAGCGCTTCAAGGATGCGGGCAATATGACCGACCGATTCAATGCGCTGGGCGCCCTGGTCAACAGCGGCCACGAACTGGCTGCTCCTGCGCTGGAGCGTTTCCATGCCCTGTTCAAGGACGAAGCCCTGGTGCTGGACAAATGGTTCGCCCTGCAGGCCGGCAACTGCGACCGCGGCGGCCAGGTGCTGCCGGCCGTGCGCCAGTTGATGACGCACCCGGACTTCAACCTGCGCAACCCCAACCGCGCGCGCAGCCTGATCTTCAGCTACTGCAGCGCCAACCCCGGTGCCTTCCACCGCGCTGACGCGGCCGGTTATGTGTACTGGAGCGAACGCGTGCTGGAGCTCGACGGCATCAACCCGCAGGTCGCCGCCCGCCTGGCGCGCGCGCTGGACCGCTGGAAGAAACTGGCCGAGCCCTACCGCCACGCCGCCCGCGAAGCCATCGCCCGCGTGGCCGCCAAGCCCGACCTGAGCAACGATGTGCGCGAGGTGGTCACCCGCGCTCTTGCCGATTGAACCCCAAAGAGGATCCGACATGAGTTCCAAGATTTCCCTCACGCGCTACCTGGTCGAACAGCAGCGCAGCCACGGCCACATCCCCTCCGAACTGCGCCTGCTGCTCGAAGTGGTGGCCCGCGCCTGCAAGAGCATCAGCCAGGCCGTCAACAAGGGCGCCCTCGGTGGTGTACTGGGCAGTGCCGGCAGCGAGAACGTGCAGGGCGAAGTGCAGAAGAAGCTGGACATCATTGCCAACGAGGTGCTGATCGAGGCCAATGAATGGGGCGGCCACCTGGCGGCCATGGCCTCGGAAGAGATGGACAGCATCTACGCCGTGCCCAACCGCTACCCCAAGGGGGAGTACCTGCTGCTGTTCGATCCCCTGGATGGCTCCAGCAACATCGACGTCAACGTCAGCATCGGCACCATCTTCTCGGTGCTCAAAAAGGGCAACGACGACCCCACGGCGATCGAGCCCGTCTGCGAGCAGGATTTCCTGCAAGCCGGCAAGCAGCAGGTGGCCGCGGGCTACTGCGTCTACGGCCCGCAGACCACATTGGTGCTCACCGTGGGTGACGGCGTGGCCATGTTCACGCTGGACCGCGAGCAGGGTTCCTTCGTGCTGACGCAAGAGGACGTGAAGATCCCGGAAGACACCAAGGAATTCGCGATCAATATGAGCAATATGCGCCACTGGGACGAACCGGTGAAGCGCTACATCGACGAATGCCTGCTGGGCCAGACCGGCCCGCGCGGCAAGGACTTCAACATGCGCTGGATCGCCAGCATGGTGGCGGACGTGCACCGCATCCTGACCCGCGGCGGCGTCTTCATGTACCCCTGGGACAAGCGCGAGCCTGACCGGCCGGGCAAGCTGCGCCTGATGTACGAGGCCAATCCCATGGCGCTTCTGGTGGAACAGGCCGGCGGCGGGTCCTTCGACGGCCAGGGCGAGACCCTGGACGCCAAGGTGACCAGCCTGCACCAACGGGCCTCGGTCATGCTGGGCTCAGCCGCCGAGATCGCCCGTCTGCGGGACTATCACGCGTCCTGAAGCCGACGCCGGGGCGACCGGGCGTCGCAGGCCATGACGGTTAACAGTTGCTTAGAGGCGCGGCCCTAGCCTGACGGGATCGTGCCTGCTCGGAGCCCTGCCGTGACCGCCCAGCCCCTTGTCCGAGAGCTGAAGGGTCTTCTGCCCGCCCCGCTCGTGGCCGAGGCGCTTGAGACCTTCATGGACATGCTGCGGGCGGCCGGCGCTGATGCTGGCGCCGACGCCGACGTGGACGCCCTGGTCGATGCGCTGCGGGCCACGGACCGCGCCGCCCTGGGCCAGGTCTATGACGCCATGCGCGAGACCGACGTCTTTCGCCGCATCGTCACCGCTGAGCCGCTCCGGCAGGCCGCCCAGGCCATGACCAGGGCCAAACGCCTGCACAGCCCGTTCCAGCACGCGGTGTTCCGCATGGATCTGGCCGGCGAGCCCTGGCGCGGCTTCGACTGGCACCAGGACTATCCCTACAACATGCTCTGCGACCGCTCGGTCACCGCCTGGACGCCGCTGACGCCGTCCGGGGCGGTCAATGGCGGGGTCGATGTGGTCGAGACGCAGACGCCGCACCTCTATCCGGTCGATGTCCGCCTCAAGCGCAACGCCGAGGGCCGACCGCTCGGGGGCCGCGACGCCTTCATCGCCGCCGCTTTCCACAGTGATTTCGAGACCCGGAGCCGCAAGCCCGAGCTTCAGCCCGGCGACGTGCTGATGTTCCACAACACTGTGCCGCACCGGTCAGGACGCAATCCCGGCCCGCGGCACCGCTATTCCATCCAGGTCCGTTTCGGCGACCTGCTGGCGCCCGAGGTCATCGCGCGCGGCTGGCGCAACCGCCGGGCCGACGGGTTCGAGGCCTTTGCCGCCCTGCATCCCGACCTGATCGCTTCTGAGGAACGTCCATGAGCCCCGCCCCCAAGATTCCCGCTGACGAAACCCTGCGCAGCCTGCTCAAGGCCCATCTGGACGATCACGACCTGATCGCCAACCTGGCCTCCTTCGGCCGGCGGATGCACTTCCTGAAGGCCTTCGCCCACTATGAGGTCTTCAAGCTGATCGAGGACATGCCCGGCGATATCGTCGAGTGCGGCGTCTACAAGGGCGCCTCGCTCCTGACCTTCGCCCGCTTCCTTGAGACCTTCAGCCCCGGCGACCGCACCCGAAAGGTGCTGGGCTTCGACCACTTCAAGGGTCTGGCCGATCGCTCAGAGAAGGACGGCCTCGACGCCCGGGTCGGCAACACCGCCGAGGGCTGGAACCCGGCCCAGTTCCGCGACACCCTGTTTTCCCTGGTGGACGCCTTCAACGCCGACTCCTTCGTGCCCCAGCGGCCGCGGGTCGAGCTGGTCGACGGGGATGTGCGCCAGACGGCGCATGCCTATGTGGCTGAACATCCCGGCCTGCGCATCGCGCTCCTGCACCTGGACATGGACCTCTATGAGCCGACTCTTGAGGCGCTGAAGGCCTTCTGGCCGCGCATCCTCACCGGCGGCGTGGTCCTGCTGGACGAATACGCCATCCGCGAATGGCCCGGCGAGAGCGAGGCCCTGGAGGAATTCTTCGACGG
>JAXMMJ010000122.1:0-5486 GCA_034366585.1 Hylemonella sp.
CGCCGAACGTGTGGCGGGGCGCGCCACGCCCACAGCGGCCGCCGGCAAGGCGGCCTCCCCCCCTCGAGGGGGGCCGGGGGGGGCGTCGTCAAAAACCTCAGCCGGAGCGCCCGCAGGGTGTTCCGGTCCCCAGACCGTCACTCCCATCTCTTTCAGCATGGCGCGTTGACGCGCATCCAGTTGCAGACTCATGAACGAATCTTACAGACGCAGGCTCATGACCACCGCATCCTCGCGCTGGCCATGGCCGGCGGGGTAGTAGGCCTTGCGCAGGCCAACGCGGCGGTAGCCGTGCGATTCGTAGATGGCGATGGCACGCGTGTTGCTCACGCGCACCTCCAGCCACAGCCATTGCGCGCCCAGGCCGCGCGCCCACAGGGCCAGGGCGTCGAGCATGACGCGCCCCCAGCCCTGGCGCTGGTACTCGGGCGCCACCGTGATGTTGAGCAGGTGCACCTCGTCCACGCCCTGCATGGCGACGTAATAACCCAGCAGTTCCCCACCGGCGAGCAGCACGCGGGCGTGGTAACCCGAGCGCAGCGCATCCATGAAGTTGCCGCGTGTCCAGGGATGAGGGTAGGCGCGCTGCTCGATCGGCAACAGCTGCTCGAGCAGCGTGGCATCGAGCGGATCGAGGCGGGCTTCGACAGGTTCGAGAACGGCACTCATCGCGTATCGCTGGCTGCCTTGGCGGCGGCGCGCTCCTGGGTGGTCTGGGCCACTTTATCGCGGATGTAGCGCGGCAGGGCGTCCGCCGCGGCCACGGCGTTGCCCGCAGCCAACAGGGCCGGCGCCAGCCGCAGCATGGCCGCGGCCGTGGGCAGGGCCTGCCAGCATGGCACGTCGCGCGGCAAGGACAGGCGCTCGCCGTACTCGGCAAACACATTGCCGGCCAGGGCCTGGGCATCGCCCAGCACCAGCTGCTCGGGCTTGAGCAGGCTGAAGTCGGCCTGCTGCATCCAATGGCCATCAGCGTAGGCATAAGGCGCGGCATAGAGCTCACCCATGCGGGCGTCGAGCAGGGCCAGCAGGCGCAGGTTTTGCGCTTGCGGCGCCTGCTGCGCGCGGGCCTCCTCGGCCACGGCCAGCAGCGTGTCGACCGGCAGCAGCGGCACACCGGCACCAAAGCCCAGGCCCTGCGCCACGGCGCACGCCGTGCGCAGGCCGGTGAAGGAGCCCGGCCCGCGACCGAAGGCGATGGCGTCGAGTTCCTCGAACTTCAGTCCGGCCTCGGCCATCAGGGTCTCGATAGCCGGGATCATCGCACTGGAGGCCTGTGCACCACCCGCGCCGGTATGCGACCAGACGCGTTGCGCGCCGTCAACGAGGCGCGTGACGGCGAGGGAGATCAGCTCGGTGCTGGTGTCGAAGGCGAGCAGTTTCATGTTTGCTTGCGGACCCCGAAGGTGATGCCCACCGTCACCAGCACCAGGCCGGCCAGCAGGTTGGCGTGCAACGGCTCGCCCAGGAAGATGACAGCGCCCAGCGCCGAGAGGCCGGGCACCAGGGCCGTGATCATGGTGGAGCGCACCGGGCCGAAGTACTGGATCATGCGCACGAAGGTGATGCCCGAGATCACCACCGAACCCACGCCCTGGAAGAGCACCTGGAACATCAGCTCACCCAGCGGGGCGGTGAACAGCCGGCTCTCGATGGCGCCCAGCCCCTGCAGCAGCAGATAAAAGGGCAGGTAGCTGAACAGCGCAAACACGGTGACGGCCGTCGTGGCGCGCACGGCGTCCAGCCCGTGACGGCGCGCCAGCACGCTGTAGGCCGACCAGCTCAGGGCCGCACTCATGAAAAGCAGGTCACCCTTCCAGACCTCGCCGCCCTCGAAGGCGCGCAACAGGCTGGCGCCACCGACCAGCAGGTCCCCGCCCACGATGCAGGCCAGGCCGATGATGCGCGCCGGCAGGATGGGCGTGCCCAACATCAGTGCCGCCAGCAGCGTGGTCCACAAGGGCAGGCTGCCGGGCATCAGCACCGAGGCGTGTGCCGCCGGGGCGTAGAAGAAACCCGCATACGCCAGCAGCGCGTAACCGAAACCACCGAACAGACCGCACAGAGCCGTCACGCGCAGCGCCAGTGGCGAGAGGCCGAAGAAAGACGAGGCGGTGGCCAGCCCCTGCGCGCGGTCACGCCGCACCAGCCACCAGCCCAGGGGCAGCAGCACGACGCTGGCGCCGATGATGCGTGCGAGCGCGATGTCGAAGGGGCCGAGCGAACCCTGGGCCGAAGCGCGGGCGATGACGATGAAGGCCGTCCAGATGCCGACGGTGATAACCGCCGCCGCGATGCCGAGGGTGCGCGGGGACAGGCCCTTGAGGAAATGCATGTCTGCATTATCGGTGGCCGGCGCCAGTTCAGCATTGCCTTAGACTCGTTGCCATGTCGACCTTGCGCGCCTCGCTTCTGCCCTTGCTCGCCAGCCTGCTGTTCCTGTACGGCGGCTCCTCCCAGGCCCGGGAAACCGCCCTGCCACCCAGCGTGATCAAGGCGCTGGCACGCGCCAAGGTGCCGGCCGAGGCCATGGGTGTGGTGGTCGAGGAAGCCGGAAGCGATGGCAGGCCGCTGCTCAGCCACCGTGCCGGCACGCCCATGAACCCGGCCTCGGTGATGAAGCTGGTGACCACCCTGGCGGCCCTGGAAACCCTGGGGCCCAACTGGAACTGGCGCACCCCGGTTTATGTGGAAGGCACAGCGCGCGAGGGCACGCTCTACGGCAACGTCTACATCCAGGGCCAGGGCGACCCCAAGCTGGTGGTCGAGCGCCTGTGGCTGCTGCTGCGCCGTGTGCAGGGCCTGGACATCCGCAACATCGCGGGCGATATCGTGCTCGACCGCAGCGCCTTCGAAACCGTGCCACACGACCCCGCCGAGTTCGATGGCGAACCGCTGCGGCCCTACAACGCTGCGCCCGACGCACTGCTGCTGAACTTCAAGTCGGTGCTTTTGACCTTCGTGCCCGACCGCGGCGCCAACGCCGCGCACGTGCACGTTGAGCCGCCGCTGGCCGGCGTGACCTGGCCCAGCCACGTGCCGCTGCGCGAAACCGAATGCAACGACTACCGCAGCGCGTTGCGTGCCGACTTCTCCGATCCGGTCTTGCCGCGCTTCGCCGGACGCTATCCGGCCGCCTGCAATGAAAAAGTCTGGCCCCTGGCCTATGCGGACCCGGCCAGCTACGGCGTGCGCGCCATCGAGGGCATGTGGCGCGCCATCGGCGGCCAGTTGCAGGGCAAGGTGCGCTACGGTGCCGTGCCCGAAGGTTTGGCGCCAGCCTTCGCGCTGGAATCGCCACCGCTGGCCGAGGTGGTACGCGACATCAACAAGTACAGCAACAACGTGATGACGCAGCAGCTCTTCCTCACGCTGAGCCTGCAGCAGCAGGGGCGCGGCACCCTGACGGGTTCGCGAGAACTGCTGCGCGAATGGTGGCGCCAGCGCTTTGGCAGCGACGAAGTGCCGCAGATCGCCAACGGCTCGGGCCTCTCGCGCGAGGACCGCATGACGGCCGGCGCGCTGGCGCGCCTGCTGCAATACGCCTGGGCCTCGCCGCTGATGCCCGAACTCATGAGCTCCCTGCCCATCAGCGGCCAGGACGGCACGCTGCGACCGAGCCGCTGGCGCGCCAACGGTAGCGCCCACCTCAAGACCGGCAGCCTGCGGGATGTGGCCTCCATCGCCGGCATCGTGCACACCGCCGGTGGCCGGCGCTATGTGCTGGTCGCCATGGTGAACCACCCCAACGCCGGGGCCGCCCGTCCGGCCATGGAAGCCCTGGTCGAATGGGTGGCGCAGCAGCCGGCAACGGGCCGGAAGAAATAGACCGATAGCGCCTGGATCCACCAGCAGCCCGCACATGAACGACCTCATCGGCTACATCGCCGCCAGCCTGACCACCCTGAGCTTTCTGCCCCAGGCCCTGCACACCTTCCGCACGCGCGACGTCAGCGGCATCTCGCTGGGCATGTACGGCATGTTCGCCGTGGGTGTGGCCCTGTGGCTGGTCTACGGCCTGCTGCTGTCGGCCTGGCCCATCGTGGTGGCCAACGCGGTCACGCTGGCCCTGGCCCTGGCCATCCTGGTGATGAAGCTGCGCTACCACCGGGACAGCTGACGACGCTCAGAGCATGGCCAGCATGGCGACCACCGTGCCGCCCATGGCCAGGGTCGCCAGCCAGCCCAGAATACGCAGGCGCCGGCTGATCACGTGCTCGCCCATGACGCCCGGGCGCGAGGCCAGCAGCATCATGACCCCCATGATGGGCACGGCAATCACCCCATTTAGCACCGCCACGCCAAACAGCGCCTTGACCGGGTCGATCGGCGTGAAACACAGGGCAACGCCCCCGAGCGTGGCTACGGCCACCACACCATAAAAACCCAGCCCCTCACCCTTGTCCAGCCGCAGGCTTAGGCTGCCCTCCCAGCCGGCGGCTTCCGCCACGGCATAGGCCGCCGAACCCGCCAGCACAGGAACGGCCAGCATGCCGGTGCCGATGATGCCCAGGCTGAAGAGCAGAAAGGTCAGCTCGCCAGCCAGCGGACGCAAGGCCTCGGCCGCCTGGGCCGACGTCTGGACATCGCGTACCCCGGCGGCATGCAGGGTCGCTCCCGCGCTCAGGATGATGAAAAACGCAATCAGGTTGGAAAAGGCCATGCCCACCAGCGTGTCCCATTTGATGCGACGCAGGTGGCTGCGCACCTGCTGCGGCGTATGCGGCTGGCCCGGCCCCACATTCACGTCCTCCATCTCCTGGGCGGCCTGCCAGAAGAACAGGTAGGGGCTGATGGTGGTACCGAAGACCGCCACGATGGTGAGCAGGGTTTCTTTCGAACCGGGCAGCTGCGGCCAGACGATCTGCTGCGCCACCTGCCACCAATCGATGTGCAGGGTGAAGACCACGGCCACGTAGGACAGGAGCGTCAGCGTCAGCCACTTGAGCCAGCGCACGTAGGCGGCATAACTCAGGAACACCTGCAACACGAGGCAGAGCAGGCCGAACGTCACGGCGTAGACGTGCGCCGAGCCCCCCAGCAGCAGCCGCAAGGCCTCGGCCATGGCGGCGATGTCGGCGGCCAGGTTCAAGGTGTTGGCCAGCACCAGCATGCCGACGATGGTCAGCAGGACCGCACGGGGAAAGCTGCGCTTGATATTGGTCGTCAGGCCGCGCCCCGTCACGTGGCCGATGCGTGCGCTGACCATCTGGATCGCCACCATCAGCGGCAGGGTGAAGACGACCGTCCACAGCATGGCGAAACCGAACTGGGCACCAGCCTGCGAGTAGGTGGCAATGCCGCTGGGATCGTCGTCAGCCGCGCCGGTGATCAGACCCGGTCCGAGTCGGCGCATGGATTCCAGCTTCATGTTTCGGCCTCCTGTGCGCAAGCGGTGCCTGCTGCGTCACGGCCGACTGTGCCACGGAACCCGTTCCGGGTGTGGCCTGTTTCAGCTGGCGGCGGCGCGCTGCAGGCGGTCGCTC
>JAXMMJ010000123.1:0-25218 GCA_034366585.1 Hylemonella sp.
GCGGCGTTGCCAGCGCGGCGGCGACGTGATCGCCCGCCTGGGCGGCGAGGAATTCTGCGTGCTGCTGGCGCATGCCGACGCGGAGGCCGCCCAGGCCTTCGACCAGCGCCTGCGCATCGAGCTGGCCAACACCGTGCCCGAGGCACTGCGCGCCGCGCTGGACTTCAGCACCGGCCATGCGCTGGGCAACGGCCGGGACGAGACGCTGGAGTCGCTCATGGCGCGTGCGGATGCGGCACTCTACCGCGCCAAGTACGCCGGCCGCGGCCACATGGTGTCCGCCGGGACACAGGCGGGCTGAGGCGTGGCAGCCCTCACCCTGCGCCCGGTGAACCCCGACGTGCGCAGCGTGCACGGGCCCGATGGCACGCACCTGGGCTACCTCAAGCGCATCGGTGCGGTCTGGAAATTCAAGGCCATCGGGTTCGACGCAGCGGGCCAGGTGATACCCGGGGGCGGCCCGCTCACCGACAAGCACAACACCCCCTTTGCCCGGCCGGACGCCGCCGAGGTGAGCGCCGGGCTGGGTGTCATGCCTCTGGGTTAATCTCACCGACTGAATCACAAGGAAACACCATGAAAAAACTCAAGGTCCAGATCAATCTGGAGATGACCGTGCCCGCCGACTGGGAGCTGGTTCAGACCTCCGAAGGCACGCCCGTGCTGAAGCTGCCCAACGGCCAGTTCATGGACCTGGCCATCGAGCCGCTGTTTGCCAGCGACCCCGAGGAGACCTGGAGCAGCACGGAGAGCGATGACGTGCTCAACGACATCCTGGACATGGTCGAGAGCGAAGAGATCGTCTACGAGTTCGTCACCCACTAGCGGGTGAGCCCCGCAGCGGGCCGGGTGCAGCTCAGCGGGTTTTCTCGACCGGGTTGGCCGTCAGCGCGCTGGCCGCATAGGCCCGCATGAATTCCCTGGCCTTCTCGGGGCGCGCGCCGAGCCAGGCCTCATACGCCCCTTCGTTCAGGATGACCGGCATGCGTTTCTCGCTGCCGGGCTGCTGGTAGCGGTGCATCAGGGCGTGGCTGTTGGCGTTCACCGTGGGCAGGGTGTAGCTGACGATGACCTCGCCGTCCGCCCCCACCCAGCGCTCCCACAGGCCCGCCACGCCCATGGGCTGGCCATCCACGCGGGCGATGCGCGTGGGCACGGCCTTGCCGCTGCGCCAGTCGTCTTCCAGGAAAGCCATCATGGGCACGATGCAGAACTGGCCGGCCAGCCAGGCATCGCGGAAGTTGTTGGAGGTGGTGACGATCTCCGTGCGCGCCACGTCCAGCTTGGTCGAGCGCAACTTGGCGTCCGAGGCCGACTTGACCCAGCGCGGCACCAGGCCCAGCTGCCCGGCCACCAGTTCGCGCCCAGCGGGCGCCTCCTCGGCACCCGTTTCGCCGGCTGGCGCAGGGGCGACCGCACGGCGGATGAACACCCCGGGTTTGCGCGGCCACACCTGCCGCTCCACGGGGACTGCGGGCGCGGCCACACGGAAAACATCGGGGTACAGCGCAGCGCTTTGAACGCTCTCGTATTGGACACTCATGGGCCCATGCTAGCGCACGGCGGCGCGACACCCCGTGCGGTGCACGCAGCCCGGGGTGCCAGACCGGGCGGCGGCACGCTTCAACCGCGCTTGCCGGCCACGCCCATCAGGGCGTCCATCTCGTCCAGGTACTGGCCCTGTTCCTTCTTCTGGGCCTTGAGGGCCTCGCGGAATTCGCCGATGGCGTGGTCGGCCACCTTGGGCAGCAGTTTCTCGAAGAGTTCGGCGCGTCTGGCCGTGAGGTCCTTGGCCTTGCTGCCTTCGAGTTCGCGCTGCGCCAGCACGGCGGTGGCAACCGTCACGCCCAGCAGCAGGCGCAACAGGTCCTGCGGGGTGGGGCCGCTGCTCGCCCAGGGCAGCGGGTCCGGGCCCGGCTTGGGCTGGGGCAGCTCGGGCTGCCAGGGATCGAGCAGGGGCTGGAGCTGCTCCCAGACCGGGCGCAGCGGCTGAATTTCGCGCCAGAGCACGCCCACGAACAGGGGCACCGAGCAGGCACCGTGCACCGAGGCAAAGTACTGTTCGGCGAGTTGCGCCAGCGCGAAGTGAATGCGGATCGGGATGCGTGCATGGTCGCGGAAGGGGAAACGGAACTCCTCGTAGAAGAAGGGCGAGGCGACGAAGCGGTCGAAGATGTCGAAGATCCAGCGGTAGCGGCCGGCCGGGATCAGCCAGTAGACGATGTTGCGGAAGTAGTGCTTGATCATCCGGTAGTGGTCTGCCTGCCCCGGGTTGAGCGGTGCGTAGAAACCGCGCTCCTTGACGGCGTCACCGCCCGAGCCGTCGACGCCGGCAGTCTGCGCCCCCATCAGGTTGATGTTGAAGAAGTGATGCCAGGTGGAGTCGACCACCACGCGGCCCAGGCGTGTGCTGCCACGCGGGATGCGATGGCCGTCATAGGCGCCGATGACACCGAAGGTCTTTTCATTGACCGTGATCTTGACCTCGCCCCCGCTGTTGTTGAGCAGGTTATGGCCGCCGATGACACGACCGGTGGCCACGAGCTCGGGCGCCAGGCGCGTGCTGCTGCCGGGCAGCACGGGGTATTCGTCCTGGCCCAGGACGGTGAGGCCCAGGTTGGCCGGCACCTCGCACTGGCCTTCGTGCGGGTGGTCGGGCAGGTGGCGCACCACGCCGTGCGGGCTGCACAGCAGCGGGTGCGGGTAGCGCCAGTGGAAGTAGCGGTTCCCGCCGCCGAAGTAGAGCCGCGGGGTGATCTCCTGGGCAATGGTGTCGGACTGGTCGCTGAACTGGTAGAGCGCGTCGAAGCCCTGGCGCGTGGTGTCGTGCCGGTCGGCCGAGCTGCCCGAGGGCGCCACGGGGAAACCGGCCGGCGCGGTGTCGTAGTACCAGCGGCGCATGTTGCGCACGCGCGGGATCTCGCGGCACAGACCGGCGCCCAGGTCTTCGTGGTCGCCGGTGGCGAAGACGCCGCCCCCTGCATCCATGAAGTTGGAGATGGCCTGCACCTCGGCCGCCGTGGCGCGGTTGGCGACCGTCTCGTCGCGTTCGATGGCGAAGAGCAGGATCTCGTCGTACTGCGAGAGGTCGTGCGTGTCGAACTTGAGGTCGACCACGTCGGCGCCGGCGCCCGGCGGATTGCGGCGGTGCGCTTTGGTGATCTGCAGGTTGAAGCCCACCCAGTCGGTGTCCTGCAGCACCTGGACGAATTCGCCCAGGTGGAAGGCGGTGCTGCCGGGGGGCGGGATGGCGGTGGGGCGCTGGTAGCCGCCACCGCCGTCGGTCACGATCAGTATCTTGACGGTATGCATGGAAAAACCTCCTTGATGTGATGTGCGGGGAGATGCGCTGCACGGCTCCTCTTCCATGCGCTGTCTGCACTCTAGGAAGCATTGGTGGTTTTCATACCCCATGAACGTGGGGGACCCCCATGTTCATGGGAGGCGATCACGTATGCGGAATGTGGTCCGGGGCGCGAAGCTGCGGTACAAACATGGCATGAACGAACTCGCCTTCAGCGCGCCGGCCGAGCGCAACAAGAAACCCATCCTCGACGTGCTGCGCACGCTGCTGCCCGCGCAGGGCCGCGCGCTGGAGATCGCCTGCGGCACGGGACAACACGTGGTCTGGTTCGCGGCCAACCTGCCGCAGTGGACCTGGCAGCCCACGGACGTGTCGGCCGATCTCTTTCCGGACATCATGGTACGCATCGGTGAGGCGAGGTTGTTCAACGTGCAGCCACCGCAGCTGCTCAACGTGCTGACCGGTTCCTGGCCCACCGAGTACGAGCGCCATGACCTGATCTACTGTGCCAACATGCTGCACATCGCACCCTGGGCCTGCTGCGCGAGTCTGATGCGCGGCGCGGCCGAGCATCTCGCCGAGGGCGGATGCCTGGTGACCTACGGGCCCTACCTCGAAGACGAGGTGCCCACATCGGAAGGCAACCTGAAGTTCGACGCCGCGCTGCGCGCAGAAAACACGGACTGGGGTATCCGCCGGCGCGAGGACGTGGAGAGCGTGGCCCGCGCCGCCGGCCTGCAACTGGCCGCGCGCCACGCCATGCCGGCCAACAACCTGCTGCTGGTCTGGACCCGGGCGGCCTGAGCCATGGGCGGCGCTGTCCGTTCGGCGTAAGCACCCGACTGATAATGGCGGCGTGGACATCACAGAATTTGTCGTTTGGTCTTCCATGCTGGGGGGGTTGTTGACCCTGGCGGCGATTGCCGTGGTCAATGCCCTGGCCACGCGCAACATCAATTCGGTGCGTTATCTGATCTTTGTGGTCGTCACCGGCGCCAGCGCCATGATGCGCACCGGTCTGCCCGAAGCGCTCTTTCCCGGGGCACCACAGGGCGCCATGGACCTGCTCAAGGTTTGCACCGGGCCGCTGAGCGCCGCCCTGGTGCTGCACTACCTGGGCATCTGGCTGGGCGGCCCGGAGGTGGATCCGGTCACCCACCGCATCACGCGCTGGGGCTCGGGCCTCATGCTGACGGCCGCTCTGGTGCTGGGCGTGCTGGTGCCGCTGACGCCCGACAAGCATTTCCATCAGCTGCTGAACGCCACCGCAGTGATCACGGTGATCGCCGTGATGCTGGGCCTGGCCACCTCGGTGCGCGCGGCGCTGCTGGGCGACCCGCTGGCACCCTGGGTGGTGCTGGCCGGCATCTGCCTGACCCTGGAGGTGCTGGGGCTGTGGGTGCGCAGCCTGGAACTGGAAGGCTTCGGCCTGGGCACCTGGATCCTGACGGCGGTGTGCACGGTGGCCTACTTTCTGGTCGGCTCGGTGGTGGTCATCAAGCGCATCCGCAAAACCCGCGAACTCGAACGCCTGGCCACGCTGCCCACGGGGAGCGATCCGGCCACGGGCCTGCCCACCGGCTCCGTGCTGCTGTCGGAGGTGGAACACGCCTTCTGGCGCACGGCCCGCCTGCACGGCGAGTGCACGGTGGTCTGCCTGCGCCTGAACAATCTGTATGGGCTTGGCGAAGCCGACGGCCGTCTCGTGGAGCCGCAGATCCTGGCGACTATGGCGGCCCGCATCCGGCGCGCCGCCGGGTTTCGCTGCATCGTAGGGCTCTATCACTCGCGCTGCTTTGTCGTGGTGATCTCTGCAGACAAGCGCCGCCAGTACGTCGGGCTGACCGTGGCGCGGCTGCGGTCCCTGGCCGCCGAGCGCGTGACCGTGACCAGCAAGGACGGCTCGCAACAGGATTTCTGGCCCCGGGTGGGTGTCGGTGTCGTCACGCTCGATCCACAGCGCGCCCAACCCATGGCGACCATCGACGAGGCCGAGCGCCAGGCCCTGGGCCCGCCCCTGCGGCACGGCCGATCGGAAGACAATATTGCCACCCGGCCCGCCGACAGCCTGGCCACCACGGACAACGCAGCGCTGTAGACGCCGGACACGCACCGGGGTATCGATCGCAGGGCCCGGGTCCGGCTCTCCTAGCGCGCTTCTTTTTTTGTAGCAACTAAATCGTTGCTTGCTGCCAACTTCGTCACGCTGCATGCGCGCATCGCCCTGACAAGACGGGGATAATTGCGGCCATGGATATGGCAGAGAACACCATCTGGGCCATCATGGCCGGCGGAGTGTTGTCGCTGGTCCTGCTGGCGGCCGCCGACACCGTGGTGACACGCAGTCTGGGCGCGGCGCGCAACATGCTGCTGATCTTCGCGATCGGCAGCGCCTGCATCTTTCTCTCCGGCCTGCCCGAAGCGCTTTTCCCCGGCCTGCCCGAACGCCTCACGATGGCACTCAAGGCGGGCTTTGGCCTGCTGAGCAGCGCACTGGGCCTGCGCTTCCTGGGCATCTGGGCCGGCGGCGACCGTGAGGACTACCTGATCTACCGCATCACGGTCTGGGGCGCCTACGGCATGCTGATCGCATCGCTGGTGATGGCGGTGCTGGCCACGCTGGTGTCTCCCCACGACTTCCACGGCCTGCTGATGCTGACGGCGGGGTTCAACGCCATTGCGGTGGTGCTGTGCATGGTGATCGCCGTGCGCGCCGCCCTGCTGGGCGACCCGCTGGCGCGCTGGCTGGTGCTGGCCTGCCTGATCCTGACGGGCCTGATGGCCGGCCTGTACCTGCATGCCCTGAAGGTCCCGGGCATCGGCCTGGGCCTGCAGGCCCTCACCGCGGCCAGCGCGGTGCTGTTCCTGCTGATCGTGATGGTGCTGATCGTCGTGCGCAACCGCCAGCAGCGCCAGCTGATCCGGCTGTCGCGCCTGGAGATGGGCTGGGACCCGGCCACCGGCCTGCCCACCGGCGCCAAGCTGCTGAGCGAGGTGGAACACGCCTTCTGGCGCACCGGCCGGCTGCACGGCCACTGTGTCGTGGTGGGCATCTACCTGAGCAATCTGTACGAACTGGGCGACTCCCTGGGCCGCACCAGCGACAACCAGATCCTGGCCGCCACGGCCGCACGCATCCGTCGCGCGGCGGGCTTTCGCTGCGTGGTGGGCATCTACCACCCGCGCTGTTTCATCGTGGTGTTCTCCGTCGACCGCAAGCGCACCTTCAACGAGAGCTACATCGCCCGCCTGCTGGGCCTGGTGACGCAGCCGCTGCAGGTGGTGGGCAGCAAGGACCAGCGCCAGCCCTTCGTACCCCAGGTAGGTATTGCCTTGCGCACAGTGCAGCCCGACCACAGCGTGCCGCAGGACGTGATCGACGAGGTGGAGCACGAGGCCATGGCCCAGGCCCGCCGACCGCTGCCTGCCGACCGGGTCGACACGACCTGGTAGGCCGCGGCAGCAGCTGCCCCTGCGCTCCCCGGGGAAATCCCCCGTGAAAACGAGGAATAAATTTCGTCAAACCCGGCTGGCATCGCTTCATAATGCCGCATGCCCGTTTCCGAAGTCGCCGTCTGGTCTTCCATGCTCGGGGGTCTGCTGACCCTCTCTGCGCTGGCCATGGCCGACGCGCTGTTCAACCGCAAGCGTGGCTCGCTGCGCAACCTGATCTTCGTGGTGATCGCCGGCGCGAGCTGCGTGGTGATGAGCGGCCTGCCCGAGGTGCTGTGGCCCGGCCTGCCGCAGTGGCTGCTGCAACTGCTCAAGGGCAGCCTGGGGCCGCTGGCCGGCGCCATGGCCCTGCACTACCTGGGCATCTGGCTCGGTGGCAGCCGCGAGGACCGCACGGTCTACCGCATCACCACCTGGGGTGCCGGTGTGCTGTTCCTGGCCTCCCTGGTGCTGGCGGCCATGGTGGCAGGTGCCAGCCATGAGGAATTCCAGCAGCTGCTGCTGCTCACGGCCGCCGTCAACATGGCCGCTGCGGTGCTGGGCCTGGTGGCCACGCTGCGCGCTGCCACGCTGGGTGACCCGCTGGCGCGCTGGATGGTGCTGGCCTGCGTGCTGCTGGCGGCCCTGGTGACCGGCATGTACCTGCGCGGGCTCAACGTGCCGGGCTTCGGCCTGGGCACCTGGATCTTCACCGCGACGATCGCCGTCGTGTATTTCCTGGCCTGCAGCGTGCTGGTCTTCGTGCGCAACCGCCAGCAGCGCCAGCTCACGCGGCTGTCGCGCCTGCAGGTCGGCGCCGACCCGGCCACGGGCCTGCCCACCGGCTCGCTGCTGCTGTCCGAGGTGGAACACGCCTTCTGGCGCACGGCGCGCCTGCACGGCAGCTGTACCGTGGTGTGCCTGCACCTGCGCAATCTCTACGAGCTGGGCCAGGCGGCCGGCCACGGCGTGGAACACCAGATCCTGGCCGCAATGGCCGCACGCATCCGCCGCGCAGCGGGCTTTCGCTGCGTGGTGGGCCTGTACCACCCGCGCTGTTTCGTGGTGGTGATTTCCACCGACTCGCGCCATGAGTTCGTCAGCGAGACGATCGCGCGGCTGCGCGCCACGGTGGGCCGCCCGCTGATGGTGGTGGGCCGCGACCAGAGCCGGCACGACTACACGCCGCAACTGGGCATGGGCATCGTCACGCTGGAGCAGCCGGGCGATGCCGTGCCGCTGGACATGCTCAACGAGGCCGAGCGCCTGTCCCTGGGCTCGGATGGCGGCAACGTCTCCACGCCGCCTTCGGTGCGCCCGTCGCAGGACGCGATCGACACCGCCTGGTAAAAGACTGCTCAGGGTTTCCCAGGGGCCGCGGCGCGGATAATGCCGTGCCATGAACCTCCTCACCACCCTCTTCCCCCTGGGCTGGCAGCACTACCTGCTGGGCGGCCTGCTGATCGGGCTGGGCACGGCCCTGCTCTTCCTCTTCACCGGCCGCATCGGCGGCATGAGCACGGTGTTTTCCAGCAGCTGGTCGTACCTGGTGCGCCGGCCGTTTTTCCAGCAGCCGCGTTTCGTGGACAGCCGCGGCTGGCGCCTGGTCTACGCGGCCGGGCTGATCGTCGGTGCGCTGGTGTGGTGGCTGGGTTTTGCCGGCGGTGCCGCGCAGGGCACCCAGGTGCCGGCCTGGCAGCTGGCGGTGGGCGGCTTCTTCGTGGGCTATGGCGCACGCCTGGGCAATGGCTGCACCTCGGGCCACGGCATCTGCGGCCTGGGTTCGCTGCAGCTGCCGTCGCTGGGCGCGGTGCTGACCTTCATGGCCACGGCCTTCCTGACGGCGAACCTGGCGGCGAGGTGGTTGGCATGAGCGCCGCACGGCCGCCCGAAGGCGCTCGTAACGCAGTGCACAGCACGGAGGTTGCCCAATGAGCACACACAACAACGTCAAGAGCGCGCTGGCCACGCTGGCCGCCGGGGCCCTGTTCGGCTTCGGCCTCTCCTACGCCACCATGGTCAGGCCCGAAGTGGTGCTGAGCTTCCTGCGCTTTGAAGACTGGGGTCTGATGCTGGTGATGGGCGGCGCTGTGCTGGTGACCCTGCTGGCCTACAAGGTACTGCCCCGCTTTATCAACCGCCCGTTGCTGGGCGGCTACTTCCACACCCATCCCAGCAACTGGAACCGCGACACCGCTGTCGGCGCCGCGCTCTTCGGGGTGGGCTGGGGCCTGTGCGGCGTGTGCCCCGGCCCGGCCATCGCCGGCCTGGGCACGGGCAACTGGGACCTGCTGTGGGCGCTGGGCGGCATCGCCCTGGGCGCGCTGGTGCAGGGCTTGCGCGCGCGAGGCTGAAACCGCTCTCATCACCTGGGTGACAGCGGCCCGGGCCGGGCGCAGGCATGCTAGGGCCTGTTCGCACTTGTGAAATGAGTGTGAACAGGCCCTAGTGCCACCTTCGGAAGGAACCTCCATGGATGCCACCGCAACCCGCTTCTGCGTCAACCGCACCGACCTGCACGCCACCCGCCTGCTGCCCGACCCCGACGGGCCCAGCGCGCGGGCCCTGGCCGAAGGCGAGGTGCGCCTGCAGGTCTTGTCCTTTGCGCTGACGGCTAACAACATCACCTACGCCGCCTTTGGCGACAAGATGAAGTACTGGCAGTTCTTTCCCAGCGGTGCCGAGGGCTGGGGTTGCATCCCGGTCTGGGGTTACGCCGAGGTGGTGGAGTCGCGCAACGCCGAGGTGGCCACCGGCCAGCGTGTCTATGGCTACCTGCCCATGGGCCGCTACCTGGTGGTGCAGGCCTCGCGTGTGAACCGGCGCGTCTTCATGGACGGCGCGGCACACCGGCGCGAGCTGGCCGCGATCTACAACCAGCTGGTGTTCTGCGCTGCCGACCCGGCCTATGACCCCGCACGCGAAGGCCAGCAGGCGGTGCTGCGCCCGCTGTTCACCACCTCCTTCCTGATCGACGATTTCATGGCGGAGAACGATTTCTTCGGCGCGGACCAGCTGCTGCTGTCCAGCGCATCGAGCAAGACCGCCTACGGCACGGCCTTCTGCCTGGCACGCCGCGCCGGTGGTCCGACGGTGCACGGGCTCACCGCGGCCGGCAACCTGGACTTCACACGCGGGCTGGGCTGTTATGGCGCCGTGACGCGCTACGAGGAGGTGGCAGCCCTGGACCCTGCCGTGCCCACGGTCTACATCGACTTCGCGGGCGATGCCGGCCTGCGCAGAACGATCCACGGCCATTTCGGCGCGGCCTTGAAGTACAGCTGTTCGGTCGGCGGCAGCCATTGGGAAGCCTTGGGCGGCGGTGGCGGCCTGCCCGGGCCGCGGCCCGAACTGTTCTTTGCCCCGGCCCAGGGCAAAAAACGCAGCGCCCCCCCGCCCGAGGGATGGGGAGCGGCGGGTTTCGAAGAGCGCCTGAATGAGGCCTGGTCGGCTTTCATGCAGAAGGTGAACGACCCCGTGCAACCCTGGCTCGTGATCCACGCAGACCGGGGGGCCGAGGCCGTGAGCGCGGCCTACCAGCAACTGCTGGCCGGGCGCAGCGATCCGCGTCTCGGGCTGATGCTGGCGTTCTGAGGCCCGGTTAGGGCGTGACGCTGGCCGGCAGCTCGGCCTTGGTCAGCAGCTTGCGGATATCGAGCAGCTTGGCCTTGAGGCGGCGGTGGTTGACCGGGCCGGTGCGCAGCAGCATCTTCTGCCCGGCGCTGAGTGCCTGCAGCTTTTCGTCGGAGAACTCGTAGCGGGTCCAGGGGCGCTCGGAGGCGATGGGGCCCTTCACCTCCACCAGGGTCACGGCCAGCGGGCCTTCGATCACCGGGGTGCTCAGCAGCTGGTCGATGACGGCGACCAGGCGGTCGTTGAAATAGGCCTTGGGGTAGCCCAGCTCGACATAGGCCTGCTGAAACAGCGGGTAGAGCGAGACGTAGAGTTGCACGGCCTTGCGGCTGTCCACCGATTCGATGAACTGCACCAGGGGCACATAGCGCTGCCCGTTGTCGGGGTTGATGATGTCGCCCTCGCCCTGCTTGAGCGTGACGAAGCGCCCAGCCGTCGGGTGCACGGGCCACATGCTGGGCGCGGCGTGTTCGCGCCCCAGGTTGTCCACCGTGGCCACGGCGCGGCGCACGAAACTCTCCAGCAGCACGAAGGTCTGCACGTTCTTGCGGCCCACCAGGGCGTTGAGGTCCTGCTGCAGGCGCGCGTCGGACTCGCCCAGGGCGGGCAGCGGTCGCGGGGGTGCCTCGGTGGTCTCGATGGCCTGCACCGGGTGGCGGATCGGGTCGTTGGAGGGCACGGGCGAGACCGTGAGCTCCGCGCCGCTGCTCACGGGCTGGGTGACGGGCACCGGCTTGGGCGCGGGCGGCACTGGCTGGGGCCAGAACAGCCAGGCGATGAAACCGACCAGCACGGCGGTGACGAGGAGGGCCAGGGCGAGTCTGCTGATTCTGTTCATGGACGCAGGCCGATGCAGGGTTGCGGGACGGTCATGCTAGCACCAGGTGATGGTCGCCCCAAGAGATGTGCGTGTCGATTTGTAATGCGGCCGGTTTTCTGGCTTACCATGCGGGTCAGGTGCCGTTCCGGGACCGCAACCCATGGAGGACTTATGGCCAAAGGTGAACAACGCAGCAACAAGATGGCAAAGAAACCGAAGAAAGACACTTCGCCACCCAAGACATCGACCTCCGACCGCCCGATGCCGCCGGTCACCGCCGTGATTCCGCGCGGCAAGGAAAAGAACAAGTAAAACCAGCCAGCCGGTGCCCGCCTGCGCAGCGGACGAATGACAACCGGGGTAACGCCCACCAGGAGACATCATGAGCCAGCCCTGCAAGATCCTCATCCTCGGTGCGTCCTACGGTTCGCTGCTGGGTATCAAGCTGGTCATGGCCGGCCACCAGGTCACCCTGGTGTGCCTGCCCAATGAGGTGGAGCTGATCAACCGCGAAGGCATCCGCGTGCGCCTGCCCCTCAAGGGCCGCGAAGGCCTGGTGGAACTGGATTCGCGCCGTTACCCGGGACAGCTGCTGGCTGCGGGCCCGGCCGACGTGAAGCCTGCCGACTACGACCTGGTGGGCCTGGCCATGCAGGAGCCGCAGTACCGCAGCCCCGGTGTGCGCGAGCTGCTCGATGCCGTGGCCAGGTCGAAGGTGCCGTGCATGTCCATCATGAACATGCCGCCCCTGCCCTATCTGGCGCGCCTGCCCGGCGTGGCCACCGAAGCCTGCCGCGGCGCCTATACCGACCCCACGGTGTGGGACAGCTTCGACCCCGCCAGCATGACGCTGTGCAGCCCCGACCCGCAGGCCTTCCGACCGCCGGAGGAACAGGTCAACGTGCTGCAGGTGCGTCTGCCCACCAATTTCAAGGCGGCGCGTTTCATCTCCGACACGCACACCGCCATGCTGCGCCGCCTGCAGGCCGACATCGAGGCGATCCGCTTCGAGGTGGATGGCCAACCTGTCGAACTGCCGGTGAAGCTCAAGGTGCACGATTCGGTCTTCGTGCCACTGGCCAAGTGGAGCATGCTGCTGGCCGGCAATTACCGCTGCGTGACGCCGCAGGGCATGCGCCCCATCAAGGAAGCGGTGCACAGCGATCTGGCCACCTCGCGTGCGGTCTACAACTGGGTCGGTGACTTGTGCAAGTCGCTCGGCGCCAAGGACGAAGACCTGGTGCCTTTCGAGAAATACGCCGCGGCCGCACAGGGGCTGGCCAGCCCTTCGTCAGCCGCCCGTGCCCTGTACGCCGGCGCGCCCAACATCGAACGCGTGGACCGCCTCGTGCAGGCCGTCGCTGCACAGAAGGGCCTACGCCACCCCGCTGTGGACGAGGTGGTGGCGCTGGTGGACGCGCAGCTGGAACGCAACCGCGCGGCGAAGAAGTAGGTCGCGCCAGCGCCTCAGCGGCTGCTGTCCTTGCCGAGCCAGACCACACCGCTCCAGTTCAGGGGATTGAGGTCGCGGTCGCGGATAAAGTCCAGGTCGCCGTTAGGCAACTTCCAGCGCAGGACGGGGATGCCCTTGTCGGTCACCCCACCGGAACCGGGTTCCCCGTAGCGTGCCAGCAGGCGCTTTTTCATGCCCAGATGCCGCCACCAGGGCACATGCACCACGGCCACGCTGAGGCGGCCTTTGTTGAAAAAGAGTGCCAGCGTCAGTGCTGCATTGCCGTCCACCGCGTCTATCGGGGCATAGCAGACACGGTCGCCCAGCCCATTGGCCTCCTTGGGCTGGCCAAAACAATCCAGGTTCACACCCGTGAAGTGCCGGCGCACGGCGGCTTCGTCCATGTCCACGGACAGCTGTTCGTAGCGCATGGTGATCTGCGGCGAGGTTTCGCCCAAAGAACTCTGGTAGACATGGAGACGGTCGTGGCTGAGGGCCAGCACCAGTCCACCGGCGCCCAGCACGACCACGAGCAGGTATTTGAAAAAGCGGCCAATGACTTCGGTCATTTTGATGTTCCTCCCTGACGGGCGATCTTAACGGCCGCGCAGGCGAGAAAACGAGGACCGGACACCGGCCCTCAATCCGGCTTCGCGCCCGCCTGCGTGCAGGCCTGCGCCGTCTGCGGCAAGCGGACGGCCCTCGAACGGGGGCCACCGCGCGATGGCCGGGGCGCCCCGTCTCAGGGCTGGTGATAGGCCTGAACGGTCTCCCAGGCCACGGTCTGCAGGTGGCGCGCCACCTCCGGGCTCAGGCCGGCGTTGTAGGCCAGGCCCACGGGCGACTTCTTGAACAGCGAGGCATACACCGTGCAGGCCGCCAGGTAGGTGCCGGCCAGGCTGGGGTGGCGCTTGTCGGCGACGTAGAGGTTCAGATCCGGCTTTTGCGCGATGGAACGCGCGAAGGCCAGGCCGGCGGGGATGACGAAGACGTCGTTCTCGTTGGCGGCCTGGGTGTAGGCCTCGGCCAGCTGGGCCGTCATCTCGGGCGCGTCCTGGTAGGCCCAGGACATGAAGAACACGGGCTTGGCGCCGTGCTTGCGCACGGTGTCGCTGTGCTTCTTCGCATACTCCTTGAACACGGTCTTGAGCTGCGGGTGCAGCGGGCACTGGCTGCAGTCCATCATGATGGCCACGTCGAACAGCTTGTCGAGCTTGTTGAAGCTCACCACGTTGTTCGGGCCGAAGGAATAACCGCCGATGGCATTGGGGCGGAAGTAGGAGTCGACGTCGTGCCAGTCGAAGCCCGAGCCGCTGATGGTGACCGAGCTGGCGCGATGGCGATGGCCCGGCATGCCCTGGGCGATGAGCTGGCCCACATGGCCGTGCAGGCTGTTGTTGTAATAGAAGAAGCTGTTGCCGATGTAGATGGCCGAGGCCGGATTGACGACACCCGCGTCGAGCACGCGGGGTTTGGTCTGCGCGCCGGCCGACAAGGCGGCCAGGGACAGGCAGGCGAAGGCCAGGAAGGCCCGAAGCCGGGCGGCAGGTGTGCGGATCATGATGTCTCCTCGTTGTTGTGATGGGACCGGGACAAGCAAACTCTACACCGCCGCGACCCGGCCGTCTTTACACAAGCGACAGGTAAAAGACGGGCCAACCCGTCGGCTGGGTGCCGGCCAGCCGCGTTAGACAGGACATGACGAGGAGCAAGACCATGAAAAGAACGCTGGTTCTGGCCGGCGCCCTGCTCGCCGCCGGCCTGTGCGCCGCGCAGGAGCAGGGGCTGGTGCTGTCTTCCACCCCGGTGGTGCAGCAGGTGCCGGTGCCGCGCCGGGTGTGCAGCACCGAGCAAGTAGCGGTGCAGCCGCCCCGCAGCGGCGCGGGTGCGGCCATCGGCGCGGTCGCGGGCGGCATCGTCGGCAACGCGGCCGGGCAGGGCTCGGGCGCGGCCACGGTGCTGGGCGCCATCGGTGGCGCGGTGATCGGCGACCGCATCGAAGGCTCTCCACCCACCGAACTGCAGGAGGTGCAACGCTGCGGCGTGCAGACCTTCTACGAAAACCGCACGGTGGGCTACCGCGTGGTCTACATCTACGCCGACAAGGAATACACGACACAGCTGCCCTACGACCCGGGCCAGACCATCGCGCTGCGGGTGGCGCCCGAGTATCTGGGCGAACCCGGCGCACCGCCACCCGAACCTATCGTGGCAGCGCCGGTGTATGCGCCGCCCGTGGTCGTCGCGCCACCGGTCTATTACGTGCGCCCGTATCCCTATGCCTATCCCTACCCGTACTACCGTTACCCGTCGGCGGGGGTGCAACTGTACTTCGGCGGCGGCTACCCGCGGCACGGCGCCCCTCGCCACCATGGCCACGGTCATGGCCACAACCCCGGGAACATAGGCCGGCGCTGATTCTCGCCGCACTGCCCTAGGCCAGCGCGGTGGTGGGGTGGACCACCTTGGTATAGGGGTGGGGCTCACCCTCGACCCACCAGTTGGCCCAGTAGCGGCCTTCACCCCCCGCAGCGTCAGGCTGCAGGGTGAGGAAGTTGCGGCTGGCCTTGATGCAACGGCCGGTGGCGGGGAACTCCAGCATGCGGGTGGTGATGCCGCGGTCGACCTGTTCCTCGTGCCGGGCCACGTGCTCCAGCACGAACACCTCCGTCGCCGAAGAAGTCGGGTGCACGATGCCGCTGCTGGTGAGCTGGTTGATGACACAGGGCTTGCCGCCCTCGCGCGTGGACTCGATCACCCCCAGCGCGGCCACATGCACGTCGCCTGAGAGGACGGTGACGCGCACGCCCCGGGCCGCCACCTGCAGCAGGCGGTGGATGAGGCGCAGGCGCTCGGCCTTGTGCGGCGTGCTGTTCCAGTGGTCACGCAGGTCGTCCTCCATCTCCTGCTGGCCCGGCAGCACGCCCAGCACCTTCTCGATCAGGTCGAGCCCCGGATGTACCACGGGGATGCTGCTCATGACAAAGAGGTGCTTCAGACCACCCGCGGCCTCCTGTGCGGCCAGCCACTGGTAGACGGCGGCCCAGCTCCTGGGGCTGAGCACCTGCTCGGCTTGCAGCACGCCGCCCGTGGCCTGCGCGTCGCCCGAGCGCGGGCGGCGCTCGCTGCGCATGTCCAGCACCAGCAGGCCCAGCTCGCCGATGCGCCAGGCGCTGTTGTGCTGGTCCTGCCCCGGCAACGTGGCCGGCGGCAGCGCGCCCAGGGCCTGCCGCTGGAACAGCGCGAAAGCATTGCGCGCCACCTCGAAGATGCCCTGGTAGACGGGGCACTGGTGCTGCTCGGCCGGGTAGGAGCCCCAGCCGTCCATGATGTCGTGGTCATCCCACATCATCACGGTGGGCAGGCGGGCCAGCATGGTCGCCACCTCGGGCTGGGACCAGCGGTCCAGGTAGATGCTGCTGAAATGGGCCTCGACCTTGCGGCGCAAGGTGGCGGTGAAAGCGGCCTTGAAACGCTTGTCGCGCGGCAGCGCGCACCAGGCCTTGAGCTCGGGGATCACGGCCCACATGGCGTCGCTGTAGACCTGGTCGCCGCCGAGCAGCAGCAGGTGCAGGGGCCCGTAGGCCTGGTTGTCGACACGGTCCGTGCCCGCGTGCAGCCGGCCCAGGCGCGCCCACAGCGCGTTGGGCTCCTTGACCTTCTTCATCAGGGTCGGATCGGAAAAACCGTTGCACGAGGCGTAGGCCATCGAGGGCATGGTGTCGCGCGCCGGCACGCAGAAACCGTGCTGCTCGCCGCCGATGCTGTAGGCCACCTCCTGCGCGGCGGCCGTCTGCGCGACGGCGAACTCGAAACGCCAGGCCGTGCAGGTGCTGCCGGGCACACTCGCCTGCGCCACCTGCACGGGGCGGCCACCGGCCGTGAGGACAGGCGCAGCGTCGGCGCTGTCCTGCACCCACAGGGCGCTGATGCGCCACTGGCCTTGTTCGCAGCCGAGAAATTGCAGGACGGGACCGAGTCGTTTCATGAAGCCTCCCTGTTGAACGGTGGCGCGACTTTAGCCGCTAGCGCCTGCGCCGTCATCCCCTGAACGTGGGAGGTGTCCCCTGCGGCACACCGTCTGGCCGCCGCAGCCCGCGCCCGGACCACCTCAGCCCAGCGTGCGGAACATGGTGCGTTTGGTATTGGTGAAGTGCGGACGCACGATGTCGCTCCAGGCGGTGCCGCGCACGGCCAGCCAGGGGGGCGAGCCCAGCACGCTCTCGGCCACCAGGTCATAACAGGCCAGCGAGAAGGGCCCCTGGTCGTGGTTGTAATAACGCTGGGCCAGGATGCAACCCGGAACGGAAGCCAGACCAGGCATGTGCTCGGTGTCGTACCAGCGCTCCAGTTCCTCGCGCCAGCCGGTTTCCGGATCGGTCTCGACCACGTAGTGGAAGACGGGCGATGCGTCACGGGATTGCCCCGGCGCCGCATAGACCTGCTGCAGGCGCGAGACACGGATGTCGCGCGCCGAGGGTATGCGCCGGGCCAGCGCGGCATCCACGGGCGGCAGGGCATCCAACTCCAGCAGGCGGCGCGCAGGCAGTTGCGCATAGAGGTAGGCCTCCCCCTGCGCCGTGCTGGCCAGGCGCTGCAGCTGCAAGCCACTGTCGGTGCACAGCTGGGCGGCAGCCGCGGCCAGGCGCTCGGTGGACGCAGGATCGAGTGTGAACTGCAGCAGCAGACAGTCGGTCGGCTGTTCCATGCTCAGTGCCCGATCTGCAGCGCCACCAGGAAACGCGACACCATGTTGTAGGCGGCCGCGGTGGCCACCAGGTCGATCTGGCCCTGGGCATCGAAGTGCTGTTTGACCTCGTCATACAGCGCCTCGGGGACATCGATGTCGCGTGTCATGGCGTCGGTCAGGCGCAGCGCCGTGCGCTCGGCCGGCGACAGGGGCAGGTCGGCCGCCAACGGCACGGCGCGCAAGCCATCGATGACAACCTGCGAGACACCGGCTTTGAGCGCGTGCGGCACATGGGCGTCGAACTCGTAGGGCGCGCGGTTGAGCACGGCCACCCGCAGGATGACCATCTCGCGCAGGCCGGCCGGAATGCTGTTGCGGTTGCGCACGGCCGAGAGCATCTGCTCCCAGCCGTGGGCGATGGGCGGACTGTTGAGCAGCACCTGGTACAGCGGGGAGATGCGGCCGCGTTCGGCCTGGATCTGCGCCTCCTGGGTGGCAAGTTCGGGGCGGGTGCCGGGCGTGATGGGGGTGATGCGCATGGGGTGTGGAATCTCAGTCGGGTTGGATGTTCTTGGCCTTGACCACGCGGGTCCACTTGGCCGTGTCGTTCTTCAGCAGGGTGGCCAGTGCGGCCGGTGTGGACGGCGCGACTTCGGCGCCGGAGGCCTGCAGCCTGGCTTTCACGGCCTCGTTGCCCAGCGTGCGTCGCACCGCCTGGTTCACGCGATCGATCTCGGCCGCCGGCGTGCCCTTGGCGGCGAACAGAGCGTACCAGTTGTCGGAGTCCACGCCGGGCACCCCCATCTCCTCGAAGGTCTTGACCTCGGGCAGCAGCGGGTGGCGCCGGGTCGCGGCCAGGCCGATGGCCTTGAGGCGGCCCGACTTGATGTGCGAGATGAGGCCGGGAATGTCGCCGAAGAAGCCGTTGACGTGGCCAGCGATCACATCGGTGATGGCCGGTGCGGCCCCCTTGTAGGGGATGTGCGTGAGGTTGATCTTCGCGGCGTCGTTGAGCAGCTCCATGGCCAGGTGCGGCACGCTGCCGGTGCCGGAGGACGCCATGGTCAGCGGCTGGCCCGGGTTCTGGCGGCTGGCGGCGACGAATTCGGCACCGCTGTTGTAGGGCGCGTTGGCCCCCACGACCAGCACCTCGACGTTGTTGACCACCAGGGACACCGGCGTCAGGTCGCGTTGCGGGTCGTAGGACAGCTTGCCGTAGAGCGCGGGGTTGATGGCGACGGCACCCACGCTGGTCAGCCACAGGGTCTGGGCATCGGGGGCCGAACGCGCCACGTATTCGGCCGCGATGGCGCCATTGGCGCCGGCCTTGTTCTCGATGATGACCTGGTGGCCCAGCTCCTTGCCCAGCTGTTCACCGAGCGTGCGGGCAACGAAATCCACCGGGCCGCCGGGCGGGAAGGCCACGATGATGCGGGTGATCCTGGCCTGCTGGGCCAGCGCCGTCGTAGACAACAGCAGGCATGCGCAGGCCAGGACGAACAGGCCGGCGCGGCGGATGGGGTGGTGCAGCTTCATGTGGATCTCCTCGTTCTTATGGAATGGGTTGCCCTTCAGTCGCAGCGCACGGACATGCCGCCGTCGACCACGATCTCGGTGCCGGTGACGAAGCGTGATTCATCGCAAGCCAGGAAAAGCGCGGCGTTGGCCGTGTCGCGTCCGTCGCCCATGAAGGGCAGCGGGATGCGCGACTGGCGCTGCTGCAGCAGCGCCTCGACGTCACCGCCGGCGCGCTGGCCGGCCAGCCGCACCTCGACCATGGGCGTGTGCAACTGTCCGGGCACCACGGTGTTCACGCGGATGCCCTGCTTGGCGTACTGCACAGCCAGCACGCGCGAGAACTGGATCACGCCGGCCTTGGTGGCCGCATAGGCGATCTGCGCGGCGCCCGTCCAGCGCAGGCCCGAGGTGGACGAGATGTTGACGATGGCGCCGCTGCCCTGCGCCAGCATGTGCGGCAGCACGTGCTTGCACGTAAGGAAAATGCTCTTGAGGTTGTGGTCGATCTGCGCATCCCAGACCTCTTCACTCATCTCCACGGGGCCGCCCTTGGCCGAGCCGCCCACGTTGTTGACCAGCACGTCGATGCGCCCGAACGCGCTCATGCAACGCGCCACGGCATCGGCGATGGCCTCGCCGCGCGTGACGTCACAGCTGACACCAATGAAGCGCCCGCCGGCGGCCTTGACCAGGCGCTCGGTCTCGGCCATGCGCTCCAGGTCGCGGTCCAGGCCGAAGATACTGGCGCCCTCTTCGGCGAAACGCACGGCGATGGCGCGGCCATTGCCCCAGCCCGGGCCGACCGAGCCGGCGCCGGTGACGAAGGCGACCTTGCTGGCGAGGCGACCGTTGGGAGAGGTGGAAGTCTTGTTCATGGATTCAGTGCTCGAAGCGGTAGAAATTCTGGGGGTTGCGCACGAGCAGCAACTCGCGTTGCGAGGGATCGGGAGCGATGCGCGCGAGCGCGTCCACCAGCGCGCCGTCGTCGGGCACGTGGGTGTGGTTGGGGTGCGGCCAGTCCGTGCCCCAGAGGCAACGCTCGGTATAACTCTCTAGCAGCAAACGCGCCAAGGCCACGCCCTGCGCATAGGCCGGCGCGGCGGCAGGCTGGGCATTGATGCGGTCGATGCCGCTGAGCTTCACATGGAACAGCGGGTTCGCCAGCAGCGCATGCAGGGCCGCGAAATCGGCGTGCGTTGCGCCCAGTGTGGCGTCGACCCGACCCATGTGGTCGATCACCACGGGCACGGCACTGCGCGCCAGCACCGGCCCCAGGGCGTGTACCAGGCTGCTCTCGAAGTGCACCTGCAGGTGCAGGCCGGCGGCCTTGAGCCTGGGGGTGAGCGCCACCACCTCGTCCACGCTGGCTGCAGCACTCAGGTGCTTCATGAAGTTGAAACGCACACCGCGAAAACCCGCGGCGGCCAGGCGCTGCAGCTCGCTGTCGGCCACGTTGGCGGGCACCAGGGCCACGCCCAGGTAACGCCCCTGCCCGGCCTGGATCGCGTCTTCGACCACACGGTTGTCGAAACCGTGCACGGCCGACTGCACGATCACGCAGCGGCTGATGTCCAAATGCCGGTGCAGCGCAAACAGCGTTTCCTTGGGCGCATCCACCGGCGTGAAGTTGCGCCCGGGCGCATAGGGGAAACGCGCAGCCGGGCCGAACACATGCACGTGGGCATCACAGGCGCCGGGCGGAAGTTGCAGCGTGGGCCGCGTGGGCGGGGTCCGGTAGGTCTGGACGGGCGTCTGGAGATCGGGCATGTCGCTGATTGTGGTGCGACATGTCCGCCTTAGGTTCATTCTTTTACAAATACCAGCTATCCGTAGAATGCATGGCATGGACCTCACCCGCCTGCAGTATTTCGTGGCCGTGGCGGAAGCCGGCAGCGTCAGCCGCGCCGCAGCCGCCCTGCACATGTCGCAGCCTGCGCTGAGCCGCCAGGTGCTGCTGCTGGAGGAGGAACTGGGGCAGCGCCTGTTCGAGCGCACCGGTCGCGGCGTGCAGGCCACCGAATCCGGCACGGCCCTGCTGGCGCATGCGCGCGGCATCTTCGACCTGGCCGAACGGGCCCGCGTGGACATGCGCGAGCGCCAGGCCAGCCCGCGCGGCCGCGTGACCGTGGGTCTGCCGCCGCGCCTGGCCCATGTGCTGACGGCCGACCTGGTCGAGCGCTTCCACGCCCGGTTTCCCGAGGCCACCATGACCGTGGTGGAAGGGCTGAGCATCCGGCTGCGCGAATGGCTGGTGGCAGGCCGCATCGACGTGGCGCTGATGTTCGACCCACCGGCCTCCCCCCAGATGCAGCAGGAGACGCTGCTGCGCGAGCCGCTGGTGCTCATCAGCGTGCAGCCCGTTCCCAAACGCATGCGCCTGGCCGACGTGGCGCTGCGTCCGCTGGTCATGCCCAGCGGGCCCAATGCGCTGCGCCAGCTGCTGGAAGAGCACACCCGCCCGCGCGGCCTGCCGCTGCAGCTGGTGGCCGAGGTGGATTCGGTGCAGACGGTGCTGAGCCTGGTGGCGCGCGGCGTGGCCGACACCGTGCTGCCGCTGGGTGCCATCCGCGCCTGGACCTACCCGCAGGCCCTGAACGTGGCGGCCATCCATACGCCGGCCATGCGCAACCAGCTGGTGCTGGCTGTGCCCACCGCGCGCCCGGCCACACGGCTGAGCCGCTTCGTCGCCAAGGCGCTGCGCGAACTGGTGGCGGAGCACTTCGGCGCGCCCGCCTGATCCGGACGCGTCAGACGGCCCGCGCACCCAGCGCGCGCAACTTGTCCTGCCACTTGCGCACGCCGGCTTCGCCCAGCTTGTCCACCATGCCGACCAGCGTGTCGCGCACCGGCGAGATGCCGACGAAACCCAGGATGTTGCGCTTGAGCAGCCCCACACCGCGGGCCCGGAAATACCAGCGATAGACCAGGGCCGGCATGCCCATGGTGACGACGATGCGCGCACTGCGCCCCTTGAGGCCTTTGAACATGAAAGGGTTGCTGCCGCGCTCGGCCGCATCACCCTTGAAGGCAAAACCCGACAGGGAGCCCCTCGCAGGGCCGGCATGTCGCCCAGCCAGAGCGGGAAGAGGATGACGAGGTGCTGGGCCCAGGCGATCTCGTCCTGCGCGGCCTGCAGGCCGGCGGGCAGCGCCGTGTGTTCCCACTCCTGCTGGCTGCGCAGCAGGGGAAAATCCAGCTTCGCGATCTCGACGATGTGCACCTCGTGGCCGGCGCTGCGTGCGCCTTCGGCATAGGCCGCGGCCAGGGCGTGGCAGAGGTGCGGGGCCGTGGCGTCGGGATGGCCCTGGAGGATGAGGATGCGGCGGCTGTTCATGGAAGGCTCCTGCGATGCACTCGCGTGATGCTGGCACGACAGCCTACAAGCTTCCATGATCCAGCGCAAATGCTCTGTTTTTTATAGCAATCAGAACTTGCCCTGTGCCGCAACGGGCCTATTGGGTCCTGCCTAAAATGGAAGAAGACTCTCCACGCCCCATGAACCCGAACGACACCCCCCTCTTCTACATCGGCCGCACCGAGGCCTTCGACCAGACCTTCGACGCCTGGGCCGACCGGCCGCTGCTGCTCTCCATGGAAGAAGGTGGGGTGGACTGGCCCAGCTCCTGCCGCAACGGCACCTGCCGCACCTGCATCGGCCAGCTCGTCAGCGGCACGGTGCGCTACGAGATGGACTGGCCGGGCCTGACGGCGGAAGAGAAGGAAGAAGGGTATGTGCTGCCCTGCGTGGCCCACCCCTGTTCGGACGTGGTGCTCAAAGAGGGCTACTGAAGCAGAGGAGCTTCAAGCCAGCACGTTGAGCCGCGTGCCCAGGCTGCCCGAGGTGGCCAGGGGCTGCGGGCCGGTGGCCGGCTGCAGCAGGATCTGCACGCTGCTCTGCTGCATGTCCATGGCCTGGCGCAGCACGTAGACCTGTACGTTCTGCGCCAGCCGCGCCGACTGCAGCTGGCCGGCGATGGCGATGATCTGGTTGCTGATGCCGTCCATGGTCGATATCGGGTGGTTTCACACCCTTTATCGGCAGACCGGTCGACAACTTGAGGCTCAGGCGTTCAGCGTGCCGCGCAGCAATTCGGGCAGGCGCTCAGCCCCCATGCGGAAACCGCAGGCCTGGGCATGGCCGCCGCCGCCCATGCTCTCGGCCAGGGGGATGCAGTCGAAACTGCGCTGCGAACGCAGGCCGGCCTTGATGAGCCCGCCCTTGCTGGCGCTCCACATCAGGGCGAAGGTGCCGCTCTTCTTGCTCAGCATCTCACCCACCAGGCTGTGGAACATGCCGGGCGCATTGACCATGAGGCCGGCCTGGCCGTTGAAGACCACGGGCTCGGCGCCGGCGGCGATGTCCTCGCAGAGCTTGCGAAACTTCTCGTCCATGGCCTGGCCGCGCAGCATGAAGTTCGCAAGTTCGTCTTCGTCATAAGAGGCGATCTGCGACCAGCGTTCGAAGTCCATGGTCTCCATGTCGAGCGCGGCGAGGAAACCCGCGCTCTCGGGGAATTTCCAGGCCCAGATGTCGCGGTCTTCGATGTAGCGCACCAGGGCGGGCAATGCGCGGTCGGACTGGAAGAACTCCCAGGCCAGGCGGGCACCGGACTTGCTCATGTCGAAATGCACCACACCGCAGCGGCAGGCAAAGCCCGTGAGCTTCTCGGCGGCGCTCTTGTGATGATCCAGCAGAACCAGCTTGCTCGCGCGCTGCTCGATGACCGACATGATCTCCGGCGCAAAGGAAAAATCGAGGATGTAGACCGCGCGGCCTTCGAGCGCCGGCAGGTCGTCCACACTCTTCACATCGCCATGGTCGCAGGGGCGGAACTCGGCCTGGCCTTCGTAATACAGCCAGGCCGCCAGCGCAGCACCGAAGCCGTCGGCACAGCGTGCGTGGTAGAGGATCAGCGGCGAGGGATCGTGGCGGTCGGGATGGACCAGCAGTTGCTGGGGCAGCAGGGTTTTCATCGGGCGGGTTTCCTGGGACGGGGGGCGGCCTTGGGAGGCGCAGATTTCTTGACGGCGGGTTTGGTGCGGATATGGCCGGCGCTCTGGAGCTCTTCCTTGCGCAGCTGGCGCTCGGCGTCGAGCTGTTTGCCTTCGGCCAGCCAGCGCGCGTATTCCTGCGGCGTCTCCAGCGAGATGCGCCCCAGCGCGCCGACACGGAAGTCGTGGATCAGCAGCTCGGCCGCCTTCTGCAGGTTGACCTTGTTGCCAGCCTGCAGCGCGCCGCGGTTGCGGCCGATGGCTTCAAGCAAGGCGTCACTCTCCTGGTCCGCGATGTCCTTGAGTGCGTAACGCGCGGCCAGCTCGGTCGCGTAGTGGGGCTTGAGGTAGTCCAGCAGTTCCAGTGCCACCTCCTGGTCGTCGAAGGCGTTGCGGCCCACGGCACCGCTGGCGGCCAGGTTGTAGCCGCTTTGCGCGACGATGATGCGCGGCCACAGCATGCCTGGTGTATCGAACAGGTAGAAGCCGTCCTCGAGCACGATGCGCTGTTCGTTGCGCGTGACGCCAGCCTCGTCGGCCGCCTTGGCCGCGCTCTTGCCCACCAGCCGGTTGATCAGCGTGGACTTGCCCACATTGGGAATGCCGCAGATCATCACGCGCAGCGGGCGCGCCATGCTGTTGCCGCGGGTGGGTGCCAGTTCGCGGCAGGGCGCGATGAGCCGCTTGGCGGCGTTGCCGTCGGTGGTGTCCAGGGCAATGGCGCGTGTGCCCTCGCGACCGTTGTAATGCGCCAGCCAGAGGGCGGTACAGCCCGGGTCGGCCAGGTCCTGCTTATTTAAAACCTTGAGGCTGGGGCGCTTGGCGGTCAGCGAGGCCAGCATGGGGTTGGCGCTGGAGCCCGGCAGGCGCGCGTCGACCATCTCGATGACCACATCAATGTGCTTGATGCGCTCCTCGATGGTCTTCTTGGTCAGGTGCATGTGACCTGGGAACCACTGGACGGCCATGGCTGGGATTTCGTGTTCTGTGTTTTGGACAGGGGGGATTGTCGCCGAGACGGATTGGCATCTTGATAAATGACTGCTTTCGTGGCTGGCCGGGTCTCGCCCCGGCGGGCGACTCACTTTCTCTTGCTTCGCCAAGAGAAAGTAAGCAAAGAGAAGGCGAGCCGAAGTCAGGGCCCCTGCGGGGTTCCTTGCGCTGCTCGCATCGTGCGGGGTCGGGCTAAACTCGCTGCGCTCAAACAACGCCCGCCCTGATCCGCCCGCTGCTGCGCTGCTCAGCCCTGCCACACGGCATAGGGCTCCGAACAGCCGTGAACCAACAGCTCAAGACAAAACAGCCAAACAAGGACGCGCCATGGCGCGTCCTTGTGGGGTTCGGATGTTTGGTCCCCTATGCCGTGTGGCAGGGCT